>JAFTTI010000008.1 GCA_017466865.1 Oscillospiraceae bacterium | reverse complement strand
AGACGTTAAGATAAAATATAAATTTATATATACACAACTTCTCTAACTACACCAGCGGGTCACTGGTTCGAGTCCAGTTGGGGGAGCCAATCAAATAAACCCCGTAGATACGCTGTCTGCGGGGTTTGTTGCGCCTTGTTCTTTTATATGCTATAATAAGGCAAGGTGATAATTATGGCTTTTATGGGAATGTTCGTCGGAACGATTCTTCTTATCGTTACGACAATAGTTATTATTTTATCGGTAATTTTTATCATAACCGCGATAATTCTCAAAATAATCGGCAAGAAAAAAGACAGTAAAAAACTCAAGATAACAGGGAATGTATTTCTAGTTCTGGGGATACTTAATATCGCACCGATAATTATATTTGTAGGTTATCTTACATATAAATCACAGTTTGCCGAAGTTGAACTTCCTGACGGCAAAACAAAGGATGTTTCAATAAAATCCGCATATAAAGTTATGGAACTTTCACGCGACGGCTCGGATGAAGCAATAGAAGAACTCGAAAAACTCCTTGATAAAAAACTTGACCTCGTTTTTTTTCATGATAACAACAGAGAAAGCATTTTAGAGATAGGTCTTGAAAACGGCGATGCCGACGTTGTTAAAATCGCGATTGAACATGGCGCTGTTATAGATAATCCCGAAAGATATGAACATATGGCTTATGTAAAAACAACTATGCAAGATTATTTCAATGGTATGATAGGGCGTGAATTTACAAGGGAAGATATCGAGATTATAAAAATTCTCTTTGAAAATGGCGCGGATACCTCATATAAGCTGAGAGTACATTATTATTCAAATGCGTTTGGAATGGCTGTCTGGGGAATTTTATACAACGATGGCGTTGTTACCGATGATGAACTTGAATTTATACAGGTCATCATAGATAACGGGGTAACACACGACGACGCATTGATTTTAATGGAAGACCTTTCTTCAAATTATCATTTTTCTGATGAATATCACAGCGATATAACAAAGGACGATAACTATTATCTTCTTATGGAGATGATAGAAGGTAAATAAAAAGGCCTCTACAAAATTTGTAGAGGCTTTTTATTAATTACTTGATTTCAAACTGGATATTGTTTATCATAGCGTATCTGTGTGCATAAGAACTATCTGAAGCATAGATTATTAAATCCTTGTTGCAATCATCAAAAGCTTCTTCGCCGATAAACATAACAGAATCTGGTATAGCAACAGATTTAAGACTCTTACAATCTTCAAAAGCGTTATTTCCGATGCTTGTAACAGAATCGGGAATAATAATTTCTTCAAGACTTTCGCAATCTTCAAAAGCGTTGTCACCGATACTTGTAAGTGAATCGGCAATGGTTATTTTCTTAAGATTTTTACAACCAGAAAAAGCACTGTTTTCAATGCTGATAGTGTATTCAGGAATGTTTATTGTTTCAAGACTTTCACAATCTTCAAAAGCACATCCGCCAATAAATACAACAGATTTAGGAATTGTTATATTTTCAAGTTTCTTACAACCTGAGAAAGCGAAATGTTCAATGCTTGAAGTTGCTTTTGAAAGAACAACACTTTTGAGATTGATGCAGGCTTCAAAAGCACCACCACCGATAAGTACAACAGAATCGGGAATGGTTATGCTTTCAAGATTCTTGCAGTAATAGAATGCTTTTCTTCCGATGCTCTTTACAGATTCGGGTAAATTTACATTTTTAAGGTTTTCACATTCATAGAAAGCATTGTCGCCGATAGTAGTAACAGAATCGGGTAAAGTTATGCTTTCAAGGTTTTTACAATGTGAAAAAGCACCATCGCCGATTGTTTCAACAGAAGAGGGAATAGTTATGCTTTTGAGATTTTCATAGCAGAAGAATGCCTTTTCTCCGATAGCCTTTACATTGTCGGGGATAACAACATCTGATGCGTCACCCTTGTATTCGATTAATGTTCCGCCAACGATAATCATATCATCGGGATATTCCTTAAGCCATGTAGTGCCTGAAAATGCCCATTTGCTTATAGATTTAACCGAATCGGGAATATTTATTTCTTTAAGGTTTTCACAGTCTCTGAAAGACCAGTTACCGATTTTTGTAACAGAATCGGGGATAACAATGCTTTCGATATTCTTTCTTCCTGCAAAAGCACGGTTTCCGATAACAGTTACTTCATCAGGGATAACAACCTTTGTTACGCCTTCTTCTTCGGTGTATTTGATAAGAACACCATCTTCGATTTTAAAACCCATAATAGTTCCTCCTGTTAAGCCACATTTATATGAATTTGTGTAATTTTTGCTACAGATATGTGAAATAATTTCTGCACACTTTACATTTTATCATAAATTAAAGTAAAAATCAATAGTTTTCAGAAAAAACTTAATAACGCGATTGTATAATTTGACCATAAAATTTACTGCAAAATATATAAAAATCAGCGCCTGCTCTACTTGGCAGACGCTTGTTCGGGAATTTCTTCCTTAATCTCTTTTAAAAACAGATAATTAAATTTTTTATATACAACAAACTTTCTTCCGTCGTTTAAAAAAAATATTTGAGGGAAAGTATTATAACCGAATGTATAAAAATCTATATTACATTCAGATAATCCAAATTGTTCTTTTTCAGACGGATTAACATATTCTTTGGCTAAAAACCTGTCATCTTCCGGCTTACTCAAAATATTATCGGGATTAATATTATATTCTTCAGGGATTGAAAACTTTTTATATACAGCATCCCGAGGAATAGTCTTTGCCCCATCGCTCTCATAAAATGGATCATCAAGCCATAAAAAGCCTCTGTCACAATAATTTAATATATCTATCGCTAGTTCATCTGAATCAGTAGCACCCCTGACAGAAAATAAAAAAACTGAACTTTTATGCCTGTATATGATTATATCGTCATTTTTGGAAATAATAATATATTTTACTATTTCATTTATCATAGCAATAACAAGAATAATAGCTAAGGGTATTAAAATCGCTTTTAGTATCTTTTTATGTTTTTCTGATAATTTTTTCATAAAATTCCTCCGGATATTTACTGAACTTATTCTATCATCTCAAATTCCTATTGTCTATACTTTCCATAAAACTGTAATTGTTTTGTAATAAAAACATCCCTCTGTTGATTCAGTTCACAGAGGGATTATTTTATTATCTCATCAGAAGTCTTTCGTCGCAGTATTCACATTCAAGTGTATCGCCGTTTCCGATAAAACTCTTCGGTAAATAATCTTCAGAGTTTGTAATGCATTTAGGGTTGTTGCATTTAACGCCTGTATGACATTTTCCTTTGAGAAGAGCCTGTCCGTTTCCGTTTCCAAGCATTAAAAGGATAAGTGCCATTCTTATATAAACACCGTTTTTCGCCTGTTCAAAATATGTTGCTCTCGGGTCGTCATCAACCTCAATCGCGATTTCATCAACTCTCGGAAGAGGATGTAAAACGATAAGGTCTTTTTTTCCGAGACTCATTTTCTTTGTGTCAAGAACATAAATGTCCTTCTGTGAAAGATATTCCTCTTCAGAAGCAAATCTTTCTCTCTGAATTCTTGTCATATAAAGAACATCAAGCATAGGCATTGCCTCTTCAAGAGATGTCATTTCAACAAACTTTGAATTTGATGCAGTAAGAATGTCCTTTATATAATGAGGTAAACGAAGCTCTTTTGTTGAAATAAGAACAAATGTGTTGTTCTTATAGCATGAAAGTGCCTTTAAGAGTGAGTGAACAGTTCTTCCGTTTATAAGGTCTCCGCAGACACCGACAGTAAGACCTGATAATGTTTCTTTTTTCTCCGAAAGAGTGAGAAGGTCAGTAAGCGTCTGTGTTGGATGAAGATGTCCGCCGTCTCCTGCATTGATAACAGGGCAGTCAGCAGATATAGCAGCAGCCTTTGCAGAGCCTTCCTTAGGATTTCTTATAACAAGTATATCTGAATAACTTGAAACAATCTTTGTTGTGTCTTTAAGGTTTTCACCCTTAGCAACAGATGAAGTCTGTGGATTGTCAAAACCTATGATTCTTCCACCGAGTCTGAGCATAGCGGTCTGGAATGACATCTGTGTTCTTGTTGAGGGCTCATAGAAAAGTGTAGCCATTATCTTTCCGTCGCAGGCTTTCGAGTATTTTTCGGGATTTTTCTTTATATCCTTGCCGAGTGCGATAAGTTCATCCCACCACGACACAGGAAAATCATTGAGGTCAATAAGATGACGGAATTCTGAAACCATATATGTATTTCTCCTCTGTATAAATTTATCTTTTTCTATTTTATCAAGTTTTTTTGAAAAAAACAAGCAATTTTAGAATTTTTATGTTATAATATTACCTGATAATTATTTTGACCTGTTTTTGTGTCGAAAGGAGACAATATTATGGAAAATTTTTCAAATTTCACCCCTTCGGATTCAGAATACGGAATTTCGGTTGATTTAAGATATGATGCAGTGGCATTTTACATAGTAAATCTTAAATCAAAGGATATACTTACAGCAGGGAATACAAGATATGGCGATGATATGATTTCTTCACTCAATAACGCAATAAAGGCTTGTTGTGATGATTATCTTATCGAAGAAGACGAAATAAAGACATATGCTGTCTGCGGTTCCGAAGAAAATCTCTCCTTATTCACATCAACAGAAAAAGGTGCGTCTTTATTCGGAATAGAGGAGAGGGCGTCAAATTTAGGTCTTTACGGAAATAAATCCGCAACAGTGTTCGTTTCGCCATGTTCCGAAAACGGAATATCAGGCGATATGATATCTGTTCTTTCTTATTTTGATTTTGACAATGCACCCGATAATTCTCTTTTCATAGATTTTGCTGAAATTACACAGTGCGTATTCAAAAAGCCCGATGAAATCATATCTATGAGGATAGATTCTCCTATAATGGAAACAAAGGGTATTTCATCAGGAACAATTGCCGAAAGCGGTGCTATTCATCAGGCTGAAATAAAACCCGATGGAACTATAAAATATTCAACAAGAAATAATGTTGTCGCATCAGGCATTTTCGTAACGGGACTTATCGACATAATTACCGTAAATCTTAAAAAGGGAATAATATCAGAAGACAAAAAGGTAGAGGACGGAAAAATTCCTCTTCTTGACGAAAAAGAACTTTTACAGTCTGATATCGACCTTTTCTTTAAAAATGCCGAAGAACTTTCTGCTATGTTTACATCAATCTGCGACGGAGTTATACCTAATGTGTATCTTTCGGGATGTTATGGAACACAGTTCAATCCAGAAAATCTTATAAATTCAGGAATTCTCCCTGCATCATTTACAAGTTCTGAAATTTCCGTTATCGCAAATGCATCGGGTCTCGGAATGATAAAGTGCCTTTATGATGATAACGAAAAGGATAAAATGATTTCACTTTCAGAGAAAATAAAGTAAAACGCAACCAGCGGTTGACAGATTTCAAAGTCGGCTTTATAGACAAATGCTTTTAAACCCGATATACTTGATTTATCAAATGATTTTTAAGGAGAATATCTATGAAAGTGATAATTCATAATCTTTCAGAAGAATACGAAAATATTCTGAAAGAAAAATGCGATTATGTCATCAAAGCGGATGGTAAATATTCAGGGTGTAAAGGTTGTTTCGGTTGCTGGACAAAACATCCCGCAGAATGTTATATAAAAGATAGTATTAAACAAGTATGCAGAACTATAGGTCAGGCAGATGAACTCATAATAATAACCGAAAATTATTACGGAACATACAGCCCTGAGATTAAGTGTATACTTGACAGAAGTATAGGTGTTTCAACTCCTATGAGTACATATCGTGCAAAACAGATGCACCATACTCTTCGTTACGGAAAACATAATCTCTGGAAAAATATCGTCTATGGAGATGTTTCTAAAGAAGAAAAAGAAACATTTAAGTATCTAACAGAAAGAAATGCGATAAATTTCGGTTATCAGAATAATGATGTTGTTTTTATTTCAAACCTTTCAGAAATGGAGGGTAATATATGAAAACTGTATTCATAAATTGTAGCCCTAAAAAGAACTTCAGCGCGTCATCCTATTTCATTTCACTCCAGAAGATATTTGTAAAAGGCGAAAAAGTTGTCGAAAAGCTTCGCAATAAAGGGGATTATCAGCGCGTTTTAGATGCTATTAAAGATGCAGATAATGTTGTTTTCTCACTTCCTCTCTATATCGACTGCCTTCCTTCTCATGTTCTTCCGTTTTTAAAAGAAGCAGAAACTATGTGTAAGGAAAACGGGATAAAATTCAATGTTTATAGCATTATAAATAACGGATTTATTGAAGGTTGTCAGAGTGAACCTGTTTTAAGAATACTTAAAAACTTCTCCGACAGGGCAGGACTTACTTTCTGCGGAGGAATAGGTATCGGCGGAGGGGTAATGCTCAATGTTACACGCATTATTTTCCTTGTTCAGATAGGACTTTTTGTTTTAAACCTTGTTTTAAACTTTATCCAGAACGGATTTGTTTTCCCTGTTGGGCTTGTTCTCGGTTTTCTTAAATCAGCAGGTATTATCCTCTTTTTCAATGCGGGGGTGCTTCTGTTTATCTCACAGATGGGATTTAAGATTAACAAATCAAGATATTTCGGCAAAAAATATACTCGTATTCTTATTCCATCATTTATATTTATAATTTTTGCAGATATATTCTTTATCATAATATCTGTTTTCAAAGGCGGAATTTTCAGAGGACTTTTTTCAAAGAAACAACCCGATGATATAACTATTTCAAAGGAGAATTGAATGCTTTATTTAAAAGAGGCAAATTTTGAAGATGCAGAGAAGGAATACCTCTTTGTAAAAGATATTCCTTCTTATGAAAACAGTTTTACAAACGATTGGTATAATGTTTCTTATGATGATTTTATAAATAAGGCGTTAAAACAGATGATTTCATCTTCAGAAGGCGAAAATCTGCCCGATGGCTATGTTCCCGAAACATTTTTCTTTCTATGGAATGATGACGAGATAATAGGTCAGTTTCGTTTAAGACATTATCTTTGTGAGTCTTTAAAATCAGGTTCAGGGCATATCGGATATTTTATCGGAAAAGATTTCAGAGGAAGAAGATATGCCAAAGAGGGGCTTCGTCTTCTTCTTGAAGTAGCAAGAAAAACAATTCCCGAAGAAGAAATATATTTCCGTGTCGATAAAGAAAATACAGCGTCTCTGAAAGTTATTCTCTCTAACGGAGGATATATAGCAGAAGAAGATAACGAAAAATATTACATAAGGATTAAAAAATAACCTGTAAGAAAAAATCTTACAGGTTATTTTATTTTTGTGTACGGGCTTTGCATAAACAGAACATCTCCTGAATAATTATTGAAAAAAGGCTTATGCCAAACAGGAGGAAAATATATGAGTTTTAAGGTTAACCGTGAGATAATATCTTCCGATGAGGTTATTTACGATGGATTTCAGGAACAGGCGGTAGAATTCGATTGTATTCTGCCCGATTACTGCCCTGACATCTTTAAAGTGATTAAATGCATCGTAACACCTTGCATCGTGTCAAAGAACATTTCTGAAAACAAAATTGGTTATGAACTTGTTGTAAAGGCGAATATTCTTTATCAGTCCGAAAACAGTAATGCCGTAAACTGTATTGAACAGAAGATGGTTTTTTCAAAATCCGTTGATGTCGGCGAGGAACTTTCAGGTGCCGAAATCAGACTTATTCCCATTGTTGATTATGTAAACTGCCGTGCGGTAAATCAGCGCCGACTTGATATAAGAGGGGCAATTTCCGTTAAAATAACAGTAACGGGAGAAAGGGCAGAAGAGGTAATAAGTGATTCTTACGGAATGAATATTCAACTGAAAAAAGAAGATGTTTCCGTTGTCGGAAAGAAACTTATCAAAGAAAAACAGATTTCTGTATCCGATGATATTGATATAGGTTATGGAAAACCGCAGATAAAATCAATTATCCGTTCTGATTGTATCGTGTCATCAGTTGATAAGAAGATAATAGCGAATAAAGTTATAGTAAACGGAGAAATGAGAATCTGTTTTCTTTATTGTTCCGATGAAGAAAACGGAAACACTCTCGAAAAAATGGAGTTCACTCTGCCGTTCAGTCAGATAATAGATGTCGATGGTATTGATGACAGTTATGATACAACAGTTTCAGCGAATATACTTGGGTGTGAACTTTCTCCTGAAGAAAACAGCGAAGGCGAAATAAAAACAGTGTCCGTTGAAACTGAAATATGCCTTACAGTAGTCGCAGTGAGAAATAACAGTATCCGTATAGTGTCTGATGCTTATTCAACTACATATCCTTGCGAATGTGTAAAATCCGAATGTTCTGTAAGAACATCACCCGAGAGATGTTGCGAAATTCATATAGAACGCATTACGGTCAAAACAGACGATAATAATATTTCATCAGTTTATGACGCCTGGAGCAAAGTAAAGAACAGTTCCGTCATAACGGATGCAGAAAACGGAACAATTACCCTTGCTGTAAAACTTGTAAACTCGGTTGTGGCGTGTGATAACAATGGAAAAACTACCATTCTTGAAAATGAACATACCCTCGAACATAAATTCAAATGCAAGAATATAACGGATAAAACAACAGTCATTCCTGATGTTGATGTAATTTCAGTAACTTATAATATCGATGATAACGGAAATATCGAACTTAAATGCGAAGTAAGAATATGCATAAATATCAGAAGAATCTATAAGTTCGATGCAGTAACAGAAATAAAGATTGACGATACCTGCGAAAAGAAACAGGAAGATTACGCCCTTAAAATGTATTTTGCCGATGAGGGAGAAACTTTATGGGATATTGCAAAGAAGTATTCAACCTCGATAGAAGCGATAATGGAAGAAAATGATTGCCCTGAAAACTGCGGAAAAATTCTTCTTATTCCGATAGTATCCTGATAAAAACGGAGGAAAAAATTTATGGTAAACAATAATATTTACAACGATATTTCAAAGCGTACAGACGGGGATATATATATCGGGATAGTAGGCCCTGTAAGAACAGGAAAGTCAACTTTTATAAAAAAGTTTATGGAAACTTTAGTTATTCCGAATATTGATAGTACATATCGCAAAGAACGCGCTATTGATGAACTTCCTCAGTCAGCAGCAGGTAAGACCATAATGACAACTGAACCTAAATTCATTCCCGAAGAGGCGGTTGAAGTAAATCTCGAAAACGGCGCACATTTCAATGTAAGAATGATAGACTGTGTAGGGTATATAGTTCCGAGTAGTCTCGGTTATATCGAAAACGAAATGCCCCGAATGGTAATGACGCCATGGTTTGAAGAGGAAGTTCCTTTTAATATGGCAGCAGAAGTCGGAACACAAAAAGTCATAAGCGAACATTCAACGATAGGTATCGTCATAACAACAGATGGCAGTATTTCAGATATCCCACGTGAAGAATATGAAGAATGTGAAGAAAGGGTCATTTCTGAACTGAAATCCATAAATAAGCCTTTTGTAATTGTTATGAACAGCTCTGATCCTTATTCAAGACAAACAAGAGAACTGACAGAACATTTATCAGAAAAATACGAAACTTCGGTTATAGCAGTAAATTGCCTTGAATTATCTGAAGATGATATTAAAAATATTATGCAGGAAGTTTTATTTTCTTTTCCTGTAAAAGAAATAAATATATCCTGCCCTAAATGGATAACATCTCTTAAAAAAGGGAACTGGCTTAAAGACGAAATCTTTACAGCGATAAGAGAATCTGTTTCAGCCGTTTCAACGCTGAGGGATATTCAGTCTGCTGTGGATAAAATGAAAGAATGTCCTCATATTTCGTCAGCCACCGTTAGTAGCACAGACCTCGGAACAGGAAGTTCTGTGATATCAGTAAACTTATGTGATTCGCTTTTCTATGAAATAATAAGCGAAGAAACGGGAATAGATATGAAATCTGAGAGTGACCTTCTTCCTATCCTTAAAGAACTCACAAAAATCAAGGAAGAATATATGAAGATAGAAAGCGCACTCAAAGAGGCTGAGGCAACGGGTTACGGAATAGTTATGCCGTCTATTGAAGAAATGTCTTTAGAAGAACCCGAAATTATGAAACAGGGCGGAAGATACGGTGTAAGACTAAAAGCAAGTGCACCAAGCTTCCATATTATGAAAGCAACGATAAATACCGAGGTAGCACCCATAGTCGGAAGCGAAAAACAATCCGAAGAACTTGTTATGTATCTTCTCAAGGAGTTTGAAGATGCACCCCATAAGATATGGGAAAGCAATATTTTCGGAAAATCTCTTGATGACCTTGTTAATGAGGGGCTTCATACAAAACTTCATCATATGCCGGTTGAAGCAAGACTCAAACTTCAGGAAACTCTTGAACGCATTATAAACGAAGGCTGTAGCGGACTTATCTGTTTTATCCTTTAAAAATAAAAAACCTGAGAAGAAATCTTCTCAGGTTTTTGCTTTTATTCGAGGTCGCTTCTTAAAAATCCCCATATAGTAATGTCAATCAACTGACCTCTGCATAATTCATATTGCCTAAGCAATCCTTCTTTTGTAAACCCAAGGTTTTCGAGAAGTTTCAAAGATGCAGTATTCATCGGCTCAACATAGGCTTCTATCCTGTTTATATCCGTTTCTCTGAAAATAAAATTCATTATCATTTTTAAGGTTTCACTCATAATACCTTTGTTCCAATAGCTGCTATTCAGTTCATATCCCATTTCTGCCTTTAAACTTTCTTCTGAAAACGCAAAGAATCCACAAGTTCCAATAAGTTTTCCGGTTTCTTTCAGTTCAATGCCCCATCTTAGCATAGTTTTCTCAGAAAGACATTTTCTGAAAACCTCGATTTGATTTATAGCATCATCTTTCGTGAGAAAGGGAAGAAGGTCATAATATTTCATGACTTCTTTATCTGAAAAGATTTCAAATATGTCATCAGTGTCAGATTCTTTTATCGGTCTTAATAAAAGACGATCAGATTCTAATATGAGGTTTTGATCAAATAAATCTTTAATCATATTTTCCTCCATATAAAAATCAAAGTCATTTCTGATAAAAATACCAAAAATGACTTTGCGATTTTTTTACATTACAGCTTCAAATTTCTGATACTGATTTTCAACGAAATCTTTGTAAAGCTGAGTTCCTAATGTAAGGAAGAGCTTAGGATCAAACTTTTCAGGTTCTGCAACATAAGTATAAGTGAAATAAAGGTCATCCTGTTCACTGATGCAGTACTTGCAAACTCTGTTGTAAGAGTTGAGTTCGTTCATGAGCTCAAGAATTTTTCCTCTCTTCTTCTTGTTTTCAACAGAACCGAATGTAACCATACAGTCGTTGTAGATAGAAGCATCGAGTTTGAAGAGAATCTGTGAAGGAACGCTTTCCTTCATAGGCTGGATAGAACGGAAGATAACATCGTTCTCTGCAATTCTGAATTCAAATATAGGGCTGAGTTTTGCTTCGTAAAGAACTTCTAAAAACTGGTCTTTTTTCTTATTAACTATAACGTCCATAAATGCCTCCTGAAAGAGATAATATACTCTATTATACCATAAATTTTCAATAAATCAAGATTTTTTTAATTTTTTAATCTGTCTTATGTCATTTCCTGCAAATCTGAGGTATGTATATTCGCCAAAAATTCTTGATGCAACGCGATCATCATATCTTTCGGAAATATCATCGTTTGTCAGATTAGAGTTTATTATTGTCGGAAGATTCCTATTGATTCTGGTGTTTATTATGTTGTATATCGTCGAATGATAAAAAGGATTTTTCACTTCAGCACCCAAATCATCAAGTATGAGAAGGTCAACCGATGTAATTGTTTCAAGGGTGTTTTTATCTGATTTTCCATAACGTTCTTTATCGATTTCGTTAAGATAATTTATAATCGAGTCATAAGCAACATTATATCCTTTAGCGATAACTTCCTTTGCGATCGAAAGCGAAAGATGTGTTTTCCCAAGTCCTGTTTCGCCACACATAAACAGACTTTCTGAATTTTTTGAGAAATTAAGCGCGTATTTTTTGCAGTATCCGAAGATTCTTGTCATAATTTCGGCATCTTTTCCATCATAATAGAAAAGGCTGAAATCATCAAAATCACACATTTTCACGCTGGAATTTTCGTTGAATTTTTCGATTTTGATTTTTTCAACGATTTCATTGAAACATCTGCATCTTCTGCCTTCAAAAATTCCTGTGTCACCGCATATATCACAAGTATAGTGTGTATCGAGATAATCGGAAGGGTATCCGTTTGAAACAATGAGGTCGTTTTTGAGTTTTTGACTTTCAAGATTTTTTTGCTTGATTTTTTCTATCTGACTTTCTGCATCAGGGCTTTTGAGAATTACAACCTTCGCAAGTTCGCATATCGTTGAAGATAAATTTTCATTTATTTCTCTGAAACCCGGTATTTTTTCTTCAAGCTGATTTTTTCTTTCTTCAGCATCTCTTTCAGCTTTGATTTTTCTCTCGTTTATAATCCTTATGGCTTCGTTGTATATTTCGTTATTCATCATTTCCTCCCAAATTAAGCGCAATCTGAGTCAATGCATCAAAATCATAGGTTTTTTTCGGCTTTTTCTGTTTTGATTCGGATTTGGAACTACTTTCCCCGATTTCAACGCTCTCTTTATCAGTATAGCCCTTTTCTTTCCAGTTAGAGAGTATCTTGTCTATATAAGCAAAAGAGAGCTTTCCTGTTGCGTCTATATTCTTGTCGAAAGCGTATTCTATAAGTTCATCAGAAAATTCTTCGCCACACCATTTTTCAGCATATCCTCGTTCTCTTGTATTGAGTTTTCTCGATTCTATACCAAATATTTTCTTTATTTTTCTAAAGAAAATCTCGTTTCTGCCCATACGATTTATTTCTTCTTCAGCAGATTTTACATCGTTTATGCCTTTTTCACACCAAGTCTTAGCAACAGCTTCGATATATCCTGGTGATAACTTATCAATCTCTTTGCAATGTTGCAGAAGCATCACAATAACATCTGAAGAAAGCCCCATATAGTCGTGAATCCAGACGATAGTGCGTTGTTCTGTATGGTTGAGTATTCTTGAATATGTATGCTCCGCTCTTTCAAAAAGATATTTTATTTCTTCTGAATTTGCTATTCTGTCAGCAATCTGAACAGGGGATAACTCGTGCTTTTCTGTAGTTTTTACTTTTGGTTTTGATTCGTAAACAGGCTTTGTTTCTTCTTTTTCAACAAACGACATAGAAAGGTTCTTGCCATTTGAAAGAATACCTATATTTTTCCAGAAAATCAATGCTTCCTCAACGGTTTCTTCAGCAATGCCGAGATTCTGAGAAATTTCTTCGATTTTGCAGAGGTGGTCGTTATGATATGATATGTAAAGAAGAACCTTCAGCTGTTCTCCGTTTGCGATTTTAAGATTGTTTTCGACAACAGAAACAGGAACAGCGAATATTCTTGTCCATTGCGAAGGGTTGAATTCGTAATCCATAAATACTCCTTTTAAAGCAAAAATGATGCATACGGATATTATAGCACACTTATACTTAAAATTCCAATAATTTTTTAAATAATTTTATATATTATTTTTACAATTAAAAATAACTTGCAAAATTTCTTATAATGTACTATAATAATCTAATATGGTGCTTTAACATAATAGCATCAATGTCTGCGGAGGTGAATGTTAATGGCAGAAATTAAAAAGAATAATAAAAAAACTGCTGTAAAGGCAGAAAATAACGATATAAAAGAAAAAACAACAAAACGTAGAAATAAAACTATTTCTGCATCGTCTGATGGTGGAGAGTTTGTTTCCTGCGATAGCGTAGATTCAAAAGATATGAAAAGCAAGGATAATTTAAGTGCAAACAGCATTTTCCCCGCGATTGCAATGAGAGGGCTTGTTGTTTTCCCTAAAATAGTCATGCATTTCGATGTCGCAAGAGAAAAGTCAATTCAGGCTTTAAAGGCTGCTATGGCTACAGATCGCAAGATTTTCCTTGTAGCACAGAAAGATGTTGTTACAGATGTTCCTACAGGAAACGATCTTTACAAAGTCGGCGTTATAGCCGAAGTAAGACAACTTCTCAAAACTCCCGACGGAGTTACAAGAGTTCTTGTTGAAGGTCTTTACAGAGCGCGTCTTGTTGATATTCTTGATACAGACCCTTATATGATAACTCATATCAGAAGAATTCCTGCTCTTTCTTGCCCTGATGAAGATAAGGCCGAACTTACAGCACTTGTCCGTTCGGTAAAGGATATTTTTGAACAGTATGCCTACAATATGCCAAGAATGCCTAAAGAACTTATTTCTTCTATTCTTGACGAAGATAATCCTTTGAAACTTTATGAAAACATAATATTCAATGTGTCGCTTCCTCTTGATGATAAACAGCAACTTCTTGAGGCAAAGAATCTTATTCAGGGACTCAGCCTTATTGCCCTTATTCTTTCTAAAGAGTCAGAAGTTCTTGATATCGAGCACCAGATTCAGGAACAACTTCACGACCAGCTTGATAAAAATCAGCGTGATTACTATCTTCGTGAACAGATGAAGATTATTTCAAATCAGCTTGGTGATGATGACGATTCTCAGTCAGAAGCGTTTGAATATCTCGAAAGAATAGAAGAATTAGGTCTTTCTCCCGAAGTTTCCGAAAAACTCAATAAAGAAGCGGGAAGACTTATGAAAATGCCCTCTTCTTCACAAGAAGCATTTGTTACAAGAAATTATCTTGATACAGTTTTAGACCTCCCCTGGAACAAATCCACAAAGGAAAAGGCAGACATCAAGAAAGCCAGATCAATTCTCGATAAAGACCATTACGGTCTTAAAAAGGTTAAAGAGAGAATACTTGAAACAATAGCAGTAAGACAACTCAATCCCGAACTTAAGGGGCAGATTATCTGTCTTGTAGGCCCTCCCGGAATCGGTAAAACCTCAATCGGTCGTTCTGTTGCAAAGGCTCTCGGAAGAAATTATGTAAGAATTTCTCTCGGTGGCGTCAAGGATGAATCTGATATAAGAGGACACAGAAAAACCTATGTCGGCGCTATGCCCGGAAGAATTATTGCTGCGATGAAAAACGCAAAGAGCAACAATCCTCTTATTCTTCTTGATGAAATCGATAAGATGAGCAATGATTTCAGAGGAGATCCTTCATCTGCTATGCTCGAAGTTCTCGACAGTGAACAGAACTGCGAATTCAGAGATCATTATATCGAAGTTCCTTTTGACCTCGGTAATGTTATGTTTATAACAACCGCGAATACAACTTCAACAATAGCGCCTCCTCTCCTTGACAGAATGGAAGTTATCGAGCTTACAAGTTATACTGCCGATGAAAAATTCCATATTGCAAAGGAACATCTCGTTTCAAAACAGAAGAAAAAGAACGGAATAAAGTCGACTCAGATAAAATTTTCTGATGATGCACTCAAACTTCTTATTGATGGTTATACAAAAGAAGCAGGCGTGCGTTCTCTCGAAAGAGAAATAGCGTCTCTTTGTCGAAAGGGTGCAAAGGAAATAGTTGAAGAGAATAAAAAGAGTGTTACTTTCACAGCAGAAAATATAGAAAAATACCTTGGTCCCAGAAAATTCCTTGATGACGATAAGTCTGAAAAGAACGAAATCGGTGTTGTTAATGGTCTTGCGTGGACATCAGTCGGAGGAACTTTAATGCCACTCGAAGTAATAACTCTCGATGGTAAGGGCGCTGTTGAAGTAACAGGTTCTCTCGGCGATGTTATGAAGGAAAGTGCAAAAATTGCCGTAAGTTATGTAAGGTCTGTTGCCGATAAATACGGCATAAATAAGGATTTTCACAAGAAACTTGACCTTCATATCCATGCTCCTGAAGGCGCTGTTCCAAAAGACGGCCCATCAGCAGGCGTTACTATGGTAACAGCGATAGTTTCCGCACTTTCAGGCATACCTGTCAAGAACGATGTTGCTATGACAGGAGAAATTACTCTTCATGGAAAAGTTCTTCCCATAGGGGGGCTTCGTGAAAAAACAATGGCGGCTTATAAGGCGGGTGTCAAAACAGTGATAATTCCTGCTAAGAATAAGCCTGACCTTGAAGAAGTAGAAGAAGTTGTAAAGAATTCTGTAAAGTTTATTTTTGCAGAAACTCTTTCAGATGTTCTTGATAACGCACTTGCAAAGAAACCTGTAAAGAAGACAACAACTTCAAAGAGAACAAAAAACGGGTGAATATATGAATTTCAATAAAGCCGAATTTTTCAAATCTTACGGTGAATTTAAACAGTTGCCGCAGTCAGACAGAATAGAAATCGCTTTTGCGGGGCGTTCTAATGTAGGAAAATCATCTCTTATAAATAAGATTTTCAATAGAAAAAGCCTTGCGAGAGTGTCGTCTGTTCCCGGAAAAACCGCAACTATCAATTTTTATTCACTTGAAAATATCTATATAGTTGACCTTCCCGGTTATGGCTATGCAAAGGTAGCAAAATCAGAAAAACAACGCTGGGCGGGTCTTATCGACGGCTACTTCAATGCCGAAAGAAAACTTGAACTTACATTTCTTCTTATCGATATGCGTCATCCGCCGTCGAAAGACGACCTTATGATGCTCGATTTTCTCATCGAAACCGAACAGCCTTTTGTTATCGTTCTTACAAAATCGGACAAACTTTCCAAAAAGCAACAGGCCGAACGAATGGAAGGATTTATGAAAGAAATTCCTTATGCCGATGAGATAACATTCATCCCATTTTCTTCGCAGACAGGCGAGGGAGTAGAGGATGTCAGGGGAATTATAGAAGAAATATCATCAGATGATTAGGAGATACTAAAAATGCTTACAGAAAATCTTGGTATTAACGAAGAGGGACATCTTACTATAGGGGGAATTGATACAATTTCTCTTGCAAAAGAATACGGAACTCCTCTTTATGTTATGGATGAAGATGTTATCCGTAACAATTGCAGAAAATTCAAAGAATCAATCGACAAATACTACGACGGTGAGGGACTTGTATGCTATGCGAGTAAAGTTTTCTGTTGCCGCGCTATGTGTAAGATTGCAATCGAAGAAAAGATAGGACTTGATGTTGCTTCAGAAGGTGAACTCTATACTGCTATAAGCGTAGGGTTCCCAACAGATAAAATCTGCCTTCACGGTAACAATAAATCCGATGATGAACTTACTTTTGCACTTTCTCACGGCGTAGGACATATTGTTGTTGATAACCTTTATGAACTTGAAAGACTGAATAAAATATCAGAAAAGCTTCATAAAAAAGCAAATATTATGTTCAGAGTAAAGCCTGGTATTGATGCTCATACGCATAGTTTTATCCAGACAGGTCAGATTGACAGCAAATTCGGACTTGCCCTTGAAACAGGAGAGGCGTTTGAGGCTGTCAAGACTGCGATTTCTCTTGAAAATGTAAATTTAAGAGGACTTCATTGTCATATCGGTTCACAGATTTTTGAAATCGAACCTTTTGAACTCGCTGCAAAAGTTATGCTTAACTTTATTGCGAAAATTAAAAATGAACTTGATTATGAAATTTCAGAGCTTGATCTCGGCGGTGGATTTGGTATAAAATATGTTGAAAACGATAATCCTCCCGATTATGAAGCTTATATGCAGAGAGTTTCTGCTGTTGTTAACAGCGAATGTGAATCCCTCGGAATAAAGAGGCCTTTCATTATGATAGAACCCGGCCGTTCAATAGCAGGTCCGGCAGGAATAACACTTTATACAGCGGGTGCTGTAAAGGAAATTCCTGATATAAGAACTTATGTTTCCGTAAATGGCGGAATGGTTGATAACCCGAGATATATTCTTTATCAGGCAGAATATGAAGCACTCGTTGCAAATAAAGCCAACGAAGAAAAGACAGAAATCATCACTCTTGCGGGAAGATGTTGCGAAAGCGGAGACCTTATAGGCGAAAATATGCCTATTCAAAAGGTCGAATCGGGCGATATAATCGCAGTTCTTGCAACAGGTGCCTATAACTATTCAATGTCTTCAAACTATAACAGACTTCCGAAACCAGCAGTTGTTATGGTAAAGGGCGGAAAGACAAAAATAGTAGTCAAGAGGGAAACTCTTGAAGATATTATCAGAAATGATGTTGTTTAGGTATTTACTTTTTGTGTTTAATATGTTAAAATGGTAATAACATCCGATTTGCCAAAGGAGGATTCTTTATGAATTCAAAAATTAAAGATAAAAATACAGATGACCTTCTCAACGCTATTTTATGCCTCGAAAATCTTGACGAATGTTATAAATTCTTTGAAGATTTATGCACCATTCAGGAACTTCGTGCTATGGCACAGAGACTTCAGGTTGCAAAAATGCTTTCCGAAAAGCATGTATATAGCAAAATTGTTACAGAAACAGGTGCTTCAACAGCAACAATCAGCCGTGTAAAGCGTTCTCTTGATTATGGTTGTGATGGTTATAGCATAGTTTTTGACAGAATGAAAGCTAAGGAAAATAATGATGAATAGTTATTCTCGTTTCGCTCAGTATTATGACCTTTTGACTATCAACATAGATTATAAGGCAAGGGCAAAATATTTTGATAAAATTGTTGATAAATTCGGTGGGAAGAAAGGCGTTCTTCTCGATTTGGGGTGTGGGACAGGCTCTTTAACCGAATGTTTCTGTAAGCTCGGCTATGATTGCCTTGGGATTGATATTTCTCAGGAAATGCTTACTGTCGCGCTCGACAAGAAGATTGATAACGATCTTCCTATACAGTATCTTCATCAGGATATGAGAAAATTAAAACTTTTCGGCGGTCTTGATGTTACTGTATGTGCACTTGACGCACTCAATCATCTTTCGTCACTTGATGATATTTTAAAAACATTCAAGAGTGTTTCAAAGTTCACAAATCCTGACGGACTTTTTATTTTCGATATGAATACCATCTATAAGCATAAGAATATCCTTTCGGATAATACTTTTGTCTATGATATGGATGAAGTTTATTGCGTATGGCAGAATACATACAAGACAAAGAAAAACGAAGTTTTGATAGAACTTGATTTCTTTGAAAGACGCGGAGATGTTTATTGTCGTTATGAAGAAAGTTTTTCCGAATATGCTTATAAAACCGAAGAAATAGACCGACTTCTTATTGAAAGCGGATTTAAAATCGAGGCTCATTATAACTATGATAGTTTCGATGAACCCGATAAAAAGAGCGAAAAAATAATATTTGTTGCAAGAAAGGTGAAATAGTTTCACAATGGGCAAAATAGTCAGAACAATATCAGCGGATGCTTCTGTTGTTGCAACCGCTTTTGATGCAAAAGATGTAGTAGCAGAAATTGAAAGAATCCATAAGCCGAGCGCCGTTGTTACAGCGGCACTCGGTAGACTTTCTATTGCCGCAAGTCTTATCGGAATGGGACTTAAAAATAAGGATGATACAGTTACAGTAAGAATGAACGGTAATGGTCCTTGTGGAACACTTATTGCCGTTGCAGACAGTTTTGGTAATGTAAAGTCCTATGTAAGTAATCCTATCGTTGAAATTCCTCTCAATAATCTTGGCAAACTTGATGTAAAAGGTGCAGTAGGCACAGAAGGAACACTTACAGTTATTAAAGACCTTGGCCTTCGTGAGCCATATACAGGACAGATTCCTATTATGTCAGGTGAAATCGCGGAGGATATAGCCGCTTATTTTGCAATAAGTGAACAGATTCCCACAGTCTGCGGACTCGGCGTTCTTGTAAACCCTGATTTGTCTGTTGCGGCAGCAGGCGGATATCTTATCCAGCTTCTTCCTTTTGCGGATGAAAAAGTGATAGATATCATCGAAAATAATATAAAATCGTTGCCTTCTGTAACAGAAATGCTATCTTCGGGTGTTACTGTCGAAGAAATGGCTTTAAAAGTCCTTGATGGACTTACTCCTAATGTTCTTGATGAATTCTCTTCTGAATATAAATGTGATTGTAGCAAAGAAAGAGTCGAAAGAGCACTTATCAGTATCGGCAGGGATGACCTTAAAGAAATGGCTGCTGAAAATGATAATACAGAAGTATGTTGTCATTTTTGTGATAAAAAATACAGTTTTTCTTCTGAAGAATTGATTGCTTTGTCGAATAGATAAATTTTTTCATAAAACCTATTGACAATATCTGAAATATGGGGTATAATAATTATCGTCGTTTAACGATGGTTTGCGATGTGGCCTGGTAGTTCAGTTGGTTAGAACGCCGCCCTGTCACGGCGGAGGTCGTGGGTTCGAGTCCCATCCAGGTCGCCATTATGCCTCTGTAGCTCAGTCGGTAGAGCAGGGGACTGAAAATCCCCGTGTCATTGGTTCGATTCCAATCGGAGGCACCAACATTTGCGGATTTAGCTCATCTGGTAGAGCGCCACCTTGCCAAGGTGGAGGTAGCGAGTTCGAGCCTCGTAATCCGCTCCAATAAGGCGCTATAGCCAAGCGGTAAGGCGTGGGTCTGCAACACCCTGATCCCCGGTTCAAATCCGGGTGGCGCCTCCAAAAATCCCGATTTTAAAATCGGGATTTATTTTTTTGTCCTTTTTTAAAAAAGACTTTACTTTATTGTAATAATATAGTATAATATATGTGATTATTTTTATAGGAAAGAGGTACTTTAAGATGTACGAAAACATTATGGATACAATCGGCTTTGTTGCAGAATGTGACAAAGAAGTCGGCGAAGCAATGAAATCAGAACTTGCCCGTCAGAAGAGAAACCTTGAACTTATTGCGAGTGAAAACCTTGTTTCTCCTGCAGTTATGGCTGCTATGGGAAGTGTTCTCACAAACAAGTATGCAGAAGGTTATCCCAACAAGAGATATTATGGCGGATGTGAATGTGTTGACGTTGTAGAAAGCATCGCTATCGACAGAGCTTGTAAGCTCTTCGGTGCTAAATTTGCAAATGTTCAGCCTCATTCAGGCGCACAGGCAAATACAGCAGTTTATTTCGCACTTCTTCAGCCCGGTGATACAGTTCTCGGTATGAGCCTCGCTGATGGCGGACATCTCACACATGGTTCACCCGTAAACCTTTCAGGTAAGTATTATAACTTCGTTTCTTATGGTCTTGACGACGAAACAGAAATGATCAATTATGATACAGTCCAGAAACTTGCTGATGAACATAAACCCAAGCTTATAGTAGCAGGTGCATCTGCATACCCCAGAGCTATTGATTTTGAAAGACTTTCACAGATTGCAAAGTCAGTAGGCGCTTATCTTATGGTAGATATGGCTCATATCGCAGGTCTTGTTGCAGCGGGTCAGCATCAGTCCCCCGTACCTTACGCTGATATTGTTACAACAACAACTCATAAGACACTTCGCGGACCCAGAGGCGGTCTTATCCTCACAAACAGCGAAGAACTCGCAAAGAAGATCAATTCAGCAATCTTCCCTGGAACACAGGGCGGTCCTCTTATGCATACAATCGCTGGTAAGGCAGTATGTTTCGGTGAAGCGCTCAAGCCTGAATTCAAGGATTACGGTAAGAGAGTAGTTGAAAACGCAAAGGCACTTGCAAATGGTCTTCTCAAGAGAGGATTCAACCTCGTTTCAGGAGGAACAGACAACCATCTTATGCTTGTTGACCTTCGTCCTTTCAACATCACAGGTAAAGAACTCGAACATCGTCTTGATGAAGTATACATCACAGTTAATAAGAATGCTATCCATAACGACCCTGAAAAGCCTTTCGTAACAAGCGGTATCAGAATCGGAACACCTGCTGTTACAACAAGAGGTCTCGGCGTTGAAGAAATGGAAAAAATCGCAGAATACATCTACCTCTGTGCAACAGATTTCGAAAACAAGGCTGACGAAATCCGTGCAGGTGTAAACGAAATCTGCGCTAAATTCCCTCTTTACGAATAATGGCTTCGTTTAACGGGACAATCTATTCTAAATCGCTCGGAATGGATACAAATCTGAATATTATTACACCACGCGGAAAATTGACCGATACCAACGGCAACATTCCGCGTGTTGCCTATCTGTTGCATGGTTTGAGTGATAACGCTGCGGCTTGGCTTGAAAATGCCAATCTTCGTGAACTTTCTGATAAATATAATGTTGCATTTGTTATGCCTGAAGTTCAGCGCAGTTTTTATACAGATATGGCTTTTGGTCTTGATTATTATACCTTCATTTCTGAAGAACTTCCTGAAATGGTTTCTTCTATTTTTAAATTTTCTGAAAAAAGAGAAGATACCGCTATAATGGGACTTTCTATGGGTGGATACGGAGCTTTTAAAATCGGAATGAGAAATCCCGATAAATTCTCTAAAATAGGTGGATTTTCAACAGTGTGCGATGTAAAGGCGGCTATGAAGGATACCGATAATGTAACCTTTACCGAAAGAGAAAAAATATCCGTTTTAGGAAATGAACTTAGTCTTTCAGATAACGATAATCTTTATTTTATAGCAGAAGAATTTTCAAAGTCAGGCTTTAAAACAGAATTTTATTTTTCTTGTGGTGAAGATGATTTTCTTCTTTCGATGAATAAAGATTACGCAGAATATCTTAAAAGCCTTGAAATCCCGTATTCTTTTGAAATGTGGGAAGGCATACATAACTGGAAATTCTGGCGCGAATCACTTGATAAAGCGCTTGAAAAATTTTTTGGATAGGAGATAATTATGCAGACTCCTCTTGCAGACAGAATAAGACCTAAAAGTCTTGATGAAATAGTAGGTCAGAAACATCTGATAGGTGAAGGGAAACCTCTTCGCAGAATTATTGAAAGCGGAAGAGTTCCCAATATGATTTTCTATGGCTCTTCGGGTATAGGAAAAACAACAATTGCCCGTATTATCGCAGAAAACACAAACCTTAAGCTTCATAAACTCAACGGAACATCAGCATCTGTTTCTGATATAAAAGAGATTATCGCAGATTGCGATACAATAGACGGCATAAACGGAGTTCTTCTTTATCTCGACGAAATCCAGTATCTCAATAAAAAACAACAGCAAAGCCTTCTCGAATATATTGAAAACGGACAGATAACTCTCATCGCTTCAACAACCGAAAACCCATATTTCTATGTTTACAATGCGATTGTCAGTCGTTCGACAGTTTTTGAATTCAAACCCGTTACCGCAGAGGATGTTGTTCCCGCGGTGAAACGCGCTTTCAAACTTATGGAAAAGGATGTCAACGCAACGATAACCTATGATGACGGCGTTTGCGAATATATCGCAAGAGCTTGTGGCGGAGATGTCAGAAAGTCGATAAACACAGTTGAATTCTGCGTTTTAGCTGGGGATATAACCCCAAAAGGAGTTTATGTTCCTCTTTCGCTCGCAAAAGAACTCGCACAACGCAGTAATATGCGTTATGACAGAGATGGTGATACTCATTACGACCTTTTGTCTGCTTTACAGAAATCAATAAGAGGTTCTGATGAAAACGCAGCTATTCATTATGCAGCAAGACTTTTAGAGTCTGGCGACCTTATCTCAATCTGTCGCAGACTTTTGGTTATCGCTGCCGAGGATATAGGACTTGCTTATCCTTTAGCAATACCGATAGTAAAGGCTTGTGTTGATTCGGCTTTACAATTAGGTCTTCCCGAGGCAAGACTTCCCATAGCAGATGCGGTTATCCTTCTTGCAACCGCTCCGAAGTCAAATAGCGGTCATAACGCAATAAATGCCGCTATTGATGATATTCAGAAAGGGCTTATAGGAGAATTTCCCCGTCATCTTCAGAATAAGCATTTTGATGGCGAGGATGCCACGGTCAAAGGCCAACATTATCTTTATCCGCATGATTATCCTAATCATTATGTAAAACAACAGTATCTTCCCGATGAACTTAAAGATGTTGTTTATTACGAATTCGGTGATAACAAAACTGAACAAGCAGCACTTATGTATCGCAAAAAAATACTCGGAGAAATAAAGTGATGAACGAAAAAGATGTTATTTCTGAAAACGGAATAAGAGAGTATATTTTAAATAAATCCATTCCTTTTTCTTTTCATGTCTATGACTTGGTTGATTCGACTAACATCAGAATGAAAGAGCTTGCCGAAAACGGCGAACCCGAATGGTCTGTTGTCATTTCTGAAAGTCAGACAATGGGAAAGGGAAGACTCGGAAGAACTTTTTTCTCTCCATCCGATACAGGAATTTATATGACAATTCTTTTGCGTCCTTCTATTTCTCCCGAAGATACAACCAAAATAACAACTGCTATGGCAGTTGCTGTCGCTGAAACAATAGAAGATGTTTCAGGACAAAAAACCAATATCAAATGGGTAAACGATATTTATATCTCTGATAAAAAGGTCTGCGGAATACTTACGGAATCTTCTTTTGATGCTAAAACAAATACGCTTAAATATGCTTTTGTCGGTGTCGGAATAAATGTCTATAACCCTTCGGATAATTTTCCTGATGATATAAAAAATATCGCAGGATATATCTTCTCTGAAAGAAAAAAGGATACTAAAAACCGCATTATAGTAGGTGTTCTTGACAGATTTTCAGAGTATTATAAAAATATAGAAAAAAATTCTTATTTTGAAAACTATAAGAAAAGACTTTTATGGATAGGCGAGAAAATAAATATTATTTCTCCCAAAGGAACTACCCCCGCATTACTCAGGGGAATAGATAAAAATTGCCGACTTATCGTTGAATACGATGATAACAGCGATGAAATTATCTCGTCAGGCGAGATAAGTATAAGAAAAAAGGAACTTTCTGATGAAGAATAAAACGAACAAAGTCATAATGCTATGCCTTACAGCGATTTTTACGGCACTGATAGCAGTAGGGGCATATATAAAAATCCCTGCATTTCCCGTTCCGATAACCTTGCAGACGTTTTTTGTCATCCTTTCAGGAATTCTTCTTGGAAAAAACTATGGCTCTTTAAGCGTTATAGTATATATTCTTTTGGGACTCTTGGGACTTCCTGTCTTTTCATCTGGTGGGGGAATACATTATGTTTTAAACCCGTCTTTCGGGTATATAACAGGGTTTGTTCTTTGTTCCTTTATAGTAGGGCATTTAGTTCATAAAAAAGAAAACCCCTCTTTTAAAAGAATTTTTCTTTCATCCATAACGGGCGTTTTTCTTATATATCTTGTCGGAATGATTTATTATGTGATAATTTTAAATCTCTTTACAGATAACGCCGATTTGAGTTTTAAAACAATTATCGTTTCGGGATTTCTCATTTTTATCCCGTTGGATGTTGTTATCTGTATCATAGCATCGCTTATTTCAAAACGACTTATACCATACACTAAAAAATACAGAAAAAAATCCTGAGAAGTTTCTTCTCAGGATTTTTAACTGCTTATCCATTTCTAATTATTTGTATTTTTTAATCATTGTCCGGATGATAGTTATAATGATAATCTCCATCGTATGATTGCCATACTACAAGTCGCTTTTCCAAAGACAACTTGTTGAATTTTTTCTCATTGATGTTTTTATAATCTTCTTCATTTTCAAAAAAGATAATAAATAATGGTACCGAGAAACCTCTTTCACTCTTTTCAAAATAATTAGAGTATTTATAAAGCAAATCCATTGCTTCATCTTTAGTAATGTTATTCATAGGTGCATAAATGGTTATTTCAACCTCAGCTTCCTTGATATAAGTATCCGTACTTGTGAATAAATTATGCTCTCTTCTTGTATCAACGCCAGAACTGCAATTAACATATACTTTCGCATCTGAAAAATCATCTTTTATCAGTTTCTTGGTTTTTTCTGCAATTTTATCTCTAAAATATATATCTCTATAACCATCTTTAATATCAAACGGGGTTAAAATAGGCCTGTTTGGTTTTAAAATTTCAAAATCATCAAATTCCCAATCATCGCCTAATGCAACCGCAGAAAATGAAACAGATTTCCTTGGTCTCAGATCCCAGATAGCTCCTGATCTAATATGTTCTTTGTATACCATTGGTCTGCCCCAGCGAAAACTTACAACCATAAGTTCATAAAGCTGGGTTTGCATAAATATAAAAGCACCTATCAGAATACATATAGCTTGGATTAAGCCTTTATTTCTCCTTTTGATAGCCTGTTCTCTTTCCTTATATTTTTCGATCGCTTCGGGTGTGTAGTATTCCATATTTAAGTCCCCCTTAAAACAATATTTTCCCAACTAAATTGTACATTAATATTAAGGAAAAAACAACAAAAAGGGAATGAACGGGTTAAAAATTGGAATGAACGGGAGTTTTTGATAAAAAAATCCGTTTCTGAATTATCAGAAACGGATTTTATTTTTATTTAAACGCTGTGCTGTTATTGAGTATTGTTGTGCTGTAAATAAAGAGAATATCCTGATTATCTTTGAATTCAACAAGATTTCCTACCATCCCGCTCTGAACATATCTTATGTCAACAAGCGTTATTTTCGAATATCCGTTTATCATAAGGGGAGCAAGACTGCTTGTGAAAGAATCTCTGAAAATAACGAGTTCCTTATCATTATTCGCGTTAGGATTTTCTATTATTATAAGTGGGTCAGCACCCGAAAGGAAGAATTCATAAGGGTCTTTACTTTTTGCTTTATCAAAGTTATAAACAGTTGTTTCTTTCGGCATCCCCGTTGCATAACTTGTTACAACGCAGTTTTCTATCTCTTCGTTTGTGAGATATTTTATTTTGTCAGGGGTTACGGGTAAAGCTAACTGACCATAATAAACTCCGTAAAAATCATCAGGAAGTTCTGCTACTTCATATTCAGAATGAAGTTCTGTTCCCATTTCAGAACATATCTTTTCTGCTATGTCGACTATATTTTCCTGCTTCCAGTGAGTATCTGTCCTGTAAAAATCATTAATGTCAATCATATCAGAAATATCGATATAAGACATATATTCATTGTCTTTTATCATCTTTTCCTTGATTTCGTTATAGTCAACCGAAAGCCTTAATTCTTCTTCAGAGATATAACAGTTCTTATCGGGGACTATCGTGAGATAGATATCAACATCCTTATCTTTCAGATTCTGCTCATAAAGGAACCTGAATTTTTCCGTAGCGTTATTCAGCATATCGTCATTCAGGGGATATTCCATTTTTGAAATAAATCCGTCCGAAAGATAAAGTTTGTTGTTATCGCGTTTATTGAAGATGAATAATTCGTTGAATGATTTTATTCCTCTTATATCATCACGCATAGGAAACTGGTCCATAGCATAACTTTCAAAGTCAGACATAAACTTTCCATCCAGTATTGACTTAAACGAAATTTCAGGCATTTTCGCGAGAACTCGTCTTTCGCTGTCTGAATAGTCATCTGCTTTTTTGAATATACATACGGCTGAAACTATAAAGAGAAGTATCGCCATAACAGATATAACTATAATGCTTCTTGTTTTTTCTTTCATAGCGACACCTCCTTAAAATCTGAAATATAAAAATGGATTGAAAGAACCGTCAACAAGATATGCTGTTGATAAAAATGTAACAACAACAAGAAAAACAGGTTCAGCAATGCTTATTATAAGATTTCCGATCTTTTTATTTTCAATCTTTGAAACAATCTTTTTAGGAAACGGTGTTGCCCCTATAACAGCAACAACAAGAATAACCGCAAAACTTAAAAGATAATAAAGCTGTTCATGCGAAACAAGGGGAAGATCACCCATAAAGAACATTCCTGAAAGACAAGTGAGTGCGTCTTTGAAATTATCGTTTGCAAAGATAACAAAACTTATCGCAACAAGAATTATAACATAGATATGGTTTAAAACTTTCATCTTTTCGAGTTTTTTGAGGAGCAAAAGTTTTTCGATAACGAGGAACACACCGAAGAAAAGCCCCCATACAATAAAGTTCCATGCAGCACCATGCCAGAAACCTGTCAGTAACCATACTACGAATATATTAAAGAACCATCTGGGTTTCGAGCATCTGTTTCCGCCGAGTGGAATATAAACATAGTCCCTGAACCATGTTCCCAAAGACATATGCCATCTTCTCCAGAATTCAGTAATACTTCCTGAAATATACGGATAGTCAAAGTTCTTGCAGAATTCAAACCCGAATATTTTTCCAAGACCTATTGCCATATCTGAATATCCTGAAAAGTCAAAATATATCTGAAGACCATAGGCTATTGCAAACATCCAGCAGAAAAGAACAGAACTTTCTGTTCTTCCTGTATATGCGTTACAGAGTTCACCCAAAGAATTTGCTATAAGAACTTTTTTAGCAAGACCCACAACAAAAACTCTTATTCCCTGATATGTCTTCTCGAGAGTGTGAGTTCTGTTACTAAGCTGTTCTGCAATATCTGAATATCTTACAATAGGGCCTGCTATAAGCTGAGGGAAAAGCGAAACATAAAGCGCAAGGTTTATAGGATTTTTCTGTGCTTTCGCATCGCCTCTGTAAACGTCGATAACATAACTGAGTATCTGGAAAGTATAAAAACTTATTCCGACAGGAAGGGCAAGTTTTAAAAGCTCCATAGAAAGACCTGTTATCGCATTGAAATTGCTTATAAAGAAGTCTGCATATTTAAAATAAACAAGGCATCCTATAAATACCATCGCTGAAATAAACAGAATTAATTTTGAAACTTTCTTTTCTCTGAATTTTTCTACCAGAAGTCCTGCTATATATCCACAAACTATTTCGATAGATATAAGAACGATATATTTCGGTTCACCCCATGCATAGAAAAATAAACTTGCGATAAGTAAAACTGCATTTTTCAGCTTTTTGGGAACTGCAAAATAAAGTATTAAAACTATCGGAAGAAAATAAAATAAAAATGTTATGCTTGAAAACAGCATTGTAAATCATTCCTTTGAAAAAATAAGGCTGATTTTGACGCGACAACCACATAGAAGTAAAGGTACCGAGCGGCAAACTGCGGTACCTTTATTTTATACAACGAATCGCCAAAGGCGGCTCGCCTTGGTCAGCCTTTATTTATTTTGATTAGCCTTCAATAGAAGTAGGGCACATTACAAAGAATACCTTTGCTCCATAGTTGCCCATTACTGTTTCATCAGCTTCAACGCAGACATTCCATCTGGGGTCAGAAGTATCCTTGAGAGTTGTAAGGAATGCTTCAACATCATCTTCGCTTTCGAGTTCAAAAACATAGCCGACGAAAGGAATAGAGCCTATCATAGGAGCAAACATAGCGCCAGACTTGAATCCGCTGATTTCTGTTGTGAATCCGGGGAGATATCCCGCTTCAACAGGCATAACTGCAGGACCAAACTGAATAACAGGGTTAGAAATAATCTGATTAGCAAGTTCTTCAACGCTCATATCAGGGTTTGCCTTGACTTTGTCTAAAAAGTCTTTGTAAAGTGTGTTTCCGAGCGTGTCTGCTGATGCATCTGGCGTAGCAGTATCTTCGGGGGCATCTGTTACTTCTTCTGTAATGATGTCTGAATCTTCTGTTGCAACAGTTGTTTCTTCAGGGACAGTTGTAACTTCAGGTGTAGTAGTTGTGTCAGGTGTTTCAGCAGGTTTCTTTGAACAAGCTGTAATGCTAATAGCCATAGTGGCAACGATCATAAATGTTAATACCTTTTTCATTTTATTCTCCTTGATTATCAATGTGTTTTTGTATATCAATACTATTATAATATCACATCGTAGCATAAATATACTTTACTCATTCTACAACATCCGACATCCTTTGTCAACAGAATTTATAGTTTTGTATCCAAATCGTAACTTGTTGAAATGATAAAAAATAAAAGAGCGTTATTCTTTGATAAAATAACGCTCTTTTCTTCTAAATTTTCTGTATAGGAACCCATATTTCGCCATATTTCGGGTCTAAATATACTTCAAGGTTATAATTACCCGCAAGTTTATATTCTTTACAATTCGGTAACCATTCGGTCCATATCTGTGTATTTACATCCTGAAGCGCTTTGGGACATTTTCCTTTGTAAGGAAATACCGCCCATGTTCCTGCAGGTATAATTCTTGTTATATATCCATCAGGAATATTATTCCAGGGCAAATACAAATCTGCAATGAGATAATCAAAGCTTTTTCCGTCATTATCAAGACAGGCACCAAACATTCCCTTTACGATTTTTCCACCACCTGTCTGATAATGTTCTTTCCACCATTCAGGTATTTCTTCATAAGATGTTTCGATATTGAACAATTTTGATTTGCCCATGATTGTAAAAGCCTCTTTTTCAACAATTCTGTAATCCATCATAGTTCCACCTTTCAATGTAAGACTTATTCTTAAAGGAGCAACGGATTTAAGATGAGCTCCTTTTTCTTTTGCAGCCTTAGGAGAAACTCCGTGAAATTTTGTGAACGCACGGGTAAAACTATCGTGGGAATCATAACCGTATTTCATAGCGACATCAATTACTCTGGCATCCGAAAGAGAAAGTTCTTCTGCCGCTAATGTCAGTCTTCGGTTACGGATATATTCGCTTACAGTGAATCCACAGAGTGCGCTGAAGATACGCTGAAAATGAAACTCTGAAACATAGGCTTCTGAGGCGATATCCTTTATTTCAAGTTTTTCTGTCAGGTTGTCTTCAATATAGGCTATGGCGTTCTGTATTCCGTCTACCCAGTTGTTCATTTTTTCACTTCCTTTTCTAAGACTATAACTATGATAAATCATCTTAAAATCATTTTCCCGACTTTTTCTGCTTTCTTATGTCAAGTAATAAAGTTTTATATAAAAATCGCACCGATATTTTTATCGGTGCGTAAATTTACAGGTTACATACCATTATAAATTCTTCTTCGGTTTCTCTGATTATTTCAAATCCGACTTTTCTATACATTTTAACAGCATAATTTTCTTTCTGAACAGCAAGGGATGTCTTTTTGTATCCTCTTTGTTTGAGCTCTGAAAGCATTGTTTTCATAAGTTTCGTTCCTATACCAAAATTACGATATGGTTTATAAAGAGATATTGCAAAAGAGGGAACACCATCTTCGGTATGACCATAATCATTCATATCCCTTACCCATACAGCACCGATAATTTTACTATTTGTTTCTGCAACAAAACATATATCATCTTTTTCCTTGCCGAAATCTTTTATATAAACCTGTAAATCTGGTTGGTTTATTATTGATTTCGGTGGAGGAGATACGCCTTCAGGAATGAAAATTGCTTCGTATATAAAATCTTCAAGTAGTATGTATTCTTTTTCTTTAATTTTTCTGATGTTATAATCCATCAATTACCTCCGATTAAAAATATTTTCATATTTTATTCAGAGTTTTCTTTGCGTCGTTGCATTATTTCACGTTCTTCAAGCTGTCTCTTGAACAGATATTGTAAAATCTCATCTTCCTCTTTGGGTTTCAATTTTATAAATTCACATCCGTAACCGCTGTCATCATCCTGCCGTCTTACAATGCGTATTTCAGTGTCCACATGTAACGAAGGAATCAGGATATTACATTTGTGTCCCGTAACGAGAGCTCCTTCATAAGCCATAAAGATGCCGGTAACACTTATATCTTTGATTTCTGTGTCATACGAATTTCCTTGAACGACAAGAATACAGGGTATAGGGGGAACAGCAGTCATTTTCAAAGCTCTTCTTCTGTCAGGAAGGTCAACGAAATCGGATGTAAGTTCAACAATAGCTTTTCCTTCTTTAAAGCTTTGTGTAATAGCATGAGCAGTAGCACGATTTCCTGATATATCGTATCCCCAGAGAGTGATTTCTCTTCCGGTATCGATTTTCATATCGTGATTTCCGATGTTCATCTCAAGAATGTTGTCATAAAAATCAAAAACAAATGATTTTGCGAATATTCTGTCGTTGAAGGAAAGCTCTATCTTGTTCATTCTGTTTAAATTCATATAAAAACACCTTTCATATTGAGGAATCGTAGGTTATAACGGATAGTAATGCTTGGAGAGTGATAATTAATATAAATTTTCTCGTTATGTATTTATTCGCGTAGCCTCAGATATTCTCAATAACAAACTTCGTTTTATATGAATAGCAGTTTCATATATTGAGAAAGATTAATAATTTACTTTGTGAGTTCTGATGTACAATGAGGGCATCTTGTAGCATCGAGAGCAATTTCGCTCTTACAGAAATCACATTTCTTTGTTGTAGGAGTAGCTTTGGGTTCTTCTTTCTTGAGCTTGTTTAAAGCCTTTACAATCATGAAAACAACCAATGCCATGATGATAAAGTTTATAAGACCTGAAATAAAGTTACCATAGTTAAGGGTTGCAGCACCTGCTTCTTTTGCAAGTTCAAGAGTAGCGTACTCTTTTCCGTCAAGTGCTATAAACCAGTTGGTGAAATCGAGTTTTCCTGTGAAAATACTGATAACAGGCATAAATATATCGTCAACGAGTGATTTTACAATTCCTGTAAAAGCAGTACCGACAATCATACCTACAGCAAGGTCCATCATATTTCCCTTAACTGCAAAATCTCTGAATTCTTTAAAAAAATTCTTCATTTTAATCAAACCGCCTTTTTGAGTTATTTTTTTAATTATAATATAGTTTTAATTCTTTTTCAATGTTTTTTGACATATTTTTTGGAATTATTCAACATATACATATTCGAGTAACTCAATATAGAGTTCATGACTATAACCTTCTATATAATATAGTTCTTTCGTAGATGAAAAGTAGCCTATTTTGCCTCTGAGTTCAATTATCTGTTCTGCAATTTCAGGCGAGATCGGAAGTGAAATAAGTTCTTCGTATGTTGCAGTATTTAGGTTTACAGGCGTTAACTCTTTTTCGCTTGACTCTATAGAAATAATTGTTGTAGTAATAATATTAGTTTCTGATACAGTTGTTTCTTGAATTTCTGATGTTATGTTTGTTGCTCTGTTTGTTTCGCTGTGATATGTAGTTGTGATTTCAGGAAGTCTTGATAAATCAACAAAAATTTTATCTTTGTTCTCATCAAGAAATTTCTTTCCGATTCCGTCTACTTTCTTTATATCCTCAATAGAATAAAAATAATTATTTTTTCTGTATTTTATAATTCTGTCGGATAGAGTTTCGCCGATTCCGTCAAGGCTGCATAATTCTTCTTTTGTTGCAAAATTTATATCTATCGGATAATTTATGGTTGTTTCAAACTTCTCTGCGATTGTTGTAATTACAATATTAAGTTCTGATGCATCAGTACCTGAATAAGTCGAAATAACAGGAATCACATCAGGTTTGTCAGAAGATACCGAATATATAGTTATTGCCATTACCAGAACAAATGAACAAACTATAAAAAATACTTTTTCTTTATTCAATGTCACACATTCCCTTATCATAATTATGACAATATTCTACTAAATATTACACATTTTGTCAATTTTAAAAGCCGTTGCAAAAAGAGCAACGGCTTTTTATCAGAATACAATACTTATATCCTTATTACTTTCTTCTGTTGAGTATTGCCAGAAATCAATATGAGCATCTTCATCTGTCAGGAAATATTCAATAGGCTCGTTATAAGATTTATCTGAATCAAAAACATCTACAATAATAAGTTTTATTTTCATTTTTTCAGGAATAATTGCTTTTATGTAAACACTTGCAGATTGCCCGACTTTAACATCTCCTCTGAATTCTGCAAGTCCTGCAAGGTTAGGGGCAAGTTCTATAAAAATCCCGTAATTCTCTATTGAACGGACAATTCCTGCAACCGTCTGACCATTCTCAAAATTATCAGAATTTTCTTTCCAGGTCCCCAAAAGTTCTTTGTGCGAAAGTAAAATCTTATCTCCGTCATTTCCTTTAACAACAACATAAATGTCCTGATTTATTTCAAATCTGTCTGAAGGATGTGATATTCTTGAAACAGAAATTGAATCAATGGGTATAAGCGACGGAATACCGCATCCTATATCTACAAAACAACCAAATGATTCTATATGTGTGACTTTTGCAGGAATAATATCTCCGGGAATAAGATTTTCTATAAATTCTCTTCTGCAATCTTCCTGAACCGCTTTTCTTGATAAAAAAACAGTTTTATTGTCATCAGATATATCTGTAACATAAAAACATACAGGTTTATTCACTCTTGAAATAAGTGCAATATCTCTTGTTGTGCCATCAGAAATCCCTATTGCACCTTCTTCTCTTGGGATAATCCCTTTTATTCCGCAAAGATTTACAATAAGATTATGTTCGTTATCGCATATTTCAACTTTTGCTTCAAGTATTTTTCTTGTTATCATAGCCTCTCTGAGTGAAGAAATACTGCTTACCGAGCATTTGTTTTCATAACTCGCTATCAGAGAACCTTCGGGCATATATTTTCTGTTCATTTTATACCTCCATATATTTTCTATATGGAATATTATGTTATTTCTTTCTGAAATATTCTAAACAGAATGTATTTTGAGCCCTTTATTGTTAAGAATTATCTTCCTTACCTCGTTTTCGTCATTTTCGTTGCATATAACCTGAATGAAAGCTGCTTTTGAAACTTCGGGTTTTCCAAGGGAAATGTTATCGTTGTATAATCTGAATTGAGAATTGTTATTAAAAACCGTAGGCAGAAAATTCGGGACATTCGGCGCCTCGGTAGAAGCAGGATATAAATACGGAACATAGTTTATGTCACTATCGGGAGAGGGTGCATCTATCATTATTTTTCCATTGTTCAGTTTCTTTTTGTTTATAGATATGGCAGCAAGTTCTGCCGAATCGACAGAGTCGAATTCTGCTGTTATTTTTATATTCATAAAGAAAAGCCTCCTTTTGAATCAGTTTAAACAAAATTAGTATCTTCTGAAATAATAATTTTATTAAGAAAATATTTGCCTTTTTATCCATAATTGTGATATAATATAAAAAGTATTATTTTTTAAAGGAGGCGGCTGCATTGGATATTGAACCTAAAGATATACTTACAATGAAAAAACCACATCCATGCGGTTCGCACGAGATGGTTGTTATAAGATCGGGTATGGATTTCAAACTCAGATGCACAGGGTGCGGACACGAGTTTATGGTCGCAAGAAATAAAATAGAAAAAAATATCAAATCCGTAAACCGCGATGAAAGAGAACGTTAGCGATGCCGATTTGATTTATTCGGATTGATATTTTATTTTAAGGAGATATAAAGATATGTTTGACAAACTTAAACTTACAGAAAAAAGATTTGAAGAAGTAAATGAAAAACTTATGGATCCCAATGTTGTGAATGACAATATCGCTTACAGAGATCTTATGAAAGAATTTAAAACTCTTACTCCGATTATCGAAAAATATCGTGAGTATCTTAAAGAAAAGCAGACTTTTGATGAATCAAAAGAACTTCTTGACGCTGGCGGACTTGATAAGGACTTCAGAGAGATGGTTCAGGAAGAATACGATTCCTCAAAGGAGGCGGTAGCAACTATTACAGAAGAACTTAAAATCCTTCTTCTTCCTAAAGACCCTAACGATGACAGAAACGTTATCATCGAAATCAGAGGCGGGGTAGGAGGAGAAGAAGCAGCGCTTTTTGCACATTCTCTTTTCAGAATGTACTCTATGTATGCAGAAAACAAGCATTGGAAGATAGATGTTATGAATATAAATGAAACTGAACTCGGCGGTATCAAGGAAATCAGTTTCTCTGTTGAAGGCGAAGGTGCATATTCAAGATTTAAGTATGAAAGCGGAACACATCGTGTTCAGCGTGTCCCCGAAACAGAATCACAGGGCAGAGTTCATACATCAGCGGCAACAGTTGCCGTTCTTCCTGAAGCAGATGAAGTTGAAGTCGATATCAACCCTGCAGACCTTTCTTTCGATACATTCCGTGCGAGTGGCGCAGGTGGACAGCATATCAATAAAACAGAATCTGCTGTTCGTATAACTCATGCACCATCAGGTGTTGTCGTTGAATGTCAGGAAGAAAGAAGCCAGAGAGAAAATAAAGAAAAAGCAATGAAAATGCTCAGAACAAAGCTCTACGAAATGGCTCTCAAAGAAAAAACAGATAAAGAAGTTGCTGAAAGACGTTCACAGATTGGTTCAGGTGACCGTTCGGAAAGAATCAGAACATATAACTATCCCGAAGGAAGAATTACTGACCATCGTATAGGGCTTACAATTTACAGACTTGAATATATCCTTGATGGTAATCTCGATGAAGTTATAGATGCACTTGCAACAGCCGATCAGGCTGCAAAGCTTTCGGCACAGTCAGAAGAATAATAAGAAGTGATAATATGAATTACAATACAGAAATCCTTTCTCCTACAGATGAAAATATAGAAAAAGCAGGCAATCTTATTAAATCAGGCGAAGTTGTAGGAATTCCTACCGAAACTGTTTATGGCCTTGCTGCCGATGCTACAGATCCCGATGCAGTATCAAAAATATTTGTAGCAAAGGGAAGACCACAGGACAATCCGCTTATCGTTCATATTTCGTATAAATCAGATATAGAAAAATACGCACATGATATTCCCGAAATAGCATATCGTATTGCAGATAAATTCTGGCCGGGGCCTCTTACTATGGTTTTGCCCAAAAAGGATATAATTCCTGAAGTGACAAGTGGCGGACTTGACACAGTGGGTATAAGATTTCCGGCAAACGCTATTGCTCAGAAAATAATAAAGTCAGCAGGAGTGCCTCTCGCAGCACCTTCAGCTAATTTATCAGGCAAACCAAGTACAACAACCGCTAAACATGTTTATGATGATATGAATGGTAGAATATCGGCAATAGTTGACGGGGGAGCGTGTTCGGTAGGGGTAGAATCCACTGTTATCTCTTTTTCGGGCGAAGATGTTATCATATTAAGACCAGGGTTTGTTTCAAAAGAAGATTTACTTTCTGTTGCTGATAATGTGATAATAGATAAGGGTGTTTTATCTGAAATGTCAGAGGATGCCGTTGTCGCATCACCTGGAATGAAATATAAGCATTATTCTCCTAAAGCTAATGTTATAATTGTCGAAGGAGAATACGACAAATTCCTCTCTTTCTTTGAAAAGAATTATTCCGAGGGTGTATATGCTATGATATTCGGCAACGAAACCACTGAATTCCCTTATCCTCATTTTTCTTATGGAAAAACAGATTCAGAACAAGCTATAGAACTTTTTGATAAACTTCGTATGGCGGACGATATGAACGCAAAGACGGTATATGTCAGGTGTCCATCAAAAGATGGGGTAGGTCTTGCGGTTTATAACAGACTTATCAGGGCCGCAGGATTTGAGGTAATAAAATTATGATTATTGTCGGTCTTACAGGACAGAGCGGTGCAGGAAAAACAACCGTATGTGATACATTTGAAAAAAGCGGGTTTGCTATTATCAATGCAGATATAGTTGCAAGAGAGGTAATGTCGAAGGGTAGCAAATGTCTTGAAGAAACTGTAAGTGTTTTCGGAGGTATTCTTTTAGAAGATGGTACACTTGACAGAAAAAAACTTGCAGGTATTGTTTTTTCTGATAGAGATAAACTTAAAATTTATGAAAATATCATTTTTCCGTATATAATATCGTCAATAAAAGAAAAGATAGATATGTATAAAAAAGAGATGTATAATTATATTCTTCTTGATGCACCGACTCTTTTCGAGAGTAAAGCTGATGGTCTTTGTGATATAATAGTTTCTGTCATAGCCGACAGAGATATCAGATTAAATAGAATACTCAAAAGAGATTCGATTACGCTTCATGAAGCGGAAAGCAGGTTGAATTCTCAGAAGAATGACGATTTCTACATGGGAAAATCTGACTATGTGATAAAAAATAATGGTTCATTATCGGAACTTGAGAATAACACTATGGATGTAGTTAATTCTATTAAGGAGCAATCTGATGAAGAAAAGTAATGCCAAAAAAGCAGGTCTGACTTTGCTGTTTGTATTTCTGGCTTTTATTTTCGGGATTGTAATTGTTTTGCCAAAACTGTATAAAACATATCTTTATCCTAAAAAATATAGCGAATATGTTGGTATGACGGCAAAAAAATATAATTTCGATGAAGATATGATTTATGCTGTTATCAGAACTGAAAGCAGGTTTAATCCCGATGCTGTTTCTGATGTCGGTGCAACAGGACTTATGCAACTTATGCCTGATGCTTACGAATGGGTAAGATATCGTATGAAAGATGAAAGAAATATAACTTATGAAGATATGAGTTCTCCTGATTACAATATAGAGTATGGAACATATCTTCTTAAACTTCTTTACGATGAATATGGTGATTACGAAACAGCCCTTGCAGCTTATCATGCAGGTAGAGGAAGTGTGAATAACTGGCTTAAAGACCCTGAAAATTCATCGGATGGAAAAATTCTTGATAAAAAAATACCGTCATCTGCTACGGCTCATTATGTTTATAAAGTAATGCACGCTTATGATGTGTATTCAAAAATATATGATTGAAAGGTGATAAAAATGGCTGAAAAGAAAATGTCAGAAGGGAAAAAACTTCAGGAAAAACTTTTTATGAAAAAGGAACACGCTATGAAAGTTATTTCCGATGCAGAAGTAAAGAAAGCAGACAAATTCTGTGAAAGTTATAAAAAGTTTCTCGATGACTCAAAAACAGAAAGAGAAGCGGTTATAAAGTCGATAGAGATGGCTGAAAAGAATGGATTTGTTGAATTCGGAAAAACAAAGTCACTCAAGCCGGGTGATAAAGTTTATTACAATAACAGAGGTAAGGCAATAATCCTTTCTGTTATCGGAACAGAACCGCTTGAAAATGGTGTAAGAATTGCTGCTGCTCATATCGATTCTCCAAGACTTGATATGAAACAATGCCCTATATATGAAGATACTGAACTTGCACTTTTCAAGACTCATTATTATGGAGGAATAAAAAAGTATCAGTGGACAGCAATTCCTCTTTCTCTTCATGGGGTTATTGTTAAGTCTGACGGAAGCAAAGTTGATGTATGCATAGGCGAAGATGAAAAAGATCCTGTTTTCTGCGTTACAGATCTTCTCCCACATCTTGCTACGTCACAGATGGAAAGAAAAGCTCCTCAGATAATAAGAGGGGAAGAACTCAATATCCTTATTGGATCAAGACCGTTCAAGGATGATGATGTAAGTGAAAAGGTAAAACTTAATATTCTTAATATCCTTTTTGAAAAATACGGTGTTACAGAAGCTGATTTCTTATCGGCAGAACTCGAAGCTGTTCCTGCGTTTAAGGCAAGGGATATCGGTTTTGATAGAAGTATGATAGGTTCTTATGGTCAGGATGACAGAGTTTGTGCATATACCGCTTTAGAGGCTACTTTTGCTTGTAAAAATCCTAAGAAAACAATAATTACTGTTCTTGCTGATAAAGAAGAAATAGGCAGTGATGGAAATACAGGACTTAATTCTTCTTATCTTCAGTATTTCATTTACGACCTTGCAAAGATTTTCAAAGCGGATGGTTGGAGAGTCCTTACAAATTCGGAATGTCTTTCTGCCGATGTTAATGCTGCTTTTGACCCGACATTCCCTGATGTTAATGAAAAACATAACGCTGCTTATCTCAACAGAGGAGTTGTTGTGACAAAGTATACAGGTTCAAGAGGAAAATCGGGAACATCTGATGCGTCTGCTGAATTTGTGGGAAGAGTAAGAAATCTTCTTGATAAGAATAAGGTTGTATGGCAGACGGGTGAACTCGGCAAGGTTGATATGGGTGGCGGCGGAACTGTTGCTATGTATATTGCTAACCTTGATGTTGATGTTATAGATGTCGGCGTTCCTGTTCTTTCTATGCATGCACCTTATGAAGTCACTTCAAAATTAGATGTATATATGGCTTACAGAGCATTCCTTGTCTTTATGGAAGATTAATTTCAAACCTGCCTTTGATTATATCTGGGGCAGGTTCACTTGAATATTATATCAGGCGGTGACTTAGATGAGATTAGACGGATTTGGATTGTTTGTAAAAGATATGGGTAAAATGATACGTTTTTATCGTGATGTATTAGGGTTTGAAATCAAGGAGAGCGAAGATACATCAAATGTTTATCTTATAAAAGATGACACATTGTTTCTTCTTTACGGCAGGGGAGATTTTGAAAAGATGACAAGTCGTAAATATGAATATGTAAAAGGTCTTAACGGACATTCGGAAATCGCATTATATGTTGATACTTTTGAAGAAGTTGATAAGGTTTATAACGATGTTGTTTCTAAGGGAGCAGTATCTGTACTTCCTCCTGAAGATGAGCCGTGGGGTCAAAGAACCTGTTATATATCAGACCCTGAAGGAAATCTCATAGAAATAGGCTCATTCAATAAACCATTCAGAACCTGATAATAGTTGATGATTTTAGTATTTTAAATTAATTTGTGGTGAATAACTATGATACGAGAAATATACATAAATGAATTAAATTCTTTGCTTGAATTGTATACTCATCTCCATGAAACAGGCTTGCCTGAAAATACTGGATACTTAGAAAAAACATGGCATACTATCTGTAATGACGAAAATCATCATATTATTGTGTGTGATATTGAAGGTAAGATAGTATCTTCGTGCGTATGTGTGATAATACCAAATCTTACAAGAAATGTTCGTCCCTATGCATTTGTCGAAAATGTTGTTACTCATTCGGATTACAGATGCAGGGGATACGCTACCGCTTGTCTGGAATTTGCTAAAGAAATTGCATTAAAAGAAAATTGCTATAAAATGATGTTATTGACAGGTTCAAAAGAAGATTCTACAATTGAATTTTATAAACAAGCAGGATATAACAATAATGATAAAACAGCCTTTATTCAGTGGCTATAAACAGAAATAAACCCTTTGCGTTTGTAAAGGGTTTATTTTTTTATCAAAACCTCTTGACAACAATAAAAAATAGTTGTAATATATAAATAGGCAATATATTGCATATTAGAGAGGTGATAAAATGAATGCTAATGAAGTTATAAATATGATGGATGCTAAATATGCCTTGTTCGGTTTGTTTTTTGCGTTTAATAACAGGCTTCAGACAGTGGGGGATATGTTTTATGAAGAAATAACCTGTAAACAGTTTTTCTTGCTTGCCTGTATGAATTTGTATACAGAAGAAGCACCGACAACAAATGAACTTGCAAAAACAATGGGAACAACAAGACAGAATGTCAAAGAAATTCTTTCGAGTTTAGAGAAAAAAGAAATGATTTATTTTGGTCAGGATGAGAAAGATAAGCGTAAAAGACCTGTGTATCTTACAGAAAAAACAAAACAGATAGCAGGAAAATATATTCAGAAAGAAACGGAATTTATGAAACGATTATATGACGGTGTTTCCGAAGAAGAAGCAAAAATAGTTTATAGTTTAATATCTAAAATAGAGAATAATCTTAAAAATATTGAGGAGGATTTCAAGAAATGAAAACAGTTGTAATTTATAATTCTCAGACAGGATTTACAAAGCGTTATGCAGAATGGATAGCAGAAGAAAGTGGTGCGGATTGCTTTGAACTTAAAAAAGCTAAAAATAAAAATCTTGATGAATATGACGCTATTGTTTATGGTGGATGGGCTTGTGCAGGAAGCATAAGCAAAATGGGTTGGTTTAAAGGCAATATCAATAAATGGGCTGATAAAAAACTTATAGTATTCTGCGTTGGTGGAAGTCCTGAAGATAACCCTGATATAGATGCTTTTCTTAAGAATGCTTTTAAAGATAGTGAAAAGAAAGTTGATGTTTTTTATTGTCAGGGTGGATTCAATTACGAAAAAATGTCGGTATCTTCAAAGGTTATGATGAAAATGTTTACTAATATGCTGAAATCGAAAAAGGATAAAACTCCCGAAGAGGAAAATATGGTTAAGATGATTTCGTCATCTTATGATATTTCTGATAAAAAATATATCAAACCTATTCTGGAGTGCCTTAATAAATAAAAGATTGGAGATATGCTATGAAAATTGATAATTTTTATTTTGTTGTAGATAATATAGAAGAATCTATAGCATTTTATACTGAATTATTAGATGAGAAACCGACTAATATAACAGATGACAGATGGGCTGATTGGAAAAATGAAAACAATCAGATTTATTTCGGGATAATCAGCAAAGAAGCAACAGGGAGTAAGCAAATAAAAGGTAATAACGGTGTTTTAGGTTTATATACAGACGATATAGAAGGTGCATATAAAAAATGTATGGAATTAAAGGCGAAAATATTGTATGAACCTGAGGCGATTCCTGACTCAAAAGATAATTATAAGTGTTTTGCTATTGAGGATTTGGATGGAAATAAAATTGAAATATCGTATTACGATAAATAGTATAAATTATAAAGATATAAAAATAACTCGTGGAGAAAGTGCTTCACGAGTTATTTTTATGAATTTCTGCTATCTTTTTTTGATTTCCTTTATCAATTTATCAGTGAGTTTATTGATTTTTTCGAAATCAACAGCAGAAATATAGAAATTTTCGAGTTTATCATGGATTTCTTTTGCTTTTTTCATACATTTAGCAGCTTCATCTGTCATATTTGATAGTGCTTTTTTAGAGAAGTTAAGTCGTTCTTTCTTTTCGGAAACTTTATTGTTAAAATAAAATCTTGAGAAATTGATTTTTGTGACATCGGGTTCGATTTTGTTAAGTGGAGTAGATGAGATAAGCGCCATATTAAGTTCGGGAATGGCTATGTGTTCATATAGTATATTGTTGCAGAGTTCACATTTGCTGACTATAATATCATATCCTCTATTGGTGATATATTTTTCTAATTTTCTTAACATAAAGTCAGAACCTGCAAACAAATTATCAGATAAGAAAAATTTATTTTTGTATGGTATTTTCTGGGAAATATATCCGTTTTGCGTCATTACTGAATATTTTTTAAAAGATACTTTGCCGATGTTTGATTTTTTATCAGGAATATTCTTTTTTGTAAATCTTTCTATAAAGCCCGATAATTTGTTTTTATCAAGAGCCGATAAGCCTATTGAATATATATCAGAATTTATTGAAGAAATTGCAGTTATATATCTTCTGCATCTTTTATGCCATTCAGAATTTTCTTTTGTTGCGATAATTATATCTTCTTCGTTTTTCTTCAAAGTTTCTATGTTCCAGAAATCTCCTAAATGGACTATAGTTTGTTTTATACCTGGGTATTTAGGGTCAAATATATGTGGAGATGTTCCATCTACCATAATGATTCCTTTTTTATTCAACACAACTGCATCAAGTGATTTTTCATCGCTTGAGCAATAATATAAGTCAATATCATCGCTTTCAGAAAAAGTTTCAGATATTTTTTTCATTATAGTAGATTTTCCGGTTCCTGGTCCACCTTTGAGTATGTAAGTAAATTTATCTTCTGAATATATTGTCTCGTTGAAATCTGTTTTAAATCCTTCTGAAGTTACTCCTCCTAAAAAATAGCAATTCATATATTTTCCTCCATAAAATAAGTGATATATCTTATATTTCATATTATGTATATTCAAATAATTTGCTACTATACAAAAAGACTTGCATTTTGCTTTCAAAAGTAGTAAAATGTAAATTGATAAAATTATTTAGGAGGCTTTTGCTATGTCAAAGGAATTTATTGTTGAAACATCTGCAAGACATGTTCATGTTTCACAGGAAGCATTGGAAACACTTTTTGGAAAGGGTGCAACTCTTACTCACAAGAAAGACCTTTCTCAGCCCGGACAGTTTGCTTGCGAAGAAAGAGTAACTGTTGTAGGACCTAAGAAGGAACTTCCTAATGTTTCTATTTTAGGACCTGTAAGACCTGCTACACAGGTTGAACTTTCTGCTACAGATGCTCGTTCAATCGGTCTTTCAGCACCTATCAGAGAAAGTGGAGATGTTGCCGGCTCAGCACCTTGCAAACTCGTAGGACCTTGTGGAGAAGTTGAAATTTCAGAAGGCGTAATCGTTGCTAAGAGACATATTCATCTTACACCTGCTGATGCTGAAGAACTTGGCGTTAAGGATAAGGATGTAGTGTGGGTTAAGATTGATACTCCCGAAAGAAAAGCAGTTCTCGGTGATGTTGTTTGCCGTGTATCAGATAAATTTGCAAGAGCAATGCATATTGATACAGACGAAAGCAATGCAATTGGTGCCGGTGCTAACCTTACAGGTATCATTGTTGAAATGTAATTAATACATATAAAACCACTTCTGAAGTATATCGGAAGTGGTTTTTGTTTATATTGAAATTTATATATTGATATGGTAAAATGTTCTTATAAAATTCTTTCAGAGGAAATAAATTATGTTTAAAAGGGAAAAGACAATGGAGATAATCAGAATAATTTTGATGATACTGATGTGGTTTTTAATAATAGGATTTTCATGTAATTTCATTATGCAGACTGTCAGTTATTCTTTTTATAAAAATGCTAAAAAAACCGAACAAGTGTCATACCAACCACAATTTATCCGATTTAACGATACATTAACAGGATATGGATATAATCTTGAAAAATCATCAGATAAAGTAATTATATTTTTTGGTGGTTCGGGATACATCGCATATAATTCTGTCGCTGAATATTCAGAGAAATTTGATTGTCCTTTTATATCAGCAGATTATTATGGTACTCAGGATAGTAAAGGCAAAATGAATCTTAAAACTATGCAGAAAACTGCTGTTGAAATATATGACTGGGCGAAAAAAGAATATCCACAAGCGAAGGTTGTGATTATGGGACATAGCTATGGAACGGGAATGGCCACATATCTTGCAAGTGTGAGGGAAACGGAGTATCTTGTTTTAGCGGCGGGTTATCGTGATGTTTCGGATTTGTATAATAAAATGACTCCTGTTTTCTTTGGACCTTTAAGAGTTTTTATTTCAAATAATATAAAAATATCAGAATATGCAGAAGATGTTTCATGTTCTGTATATGTTATAGGATCTGATGCGGATACTACATTGGATTCTTCTTTACAGAAAAAAGTTTCTGAATGTTTTGAAAATTCGGAATTGAAAATTTTTAATGATATTCATCACGAAGATTATTTTACCAAGGACGATGTTATTGATTATATAAAAGAAAAAACAAGCGTATGATTTACATACGCTTGTTTTTATTCAGTTATTTCAATTTGATTTCCTTCAATTCCTATTATACAGCTTTCGTAGTAGCCATCGCCGGTTGTTCTTGGACCGCTGACAATGTCATACCCATCGGATTTGAGTTTTTCAGTAAGTTCGTCTACGGCTGCTTTACTTCCTAAACTGAAAGCAATATGAATAAATCCTGTTCTTAATAATGATTTTTCGTCATCTTTTAATTCGGGTTTATTCATGATTTCAAGTCTTGCACCACTGTCAAAACTCAGAAAATAAGAACGGAATTCTGTGGATTTATTGTGATAGCCATCATTCGATTTTGCATTGAAGTATTTTATAAAAAAATCTCTTGTTGCTTCTAAATCGTTTACATACATTGCTATATGTTCTATTATCATTACAAACACCTCTTTTATTATATAATTATAACAATATGTTATTGCTGAGTCAATAAAAAAGCATGCATTATTTTACATAATTGGGACAAAATATATCGTGTGAATATATGTTGTTATTTGTTGTGAATTTTTAAAAAATATCTTTACATTTTGCAATAAATATGATATAATATTTCAAGTTGCAGAAGACAAATATTTCTGCAAATTTGTAATGAAAGGATGATTTAATTATGGCAAAGTACAAATGTTTAGTATGCGGAGAAATTTTTGAGGCGAATAATGCTACAACCTGTCCTAAGTGCAATTCTGATAAGGTAGAAGCAGTTGCTGAAAAGTCGAAATATGCAGGAACAAAAACTGAAAAGAACCTTGAAGCTGCATTCGCTGGTGAGTCTCAGGCAAGAAATAAATACACATACTTCGCTTCAAAGGCTAAGAAGGAAGGCTTTGAACAGATTGCTGCTCTCTTCCTCAAAACAGCTGATAACGAAAAAGAACATGCTAAAATGTGGTTTAAGGAACTTAACGGCATAGGTGATACAGCTCAGAATCTCGAAGCTGCTGCTGATGGTGAAAACTATGAATGGACAGACATGTACGAGGAATTCGCTAAGACAGCCGAAGAAGAAGGATTTACAGAACTCGCTGCTAAATTCCGTATGGTTGGCGAAATTGAAAAGCATCATGAAGAAAGATATCGTGCTCTTCTTAAGAATGTTAAGATGCAGGAAGTATTCGCTAAGAGCGAAATCAAGGTTTGGGAATGTCGCAACTGCGGACATATCGTTGTTGGTATGAAATCTCCCGAAGTATGTCCTGTATGTGCCCATCCTCAGAGCTACTTTGAAATCCACGCTGAAAACTATTAATTTTACAGTATAATAAAAGCACTTCTGATTTTTGTCAGAGGTGCTTTTTGTTTGTTGATTGACTTTTCTAGAAATTTATGGTATGATCAAGCCGAATGCAGATTACAGAGGGGTGCTATAATGGAAATCAGATATATAAATCAGGCGGATGATTTGTTTGAAATAAGCAATATATACGAAAACAGCTGGAAGTTTGCATATAAGGGTATCGTTCCACAGGATTATCTTGATAGTATTCCGAAAGGCCGTTGGGCGAATAGGATAAATAGAGAAGGAATGAACAATCTTGTTTTGATTGAAAATGGAGTTATAATAGGTACGGCAAGTTTCTGTAAATCAAGATGGGAACAATACAATGACTATGGAGAAATAGTTTCAATATATTTCTTACCTGATTATATGGGCAAAGGATATGGAAATTATCTTTTGAAAAAATGCGTCGATGAATTAAAATCTTTGGGTTATGACAAGATACTTTTATGGGTTTTAGAAGATAATCTCAGAGCAAGAAGATTTTATGAAAAGAATGGGTTTATTTGTTCTGATGAGTATATTAATGATAATATTGGTGGGAAAGACTTAAGGGAAGTAATGTATACATATCATTTTTAGTTGTGATAAGATAAAATAAGCGCCTGCATTTTGCAGACGCTTTTTGTTATATTTCTTCCAGGCTGTAAATATATCTGAATTCTATTAAATCTGAAGAATCAGATGCTTGTCCCTCGAGTTCTTCTTTGAGCGAATTGTTTTCGTCTATTATGAAGTAAATACATTTGCAACCGTATTCAACAGCTTTAGGCATGAAATAATCAGCAACCCATTTTGTGTCTTCAGGGATATTTTCAAATCCTGTTCTTGTGTCAGCGACATAATCGCATTTGTGTTCATTGATTATATCAAGAGCACACATCAACGGATTTCTGTAATCTTCATTACAGCAGAATTTCTTCCATTTAACGAACACGACATTATGCTTTTCGTTGCAATTCACATCACAATATTCAGATGAATACATCTTTATCACTCACAATCTGAAAATATTATTCAACGCCGTATGTTTTTCTGTATTCGAGCATCTTATCAAGATATTCATTGCCTTCAACAACGCCGTTTCTGATAGCATCAATAATATCATTTACTGTAACGATAGGGTAGATCTTAATTCCGAATTCGTTGTAAACTTCCTGAACAGCAGAGTATTCTCCCTGCCCTTTTTCCATTCTGTCAACAGAGATAACCATTCCTGTGATATTTACATCAGCAGCGGCCTTGAGAACGGGGAGTACCTGTCTGATGGCGGTGCCTGCTGTAATAACATCTTCGATGATAACGACTTTTTCACCGTCTGAGAGTTTCTTTCCTACGATAACTCCACCTTCGCCATGGTCTTTTGCTTCTTTTCTGTCGAAACAGTAGTTTACTTCTGTATCGTATTTGTTGTAAAGAGCTGAAGCACATGCTACTGCAAGAGGAATACCTTTATATGCGGGTCCAAAAAGTGTTTCAACATCGATGTTATTTTCTTTTATACATTCAGCATAGAATTCACCAAGTTTTGCAAGCTGCTTACCTGTGTTGTAATTACCTGTATTGATGAAGTAGGGAGCTTTTCTTCCGCTCTTGAGAGTGAAATCTCCAAATGTAAGAACTCCGCATTCTACCATAAATTTAATAAAACTTTCTTTGTAAGTCATTTTTACAACGTCCTTTCGATTTGTGTTATTGATAATATTTTATCATATTATCTATTGCATTTCAAGAGTATGAGTGATAAAATATTTATGGGTGAAAATGATATGAAAACTGTTTTGTTCGATCTTGATGGTACATTGACAGATTCGAGAGAAGGAATATTAAAATCAATACAGTATGCTCTGTCTTGTTATGGCATAGAAGAAGGCACGGAAAACCTCGGAATGTTTTTAGGCCCTCCTGCGCATCTTGCTTTTCAAGAATTTTATGGATTTTCTGAAGAAAAAGCATTTGAGATAACAAATGTATTCCGAAAAAGATATTCAGAAAAGGGAATATATGAAAATAGCATTTATGATGGTATAAAGGGACTTCTTGAAAGATTATCTTCAAGTGGTGTTAAGCTTTGCGTCGCGACATCAAAACCTCAGATATATACAGACAAGATACTTGAAAGTTTTGAAATAAGAAAGTATTTTGATATTGTTGTTGGCAGCGATCTCGAAGGGAAATTTTGTGACAAATCTGATATTATAGCCAGGGTTATTGAACTTGGCGGATACGATAAGTCGGGTTGTATTATGGTAGGGGACAGAAAATACGATATAATAGGCGCAAAGAAAAACGGGATAAAATCGATGGCGGTTCTTTACGGATACGGAAATAAAGAGGAATTTGTTTTATCAGGTGCAGATTTTATTGCTGAAAAAGTTGAAAATATATATGAATTGGCGCTTTTTTAAAAAAATATGAAAAAATTTCAAAAAACACTTGACAAGAGATTTTGCAGAGTGTATAATAGACAAGTAAAACAAAGCAGAACAATTCGTTCTCACCTTAGCACCTATGAGTGACTCGGGTAAATAACAAAGAGAAATATACATTATTGATGTGTGTAGAACTTGAGTTATGAGCGTGAACGGATCTTGTTCGCGCTCGAATTTTTTATAATTGGTTTTGATATTACGGAGGTGCTTCACTATCAGTACTAAAGAAAAAGAACTCGAAATCAACGAGGAAATTAGGGATAAAGAAATTCGTTTGATTGGGGCAGATGGTGCTCAGGTTGGTATCATTTCTGCTAAAGAAGCTCTTAAACTCGCTGAAGAAAGCGAACTTGACCTTGTTAAGATTTCACCAAATGCTGTTCCGCCTGTATGCAGAATAATGGATTATGGAAAGTATCTTTTTGAACAGTCAAAGAGAGAAAAGGAAGCAAGAAAAAATCAGAAGGTTGTTGAAGTTAAAGAGATAAGAATGTTCTCAAGCATCGACACTCACGATTTTGAAACAAAAGTAAATCAGGCCGCTAAGTTTCTTCAGGGCGGAGATAAGATAAAAGTTTCTGTTCGTTTTAAGAAACGTGCAATTGCTCACCCTCATCTCGGTGAAGAATTACTTGAACGTTTTAAAGAAGCTTGTATTGAATTCGGTGTTGTTGATAAGCCGATTAAATCAGAGGGCCGCGCTCTCGTAATGTTTATCACACCGAAATCATCAAAATAAGGGAGGAAAATACAAATGCCAAAGTTAAAGACACATTCTGGTGCTAAGAAACGTTTTAAGCTTACTAAAAATGGTAAGGTGAAGTTCCAGCACACAAACAAGAGACACAGACTCAATCAGATGGCTACAAAGCGTAAGAGACAGCTCCGTGTTGGCGGAATTGCAGACGCAACAAATGTAGCAGCAATCAAGGAAATGCTTCCTTACAAGTAATCGGTAAGCATTAAGAACGAAAACAACAATACGGAGGTAGAAGAATATGGCTCGTGTTAAGGGAGCAATGATGACTCGCAAGAGAAGAAATAAAACTCTTAAACTCGCAAAGGGTTATTGGGGTAGCAAGAGTAAGCATTTTAAGATGGCTAAACAGGCTGTAATGAAATCGGGCAATTATGCTTACATTGGAAGAAAGCAGAAAAAACGTGAATTCAGACAGCTCTGGATCTCAAGAATTTCTGCTGCTGCAAAGATGAATGGTATGAACTATTCAACACTTATGAATGGTCTCAAGAAGGCAGGAATTACACTTAACCGTAAGATGCTTTCTGAAATCGCTATCAACGATCCTGCAGGCTTTACATCTATCGTTGAACAGGCAAAGGCAGCGCTTTAATTTATAGTTAATAAGAGTCAGGAGTATTTTTACTTCTGACTTTTTGCCGTTTTTTATACCCGTTTTAAAAACAATATTTTATGATTGAATGAGGAGTTTTTTATGAAAAATTCTGAATTGATAACATCAAAAGATAATCCTTCAATAAAGCTTTACAGAAAATTATCGGAAAGCAAAAAGGCACGAAAAGAGAATAATCTTTTTGTTCTTGAAGGGGCAAGATTGTGTTTTGACTCTTCAACTTTTCCGACGATAAAACTTCTCATTATAACTAAAACAGCATATGAAAAAAATCGTGAAAAAATATTGATATCAGATGACAAGATTATGATAATTTCTGACGAATTAGGAAATAAATTATCTGATACAGTAAATACGCAGGGCGTTTTTGCTATATGTGAAATTCCTCCGAAAACAGAATTGTCAGATTTTGTCAAATGTGGTGGGAAATATATAGTTCTCAATTCCTTGCAGGATCCTTTGAACATAGGAACTATCATAAGAACAGCAGATGCATTGGGAATTGATGGAGTGATTTTATGCGGTTGCTGTGACTTGTATAATCCTAAAGTTATACGAGGAACAATGGGTTCGATATTCAGGATAAATACAATAGAAACAAATTTTCAAGCTCTTGTATCTGAGCTTGGATTAAAGAAGATAACATCTTTTGCGGCTGTTGTTGATAAAACAGCACAAAGTCTTGTCGATTGTAATTTTTCGGGCGGTTGTGCTGTGGTTATAGGAAACGAAGGTAATGGTCTTTCAGAAAGCGATATCGAGCTGTGTAATAAAAAATTTACAATTAGAATGCATGGTAGCATAGAATCTTTTAATGCTTCTACCGCAGCAACGATTATATTATGGGAAATGTCGAGATGAGGGGAAATATATGGTGTATAATGAAAATGATGCTATATTTTATTGGCTTTGGCTTGTAGATGTTTTTGGACCTGGAAACAACAGAATATGGGAAGTGCTTTCTCATTTTGATAACGATCCTATAATTGCTTACAAGGCACTTCAGAAAGAAGATTGCAAGTATATTACCAAGAAGGAATACAAATCTGTATGCAATACATTCATTGAAAATATGTATGATTTGATGGATTATTGCAATTTGAATCATTATACTGTTATTTCGACAGATGATGAACGATATCCTCAAAGATTGAAGGAGATATTTAATCCGCCAGCGGTTCTATTCTGTATGGGAGATCCAGGCTTTATAAATAATGAAGTGGTTCTTACAGTTGTAGGAACAAGAAATCCTTCGGATTACAGTATGAAATTTGCAAGAAAAATCTGTAGCGAACTTGTGAATTCGGGTGTGGTTATTGCAAGTGGATTTGCACTTGGTATAGATTCGGCAGCTCATAGAGCAGCGCTCAAGGCGAACGCAAAGACAGTAGCAGTGCTTGGATGTGGACTTAATGTTGATTATCCTTCTGAAAATGCAAAAATAAAAAAGGTAATTGCTGTTCACGGTGCAGTCATTACTGAATTTTTTCCCGGAACAAGACCTGAAGGTAAAAATTTTCCGCAGAGAAACAGAATATTATCTGGAATTTCTCTTGGTACACTTGTAGTGGAAGCTTCACAGAGAAGTGGCGCACTTATCACAGCTGATTTTGCTATGAATCAGGGTAGAGATGTCTTTTGTGTCCCTCCTGCTGATTTATTTGACAGAAGATATGCAGGAGTTATAAGACTCATAAGAGAAGGGGCAATACCTACTTTCTCTCATCTTGATGTGTTGTTTGAATATTATGAGAATTTTTCTCATAAACTTGTTTCTGTTAATCCTTTCAGCGATTATTCAGTTGGAGAGGAGTTTTTCAATGAAAAACCTCATCGTATGGTTGGGAACAGAACATCAGAAAATCAAAAGAAAGAAGTTGTAACAGAAGAGAAGAATATCTCTGATGAAAAAGTGATTGATATTTCGGAATATAGTGATATTCAGAAATCGATAATTACAGTACTTAAAAGTGGTGGTAGTCTGACACCAGATGAAATCTCTGCATTGACTGGTAGAGATATTTCATCTGTTCTTTCAGAACTTACTGAACTTGAAATGAATGGCGATATTGTTAAACAACCAGGACAGAGGTATTCTGTTTAACATGTGGTTATTATTTGTTTTATGAAAAATATTCCTGAGAAAGTCGAGGATAAATATATAATGTCAAATCTTGTAATAGTAGAATCTCCTGCAAAGGCGAAAACAATAAAGAAATATCTTGGAAATAATTTCGAAGTAGTTGCCTCTATGGGACATATAAGAGATTTACCCAAATCAAAATTTGGGGTTGATATAGATAACGGGTTTCAACCTCAATATATAGAAATAAAGGGAAAAGAAGAACTTATAGATAAACTTACTAAGCTTTCAAAGAAAAGCGATCAAGTTTATCTTGCAACTGACCCTGACCGCGAGGGTGAGGCTATATCATGGCATCTTGCACAGATTTTAGGACTTGATACTAATGAAGTCAATAGAGTTGCTTTCAACGAAATTACAAAATCAGGTGTTGAAACAGGAATGTCTAATCCAAGAAAGATTGATATAGATCTTGTTAATGCACAACAAGCAAGAAGAATTCTTGATAGAATCGTTGGATATAAACTCAGTCCATTCCTTTGGAAAAAGGTAAGAAGAGGGCTTTCGGCAGGTAGAGTTCAGTCTGTCGCTGTAAGACTCATTGTTGACAGAGAAAATGAGATAAGAGAATTTGTTACTCAGGAATATTGGTCTATTGATGCTAAATTGAATGCTCATTCTTCAAAAAAAGCGTTTTCAGCAAAACTTTCTGCTGTTGATGGTAAAAAAATCGAACTGCATACAAAGGAAGAAACAGACGATATTCTTAAAAGACTTGACAACGCTGAATTCACAGTTTCTGATGTGAAAAAGAGTATTCATAAAAAATCACCTTATGCTCCTTTTACAACCTCTACAATGCAACAGGAAGCTTCAAGAAGACTTGGGTTCCAGGCAAGAAGAACAATGAAGGCTGCTCAGGAACTTTATGAAGGTGTTGATGTTGAGAATATGGGGGTAGTTGGTCTTATAACATATATGAGAACCGACAGCCTCAGAATTTCAAATGAAGCCAGAACGGCGGCTTATAATTATATCGAACAGAAATATGGTAAAGAGTATATTCCCGAAAAACCGAGAATTTATAAATCGAAAAGCAATTCTCAGGATGCTCACGAAGCGATAAGACCATCAATTCCTGAACTTACACCCGAAAAGGTAAAAGGAAATCTTACAAATGATCAGTATAAACTCTATAAACTTATATGGGAAAGATTTATAGCTAGTCAGATGGCAAATGCTTTGCTTGATACTGTATCTGTGGATATTCTTGCTAATGATTGTAATTTCAAAGCAACCGGATATTCTGTTAAATTTGATGGATTTACAGTGCTTTACGAAGAAACAAAAGATGAACAGGGAGAAGAAAACTCTGTTCTTCCTAAACTCGAAAAAGGCGAAGTGTTAAAACTTAAATCTCTTGACGGAAATCAGCATTTCACACAGCCCCCTGCAAGATTTACAGAAGCAACGCTCATTAAAACACTTGAAGAAAATGGAATAGGTCGTCCTTCAACATATGCTCCGACTATAACTACCATTATTCAGCATCTTTATGTTGAAAGAGAAGGAAAACAACTTAAGCCTACTTCTCTCGGTGAAGTTACTACCGAGCTTATGAAAGAACAGTTCAAGCCTATAGTAGATGTCAAGTTTACAGCAGGAATGGAAAATCAACTTGACGAAGTTGAACTCGGTAAAAAAGATTGGGTTGAAACTTTAAGCGATTTTTATGATGATTTTAAAAAGACTTTAGAATCCGCTGAAAAGAATATGGAAGGCAAGAGGGTGAAAGTTCCTGATGAAAAAACAGATATTATTTGCGATGTCTGTGGAAAAGAAATGGTTATTAAGATAGGCAAATTCGGAAAATTCCTCGCTTGTTCAGGATTCCCAGAGTGTACAAATACCAAGAAGATAGTTCAGGAAACACCAGGAGAATGCCCTCTTTGTGGAAAGACTATTCTTCAGAAGAAATCCAAGAGAGGCAAAAAATATTACGGATGCGAAGACAATCCTAAATGTGGATTTATGACCTGGAATGTTCCTACAAAATACAAATGCCCTAACTGTAATTCTACTCTTTTCCAGAAAGGTGGCAAATCAGGAAAGTTAGTATGCGAAAAGGCAGGTTGTAAATTCGAAAAGGCGGTTAAGGATGAATAAAGTAACAGTTATTGGGGCAGGTCTTGCGGGTTGCGAAGCAGCATGGCAGCTTTCTAATGCAGGTATTTCGGTTGATTTATACGAAATGAAACCGAAAAAATATTCTCCTGCACATAAATATCAGGGATTTGCCGAACTTGTATGTTCTAATTCTCTTAAAGCATCAAGACTTGATTCGGCAGCAGGACTTTTAAAGGAAGAAATGCGCATTTTAGGTTCGGTTATAATTCCTTGCGCTTGCGAAACATCGGTAGCAGCAGGAGGAGCATTAGCGGTCGATAGAACGGCTTTCTCTGATCTTGTTACAGAAAAGATAAAATCAAGAGATAATATCAATATAATTTATGATGAACTCAAGGAAATTCCTGATGGTAATGTTATTATTGCAACAGGCCCTTTGACATCAGATGCTTTGGCTGACAGTATTTCAGAAATATGCGGTTCGTATCTTAGTTTTTTTGATGCTGCAGCGCCGATAGTTTCTTTTGATAGCCTTGATAAAAATCTTGTGTTTTTTGCTTCAAGATACGGAAGAGGCGATGATGATTATATCAATTGTCCTATGAACAAAGAAGAATATCTTGAATTTTATAATGCTCTTGTTTCTGCTGAAAGTGCAGAACTCAAAGAGCATGACAGAGAATTTTTTAAAGTTTATGAAGGATGTATGCCAATAGAGGTTCTTGCTAAACGCGGTGAAGATACTATGCGTTTTGGCCCTTTAAAGCCTGTTGGTCTTATAGATCCACGTACAGGAAAGAGACCTTATGCAGTTGTTCAACTCAGAAAAGAAAACAATGAAGGTACAATGTATAACCTCGTTGGGTTTCAGACTAATCTTAAGTTTGGCGAACAGAAAAGAGTTTTCTCGATGATAACAGGTCTCAAAGACGCTGAATTTTTGCGTTATGGGGTTATGCATCGTAATAGTTTTATAAATTCTCCGAAACTTCTTAATTCTGATTTTTCAATGAAAGAAAATAAGAATATCTTTTTTGCAGGTCAGATAACAGGCGTCGAAGGATATATTGAATCTGCTGCCAGTGGAATAATGGCAGGAATCAATATGGCAAGAAGGCTTCAGGGAAAAGAAATGTTTACCTTGCCCAGAGAAACTATGATAGGTGCTTTGTCTGCATATATTAGTGATGAAAGTGTAAAAGATTTTCAACCTATGGGTTGTAATATGGGAATATTACCATCTCTTGAAACGAATATAAGAGATAAGAAACTCAAATATCAGACACTTGCAGAAAGGTCTTTAAAATTACTTAATGAATATCTTGATTCAAACGGAGGAATATAAAAATGAGAATAGCAATAGATGCTTTTGGTGGAGATAATGCACCACTTGAAGTAATAAAAGGTTCAAGAAAGGCTGCTGACGAACTTGGTGTTGACATCATTCTTGTTGGCGATGAAGAAAAAATAAAATCTGTTTCAGCAGAAAATAGTATTTCACTTGAGAAAATTGAAATAAAACATACAACTGAAATTTTTGATATTCATGATGATTCAACTCTCATCATAAAAGAAAAGAAGAATACTTCTATGGCGGTAGGTCTTAAGATGCTTACTGATGGCGAAAGTGATGCATTTGTTTCTGCTGGAAGTACGGGCGCACTTGTTGTCGGTTCGACATTTATTGCTAAAAGACTTAAGGGTATAAAGAGAGCGGCTCTCGCTCCTATTCTACCTTCTCAGAATGGATTTTATATGCTTCTTGATGCTGGTGCTAATGTTGATTGTAGACCTGATATGCTTGTTCAGTTTGCAATTATGGGTTCTTGCTATGCAGAGAAGATTCTTGGTATAAAAAATCCAAGAGTCGGACTTATAAATGTAGGAGCAGAAGAAACAAAGGGAAGAGAACTTGAACTTTCTACATACAAACTCCTTGAAGAAGCTCCTATAAATTTCAAAGGAAATGCAGAAGCAAGAGATGTTCCTCTTGGTGAGTTTGATGTTGTTGTTGCAGACGGATTTACAGGGAATGTATTTCTTAAGTCAGTAGAAGGCATGGGTGCGTTTTTCTCAAATTCTCTTAAGGATATGCTTATGAAAAACGGAAAGCCTACTATTCCTGCAATTATGCTCAATAAGAAAATTAAGATATTCAAGAAAAAGATTGATTACAAGGAACAGGGAGGAGCTGTCCTTATGGGTATTTCCAAACCTGTAATAAAAGCACACGGAAGTTCTGATGCAAAGGCTTTCTTTAATGCTATAAGACAAGCTAAACTCTGTGTTGAACAGAAGGTTATTGAAAGCATATCAGAATCACTTGAAATTCTTGAGAATAAGTCTAAAACTGAACAGGTGTAAATTATGCGTTTTGAGGATATAATTCATTATAATTTTAAAAATTGCGAACTTTTGAACGAGGCTCTTTCTCATTCGTCTTATGCAAACGAAAATAAAAAGAGCAGAAGGAGTAATGAACGACTTGAATTTTTGGGAGATTCTGTTCTTTCAATCGTTGTTGCTCAGTATCTTTTTGAGAATTATAGAGATTTGCCGGAAGGAGAACTTACGAAACTCAGAGCATCACTTGTATGTGAAAAAACATTGTTCGGGTTTGCACAGCAGATAGATCTTGGCGAATTTATACTTCTTGGCAAAGGCGAAGAACATTCAGGTGGTAGAGAAAGACCATCTATCCTTGCGGATGCTTTTGAAGCTGTTATTGCTGCTATTTATCTTGATGGCGGTCTTGAAGCAGCAAGAAAACATATACTTTCATTTATTCCTAAGAATCTTGATGTTAAGAAAAAACTCACATTTAACGATTATAAAACTATGTTGCAGGAAATTATCCAGCAGAATCCTAGCGAGAAAGTGGAATATGTTCTTACAGAACAGTCTGGACCAGATCATAACAAAGTATTTGTTGTTGATGTTATGCTTAATTCAAATGTTATAGGCAAAGGCGAAGGAAGAAGTAAGAAGCAAGCAGAACAGATGGCGGCCAAAGAAGCACTGGAGCTTATGGGTTATGAAACATAGTAATATATCGATTTTTATTCCTCATATGGGATGTCCTCATCTTTGTAGTTTTTGTAATCAACGAAATATATCTGGAGAAAAAAATATTCCAATGGGTGAAGATGTCAGAAAAATATGTTTGTCTGCTATGAACGAAATAACTGAAAAAATAAATACGGAAATAGCTTTTTTCGGGGGAAGTTTTACAGCAATTGATAGGACATATATGATAGAATTGCTTTCTGTTGCAAATGAATTTGTAGGAGAAGGAAAATTCAAAGGAATAAGAATTTCCACACGCCCTGATTATATCGATGATGAGATTCTTTCTATTCTTAAAAAATATGGTGTTACTTCGATTGAACTTGGCGCTCAGAGCATGTCTGACAAAGTTCTTGAAGCGAATGAAAGAGGTCATTCTGCAGAAGATGTGAGAAAAGCATCTTTGCTTATAAAAAAATATGGGTTTGAACTCGGACTTCAGATGATGGTGGGACTTTATCAAAGCACAGAATCTGATGATTATTTTACAATGTGTGAAATAATTGCTTTAAAACCAGATACGGTAAGGATTTATCCTGTCGTTGTGCTTGAAAACACAAAACTCGGCGAACTTTATCGGAACGGTGAATATAAACTTTATGATTTTGATAAGGCTGTTGAAATTTGTGCAAATATGCTTTATATGTTTGAATTTGTGGGTATAAAGGTAATAAGGCTCGGTCTTCATGCGTCAAATGATGTTTCAGAAAACGCTATTGCAGGCTTTTATCACGATTCTTTCAGAGAAATATGCGAGAGCCGTATTTTCAGAATGAGGGTTATGTCATCGCTGAACGAGCGGAAAGGCGATTTTATTATTGATGTTCCTAAGGGTTCGTTAAGTAAAGCGATAGGACAAAAAAAGAGCAATGTTGAATATTTTAGAGAAAATGGGTTAAATATTTCTTTTAAAGAAAATTCCGAATTGCACGGATATTGTATTTCAATAAAGGAAGTGAACTAATGTACTTAAAATCTTTGGAATTACAGGGTTTCAAATCTTTTCCTGATAAAATCAAACTTGATTTCAATAAGGGACTTACTGCGGTTGTAGGCCCTAATGGAAGCGGGAAAAGTAATATAGGTGATGCTGTGAGATGGGTTCTTGGAGAACAGTCTTCAAAAACGCTCAGAGGAGCGAAAATGGAAGATGTTATCTTTGCAGGAACTCAGTTCAGAAAACCTATGGGCTATGCTCAGGTTACTCTTAATATAGATAATAAAAAAGGAATTCTTCAGGTTCCCGCTGAAGAAGTAAGCGTTACAAGAAAATTATATAGAAGCGGTGAAAGTGAATACCTTATAAACGGCAGTCAGGTCAGACTTAAAGATATATACGAACTCTTTATGGATACAGGACTCGGAAGAGATGGGTATTCTATTATAGGGCAGGGAAGAGTTGCCGAAATAGTATCTGCTAAAAGCAATGAAAGACGCGAAATATTTGAAGAAGCAGCAGGAATATCTAAACTTCGTTATAAAAAGGCGGAATCCGAGAAAAAACTTGCTGCTGCTCAGGATAATATACTCAGATTAAAGGATATAATCAACGAACTCGAAGTTCGAGTAGAACCTTTGCGCATTCAGGCGGAAAAAACCAGAAAATATAACGAACTTGCTGAAAAAAGAAAATCTCTTGAGGTATCTTTCTGGATAAATAAACTTGATGAGTTGAAAGAAAACATCAAGGAAGTTGATGAAAAAATTCTTATCAACACCACTGAATATGAAAGCCTTAATGCTGATATCGAGAGAATTGAGAATGAAATTCAGAATTGTCATATGTCAATGCAGGAAGGTAACATAAAAATAGAACAGTTACAAGAGAGCATTCTCGAAACAGAACGCAAAAATGGGCAGATAAATTCTGATATTGCTGTTTACGAAAATGACATTCTTCATAATATCGAACTTATAAATAATTTTGTTGAACAGCAGAAAAATAGTGCCGTTTCATCAATAGAACTGAGAACTAAGATAGAAGAAGGGAATATCAAAGCAGAAGAGTTTGCAAATGCAGAAAGAGATGTTTCTGAACTTCTTTCGAATCTTCAGTTTGAACTCGAAAAATTACTTGCAGAATCCGATAAATTCAATGAAGAATTCGAACAAGCCGAAAGTAAGATAAATCAGTTATATATCAAGCGTTCAGAATATTCTTTTACAATTTCTTCTTCTGAAAAATCTCTTGCAGAGTTTAAAGAAGGACTTGAAGAACAGAAATTACATAGAGAAGAAACTGAAAAATCTATTGCGGTTCTTGAAAATGAGTATAAAGAAAACGATAACGGCGTTAAAGCAATAGAAGAAGTGCTTTCCGAACTCACAAATAAAATTGGTGGATATAATCGTTTATTTGAAAGTAAAGCTAAAAAACTCGAAGAAAGCAAATCATCTCTTCAGGAACTTGTTATAAAACAGAATGAAATAAAACATAGAGTGCAGATTCTTACTGAACTTGAAAATAATATGGATGGATTTTCTTATAGTGTTAAGGAAATCATCAAAGCAGGTAAAAATCAGCGCCTTAATGGAATTCATGGTAGTATTGCACAACTTGTAAAAGTTGATGCAGAATATTCGATTGCTATAGAAACAGCACTCGGCGCAGCACTTCAGAATGTTATAGTTGAAAATGAAGATACTGCAAAAAGATGTATAAGACTTTTGAAAGAACAGAAAGCAGGGAGAGCAACATTTCTTCCGATAACATCAGTAAAGGGAACTAAACTCGATGTTACAGCATTTGAAAATGAAACAGGGTATGTTTCTCTTGCGAGTGAACTTGTTGATTTTGATAGCAAGTATTCAGGAATTGTAAATTATCTTCTCGGAAGAATTGTAGTTGCGGATGATATTGATTCTGCTTCGTATATCGCGAAGAAGAATGGATACAAGTTTAAGATCGTTACACTTGATGGTCAGGTTATTAATGCAGGTGGTTCGTTTACAGGTGGTTCTGTATCCAAGTCGGCAGGTGTTCTTACAAGAAAAAATGAAATCAAATCTTTGCAGGAAGAACTTGATAAGATAAATGTTGATTGTGAATCTTTAAAGAAAGATACAATGAAACTTCAGGCAGAAAGCGATAAACTCGGATTTGATATAGAAGGAATTAAAGAAAAAATTTCCGAAACAAACGAAGATAAAATTCGCTTTGAATCTGAAAGTAAACGGATAGAATCGCTCATATCTCAGGCTAAAATTCAGCTTGAAACAATCTCTTCAAATGAAAAAATGATAAACGAGAAGATTGTTATTGAGAACAGAAAATCAGATGAAGCTAAAAAACTTCTTTCTGAGTGCGAAAAACAAATTTCTGAAAGTGAAGCTCTTGTCAATTCTCATCAGGAAGAAAAGGAAAATATAAAGCAGAAGAGAGAACAGCTTTCTTCTGAAATTTCTTCTAATAAACTTAAACTTCTTGAAATAAGAAAAGATAAGGAAAATGCTGAAGCGGGAATTGAACAACTCAAAGCGACATCTCTCGAATTAAGACAGAATGCTATTGATTTTGAAAAGCAAATTGAAAAGCAGAATGATCTAATTGAAGAGAAAAAAGCACTTATAGAGCTCAGAAAGAAAGAACTCTTAGATTCTGTTGATAGTGTAAAAGAAATTAAGGAACAGATTATTTCTGTTCAGGCTGAAAACAGAAACTTTGAACAAAAATCAGGTATTCTTCGTAAAGAAGAAAAGACACTTGGCGAAAACAAGGAAAAATTCTCTGCCGAAAGAGCAAGACTTCTTTCCAAGAAGGAATCTTTCCAGAAAGAATGCGATAACATTTCAACAGAACTCTGGGAACAGTATGAAATGACAAGATCAGACGCTGATAAAATCGCAGTTCCGATAGAGGATATGCTTGTTGCACAAAGAGATCTTAATGAAATTAAGAACAAAATAAAAAATCTCGGTGCTATTAATCCTGCTGCTATTGAAGAATATGAAGAAGTATCCGAAAGATACAAATTTATGTCGGAACAACTGAGCGATGTTGAAATGTCTAAGCGAGAACTTGAAAGACTTATTGATGAACTCACAAACGATATGAAAAAGAAATTTTCTGAAAGTTTTGAAGAGATCAATAATAATTTTAAACAGATATTTGTTGAATTGTTCGGTGGCGGAAAAGCAGAACTTGTTCTTGTTAACCCTGATGATATTCTTGAGTCAGGAATTGAAATTAATGTTGCACCTCCTGGAAAGGTTATTAAAAATCTTTCTCTTCTTTCAGGAGGAGAACAATCATTTGTGGCTATTGCAATATATTTTGCAATTCTTAAATTGCGTCCTGCACCATTCTGTATACTTGATGAAATTGAGGCGGCGCTTGATGATGTCAATGTTTCGAAATATGCACAGTATCTCAGAAACTTTACAAAAACAACTCAGTTCATTCTTGTTACACATAGACGAGGAACAATGGATGAAGCGGATATGCTTTACGGTGTTACTATGCAGGAAAAGGGAATATCAAAACTTCTCAAAATGTCGCATGACGAAATAAATTCTATGGCTATTGAAGGGTAGCCGAAAGGAAATAATATGGGATTATTTGAAAAAATAAAATCTGGTCTGTTAAAAACCAGAGAATCAATGGTAAAAAGAATAGATAGTTTTATTGGTTCTTTTACAAAGATTGATGAGGAATTTTTTGAAGAACTTGAAGAAATTCTTATAACTTGCGATATTGGCGTTTCAACTTCGGTTAAAATCTGTGATGAACTTCGTAAAAGAGTTAAAGAAAAAGGTATAACCGACCCTGCTGACATAAAATCAGAAATGAAGGAAATAATCGTTGAAATGTTGGGAGATGATAAACCTCTCAACCTTTCAACAAAGCCTTCTGTGATTGTGGTTATAGGAGTAAATGGTGCGGGAAAAACCACCACAATAGGTAAACTTTCAGCACAACTTAAAAAATCAGGCAAAAAGGTTGTTGTTGCAGCAGCAGATACATTCAGAGCAGCAGCCATAGACCAGCTTGAAGTATGGACAAAACGCAGCGAAGTAGATATTGTAAAACACGCTGAAGGCTCAGATCCCGCAGCTGTAGTGTTTGATGGTATTTCAGCAGCAAAAGCAAGAAATGCGGATGTTCTTATATGCGATACGGCAGGAAGACTTCACAATAAGAAGAATCTTATGAATGAACTTCAGAAAATTTCTAAAATAATTCATACACAATGCGAGGGATGTTCTGTTGAAACTCTTCTTGTACTTGATGCTACAACAGGTCAGAATGCCGTAAATCAGACAAAACAGTTTATGGAAGTAGCTGATATAACAGGAATAGTTCTTACTAAACTTGACGGAACAGCAAAGGGTGGTATAATCATTTCTATTGCCGATGAACTCAAAATTCCTGTTAAACTTATAGGTGTAGGTGAGCAGATAGATGACCTTCAGACATTCAGCGGCACTGATTTTGCAAATGCGTTATTTGACTAAGGAGATAATATGAAGATTATACTTGCATCAAACAATAAAAATAAAATTGCTGAATTGAAGCAGATTTTATCTCCTTTAGGATGCGAAGTTATTTCGCAGTCAGAAGCAGGAGTTAATATTGAAGTTGAAGAAACAGGAACAACATTCGAAGAAAACTCGATGATAAAAGCAAAAGCAATACACGAAATTTCTAAAATGGCTGTCATTGCTGATGATAGTGGACTGGAAGTCGATTATCTTGATAAAGCACCAGGAGTATATTCTCATAGATACGCTGGAGAAAATGCAACTGATAAAGACAGATGCAAAAAAATACTAAGCGAACTTGATGGTGTTTCTGATGAGAAGAGAACAGCCAGATTTGTTTGTGTCATTTCATATATTGATTCAAGCGGAAACACATCTGTTCTAAGAGGTGAGTGCGAAGGTTATATCGGCAGAGAAATGAAAGGTGACAACGGATTTGGGTATGATCCTATCTTTATGATAGGCGATAAGTCGTTTGCCGAAATTTCTTCTGAAGAAAAGAATACAATTAGTCATAGAGCAAATGCACTCAAAAAATTAACTGAAAAATTAAAGGGAGAAAAATATGATAACAACTAAGCAGAGAGCTGAACTCAGAGGTCTTGCGAATAATCTTGAAGATTTATTTCAGATAGGCAAAGGCGGGATTTCGGATACTGTGGTTGCACAGGTCGAAGAGGCGCTTGTGGCAAGAGAACTTATAAAAATAAAAGTTTTACTTGAAACATCTCCTGTTACTCCAAGAGAAGCAGCGGTAGAACTTGCAGAAAAGACAAATTCTGATATAGTACAGATTATTGGCGGAAAAATAGTCCTTTTCAGAAGAAATCCGAAAAAACCCATTATTATACTGAAAAAGTGATTTTAAAGGTGAATTGTATGGAAAAATACAGGATTACAGACAATAAAAATGCTTGTCTGATACTTTCGGTTTTGTTCTGGGGATTTTTGTTGTTTGTTGAATTTAAAGGAACAATTTTGTTTCATATTTTTCCTAAAGATCTGCTTATAGAATATATAGATCCTGTTTTTTACGGAATGCTTTTTCTTGCGGTTATTATAATTTTCAGAAAAGCATTTATTGCATCTGCAAAAGATTTTGTTGATAATTTTAAAAAATATATTGGATTGTCTGTAATATTTTTCTTTGTTACGATACTTCTTATGGTTGCGTCTGCAGTTGTTATTGATTCTTTTGGAATAGGTGATAGTTCTAATCAGCAGTTTATCGACGAAGCAATTGTTCAATATGGATTTTTGCAGATTATAACGGTTTGTTTGTTAGGTCCCGTTGTGGAAGAGGTTTTCTATAGAGGAATTCTTTTTGAAATGTTGAAAGGCAAAGAAAATAGCATAATCAGAAATATAATTGCTGTTATCCTGACATCATCTATTTTTGCTTTTATGCATGTTTCACTTGCCGATTTCAGCGTTACGGATATGATTGCAAATATACCGATACTTATGCTTGGACTTACGCTGACGACATTGCGATGTAAAACAGATAATATTTTATGCTCTGTTATTGTTCATATTAGTATAAATGTTATCGCTACGATATAATTATTTTTGAAAAGAGAAAATAATATGAAGATATGTTTTTTTGGTGGAACATTCAATCCTGTTCATAACGGACATATAAGGCTTCTTGAAAATGCAAGTAAGCATTTCGCATTTGATAAAATCATTGTAATTCCTACAAATATTCCTCCGCACAAAGAAGTTATATTTTCTGTTTCGGATGATGACAGATTGACTATGTGCAAACTTGCTTTTGATGGCATGGCAGAAGTTTCTGATTATGAAATAAGAGAGAATACCATCAGTTATACAATAAATACAATTCATCATTTTAAAGAAATTTATCCTGATGATGAATTTTATTTTCTCATGGGAAGCGATATGCTCTTTATGTTTGAAAAATGGAAAAACTATAAAGAACTTATTTCTCTCATTTCCATTGTTGTTGCTTCAAGAGAAGACGATGAAATGTCATCTGTCGAAAAGAAAAAGCTTGAACTTGAAGAAGATGGCGCGAAGATATATATTATTAAGGCAGAACCTTATGTGGTTTCATCAAGTTTGATAAGAGATAAAATAAAATCAGGCGAAAAAGATTTTTCTTGCTATTTGCCTGAAAGAGTAGTAGAATATATTTTGGAGAAAAAATTATATCTGGAGTAATTGATTTGAAATACAATATTGAAAAATTCAAGATGATTCTTGATGGAAGACTAAGTAAAAAGAGATATATTCATAGTCTGAATGTTGCTGATAAAGCGAAAAAACTCGCTGAAATCTGGGGAGTTGATGAAGAAAAAGCGTATGTAGCAGGACTTCTTCACGATGTATGCAAGGATATACCGCATTCGGAACAACGAAAACTTGTCGAACTTAGCAATAAAGATGTTACTTCTGAGGAAATTATAGTGCCTCAGTTATGGCATGGAATAGCAGGAGAGGTTTATTGCAGAACAGTTCTTGGGATTGATGATGAAGATATACTTAATTCGATAAGATTTCATACTATCGCGAGAAAAGGTATGTCTTTGCTTGAAAAAATTATCTATTTGGCAGATCTTACATCGGCAGATAGAGATTATCCTGATGTCGATTATATGAGAAAACTTGTAAAGAAAGATATAGAGGAGTCTATGATTTATGCTCTGCAATATTCTATATCGGATGTTACCAAAAGGAAATCTCTTTTACCAAGACATACCATAGAAGCGTATAACGAATATATACTCAATTCAAAGAAGGCGAGGAAAACGGATGACTCAGAATGAGATTATAGAAAAGATAGTAACTGCTCTTGATAAAAAGAAAGCAGAAGATATAAAAGCAATAGATATACACGATTTGACAATTCTTGCAGATTATTTTATAATAGCAAGCGGAAACAGTACAACTCAAACTAAGGCGTTGGCTGATGAAGTTGAATATCAGTTGTCACTTCTTGGTATAGAACCTACAAGAACAGAGGGACATTCAGGGTCTACGTGGATAATACTCGATTATTCTGATATCCTTGTTCATATCTTTTACAAAGAAACAAGAGAATTCTACTCGCTCGAACGACTATGGTCAGATGGAAAAGAGATGGATATAAGCCATCTTGTTATAGCAAATTAAAGTCAATTATAAAAAAATAACATAAAGGGTTGATAAAAAATGAAGTATGATTTTTTGAACATTGAAAAGAAATGGCAGAATTACTGGGATGAAAACAAAACATTCAACGCAGTAATAGATCGTAGTAAGCCTAAATTTTATGGCCTTGTTGAATTTCCATATCCTTCAGGAGCAGGAATGCACGTAGGTCATATCAAGGCTTATTCAGGACTCGAAGTAGTATGTCGTAAAAAACGTTTAGAGGGCTATAATGTTCTTTTTCCTATAGGATTTGACGCCTATGGTCTTCCTACAGAAAATACAGCAATCAAAACAGGAACACATCCTCGTAAAGTAACTGACAATAACATTGAAAAGTTTACAAGTCAGCTTAAAAGAGTAGGATTTTCGTTTGACTGGGATAGAGTAATTGACACTACTGAAGAAGATTACTATAAATGGACACAGTGGATTTTCCTTAAAATGTTTGAAAACGGACTTGTTTTCAGAGACAAGACACTTGTAAATTATTGCCCAAGTTGTAAAGTTGTTCTTTCAAATGAAGATTCACAGGGTGGCAAGTGCGATATTTGTCACACAAATATTGTTCAGAAAACAAAAGAAGTATGGTATCTCAGAATTACAGAATATGCTGATAAACTCCTTGAAGGACTTGAAAAGGTTGATTATCTTCCTATGGTTAAACTTCAGCAGGAAAATTGGATAGGCCGTTCAACAGGTGCATTTGTCAATTTTGATATCAAGGGTATTGATGAAAAACTTAGAATTTATACTACTCGTCCTGATACCCTCTATGGCGTAACATTTATGGTTATCGCTCCTGAACATCCTATTATTGAAAAATATCGCGATAAAATCACAAATATTGATGCTCTTGATGAATATAAGAAGGAGTGTTCTCTTAAAAGTGAGTTTGAAAGAACTCAACTTGTTAAGGATAAAACAGGTGTGAGAATAGAAGGTTTATCTGCAATTAATCCTATAACAGAAAAAGAAATTCCTATCTATATTTCAGATTATGTTATGATGGGATATGGTACAGGGGCTATTATGGCTGTTCCTGCACACGACTCGAGAGACTATGATTTTGCAAAGAAATTCGGAATTGACATAATCGAAGTAATCAAAGGCGGAGATATTTCAAAGGAAGCCTATACAGGTGACGGAGAAATGGTAAACTCCGGCGTTCTTGACGGAATAAGTAATAAAAAAGACGCTATCGAAAAGATGCTTTCTGTTCTGACTGAAAAGGGCTGCGGAGAAAAGGGTATTCAGTATAAGATGAAGGATTGGGCGTTCAATCGTCAGAGATACTGGGGCGAACCTATTCCAATAGTTCATTGTCCTGAATGTGGAATAGTTCCCGTTCCTTATGAGGAACTCCCTTTAAGACTTCCACCTGTAGATGATTTCAGACCAGGAACAGATGGAGAAAGTCCTCTTGCTAAGATAGATTCATTTGTTAATTGCAAATGCCCTAAGTGTGGTAAAGATGCAAAGAGAGAAACAGATACAATGCCACAGTGGGCAGGTTCATCATGGTATTTCCTTCGTTATTGTGATCCTAAAAATGCTGAAGCACTTGCATCAAAGGAAGCACTTGATTATTGGATGCCTGTTGATTGGTATAACGGCGGTATGGAACATGTTACAAGACATCTTATCTATTCTCGTTTCTGGCATAAATTCCTTTATGATATAGGTGCGGTTACAACAGAAGAACCTTATTCAAAGAGAACCGCTCAGGGTCTTGTTTTAGGACCTGATGGTGTTAAGATGAGTAAATCAAGAGGAAATGTTATTGATCCTAATGATGTTGTTGATGAATACGGTGCAGATGTTTTAAGAGTTTATGTTCTCTTTATGGGTGATTACGAACAGGCTGCTCCTTGGAGTGAAAACAGCATGAAAGGATGTAAGAGATTCCTTGATAGAATATGGGCTCTTCAGGATAAACTTGTTGATGGGGATGAGTATCGCCCCGAACTCAGAGCTGCTATGCACAGAACTATAAAGAAGGTATCGAAAGATATCGAAGATATGAAGTTCAATACAGCGGTTGCTGCTATGATGACTTTAATCAACACTATTTACGATATAGGAACAATAAACAGAGCAGAATACAGAGATTTACTTATTATGCTTAATCCTTTTGCGCCTCATATTACAGAAGAAATTTATGAGTTGTGCGGTTTTGGCGGATATGTCCATGATGCAAAATGGGTTGAATACAATGAAGATTTCTGCATTGAAGATACAATAGAAATTGCAGTTCAGGTTAATGGTAAACTCAGAGGAACTGTAATGATTGCATCAGATGCTGAAAAAGACGATGTTATTTCAATTGTTAAATCCGATGCTAAAATCACTGATTTTATAGTCGGAAAAGACATAGTTAAGGAAATTTATGTTCCTAAAAAGCTCGTAAATATCGTTGTTAAGTAAATTTTTAAAAACTACTTGACAATTTATATGGTTATGGTGTATAATAATTTTTGTATCATCAAGATATGAATATTTTGTTACCATAATTTGATACTTATGGTGTCAGATTTTTCTGGTATATAATCCTCTGTCAAATGGCAAAGGGAGGGAATGAGAAATGGCAGAAATCCGTGTTGGTAAGAACGAATCACTTGACACAGCACTCAAGCGTTTTAAGAGAAGCTGTGCTAAAGATGGCGTTATAGCTGAAGTTCGTAAGAGAGAACACTATGAAAAGCCTTCGGTTAAGCGTAAGAAAAAGTCCGAAGCTGCGCGTAAGCGTAAGTACAACTAACAATGAGGGCGAGCAGTTTTTTCTCTGCTCGCTTTTTCATTATTAAGGAGAATTTGAGATGCTGTTTAAACCTACTTTTGTTTTTAATACAGTAACCGAGATAACATCGGCTTTTCTCAAGCAGAATGGTATAAAAGGGCTTATTCTGGATTTGGACAATACATTAACCACACATAACAATCCTAAACCACCCAAATATATTATTGCTTGGATAAACGCAATGAAGAGCGCAGATATTCCTTTGGTTATTGTTTCAAATAATAAATATGATAGAGTAAGACCTTTTGCTCAGATGTTGCAATTGCCATTTATTTCGGATGGTGCTAAGCCACTTACTAAAGGAATTGATGAGGCGAGAAAGGCGATGCGTCTTTCTAAAAATGAAGTTGCAATAGTCGGAGATCAGATTTTTACAGATATGTTAGGTGCTAATATCAAAAGAATGCCGACTATTTATGTTTATCCTATCGAACTTGAAGATGGCTTATTTTTTAGATTCAAACGTGTTCTTGAAACACCATTTCTTCCCAGAAAGCATGATTTTAAATCAAGGAGAAAAAAAGTATGAGGGCAATTTTTGGACCAGCAGGTACTCCTGAAGATTTTAAAACAATGGGGTATAAGAACTCTCTTGACATACCTGATTATCTTTGCAATATAGGACTTGATTGCTTTGAATACCAATGCGGTCAGGGGGTAAGGATAAAAGAAGATTTGGCAAGAAATATTGCTGCAAAAGCAAAAGAGAAGAATATTACTATGTCACTTCACGCACCTTATTTCATTTCTCTTTCAAGTATTGAAAAAGAAAAACGGGATAAAAGCATAGATTATATTATTCAGAGTGCAAGAGCAGTAGATTGGCTTGGAGGCACAAGAATAGTCATACATTCAGGATCTTGTTCTAAAATATCGAGAGAAGAAGCTCTATCTTTTGCAAAAGATACTTTGAAAAGGGCGAGAGAAGTGCTCGTTTCCGAGGGGCTTTCTCACATAAGATGTTGTCCTGAAACTATGGGAAAGGTGAATCAGTTAGGTGATCTTAATGAGGTTATGGAGCTTTGTTTAGTCGATGAAAGTTTTATACCTTGCATTGACTTCGGACATTTGAACGCAAGAACCTTTGGTAAATCAAAAACGAAACAGGATTATGAATTAATCTTAAAAACTATCGAAAATAAACTTGGAAAGTCTAGACTTAATGAGTTTCATTCGCATTTCAGTAAAATAGAATATACAGAAAACGGCGGAGAAAAGCGTCATCTTACTTTTGAGGATACTATTTATGGTCCGGAATATGAGCCTTTAATGGAACTTGTTTATAATTATGGAATATCGCCGACTTTTATATGTGAAAGTTCGGGAACACAAGGCATAGATGCCAAGTCTATGAAAGATTATTATATGAATTTGAAATAGTTTTGAGAGGAGTTTATTATGAAAATTCTTATTATTAACGGACCGAATATTAATCTTACAGGAATACGCGAAAAGGGGATTTATGGAAGCGAAACTTACTCTGATATATGTGAATATCTTTATAACTATTCAAAATTAAAGGGGATTGAATCAGAAATCGTACAAACCAATCATGAAGGCGAAGTCATAGATAAAATTCATTCTGCTTTGAATACTTATGATGGCATAGTTATTAACGCTGGCGCTTATACTCATTATAGTTATGCTATAAGAGATGCTATATCGGCGGTCAATATTCCTTGTATTGAAGTTCATTTCAGTAACATTCATGGTAGAGATGAATTCAGAACAAAATCTGTAATTGCTCCTGTATGCAAAGGACAAATAGCAGGATTTGGAAAGTATAGCTATTGTCTTGCAATTGATGCGCTTTTAAACATCAAGGAGGAAAATCATGAGTGATACACCATATATAGGAAATTATGTTCATTCTTTATATGATAAATACAATGGGTATGTTGATTGCATAATTCTTACATCTGATGTGAATATAAGATATTTTACGGACATAAATGTTTCGGAGGCTATTTTTGTGGCTGCTCGTACAGGTGCATGGTGCTATCTTTTTGTGGATTCAAGATATTACGAGGATGCTTGCCGAGAAGCGACGAATTGTGAGGTTGTCCTTCTCAAAAACAGAAAAAAACAACTTTCTGAATGTTTTGAGAAACATGGTATTACTAAAATCGGAATAGAAACCAACTATGTTACAGTAAGCGAATTGAGAAAACTTAAAATGGATTTTCCGAATGTTGAAATAATTGATAACGATTTTGTTAGTTCAGCAATCGAAGAATTACGAATTAAAAAGACTGATTCTGAATTATCCAAAATCCGCAAAGCGCAGCTTATTTCAGAACAAGCATTGGATTGTCTTATAAAAAATGACATTCAAGAAGGTGTTTCTGAACGATATTTGGCGGCTAAATATTGTGAATATATCGCAAGATTTGGCGCTGAAAAACCATCATTCGATACAATAGTGTTGTTTGGCAGCAATTCATCAAAGCCACACGGGGTTCCTTCGAACAAAACTCTTAAAAGAGGAAATAATATTCTTATTGATTGTGGCGCTAAATATTACGGTTATTGCAGCGATATGACGCGAAATATCTTTTTCGGAACGCCAACTGAAAAGTATGTAAATGTTTATAACATTGTTCTTGAAGCACAGAAAAAAGCGTTGGAAAAGGCAACTTTTAAAGCAAGATTAGGTGATGTTGATGCTGCGGCGAGAGATTATATAAAAGAACAAGGCTACGGAGACAAATTTGGACACGCCACAGGGCATGGTGTAGGAATGGATATTCATGAATACCCATCCATTTCTCCGAAAGAACCATTTGTTTATCCTACTCTTCACGATAGAATGGTTGTTACAATAGAACCAGGAATATATCTTCCTGGCGAATTTGGTGTTAGAATAGAAGATTTAATCGCTATTAGGGAAGATAAAGTATATAATCTGACGAATTTTTCTAAAGAATTGATTGTTTTGTAAAAAATACTTGATTTTTTATATAAAATGAAGTACAATAGTAGTATTAAATTATGACATACGGAGGTTTCTTATGATTACAGCAGGAGATTTCAGAAACGGAGTTACTTTCGAAGAAGACGGAAATGTTCTCCAGATTGTTGAATTTCAGCATGTTAAGCCTGGTAAAGGCGCAGCATTTGTAAGAACAAAAATTAAGAATGTTATTACAGGTGCAGTAATTGAAAAGAGTTATAACCCTTCAGCAAAGTTCCCTACAGCTTTTGTTGAAAGAAAGGATATGGAATATTCTTATTCTGATGGAGACCTTTACTACTTTATGGACTCTGAAACATACGAACAGGTTCCTATCAGTTCAGCTGAACTTTCAGATAACTTTAAGTTCGTTAAAGAACAGATGGTATGTAAAGTTTGTTCATACAAAGGCAAGGTATTTGCTGTTGAACCACCCAACTTTGTTGAACTTGTTGTAACAGAAACAGACCCTGGTTTCAAGGGAGATACTGCTACAAACGCAACAAAGCCTGCAGTACTTGAAACAGGTGCTGAAATTAAGGTTCCTCTTTTCATTGATCAGGGCGAAACAATCAGAATTGACACTCGTACAGGCGAGTATATGGAAAGAGTTTAATTCTATTATTGATTTTTAATAAGGAGGCAATATTATGAGTCTTACAGAAAAAGTTGCTTATCTTAACGGTCTTATGTCAGGTCTTAATATAAACGATTCAACACCTGAAGGTAAGGTTTTACTTCAGATGGCTGATATTCTTTCAGAAATGGCAGATGTTATCGAAGGAGTTCAGGATGAAATCGATGAAATCACAGAACTCGTTGATACAATCGATCAGGATCTTGGCGATGTAGAAGAAGATCTTTACGGAGACGATTGCGACTGTGATTGTTGCGATGAAGATTGTGATTGTGACTGCGATTGTGCAGATGACGATTTTCTTTATGAAGTTGTTTGCCCAAGTTGCGGCGATTCGATCTGTCTTGATGAATATATGATTGAAGATGGATCAATCAACTGCCCTAACTGTAACGAACTTCTTGAATTTGATCTTGAAGAATGCGATTGCGAAGATTGTGAAGATTGCGAATAATATTGCATATAATTAAATATTGATACTTGTTTCAGGGCGAGGTGAAATTCCTCACTGGTAGTAATGCCTTAAAAGGTTAGTCTACGAGCGCTTGCGCAGAATCGGTTAGATTCCGATACCAACGGTAGAGTCCGGATTGAAGAAACAAAAATAGACTTTTTGTTATTGTCTGTTTGCGCCCGCAAGGTTTCTTTGCGGGCGTTTTTTATTTTTTCAGAGGTGATAGAGTATATGAAGAATGAAAAACTCAAAAAAATGATCGTTCTTTCGATGCTAGCAGCAATTTCTTATCTTACTGTATTTCTGATAAGAATACCATTCATTCCTGCGGTTGATTTTCTTAAATATGAAGCTAAAGATGTTGTTATTGCAATATCGGGATTTTTATATGGACCATTGTCTGCATCTTTGGTATCGGTTGTGGTTTCTTTAATAGAAATGTTTACAATAAGTAGTACAGGGCCTTATGGACTTATAATGAATATTTTTTCTACTCTTTCATTTGTACTTCCTGCGTCAATAATCTATAAGCGCAAAAAAACTATAAATTCTGCGGTTATAGGACTTTGCGTGGGTGTGGTTGCAATGACACTTGCTATGCTTGTGTGGAACTATTTTATAACTCCATTATATCTTAAAGTTCCGACAGAAGTAGTTGTTGGACTGATGATTCCTGGATTTTTACCATTTAATCTTATAAAAGCACTTATCAATGCGGTTATTACCTTTATTCTCTATAAGCCACTAGTAAAAATACTCAGAAAAGCAAAACTTATGCCTAAACAGGAAGAAACAGAAAACTCTGAAAAGAAATCGGTATTGCTCTTTAATATAATAGCTGTATTTGTTCTTGTTTTACTGGTTGGGATTATTATTGCTATTAAATTTCTGCAATAATTCTATTGACATAACTTGACCTATATAGTATAATAATCTTGAAAATTGAATAGCCTTATCAAGAGTGGCGGAGGAAACAGGTCCTATGAAGCCCGGCAACCTATTCAAAATAAGGTGCTAATTCCTGCGGAGCAATCCGAAAGATGAGGATTTTTAGAAATCAGACGCTTTCGATGTTTCGGGAGCGTTTTTTATTCGGCTATTGGTTTTCAAATAAATCAATACGGAGGAATTTATAAATGAAAACATTTTTCACTTCAGAATCAGTTACGGAAGGACATCCTGACAAAGTGTGTGACCAGATTTCAGACGCTGTTCTTGATGCTATTCTTGAACAGGACCCTATGGCTCGTGTTGCTTGTGAAACTGCTTGTACAACAGGTATGGTGCTTTGTATGGGTGAAATTACAACAACAGCAAGTGTTGATATTCCTAAAATAGTAAGAAAAACAGTTCTTGATATCGGTTATGATAACGCTGAGTGTGGTTTTGACGGAAATACATGCGCTGTTCTTACAAGTATCGATGAACAGTCTGCTGATATTGCTATGGGTGTTGATAAAGCAGATGAAGCTAAAAAAGGATCTTCTGCTGATAGCGATCTTACAGGAGCGGGAGATCAGGGGATGATGTTTGGTTACGCTTGCAATGAAACAGAAGAACTTATGCCTATGCCTATATCACTTGCACATAAACTTTCAAAAAAACTCTCAGAAGTAAGAAAGAACGGAACTTTGCCTTATCTTCGCCCCGATGGAAAATCACAGGTAACTGTTGAATACGAAGATGGGAAGCCTGTGAGAGTTGATACAGTTGTTATTTCTTCTCAGCACAGTGACGATGTTACTCTTGAACAGATAAGAAAAGATATCATAGAAAATGTAATCAAGACAACTATACCTGTTGAACTTATGGATGAAAACACAGTTTACTATGTGAATCCTACAGGAAGATTTGTTATCGGCGGACCTCACGGAGACAGTGGTCTTACAGGAAGAAAGATTATAGTTGATACTTATGGTGGATATGCTTGTCACGGTGGCGGAGCATTTTCAGGAAAAGACCCTACAAAAGTTGACCGTTCAGGTGCTTACATGGCAAGATATATTGCTAAAAATATCGTAGCAGCAGGCCTTGCTGAAAAGTGTGAGGTAGAACTCGCTTATGCAATCGGTGTTGCAAAGCCGGTGTCTGTTCTTGTTCAGACTTATGGTACAAGTTCTTATTCATCAGAACAGCTCGCAAACGCTGTTGACAAGGTATTTGATTTAAGACCTGCGTCAATTATTAAAACTCTCGACCTCAGAAAGCCTCAATATAAGAATCTTGCTGCTTATGGCCATATGGGTAGGGAAGAACTTGATGTTGCTTGGGAAAAGACAGATAAAATCGATGAACTTAAATCGGCTTTATAACAAATTGTTTCATGAGTTTTTGTATTGTCGAAAGTTACTTGTATAAATAATAAAACTAAAATCCGAAGAAAATGTGTTTTTCTTCGGATTTCTTTTATTTGGAAAGACATTTATTTTACCTTTTATATTGACTATTATTTTGTAAAGTTGTATAATAAATATACATATTGTATTATTTTTATGGAGTTGTCATATGAAAAAGAAAATATCTTTAATCCTGACATTTTTCCTTACAATTAGTTTATTGACAGCTTGTCGAAAAGAGATAGAGAGCATTCCTTATGAGGAAGAATCAATAATTTCTTCGGAAATAATTATTGATTTTTCTAATCCTGACGGGACGCTTTATTCTGATACAACTTTGATTTCTGAACTTGAATTACCTGAAGAATTGGGAGATGTATCGGAAATTGTAACTACTACAGAAACTGAAATTCAGATTGTTGAAACTACAACAAACCCGATAATACAAGAAACTACTGTTGTTACAACAACTGAACAAATAACAACTACAACAGTTGCTACCACGACTACTGTTCCTGTTACTACAATGGTTGCGACAACAACGACAATCCCGAAAGCTGTATATAATCCATCAAACTATACACCCATTAACTATAGCAATCAGGTAGGAATGTGGGTTTCATTCCTTGAATTTCAGAACATTTTAAAAGGTAAGTCGGAATCGCAATTTAGAAAATCTGTATGTGAGATGTATGATAATTGTGTTTCGATGGGTGTTAATACAGTTTATGTTCACGCTCGTTCACATGGGGATTCATTCTATATTTCTGATTTATATCCTTGGTCTAAAAATATAACAGGAGAAATCGGTGCTAAACCATCTTTTGATCCCTATAAAATACTTGTGGATGAAGCACATAAAAGAGGTCTTTCGTTTCATGCGTGGATAAATCCTATGCGTACTGTAACAGAGGAGGATATGAAAAAAATATCAGATTCTTATCAGATAAAAAAATGGGCGAAAACTAATAATGGTACATATATCGTTAATGTAAACGGAACTTATTGGCTTAATCCTGCGTATAAAGAAGTCAGACAACTTATTGTTAGCGGTGCACAGGAAATTGTTTCAAAATATAATGTCGATGGGATTCATATAGATGATTATTTCTATCAATCGTCATTTACAAATTCTTTTGATAAATCTGCATTTTCTTCAAGTGGTTATTCTGATTTGAAAAGTTTTAGAATCAATAATATAAATCTTATGGTTAAAGAACTTTATAACGGAGTAAAAAACGTAAATCCATCAATTTTATTTGGTATAAGCCCTGCAGGAAATATTGATAATCTTTATGCTTATCATTGTGCAGATGTGAAAACGTGGTGTTCAAAAAACGGATACTGCGATTACATAATTCCTCAGATATATTGGGGATTTACTCATAAATCTGCTGCATATGACAAAATGCTGGATCAGTGGTGTTCTATACATACAAATAAAAATGTCAAACTTGTTGTAGGTCTTGCGGCATATCGTGCTGCAGACGGAGAAATGGAAAGTGAACCTCAGGTTCTTTCAAAGCAGATTTCTTATTTTAAAAATCAATATCCTTCGCATTATGGAGGAGTAGCGTTTTTCAGGTATGAAAACCTTTTCAAACCATCATCAGCGCAAAAAGGCAAAATTCAATCTGAATTAGAAGCAATAAAAGCACAATTCAAGTAATAGGAAGGAGGGGAAGGTATGAAAAAAAGTGTTGTTTCAAAAATATTCGCTATGGTTGTTGTATTTATGGCGTTTTTTACACAGAACAGCGTTCAGTTATCTGCTGTTATGGAAGGAACTGAAACGGTAACAACCCAAGTCCCTGAAACTTCTGTTTCGACAGAAAATGCATTTACTGATGAACAACTTGAAGATTTTGTAGAGCCTGAATATGTAAGTCAGTTTACCTTTCCCGACTATATGAAAGCGGTAACTTTAAGACCTTCTCTTGATTTTGCAAAAGAAATCATTACAGAAACAGAAGAAGGCGTTATTGTCAAGTCTGAACCGACATCAGAGCAGATTTCAGCTGAACTTGATGAAATAATGACTAATATTTCATCACTCGGGATGAATTCGGTAATTATTTTTACCTCTTATGACGGTAAAGCTTATTATTCTGACGATATAAATGACACCGTAGAGGTTACGCCTGTTGAAATGGCAATATCAAAAGCAAAAGATAATGGACTTTTTGTTTATCTTGTTTTTGATATAAATTTTGTTCTTACAAGTCTTGAAAATAAATCTTTACAGGAAAGAATAGATTATCTTGCGATAAAAACACATTATTTTACAGCAAAAAACAGAGTAGATGGTATACTTTTAAACGGATATTATTCATCTAAAAATAAAACAAGTCTTAATGACTATATGCAGAACGGATCAGGAATAGGTTTTGAAAACTGGCTTATGGATAATGGGGCTTATGTTTTCAGCCTTGTCAGTGATGCTATAAGAAAAACAAATAACACAGTTCCTGTCGGGATTTATATTTCGGATGTTTGGTCTAATTATACAACCAACGAAAAAGGATCTCGGACTTTCGGACAGTTTGAAGCACTTTCGGATGGATATTCAGACACACTTTCGTATGTTCAGTATGGATATGCTGATTTTATTATGCTTGATGCACAAGGAGCTATTACAGATGAAAGTGTTCCATTTGAAGAACTTGTTCGGTGGTGGGCAAATTATGCGGTTCTTGAAAATCTGCCTTTTTATGTAATGCATAATAATCAAAAGATATATACTGATGAACAAGGATGGAGTTCTCCTGACCAGGTTGTAAAACAACTTCTTATTACAGAAAAGGTTGATGGATATAAAGGAAGTGCCTTTAAATCTTACACGGATCTTGTAAAAAATGTGGAGGAAAGTACAGATCTTCTCGGAAAATACTACGATTCTACAATAAATCTTGATACTATTGATAACGAACTTAAAATAGTATCGCCTTCATCGAAAAAATTCACAACCGAAGAACCTACTGTTGCTTTTATGGGTAGCTTTGACCCGAACTTTACTGTTTATTTCAATGGTAAGGAGATACAACTTAACGATGCAGGAAATTTCTACTATGAAGTTGATTTGGATGTAGGGCTTAACACATTTACAATTAAAAATAAAGGTAAAACAACAACATATAATATAACAAGAAAAGTTACTGTTCTTAAATCTGTCGAACCGAGCGGTGCGATGGAAGTAGAAGGCGGAACAAATATCACTATAAGGGCAGTGGCATATAAAGGCTCTTATGTAACTGCTCAGATAAATGGCAAAAGTATGCAGCTTGTTCAGAATGAGGGAAGTATTGAAGGAGAAGCAAACTCGAGTTATGCTTATTTTACTGCTACATATACTACTCCTAAAGGAATTATAGGGAAATCTCAGGATTTAGGTCAGGTTGTTGTATACGGAACTTATGCAGGGAAAAACGGTGCTAAATTTAACGAATCACTTTATGGATCTACTATCGTAGTTTCGCCTCTTCCTGAAGTTCCTAATAATGCAGACGGAAGTATTCTTAAAACTAAATATGATGATACTAATGTCTATAACTATAAAACGACAGATAGTATAAAAACTCCTGATATGGCAAGACTTCCAGCAGGAACATTGGATTACTGCGTTAAAACCGTAACTTATAGTGGAACGAAGTACTATCTTACTCTTTCGGGAAAAAGATTTAAGGCATCTGATGTCAAAGTTCTTGAAAATTCTCCTATCGGACAGAATGATATTTCTGTTGTATCCTGCACTCGGGATGGCTATGATACAATTTTGAAACTTAAACTGAATAAAAGAACTCCGTTCTCGATTTCTTATGGTGGAGTATCTTATTCGGATGGATACGAAGTTTCAAGTTTTAGTGCGTCAAGCATATCAATTACTTTTGATTACACAAATAATGCGTACGGTTCTGTGGATATGCCGTCAGGTTCGTTGTTCTCATCTGCTTCGTGGAGTGATGCATCAACTACAAATGTTTCCAGAAACAAACTTACTTTGAATCTTGCAAGAAAAGGTATTTTCGGTGGGGTTACATCTTATTATGATGATAACGGTTATCTCACATTCAGATTTAATGGAAACAGTGGTTCTCTTGCAGGTTCTGTAATTGTAATTGATCCGGGACATGGTGTTACTGCGAACGGAAAGATAGATCCTGGCGGAGTAGGTCATATTACTGACCAGTCTGTAGCACTTGCTGTTTCTAAACTTCTTGAATCAAAACTCAAGGCAAGAGGCGCTACGGTTTATCGACTAAAAACGGAGTCGACATTCTACGATACAGAGCAACGCCCTGTTATCGCAAGACAATATAACCCAGATGTATTTATTTCTCTTCATGGAAATAAAGCATCAGACTCTTCTGTAAGAGGAACAGAAGCTTGGTATTTTACACCATATTCGTATCCTCTGGCAAATAGCGTTTCTAAACAGGTTTCAAGGTATTTTACAAATAATGTTTATAGCGATGGTTCTAATAAGAACAGAGGCGCAAAACAAAGTTATTATTATGTGACGCTTGAACAGGATTTTGCTTCTATCCTTGTTGAGATCGGATTTGTTTCAAACTACGAAGAGGCTATGGCAATGAGTAGTTCTAGACATCAGGATGGAATAGCCGATGCCATTGCAAACGGAATCGAAGAATATCTCTCAAGATGATTTTCAAAAAGCTTAAAAGACACTTTCGATTTTTAGATTGAAAGTGCCTTTTGTTTTGGATAATTTGAAAAACATACTTGAAATACCTTTGAAAATATGTTATCATATACTTTGTGTTGAAACTATTGCTATTTAAAATTAGCATTCAGTTGTCAAAATAAATATAATTCGGAGGAATAAAATGAACGAACTTTTAAACATTATTGTTGCTACAGCTAATACAACAACAGAAGAACCTTCTATGGCAGCTTTTCTTCTTACAACAATACTTCCTTGTGTAGCATTCTTTGCTATTATGTATTTCATAATGATAAGACCTCAGAAGAAAAAGCAGAAAGAAGAAGAAGAAATGCGTAAAAATCTTCAGATAGGCGATGAAGTTACAACTATAGGAGGAATCGTTGGAATTGTTGTTCGCAAAGGTGAAGATACAGTTGTTATTGAAACAGGTGGGGATAGAAGTAAAATCAGAATAAAAACTGCTGCAATCCAGTCTAACGCAACTATTCATGACGCTAAAGAAGAATAAAATATATACTCCCTGAATAGATATTATTGAGAAATTTCGTAATATCAGGAGGGGAGTATTTTGCGTTATAATAGCAATTTTAAAAACAGTAAATTATATTTATGGCTTTCATCTGTTGGTACAGGTGCTGTTGCGACCATAATATGCCTTATGCTATTTGCTTTCGTTATGACAGGAATAGATGTTTCTGAAGGGGCGATTGCTACATTTGGCAGTGTATCTGTATGTGTGGGAAGTTATTTTTTTAGTTTTTTAGTGGGCAAAAAACGAAGAAAAGATGGAATTCTTATAGGAATTTTGTGCGGAGCAATATCGTTTAGTATACTTATTGTCATTAATTTACTTTTTTTAAAAAATCCGTTTTCATCCTCGTTTTTTTCGAAATTGTCTATGATTATAATATGTAGTATAATAGGTGGCATTATAGGAGTTAATTCAAAAATAAGAATTTAAACTTTTTATTAAAAAGTATTGAAATCATATACAATATGTGGTATAATTATCATTAAGGTTTTAGATGTGCCGTTTTACATATTTTGTGATTCGGTAAATAAATTGTAATGGAGGAATTATAAATGAAACACATCAAAACAATTAATGCTGCAAATCTTAAGAAAACTGCTGAAAAAGGCGGATGTGGAAAGTGTCAGGCTTCATGTCAGTCAGCTTGCAAGACATCTTGCACAGTAGCAAACCAGAAATGCGAAAACAAGTAATAATTGTTTTTACTGAAAAAGGGACAGCAATGTCCCTTTACTTTTTGCCTTGATTCGGGAGGATACTTATGATACATAAATACAAATATAATGATATGAATATTGTTCTTGATGTTCATAGCGGTGGAGTACATATTGTAGATGATCTCAGTTATGAAATTCTTGATTATATAAAACTTCCTATGGATGAAAAATGCCCTGTGGATATAATCCAAATATTTTCAGGAAAATATAGCACTGATGAAATAACATCTTGTTATGAGGAACTTTATTTTCTTTATAAAGAGAAAATCCTTTTTTCAGATGATGATTACGAAAAATTTGCTAAATATTCAGTCGCTTCACCTGTAAAGGCGATGTGCCTTTTGATTTCTCAGGATTGTAATTTAAGATGTGAATACTGTTTTGCGGAAACAGGCGATTTTGGAATGGGAAGAAGTCTGATGTCGCTCGAAACAGGAAAGAAAGCGATAGATTTTCTTCTTGAAAAATCAGGAAACAGAGAAAATCTTGAACTCGATTTCTTTGGTGGAGAGCCTCTTATGAATTTTGATGTTGTAAAAGAAATCGTAGAATATGCAAGAAGCCGCGAAAAAGAGTATGGAAAGAACTTTCGCTTTACAGTTACGACCAACGGTCTTCTTCTTACTGATGATAAGATAGATTTTATCAACAAAGAAATGTCGAATGTCGTTCTTTCGATAGACGGAAGAAAGTGCGTGAACGACAGAATGCGTCATCGTATCGACGGAACAGGATGCTATGATACAATCATAGAGAAATTCCGCAAAACCGTTGATTCAAGAGGCGATAAAGAATATTATGTTCGTGGAACATATACAAAATACAATCTTGACTTTTCCGAAGATGTTTTCCATCTTTATGAACAGGGGTTTGATCAGATATCCGTAGAACCTGTAGTCGCACCTGATACGGCACCATATGCTCTTACTGAAAAAGAGCTTCCTGCCATTTTTGCTGAATATGATAAACTTGCAGAAAGACTTCTTGAAAATGATAAAAACGGTAAACATTTCAATTTCTTCCATTTTATGCTTGATCTTGATCAGGGACCTTGTGCGATAAAGAGACTCAGAGGTTGTGGATGCGGAAATGAATATGTAGCCATTAGCCCTAATGGTGATATTTATCCTTGTCATCAGTTCGTAGGAATTGATGAATGGAAAATGGGCAATCTCAACGAAGAGACATTTGATTATAAAATAAAGGATTATTTTGCTTCAGCACATATATACACAAAGGAAGAGTGCAAAAAATGTTGGGCAAAATTCTATTGCAGTGGCGGATGTAATGCAAATAATTACATATATGCAGGAGATGTTCACAATGCCTATAAGATGTCTTGTGAAATAGAAAAGAAGCGCCTTGAATGTGCAATCTATATGAAAGCTGTAAAAGCTTGTGAAAATGATTAAACATTTTTTATAAAATCTATTTACTTAATTGCGAAAATATAGTAAAATGTAGTTTAGGTGGAATCTAAAAACTGCCGATTTATATTTATTTGTTTACGAGGTGTAATATGGAACCAAAATATAAGAGAATACTCCTCAAGCTTAGCGGAGAGGCACTTGCAGGAGAAAAGTCAATGGGGCTTGATTACAATATTATTACCGGAATTTGCGAAAGCATAAAAAAGTGTTATGATGCTGGTGTTGAAATCGGTATCGTTGTAGGCGGAGGGAATTTCTGGCGCGGTCGTTCGAGTGGTGCGATGGACAGAACAAGAGCTGACCATATCGGTATGCTTGCAACGGCTATGAATGCGCTTGCTGTTGCAGATATTCTTGAAAGTATCGGAGTTCCTGTAAGAGTTCAGACTGCTATTACTATGCAGCAGGTCGCTGAACCATACCTCAGAAACAGAGCTGTAAGACATCTCGAAAAGGGAAGAGTAGTTATTTTTGGATGCGGAACAGGAAATCCTTTCTTCTCAACAGATACAGCTGCATCACTAAGAGCCGCTGAAATAGACGCTGAGATAATTCTTAAGGCGACTATGGTAGACGGCGTATACGATAAAGATCCTAACCAGTATGATGATGCAGTAAGATATTCAACAATTAATTTCAGCGAAATTCTCGCCAAAGGCCTTAAAGTTATGGATATGACGGCAGCATCTATGTGCCGTGATAATAATATACCTATCCTTGTATTTAACCTTGATAATCCCGATAATATTTATAAGTCACTTCTTGGCGAAGATGTCGGAACATTGGTTACAACAGATTAATTTGAAAGGACAGATTAAAAATGAAAGAACAGATGAATTCAGCAAAAGAAAAAATGGAGAAATGTCTTAATTCTCTTAAACATGAATATTCAACAATAAGAGCAGGAAGAGCGAATCCTGCTGTTCTCGATAAGGTTCTTGTGGATTATTATGGTGCACCTACACCCGTAAATCAGTTAGCGGCTATTTCAGTTGCTGAGGCGAGAGTTCTTGTTATTCAGCCTTGGGATGCTTCAGCGCTTAAACTTATCGAAAAGGCTATCCTTGCTTCTGAAATAGGAATTACTCCTACAAACGATGGTAAACTTTTAAGACTTACATTCCCTCAGCTTACTGAAGAAAGAAGAAAAGAACTTTGTAAGCAGATCAAGAAATTTGCCGAAGAAGGCAAGGTTACTATCAGAAATATCAGAAGAGATGCTATGGATAAGTTTAAAACAATGAAGAAAAATTCTGAAATTACAGAAGATGATCTTGCAAATTGCGAAAAGGATATTCAGAAACTTACCGATAAATATGTTGCTGATATTGATAAGGCGGCAGAAGAAAAAGAAAAAGAAATTATGTCTATCTAACTTTTTGGGGTGTAAAATATGTCCGAACTTAATTCGGCAGGTTTTCCTGTTCACATAGGATTCATAATGGATGGTAACGGAAGATGGGCTAAAAAAAGAGGTCTTGAACGAAAATTTGGACATAAAGAAGGTGCCAAAACATTTAGAAAAATAGTGAGTTACTGTAAAGAACTTGGCGTGAAATATATTACATTTTATGCTTTTTCTACTGAAAATTGGAAAAGACCTAAAGATGAAGTAGAAGCTATAATGGCACTTTTTGATCAATATCTTGATGAAGTAAGAAAACATACAAAAGAAAATATTAGAGTAATGTTTATTGGTGATAAATCTGCTTTTGATGAAAATTTCAGAAACAAGATGATTGCTCTTGAAGAGGATTCCAAAGATTTTGACGCAATGACATTGATTCTTGCCATAAATTATGGCGGCCGTGATGATATTATATATGCAGCAAAACAGGTTGCGGAGCTTGTTAAAAGTGGTTCTATATCGTCATCACAAATTGATGAAAGTTTATTTTCTAATCTTTTATACACCAAGGGTGTTCCCGATGTGGACTATATAATAAGACCAAGTGGGGAACTTCGTTTATCTAATTTTCTTATATGGCAGGCTGCTTATGCGGAGTATTATTTCACCGATGTTCTATGGCCTGATTTTGATAAGAAAGATCTTGATAAAGCACTTGATGAATTTAAGAACAGAAAAAGACGATTTGGAGGTGTATAACTGCAATGTTACAAAGAATAATCACTGCAGTTGTAGGAATTTGCGTTGCTTTGGTTCTTGTAATTCTTTCAGGTACAATAGCATATAATTTTACATTGGCATTAGTTACGGCTATTCTTTTATGGGAAATTTTGCGTGCTAACAAATGTAATGAGTATAAATTGTTATTTGGTTTATGCATATCGTTTGGTGTATTATTACCATTTTTCAATATTGATTTTTTAAATCCCTATGTTGAAATATTTTATGTAGTGTTTGCTTTAGTTGCGTTTTTCTTATTTTTGTTTTATTTCCAAAAAATCAAGGCTGAAAAATTTTCATATATGATAGCGTTAACCATTCTTATATCATTTTCTATGAATTGCTTTTTGGAAATCAGAAATAATTATACTCATGGTCTGTATTACCTTTGTCTTACTCTTGCGGCATCGTGGCTTTCTGATGCGGGTGCTTACTTTGTAGGAGTTACAATAGGAAAGCATAAGCTTTGTCCTTCGATTTCACCTAAGAAAACCATAGAAGGTGCTGTCGGCGGAGTTGTTATTACAGCGATAGTTTTTTGCCTTGCATGTTTAGGATACAAACTTGTTCTTGGTTGGAACGGTACTGAAATAAGCGTAAATTATGTTGTTGCTGTGTTATTCTCGCTTACGGCGTCATGTCTTGCAATTATAGGCGACCTTGTTGCTTCGCTTATAAAAAGACAGGTTGATATTAAGGATTTTGGTAATATTATGCCAGGTCATGGCGGACTTATGGATAGATTTGACAGCGTTCTTTTGGTAGTTCCTGTTATGATGCTTGTCCTTAGATATGTTGAAATTTTTTATTAAAATTTAAAGGGAACAAGATTTTTGTCTTGTTCCCGTTAAATGTTTTATGAGGTGGTTTTATGAAGAGAATAAGCCTTATCGGAAGTACGGGTTCTATAGGAACGCAGACACTTTCAGTGTGTAAAAAATACGGATATAAAGTAAAAGCTCTTGCTGCTTATTCAAATGTTTCACTTCTTGCGATGCAGGCTAAAGAGTTTAGTGTAGATTGTGTATGCATATATAATGATAAGTTTTATCCTGTTTTAAAAGATAAATTGTCGGGAACAAATATAAAAATTCTTTGTGGTATGGAAGGATTATCTGAGATAGCGTCTCTTGATGGAATAGACTTATTTGTTAATTCTGTTGTTGGTATGGTCGGGCTTCTTCCGACACTTACGGCAATAAATAAAGGAACAGATATTGCACTTGCAAATAAAGAAACCCTTGTTGCAGGTGGAAACCTTGTAATGTCATTGGCTAAAGAAAAAAATGTGAATATTTTTCCTATAGATAGCGAACATTCAGCTATTTTTCAATGTCTGAGAGGAAATAAGATATCATCTGCAAAAAAAATTATTCTTACAGGTTCGGGCGGACCATTTTGGGGCAAAACTCGTGAACAGTTAAAAAATGTAAGTGTTGAAGAAGCTCTCAAACATCCTAATTGGAGTATGGGAAAGAAAATAACAATAGATTCTGCTACTCTTATGAATAAAGGACTTGAATATATTGAAGCACGTTGGCTTTTTGATATAAAGGACATTGAAGTTGTGATTCATAGACAGAGTGTTCTACATTCTGCTGTAGAATTTGATGATAATTCAGTTATTGGTCAACTTGGCGTTCCGGATATGAAAATTCCGATACAGTACGCCCTTATGTATCCTGAAAGAATGGAATGTGATGTCAAGCCATTATCACTCACAGATTATGGTACACTTACATTTGATAAACCTGATTTAGAAACTTTTGTTGCGCTTAAAAGTTGTATAAAAGCGATAAATCTTGGATATTCATATCCTTGTATTGTAAATGCCGTTAACGAAGTTGCTGTTGGTGCGTTTTTAGAGGGTAGAATATCATTTCTTGATATTGGAAATCTTATTGAAAAATCATTGGATTGTTTTTCACCTAAGAAGATAACATCGTATGAAGATGTTGTGAATATTGACGCTGAAGCGCGTGAATTTGCTATGCAAAATATTTAATTGTAGAGGTAATTTATGAGTATTCTTATTACTGTAATAATGTTCGGAATAATTATTGCTTTACATGAATTTGGACATTTTATTGTTGCAAAATTATGTGATGTAAGAATATCCGAGTTTTCGATCGGAGTCGGTCCTGCTATCTTTAAGAAGAAAGGAAAAGAAACATTATTCTGCATAAGATTATTGCCATTTGGTGGATTTTGCATGTTTGAAAGTGATGAAGATGCAGAAAACGACGAAAGAGCATTTGAAAATAAAAAAACTTGGCAGAAGATACTCATACTTCTCGCAGGCGCTATGATGAATATTTTGCTTGGTTTTCTTCTTGTTTTTGCTACAACATGCCTTGAACCCGGGAAAATAACTTCCACAACCGTTTCGAATTTTTACGAAAATGCAAAAAGCGAACAGACCGGACTTAAAACAGATGATAAGATTATTGAAGTTAACGGAATGAGAGTTTTTGTTGACGGAGATATTTTATATCAGTTTTCTAAGGATAAAGATGGCGTTTTCGATATGGTTGTTTTGCGAGATGGCGAAAAGGTTAAACTTGAAGGAGTTACTTTTGACTTGATTGCGGACGAATCAGGAAATTCGAGTATGGTTATAGATTTTACTGTTTATGGTAAAGATAAAACTTTTGTGAGTATTTGCGAAAGAACAGTAAATCAAACTATATATATTTCAAGAATTGTGATTTTATCTCTTGTTGACCTTATATCAGGAGAATATAGTGTCAGAGATTTATCGGGTCCTGTGGGAGTGGTTTCTGTAATAGGAAGCGCTATTTCTCCTCAACAAGCATTTATCAATAATGTGATTACAGTTCTTACAATTTCCTCTTTGATTACTGTAAATGTTGGGATATTTAATCTTATTCCATTCCCTGCACTTGATGGTGGGAAAATTGTTTTTAGAATTATAGAAGTGATAATCAAGAAAAAAATTAAACCTGAAATTGAAGGAACTATCAGTGCTATAGGAATGTTTCTTTTATTCGGGCTTATGATTTTTACTACTTTAAATGATATTTTAAAATTATTTGGAAAATAAGGTGTTGAAAATGAGAAATATTAAACCTGTAAAAGTTGGAAATTATATTCTTGATGGAGAAAAAATATATATTCAATCTATGCTCAATACTCGTTCTGATGATATCGAGGGGAGCGTTTTGCAGGCGATGTCTCTCGAAAAAGCGGGATGTGATATAATAAGAGCAGCGATACCAGATAAAGAGGCTTTAAAACTCATTCCTACGATTAAAGATAAGATAAAAATTCCTCTTGTTGCAGATATTCATTTTGATTATAGACTTGCTGTCGAATCTGTTGCAGCAGGAATAGACAAAATAAGAATAAATCCTGGAAATATAGGGGATAAGGATAGAGTAAAAGCAGTTGTAGATGCTTGTAAATCAAGAAATATTCCTATCAGAATAGGGGTTAATTCGGGTTCTCTTGAAAAAGAAATTCTTGCAAAGTATGGTTCGCCCACACCTGAAGCACTTGTTGAAAGTGCGCTTGGTCATGTGAAGATACTTAATGAATGCGATTTCGATGATATTGTTATTTCGATAAAGTCTTCTGATGTAAATAATGTTATCAGCGCATACAGACTTCTTTCGCAGAAATGTAATTATCCTTTACATCTTGGCGTTACAGAAGCAGGAACCGAAAGAATGGGCATTATAAAATCTGCAATAGGAATAGGTTCTTTATTATGCGATGGAATAGGAGAAACAATCAGGGTTTCTCTTACAGATGAGCCTATAAAGGAAATCTATGCTGCAAAAGATATTCTTAAATCAATAGGAAAATTCGGAGGAGTTAAGATTGTTTCTTGTCCTACTTGTGGCAGAACAAGAATAAATCTGATAAAACTTGCCTCCGATGTCGAAAATGCTGTTAAAGATATAGATAAAGACATAACAGTTGCTGTTATGGGATGCGTTGTAAACGGACCTGGAGAAGCGAAAGAGGCGGATATAGGTATCGCTGGCGGTGATGGCTGTGCTGTTATATTCAAAAACGGGGAAATCATCAGAAAGGTAGATGAAAACGAAGCATTGGACGCGCTTATGCGTGAGATACAAAATTATAGAAAGGAATAAAGTATGTTAATTAGTGAATTTTTGTCGGAGTATATTGAAACTCTCCCTGAATCTACCCTTTCGGGAGAAATACTTAAAATAACTCATAATAAAAAAGTTACAAAAATAAATATTACAGCAGTTTTCAAAGAACTATTAACTTATGAAGATATGGTTCTTTTTGGAAATGCTATGGCTGATGAACTTAAAATTACAGAAGTAAAACTCCTTCCTAAATATACACCAGATATGTTCTGCGTTGAATATTTTTCTGAAATCGTCAAGGAAATGAAAAAAATGTATCCAGTTGTAAATGGATTTCTTGATGATGCAGATGTTGTTTTTGATGGTAATAAAATTACTGTCACAGTTAAAAATGGCGGATTTGAACTTGTGGAAAAAATCAACCCTGAACAAGTTGTATCGGATATGATTTTTTCTGAATTTTCAGCAAGATATGAGGTTGAATTTAAAGGAGAACTTTTTGTTTCAGATGATACATATACAAAGATGGTTGAAACAATAGATGAATTTGCTCCCAAGGTTGTTATAAAAGAAAAACCAGCCATTCCTGAATATGTTTACGAAGAAAAAGAATTATGTCAGGTCGAATATGACGACCTTCCTATTGATATTTCCTCGGCAACAATTGTCAAGGGTAAAAAAATAAAAACTGATATTTTCGAAATGAAATCTATCAGTGTTCAGAGCGGTGAGGTTACTCTTTGGGGAGATATTTTTTCGAGAGAAGAAAAAGATACAAAGAAAGGTGATAAAACAATCCTTTCTATATTTGTTACAGACTATACCGATTCTATAACAATAAAATCTTTTGAATCCAAAGAAAAAATTGAAAATTTCAAAGATTTAAAACCAGGAGCTACTATACTTTTCAGAGGTAAACTGGAATATAACGAATTTGACAAGGATATTGTGTTCAAAGCAAGTGACATAATGCTTGTCTCTAAAAAAACAAAAACAGATAATGCAAAAGAAAAAAGAGTAGAATTACATCTTCACACAAAAATGTCTGATATGGACGGAATAACAGATGTATCAGATCTGATTAAAAGAGCATACAGCTGGGGACATAAGGCTATGGCAATTACCGACCACGGTGTTGTTCAGGCTTTTCCTGATGCTATGACAACTATTGATGGAATAAGAAAAAATGGCGGTGAATTTAAGGCTATTTATGGTTGCGAAGCTTATTCTGTTGATGATATAAATGATATTGTAGTTCATAGCAATCATAGAAAACTTAATGATGAAATCATAGTTTTCGACCTTGAAACAACAGGACTTGATCCTATCAATTGTAAAATTATTGAGTTCGGTGCGGTTAAACTTAAAAATCTCAACAATGAGGGAACTTTTGCTATGTTTTCAGATCCTGAAATACCTCTTCCTGAAAATATAACAAAGATAACAGGGATCAATGATTCGGATCTCGTAGGTCAACCTAAAGAGGAAGAAGCATTAAGAAGGTTTATTAAATTCTGCGGCGAAAATCCCGTTCTTGTTGCTCATAATGCTCCTTTTGATACTGCGTTTATTCGAAATGCTTGTGAAAAATATGGCATTGAATTCAATTTCTGTACTATAGATACTATTCCCATGTCAAGAATGTTGCTTCCAGGAATGAGAAGATATACACTTGACCATGTTGCGGATAGTTTGAATCTTGGAAAATTCAACCATCATAGAGCGCTGGATGATGCTGAAATGCTAGCAAGAATTTTCTGTAAACTTATTTCTATGCTTGATGAAAAGAAGGGAGCAGAAACAGTAGATGATATAAATAAACTTGTTGAAGATGTGGATCCTCGCCAACTTGAAATGTATCATCAGATTATTCTTGTAAAAGACAGTGTAGGTCTTAAAAACCTTTATAAACTTGTTTCTTACGGATTTCTTGATTATTACAGAATGAAACCAAGAATACCGCTTTCTGTTCTTCAGAAACACAGAGAAGGTCTTATCGTCGGTTCTGCTTGTGAAGCAGGGGAAGTTTTCAGGGCTATAGCGAAACATAAGCCTTGGGATGTTGTAAAACAGATTGCATCCTTCTATGATTATCTTGAAATTCAGCCTATAGGTAACAATGAGTATATGATTCGCGAGGGAACTGTTAAGGATGAGGAAGACCTTAAAAATCTTAACAGAAAAATAGTTGCTTTAGGTGATGAACTCGGCATTCCTGTTGTTGCAACTTGTGATGTTCATTTTATGGACAAGAATGATGAGATTTTCAGAAGGATACTTATGCATTCAAAGGGATTCAGCGATGCAGATAATCAAGCACCACTCTATTTCAGAACAACTGACGAAATGCTCGAAGAATTCAGCTATTTAGGCGAAGAAAAAGCTTATGAAGTTGTTGTAACAAATACTAATAAGATTGCAGATATGGTTTCTCCTGATATAAGACCGATACCTAAAGGAACATTTACACCTAAAATTGAGGGTGCTGATGAAGATTTACAGCGTATTACTTGGGAAAGAGCAAAGTCAATATATGGAGATCCACTTCCTGAAATAGTTTCAAAGCGCCTTCAAAAAGAACTTGACTCTATCATCAAGCATGGATTTGCAGTTCTTTATATGATTGCTCAAAAGCTCGTTGCAAACTCTGAAGCACACGGCTATCTTGTTGGTTCAAGAGGGTCAGTAGGTTCTTCTTTTGTTGCATCTATGGCTGGTATATCAGAAGTTAATCCATTAATGCCTCATTATGTTTGCCCTGAGTGTAAATATAGTGAGTTTATTACAGATGGCTCTGTAGGTTCGGGGTTTGACCTCCCACCTAAGAAATGTCCTAAGTGTAACGCTGATATGAAACGAAACGGACATGATATTCCTTTTGAAACATTCCTTGGATTTGATGGAGATAAGGCACCTGATATCGACCTTAATTTCTCTGGAGAATTTCAGCTCATGTCTCATAAATACACCGAAGAATTATTTGGTGATGGAAAAGTTTTCAAAGCCGGAACAATAGCATCTGTTCAGGAAAAAACAGCTTTCGGATATGTTCGTAAATATATGGAAGAAAAGAATGTTACTTTCAGTCAGGCGGAACAGAAAAGAATAACAACTGGTTGCACAGGGGTAAGAAGAACTACAGGTCAGCACCCAGGTGGAATGGTAGTTATTCCTTCAGATTATGAAGTATATGATTTTACTCCTGTTCAGCACCCCGCCGATGACCCTGATTCACAGTTTGTAACAACTCATTTTGATTTCAACTCACTTCACGATACAATTCTCAAACTTGATGAACTCGGACACGATGTCCCGACTCTTTACAAACATCTTGAGGATCTTACGGGTGTTAAAATAGCAGATGTAGATACAAGCGATGAACAGGTTATAAAACTTTTCACATCAACCGAGCCGCTCGGAGTTACTGCTGAAGAAATTTACAGCGACACAGGAACGCTTGCACTTCCTGAAATGGGAACTCCATTTGTAAGACAGATGCTTATTGACGCTCAACCTCATAAGTTCAGCGATCTTCTTCAGATTTCAGGTCTTTCTCACGGAACTGATGTATGGCTTGGTAACGCTCAGGATCTTATAAAAGATGGAGTATGTACTATCAGTGATGTTATAGGAACACGAGACAGTATTATGACTTATCTCATTTATAAGGATCTTGAACCTAAACTTGCATTTAAGATAATGGAAAATACTAGAAAGGGAAAAGCAAAGAGTTTCTTTACAGAAGATGTTCTTCAGGCTATGAGGGAAAAGAATGTTCCTGAATGGTATATTGAAAGCTGTCTTAAAATCAAGTATATGTTTCCTAAAGCACATGCTGCTGCGTATGTTATTGCTGCTATAAAACTTGGTTGGTTCAAGGTTTACAAACCGCTTGAATTCTATGCTACGATATTTACTGTTCGTGGTGAAGATTTCGATGCAGAATCTGCTGTAAAGGGCAAAGAAGAAGTTCAGAGAAAAATTGCAGAACTTCGTCAGAAAGGAAATGATGCATCAGCAAAAGAAAAAGGAACTCTTGAAATGTTGATGGTGATAAACGAAATGCTTGCAAGAGGATATGAATTTTTACCTATAGAAATTCATAAATCTGATGCAGTCAAGTATGTTATCGAAGGCGATAAGATAAGACTTCCGTTCTGCTCTGTTGGTGGAATAGGCGAAAGCGCTGCACAAAATCTTGCAGACTGCATTAAGAAAGGCGACTTTATTTCGATTGAGGAATTAAAGGAACAGTCAGGTGTTTCTAAAACTGTATTTGAAACGCTCGAAAATATGGGTGCATTTGCAGATCTGCCTAAAACAGCACAATTATCACTTTTTTAAGCAAAACGCTTGACTTTGTTATGATAGTGTGCTATTATGTTATCATATTAGCACACTAAAGCGTAAGGAGAATGTTATGAAACGATATGATTTAATTACTCCCGAAGGAACAAGGGATTTATTATTGAATGATTGCACAATAAGAAAAAACATCGAAAATTATCTTAGGGGTCTTTTTGAGAGCGCAGGATATAGTGAACTTAATACTCCTTGTCTTGAATTTTATGATGTTTTCAATAAGGAAACGGTGTATTTCCCTCAGGAAACAATGTATAAGCTTTCCGATAGAAAGGGGAGGCTTATGGTTTTAAGACCTGATTGTACAGTTCCTATCGCAAGAGTTGTTGCAACAAGACTTCGTGAGGCTAAGCTTCCTATAAGATTATTTTACAATCAGAGTGTTTACACTCCAAGTCGCACCAACGCAGGAAAAAGCGATGAAATTTTTCAGAGCGGTATTGAACTTATAGGTTCTGCATCTAAAAAGGCTGATCTTGAAGTTTTAACACTTGCAGCAGAAGTTCTTTCACATTGTGATAGTGATAAATTCCGACTTGAAATAGGTGATAGCGGATTTTTTAAGGTGCTCATAGGGAAACTTACTGACGATCCGGAAATTAAAGAAAAAATCCGTGCACTCATTGAGGCAAAGAATTACCCTGCACTTAATGATTTTCTTGATACTTTCGGAAGTAATTCAGTTATTTCAACACTCAAACAACTTCCCAGTCTTTTTGGTGGAGAAGAGGTTTTTGATAAGGTTGCAAAATACTATCACGATGCCGAAACAGATAAGATTTTATCTGATTTGAAGTGGATATATACAGAACTGTCTAAACTTGGTTATGAAGGCAAGATTACTGTCGACCTTGGTATTGTAAATCGTGCTGATTACTATACAGGCGTAATAATGAAAGGGTATCTTCAGGGATATGGGGATGAAGTACTTTCGGGAGGAAGATATGACAAACTAATATCTGAATTCGGATATGATGTTCATGCAACAGGATTCGCTGTAAATGTTGATGCTGTTGCTGAAATTCTTAAGAGATATAATCCTGTTTCAGAAAATTCATCTCCTGATGTTCTTGTATTCAGCGAAGAAGATGATGCTATGGATGCTTTGATATATGTTGAAAAACTTCGTAAAGAAGGTAAAAAAGTCGAATTTTCTCTTTTTGATACATACGAAGAAACTATGGATTACGCAAAGGAAAATAAAATTTCTGAAATAATTCGTTACAGAGGTGAAGGAAATGAATAAGCCACTTAGAATTGCTCTTACAAAAGGGAGATTAGAAAAGGATACAGTAGCACTTTTTGAAAAATTAGGATATGACTGCACTTCTGTTCATGAGAAGGGCAGAAAGCTTATTCTTCCTATCTGTGATGGTAAAATAGAAGTTATACTTGCAAAAGCAGCAGATGTTATAACCTATGTTGAACACGGTGTTTGTGATATGGGGGTTGTCGGTAAGGATACTATAATGGAAATGCAGGGAAAGTTCTTTGAACTTGTAGACCTTGGTTTCGGAAGATGCAGATTTGCTCTTGCTGGTAAAAAAGGCGATAATTTCTATGATGGATATAATGTAAAGACAATAGCAACAAAATATCCTAATGTTTCAAGAGCGTATTTTGAAGGTAAGGGAATGGATGTTGAAATTGTAAAAATTGAAGGTAGTGTCGAGCTCGCACCTCTTCTTGAACTTTCGGATGCTATAGTTGATATTGTTGAGACAGGTTCGACTCTTAAAGAAAACGGACTTGAAGTTTATGAAGAGATTGCTCCAATTTCAGCAAGACTTATAGTGAATACAGTAAGTATGAAACTTCGTCAGAATGAAATTGAAGAACTTATAGAAAAGATTGAAAAAGAAATCTAGGAGGCATTTATGATAAAGAAAATCATTTCAAACGGAGTTGACGAAGTCAATTTCCTCGGAGAAGTCAGAAAAAGACAGGGCGAAACAGATAAGAAAATATCTGATATTGTTTCGGATATAATTGACGATGTCCGTGAAAACGGCGATAAAGCTGTTAATGCTTATACAGAAAAATTTGATGGAAAACTTCCTGAATATTACGAAGTTCCTCTTGATGTTATTCATGATGCTGTTGATGAAGCAGATGAGGATTTTGTAAACGCTCTTCTTGATGCGATGGAAAATATCGCGGCTTTCCACCACAGACAGAAGGAACAGGGATTTATAGATCCGCACGAAAATGGAGTTATTCTCGGTCAGCGCGTAAGAGGACTTGAAAGAGTAGGTCTTTATGTTCCTGGCGGCACAGCAGCATATCCTTCATCTGTTCTTATGAATGCAATTCCTGCTAAAATTGCAGGTGTTAAAGAAATAATTATGGTCACACCTCCTATGAAGGATGGCAGACCTAATCCTGATATTCTTGTAGCGGCATCTATCTGTGGCGTTGACAGAGTTTTCCTTACAGGTGGCGCACAGGCTATTGCTGCTCTTGCATACGGAACAGAATCTATACCCAAGGTTGATAAGATTGTAGGACCAGGAAATATCTATGTTGCAACAGCGAAGAAACTTCTTTATGGTGTTGTTGATATTGATATGATCGCAGGACCCAGCGAAATTCTTGTTCTTGCAGATGAAACTGCAAATCCTAAATTCGTTGCGGCTGATCTTATGTCACAGGCGGAACATGATGTTATGGCATCGTCTATTCTTGTTACAACAAGTGAAAAACTTGTTGACGAAACTATTAAGGAACTTGAACGTCAGGTTAAAGATCTTTCAAGAAAAGATATAATCGAAAAATCTCTTTCTACCTATGGTGCTGCTATTGTCTGTGATTGCGTGGATTGTGCTATAGAACTTGCAAATGAACTTGCGCCTGAACACCTTGAAGTTCTTCTTCAGAATCCTATGGAATATCTCGGAAGACTTGATAATGCTGGTTCAATTTTCCTTGGTCAGTATGCTCCCGAACCTCTTGGCGATTATTATGCAGGCCCTAATCATGTTCTTCCTACAAGCGGAACAGCAAGATTTTTCTCACCATTATCTGTAAATAGTTTTACAAAGAGAACAAGCTATATTTATTATACAGAACAGGCGCTCCTTGATGCTAAGACAGATATTGTTACAATAGCAGAAAAAGAAGGTCTTACCGCTCATGCAAATGCTATAAAGGTAAGATTTTAAGATAGGAGAATCCCGTTATGTCTTACGAACTTAATTCAAAACTTTCTAAACTCGTTCCTTATGAACCGATAACAGAAACGTATAAAATCAGACTTGATGCCAATGAATCGTTTATAAACCTTAATGATGAAATAAAATCCGAAATTTCAGATGCTATTTCGGAACTTGATTTTAATCGTTATCCAGATCCTTACGCTACCGATACTGTAAAAGCATTTGCTGATTTATTCAATATTTCAAGCGACTATGTTACTGCAGGTAACGGCTCTGACGAGCTTATAAGCATAATTTCTAGTTGTTTTCTTGAAAAAGGCGATAAGATTGTTACATTAAAACCTGATTTTTCAATGTATGCTTTTTATGGAAGCCTTTATGAGAATGATGTATTGGTATACGATAAAAACGAAGATTTATCAGTTGATATTGATGAACTTATAGGTTTTGTGAATGAAAATGAAGCGAAAGCAATAGTTTTTTCAAATCCTTGTAATCCAACATCTGTCGGTATTATGAAAAATGATGTGAAAAAACTTATAAAAGGAACAGATGCTCTTGTTATTCTCGACGAAGCTTATATGGATTTCTGGAATCAGAGTATTTTAAATGAAGTTCAGGATTATGACAATCTTATTATTCTTAAAACTTCTTCAAAGGCAGTAGGGATGGCATCTGTAAGACTTGGATTTGCTGTTGCAGGAGAGAAGATTACAAAAGCATTGCGTGCGGCAAAATCCCCTTATAATTGTGACACGGTTTCACAGAAAATAGGCGAAATTGTTCTTTCGAAAAAGGATTTTCTTTTGGATAATCTTAAATGTATAATTGAAAGCAGGGATTATCTTTATTCTGAAATTATAAAACTTTCAGAAGAGTATTCAACTCTCGGATATGTTTATCCGACAGTTACAAATTTTGTGTTTGTTAAATCAAAAAATGCAAAATTTATTTTTGATGAACTTTTAAAATGTTCTATTGCAATAAGATATATGGGAGAATATATCAGAATTACAGCTGGAAGCATGGAAGAAAATAAAGAACTTCTTTCATCGCTGAAAAACATTCTTGAAAATATTAAATAAACAATAAGAGGTGTTAAATATGAGAATTTCTGAAATAAACAGAAAAACCAAGGAAACAGATATAAAACTTTCTTTAAATCTTGATAATGCTGATAAGGTTTCTGTTTCTACAGGTATAGGATTTTTCGATCATATGCTCAATTCTTTTGCAGTACACAGCGGTATAGGTCTTTGTCTCGAAACTGTTGGTGATTTACTTGTTGATTGTCATCATACTGTTGAGGATACAGGTATAGTTCTTGGAAAGGCTTTTGCAGAGGCTCTTGGTGATAAATCAGGAATAAATCGTTATGGATTTGCCTCAATTCCTATGGACGAATCACTTGCAGAAGCGTCTATTGATGTCAGCGGAAGACCTTTTCTTGTATTTAACGCAGATTTTTTAGATGACAAGATAGGTGATTTTGATACTCAGGTTACTGAAGAATTTTTCAGAGCGTTTGCTTTTAATGCAGGAATTACTCTTCATATAAATCTGAAATACGGAAGCAACGATCACCATAAGTGTGAAGCTATATTCAAAGCAGTTGCACACGCTGTAAAAGATGCTATCTGTGAAAACAGAGACGGAGTTCTTTCTACAAAGGGAGTATTATAAATGATAGCAATTATTGATTATGGTGCAGGAAATATTTTCAGTGTTAAGAATGCTCTTGATTTTATAGGAGTAGAAAGTAAACTTACTGCTGACAAAGAAGAAATCCGTTCTGCTGACGGAATAATTCTTCCTGGAGTAGGGGCATTCCCTTGGGCTATGAGTAAACTTAAAGAAAGCGGACTTGTTGATGTTATTAAAGAAGAATCACAGAGAAAGCCATTTTTAGGTATTTGTCTCGGAATGCAACTTCTTTTTGATAAGGGATATGAATTTGAAGAAACTGAAGGTCTTTCTCTTATAAAAGGAACTGTTAACAAAATGGAAGAACCTGACCTTAGCATACCTCATATCGGATGGAACAAACTTGAAGTTTTAAACGATTGTCCGTTGCTTAGTGGACTTTCTGAAAATGAATATGTTTATTTTGTTCATTCATATAAAGCGGAATGCGATGATAAAAATATTTCTGCATTCTGTGAATACGGACACAGAGTACCTGCTCTTGTTTTTGACAGAAAATTCGTATATGGTGCACAGTTCCATCCAGAAAAAAGCGGTGATACCGGCTTGAAAATATTGAAAAATTTTGATAAATTAATATGCTCAGATTAATTGGAGATAGATGAAAATGTATGAAAAAGTTTTGGATTCAGTACGCCAATGGCTTATTGAAGTATCAAAAAAATATGTCAATACAGTAAAATTTGAAATTATAGATGATAATACAGAAATTTTGACTGTGAATTTTGAAACAGTTCGCTTCATTGCTCAGCTTAATGTTTCTGAACACGATTTTCGACCATATAGATATGTTGAGTTTTATGCGTTGGATAATAAAAAAGACTTAACAGAATTACCTGCATATGTGTACCATGATACAAAAGATGATTCTATAAGTGACATTATTTATAATCTTAATAATGCGATGAATTTTATTATTCAAAAGTCTTATTGAATAATAAAGAATTATTATAACGCAGATTATTTCAGCCTTGATGATGTTATTTTTTGGCTTTTTCTTTGTTGAAAATTTAATGGGAATTCCTGTTATGCTACCACAAGATTAAATATATATGAAATAATGGAGGAATAAGATGATTATTTTACCTGCAATTGATATAAAAGATGGTAACTGTGTAAGACTTTTCAAGGGCGATTTTTCAACTGTTGAAAAAGTAGCATCCGATTATCTCGAGACCGCAAAAGGGTTTGAAGATGCTGGCGCAAAGTGGATACATATGGTTGACCTTGACGGTGCAAAAGAGGGCAGACCTGTAAATACAAAAATATATACTGATGTTGCTGAAAAGACAAGCCTTAAGGTTGAACTCGGCGGTGGAATACGCAGTCTTGAAACTATTGACGAGTATCTTAAAATGGGAATTACAAGAGTAATTCTTGGTTCTGTTGCACTTAAAAATCCAAAACTTGTAAGTGATGCTGTTGAAAAATTCGGTAGTGAAAAGATTGTTGTCGGAATAGACGCCATGAATGAAATGGTTGCAACTGAAGGATGGCTCGAAAGTTCAGATGTCAATTATATTGACCTTGCAAATAAGATGATAGAAGTTGGCGTGAAGTACTTTATCTTTACAGACATTTCTAAAGATGGAACACTTAGCGGGGTTAATGCAGAACAATTAAAAGCTCTTGCTGATGCTACTGAAGGAAGAGCGAATATTGTCGCAAGTGGTGGAGTTCATACAATGAATGATATTATCGCTTGTAAGGAAATGGGACTTTACGGAACTATCTGCGGTAAATCGATTTATAAGGGTACTTTAAATCTTAAAGAAGCTATAGATTATGCTGAAAGGTGAGATTGATGTGGAACTCAGGCCATTTAACGATAGTGATTTTGATGTTATAAAAGATTGGATAACTGACCCACGCGAACATGCTATGTGGTGTGCGAATATCATACAATATCCGATAGATAAAGAAAATTTTTATTATGTAATGTCAGATATTGCTGATCGTTGCGGTGATAGTCCGTATGTAGTTACTTTGCCCGATGGAAGTCTGGCGGGATTTTTCTGTTATTCTGTAAATAAAGAAACAAACGAAGGTATGCTGAAATTTGTTATTATTGATCCTGAATTGCGTGGCAAAGGTTACGGAAAAGAAATGCTGAAAATTGCATTAGAATATGCTTTTTACGAAACGAAAGCAGATGCAGTTCAACTTAATGTTTTTTCTCAGAATACTGGTGCTGTTAAATGTTATAAAAGTATTGGATTTGTAGAACGAAAAATAGATTATTCAGCTTTTGGTTATAAAGATGGACTATGGGACCGATGTAATATGGTCATAAAAACGGAGGTTAAATAATGCTTGCTAAAAGAATAATACCTTGCCTTGATGTTCGCGATGGAAAGGTAGTTAAAGGCGTTAATTTTGTAGGAATAAAAGAAGTTGGTGATCCCGTTGAATGTGCCGCTGAATATGATGCACAGGGCGCTGATGAAATTGTATTCCTTGATATAACTGCTACTCACGAAGGCAGAGGAACTATGCTTGAAGTGGTAAGAAATACAGCAAAGAAAGTTTTTGTTCCTTTGACAGTAGGTGGAGGAATAAAAACTATCGATGATTTCAGGGAAACATTAAGAGCGGGTGCTGATAAGGTTTCTGTCAATTCATCTGCTGTAAGAAATCCTGAACTTATAAGAGAAGCGGCTGATATCTTCGGTTCTCAGTGTGTTGTTGTTGCTATTGATGCTAAACGCAGAGAAGATGGCGGATTTACAGTTGTTGTAAATGGTGGAAGAATAGATATGGGGATTGATGCTGTAGAGTGGGCTAAAAAAGCTGAAGAACTCGGTGCAGGAGAGATACTCCTTACCTCTATGGATACAGACGGAGTTAAGAAAGGGTTTGACCTTGAACTTCTTAATGCTGTATGTTCTGTTGTTAAAATTCCTGTAATTGCGAGCGGTGGATGTGGCTCTCTTGAACACTTTTCTGAAGTGTTCGAAAAAACAAATGCATCAGCAGCACTTGCGGCATCACTGTTCCATTTTAAAGAACTTACAGTAGGCGATGTAAAAAAACATTGTCGTGAAAAGGGAATTCCTGTAAGATAAATGTAAGGTGAACGATATGGAAAATATTATTTATAAAGATATTCACGATTTTTCTAAAGAAGAATTAGAAGATTTATTTCTTTCTGTTGAGTGGTCTTCGGGGCATTATCCTGAGAAACTTGTTGTTGCTATGAAAAATTTTGAAACGGTTTATTCTGCCTGGGATGGCGATAAGCTTATCGGAATGATCTGCGCTATGGATGACGGAATAATGACAGCTTATGTTCATTATCTTCTTGTAAATCCTGATTACCACGGAAATAAAATAGGAAGAACTCTTGTTGAAATGGCAAAAGAAAAATATTCCGATTATCTCCGCATAGTTCTTGTTGCATATAATGACGAACTTAATTTCTATGAGAACTGTGGGTTTAAAAGAGAAGAAAAATCTTCTCCGATGTTTATAACTTCTTTGTGGACATAGAGGAGAATTTTTATGGACAATATATGGAAAGAAATGTATTCAGCAGCAAAATCTGTTTTAAAATCTGAACGGATTTCAGATTTTGTCACAGCAGGAGAGGTTTCTGCAGCTATTCTCAGTAAATCTGGAAAGATTTATACAGGAGTGTGTATTGATACTTGCTGCACACTTGGAATTTGTGCCGAACGAAATGCTATTTTCAATATGATAACTAATGGTGAATATGAAATAGAAAAAGTTTTGTGTATACCTCCTGTCGAAGGAAAGGGTGCGCCTTGTGGAGCGTGTCGTGAACTTATGGCACAGCTTATGCCCGAAAGTTATAAAAATATTGAAATAATGTTGGATTATAAATCAGGACAGGTTATTACTCTTGGAGAGTTGACACCTGAATGGTGGATATAAAAAGGAGATTTTATGATTAAGATTGATTTAAACGACCTTGATAAATTCTTTGAAAAAGGTGAGCTTATACCTGCAATTTGTTATGATATAAATACAAAAACAGTTCTTATGCTTGCTTATATGAATAAAGAAAGTTTAAAAAAGACGCTTGAAACGGGATATACATGGTTCTGGAGCCGTTCTCGTCAGGAATATTGGAATAAAGGTGCTACATCAGGGCATCTTCAAAAGGTTATTTCAATTTATGGGGATTGTGATAACGATACTTTGCTTGTAAATGTTGAACAGACAGGCGTTGCCTGTCATACAGGTTCATATAGTTGCTTTTTCAACGAAATATATAATGAGGAGGAAAAATAAAATGACAGTTTATGAAGAAATTTTTGAGGTTATCAAAGAAAGAAAAAAACAGTTTGAAGATGGAACAGCTCAGGAAAACTCTTATACCTGCTATCTTTTTGAAAAAGGTGTTGATAAAATCTGCAAGAAGATAGGTGAAGAAGCTACAGAAACTGTTATTGCCGCAAAGAACAAAGATAATGATGAACTTAAAAACGAAATAAATGACCTTTTGTATCATGTCATGGTACTTTGTGCTAACCAGGGACTTGATTGGTCTGAAGTCGAAGAAGTTCTTAATGAAAGAAATGAAAAGATAGGAAACCTCAAGAAGTTCCATACAGTTGATAAGAATACATAATTTATTTTGTTATCTTAATTTTTATATGCACTAATATTGTCCTCCTTGAATACTATGTATTGAAGTTCTTTAACTTTAATCTTTTACAAGGAGGATATTTTTATGAGCAATACAAACTGTTCGGGCAACAACAATAATGCGGTATGCATAGAGGCACAGCGTATATACGATAGTTGCTGCGATAAGGAATGTATCCCTGATCTTGTTGTTTCTCTTGACAACAAGGCGTGTTATGTCGATAGAAAATATACACTTGCAAAAACAAAATCTGTAAAGATTGATAATGTATGTATGTGTGTTGAAAGTGTTCCTTTCGATAAAGGATACTATTCTGTCGATATTACTTACACATTCGCACTTACAATTGACCTTTTTGAAGGTCCATGCACATTGCCTACAACTGTAACAGGTACTGCTGTTTACTCCAAAAAGGTAATTCTCTATGGCGGAACAGGAAATTCAAAGACTTTCTGTAGTGAAGGTTGTAACATCCTTACAGACTGTAATAATAATTGCGATCTTCCCAAGGCTTGTGTTCAGATAGTTGATCCTATTGTCCTTGAAACAAAACTTGTTCCGCTTTGTTGTGGTCCATGGACTGTTCCGCCGGTGCCTCAGGATGAACCACTCATTCAACCTTGCTGTTGCGGAAGCAATAATGCATCTTCTGTAGGAAAATGCCTTCATGTTTCAATAGGACTTTTCTCAATAGTAAAACTTACAAGACAGGTTGCTATGCTTGTTCCTGTATATGACTTCTGTATTCCTCAGAAACATTGTTGTGGGGATTCGATAAATCAAAATGCTTGCGATACATTTAGTAAGATTGATTTTCCTACAGATGAGTTTTTCCCACCAGCAATTGATTGCTCAGGTTGTACTACCTGCGATTGTCTCGGAACAACTGAATAAAAAAAGCCCGAAGAAGAAATTTCCTTCTTCGGGTATTTTTATTTACGAAAAACTTGCAAAAAATACTCTTATATGTTATAATATTATGTCGGTATGTGGAGGTGACGGAATGGATGAAATTACTGCTAAAAATAGGATAAAAGAATTATCTGATGAATTATACAGATATAATGAAGAATATTATGTTTTTGATAATCCGAGTGTCGATGATTATACCTATGATATGAAAATGAAGGAACTTAAAAAACTCGAGAAGGAGTTTCCTCAGTATTTGAGTTCTGATTCACCGACACAAAAAGTAGGAGGATTTGCAGTAAATACTTTCGATGAAGTCAAACATACTGTTCAAATGGCAAGTTTGCAGGATGTTTTTTCGTTTGAAGAAGTGGAAGCATATTTCGAAAGATGTAGTAATGCGATAGGAAAAGACACATTTTTTGTTGTAGAACCTAAAATAGATGGACTGTCTGTTTCTCTCGAATACAGAAATGGCGAATTTTTCCGCGGTTCGACAAGAGGAGATGGATTTGTCGGAGAAGATGTTACCGCAAATTTGAGAACAATCCGTTCTGTTCCTAAAAAACTTAGTCAGAATATTCCTTACCTCGAAGTCAGAGGAGAGGTTTATATGTCGAGAGAAAGTTTTGAAGAACTTATCAAATATCAGGAATTGAATGATGAAAAAATTGCAAAGAACCCGAGAAACGCAGCAGCAGGCTCTTTAAGACAAAAGAATTCAAAGGTAACTGCTGAAAGAAAACTCGATATTTTTGTCTTTAATATTCAACATATAGAAGGCGTTAGTCTTTCATCTCATAAAGAATCTCTTGACTTTTTAAAAACTTTGGGTTTTGAAACCGTTCCCGGATACGTCAGTGTCCGTTCTGCTGAAGATGCTATAAAACGTATAAATGAAATAGCAGAGGAAAGAGCGAATTATTCTTTTGATATTGACGGTGTAGTAGTGAAAGTTGACGATTTCTCGAAAAGAGAAATTATGGGATCGACGGCAAAATGTCCTAAGTGGGCGGTAGCATATAAATATCCACCTGAAGAAAAACAGACAGTTCTTAAAGATATTGAAGTGAGTGTAGGAAGAACAGGTGTTATTACTCCTGTGGCTGTTTTTGAGAGTATATCACTAGCTGGAACAAGTGTTTCGAGAGCAACTCTTCATAATCAGGAATTTATTTCTGAAAAGGATATACGGATAGGTGATACGATTCTTGTCAGAAAAGCAGGAGAGATTATTCCTGAAGTCTTAAAAAGTATCGCTCATAATGAAATTTCTGAACCTTTTTATCTTCCAGATAAATGTCCTGCCTGCGGAACGCCAACTGTTTCTTGTGAAGAAGAAAGTGCAGTAAGATGTCCTAATGTAGATTGCCCTGCGCAAATATTAAGAAATATAATTCATTTTGCGAGTAAAAAGGCAATGGATATTGAAGGATTAGGTCCTGCAAATGTAGAACTTTTGATTGATAATAAGCTAATTTCATCAGTTTCGGATTTATATGGACTTAATGCAAATGATCTTCTTGTTCTTGAAAGATTCGCAGAAACATCTGCTGAAAAGCTTATTATGTCTATTCAAAATTCTAAAAAAGCACCGCTTGACAGGGTGATTTTTGCGTTAGGCATTCGAAATGTGGGATCTGAAACAGCCAAACTTCTTTGTGATAGATTTCCTGATATAGATCAGATAATGTCTGCAACGGTAGAAGAAATCACATCAATTGATGGATTTGGAAATATAACTGCTAGAAATGTTTATGATGCATTCAGAAATGAACGTAATATAGAACTTATAAAGCGATTTAAAGAATACGGATTTACTATGCAGTATGTTTCCAATAAATCTGAAGATGAGCGCTTTAAAGGACTTACATTCGTTCTGACAGGAACATTGCCTACAATGACAAGAGATGAAGCTAAAGCTATAATTGAAAAATTTGGCGGTAAAGCATCTTCTTCAGTTTCTAAAAAAACCAGTTATGTTCTTGCAGGTGAAGCAGCAGGAAGTAAACTCACAAAAGCGGAAGAACTTGGTCTTAAAATAATAGATGAAAACGAATTTAAAGATATGATAAAATAAAGAAAGGTGAAATGAAATGGATATCGATATCAAATATATTGCAAAGCTTTCTCGTATCAGCATAAATCCTGAAGATGAAGCGAAGTTTGAGAAGAATATGCAGGAAATCGTTGATATGGTAAATGGAATGCCCGAAATCAATGATGACCTTATTCTTGATAAGAACAACGCTATGACTTTAAGAGAAGATATTGCAGAAACAGGTAAATTTACAAGAGAAGAACTTATGAAAAACGCTCCAGAAGTACAGGCAGGTTGTCTGCTTGTTCCGAAGACAGTAGAATAAAGGAGGAATTTAAAATGGAATTGTTTGAAAGAACAGCGTCCGAACTTTCTTCCATGCTCAAAAATAAGGAGTGTAGTTCGGTTGAAATTATAGAATCTATTTATAACAGAATAGACAAAGTTGAAGATAAGGTTAATTCCTATATCACTCTTTGTAAGGAAACTGCCATAGAAAAAGCGAAAGAAGTTGATAACGCTATTGCAGATGGTAAGGAATTATCATCTCTTGCAGGTATTCCTATTGCTGTAAAGGATAATATCTCTACAAAGGGAATAAAAACAACCTGTGCATCTAAAATGCTCGAAAATTATATTCCGCCTTTTAACGCAACTGTTGTTGATAAAATCAATGCAGCAGATATGGTTATAACAGGTAAAGTTAATATGGATGAGTTTGCTATGGGATCTTCAACCGAAAACTCATATTTCAAGAAAACTCGCAATCCTCATGATACAGACAGGGTTCCTGGTGGTTCGTCAGGCGGTTCAGCCGCAGCTGTTGCAGCAGGTGAAGCAATTGTATCGCTTGGTTCTGATACAGGTGGGTCTATTCGTCAGCCTTCATCTTATTGTGGGGTAATAGGACTTAAGCCTACATATAGTAGTGTTTCTCGTTATGGTCTTGTTGCTTTCGCATCATCACTTGATCAGATCGGACCTATTGGTCGTTCAGTAGAAGATGTAGCTATGCTTTACTCTGCTATTTGTGGCGGAGATAAAATGGACGCAACTTCAAAAATGAGAGAATATCCTGATTTTAAGGCAGGGCTTTCTGCTGATGTCAGCGGACTCAAAATTGGTATTCCTGCAGAATATTATGGTGAAGGAATAGATGACTCTGTTAAAGCAGCAGTTATGAATGCTGTTAAGGAACTTGAAAAGAACGGTGCAGTTGTAAAGAATATTTCCTTGCCAAGTACAGAATACGCTATAAAAGCATATTACATCATTTCATCTGCTGAGGCATCATCAAACCTTGCTCGTTTTGACGGAGTTAAATATGGTTATAGAGCGAAGGATTATACTACTCTTGTTGATATGTACGAAAAGACAAGAAGTGAAGGATTTGGCGATGAAGTAAAGCGCAGAATTATGCTTGGTACTTTTGTGCTTTCAAGCGGATATTACGATGCTTACTATAAGAAGGCAAAACTTCTTCAGCAGAAAATCAAGCAGGAATTTAATGATACATTCAATGATGTAGATGTCATTATTACTCCTACAGCTCCGGCCAAAGCGTTTAAGATTGGAGAAAATTCTGATAATCCTCTCAAAATGTATGCTGCCGATGTTTGTACAGTTCCTGTAAATATCGCAGGACTTCCCGGACTTAATATTCCTTGTGGTTCGGATAACGGTATGCCTATAGGTCTTCAAATTATCGGAAAAGAATTCAGCGAACAGACACTTTTCAACGCAGCGTATGCTTATGAAAAAACAATGGGTAATCTTTGTAAGATACCTTCACTTGATTGAAAGGGGAGTGAATTTTGATGAATAATAACTATGAAATGGTTGTAGGACTTGAAGTTCACGCCGAACTCAATACTGCATCAAAAATTTATTGTAGTTGTAAAAATGCATTCGGACTTGAAGTTAATTCACAGGTTTGTCCTATTTGTATGGGTATGCCAGGAACATTACCTACACTCAATGAAAAAGTGGTGGAATACGCAATAAAGATGGGACATGCACTCAACTGTAAAATAAATTCAGTTTGTAAGCAGGATAGAAAAAACTATTTCTATCCCGACCTTCCTAAAGCATATCAGATTTCTCAGGCTGAAGTTCCTCTTTGTGAGAATGGTCATCTTGATATAATGGTTGACGGAAAAACAAAGACTATCGGGGTAACCCGTATTCATATTGAAGAAGACGCAGGTAAACTTCTTCATGATGATAGTTTTGCGGGTTCGCTTGTAGACCTTAACCGTTGTGGCGTTCCTCTCATAGAAATTGTTTCAGAACCTGATATCAGAAGTGTTGCTGAAGCAAAAGCTTATCTTGAAACAATCCGTTCTATTCTTCAGTACATTAACATTTCTGACTGTAAGATGCAGGAGGGTTCTATTCGTTGCGATGTAAATGTATCCGTTCATAAGATAGGAGAACCGTTTGGAACTCGTTGCGAAATGAAGAATGTAAATAGCTTTAGTGCTGCTATCAGAGGAATTGAATTTGAAGCAAATCGTCAGATTGAAGTTCTTGAAAACGGCGGGGTTATTGAACAGGAAACTCGTCGTTGGGATGATGCCAAGGGCGAAAGCATCCTTATGCGTACAAAGGAAAATGCTAATGATTATCGTTATTTCCCTGAACCAGACCTTTTAACAATTGTTGTTGACGAAGAAAAAATAGCAGAACTCAAAAATTCACTTCCTGAACTTCCTAACGCTAAACTCAGAAGATATGTTGATGAATTTGGTATTTCTCAGAATGACGGTGCACTTATCGCAGAATCAGTTGAAAAAGCAAAGCTTTTCGATGAGGCAGTTGCACTTAAAAAAGGCACGCCAAAGGGTATTATAAAGTGGATTTTAGGAGATATTTCCAAATATATCAATGAAACAGGAAAGTCTGTTTCTGATATGAAAGTTACTCCTGAAAGACTTGCAGAACTTGTTGGAATCATAGAAAGTGGTCAGATTTCAAATGCTTCAGGAAAGATAGTTTTTGAAACAATGCTCACAGAAGATAAAGGAGTTTCTGAAATTATAAAAGAAAAGAATCTTTCACAGAATTCAAACACAGATGAACTTGAAGCACTTGCAAAAGTTGTTCTTGCACAGAATGAAAAGTCTGTTACTGATTATAAAGGCGGTAAGACTAATGCACTCGGGTTCCTTGTTGGTCAGTGTATGAAGGCGTCGAAGGGTCAGGCAAATCCTGGAATGATGAGAGATATAGTAATAAAACTCCTTTCAGAATAAAATAACAAAAGCCTTGGAAGATTTTTCTTCTAAGGCTTTAATTATATCTGTTTATAAAATAAATTATAAGCGGAAGGAATACAGCAAAAGATATCAAAAGGCTTATTGCTGAAAGAATAATTCCCCACATTGCAAGTTTTTTCTTTTGTGCATTATGCTTTATTGCTTTTATACCGCAAAATATTGAATAAATCGGAAGATAAATCTGAAAACAATAGGGGATGACTATACTTATTATACCAATCACAAAAGAAGTTACAGAATTTTTAGAACTTGTTAGTTCTTCTTCTTTTTCATATTCAAGATACATTTCGTGGTACCATTCATCTTCGCCGTTGTCATAAGTGTCTTTTATAAAAGTTTCAGGCGGATTCGATTCGATTCCGCCTGATTCTTTACTGAAAATAAATTTGTCCATCAATTTATTCCATCATTGCTTCCTGAGCATCCATAAGGATATCTTCATATTCTTCCTGTGTCATTTCACCACTCGAAACTGCCTGTAAAAGTTCCTGGATTGTATATCCAGAAGCGTCTTCAATAGAGTTGTTAAGTGTTATGAAAGAAACAAGCATATAAAGACAAGAGAAGAACGAAAGAATGTTAAGAACGATACCTGCAATAGCCATTCCTTTGCCACCAAGTTTGTTAACAAGAGACATTATGCCGAGAATTACACCTAAAAGTGAAATTACAGCAGGTACAAGCATTGCATAGTTTGATGTGAATACTGCAATAAAACTGAATAAACAACATCCGAGTACAAACATTACAATACCAATTACCATAGAGGCAACGGCAAGACCCTTGCTTTTCTTTTCACCGCTATTGTTTTCAGGTTCATACTGGACATAGTTGTAATTCTGCTGTTCAGGTGTGCCATAGGGGTTGTTGAAATTGTTATCCATTTTTTTCTCTCCTTTTAATAAATATTTTGTTTTAAAATATTATTCAGAAATAAGGGCAAGCGTATCTCTTGCGATGAGAAGTTCTTCGTTTGTAGGAACAACCCATACTTCAACCTTTGAATTTTCTGTAGAAATCTTCTGAAGTTTGCCACGGATTGTTGAATTGAGTTCATTATCAATTTCAATTCCAAAGAAACTCATATCAGCACAAACTTTTTCACGAACATCAGTAGCGTTTTCACCAATACCGCCTGTGAAAAGAACTGCATCAAGACCGTTCATAGCTGCTGCGTATGAACCAATATATTTCTTAATCTGATATACTAGCATATCACCAGCGAGAATCGCTCTTTCATTTCCTTCTTCTGCAGCCTTTGTGATATCTCTGTTATCAGAAGAAACACCTGAAATTCCAAGGAAACCGGATTTCTTGTTGAGATATTCACTCATTTCTGAAGCTGAAAGTCCAAGCTTCTTCTGAACGAATGTTACGGCCGAAGGGTCAACACAACCTGAACGTGTTCCCATAAGAACACCATCAAGGGGAGTGAATCCCATAGATGTATCTACTGATTTACCGCCATCAACCGCTGTGATTGAAGAACCGTTACCGAGATGACATGAAACGATCTTAAGATCCTTTACATCTTTACCCATAGCTTCTGCAAGTTTCTGTGAAACAAAACGATGTGATGTTCCGTGGAAACCATATTTTCTTACTGCGAAATCCTTATAGCATTCATAAGGAAGACCAAACATATAAGCCTTAGCAGGCATTGTCTGATGGAATCCTGTATCAAATACAACAACCTGAGGAACAGTTTCAGGAATTACCTTCTTACAAGCCCAGAGAGCGAGTGCGTGAGGATGGTTATGTACGGGAGCAAGTTCCTGAAGATCATCAATCTGCTGAATAACTTCATCTGTAACAAGAACTGATTTTGTGAATATTTCAGCACCCTGCACGATACGATGGCCTACCGCTGAAATTTCAGACATGCTCTTGATTACAGCAGCATCACCTGTTGTAAGAACTTCAACTAACTTTTCGAATGCTTCAGTATGTGTGGGAAAATCACAATCCATATCAACTGTTCTACCATCGAATGCTTTGTGAGAAATATGTCCACCAATACCAATTCTGTCTGCGTTACCTTTTGCGATAACTTCTTCGTTTTCCATGTTGAGAAGCTGATATTTAAGTGAAGAGCTTCCTGCGTTTACTACGAGAATAATCATATTTTTTCTTCCTCTCAAAGATATTAGCTATAAATAGCACCATATAACATTATAATACATTTATCTAAAAAAATCAAGAGTTTTTTATCTTCTTTACATTATTTAAATTGTAGGGTATAATTATATTAATTAAATATTTGTGAGGTGACGATAATATGCCATCTTTTTCATATACAGTGAAAGAAGAACTTTGTTCTGAAATAACAGACCGTGACAAAAAGTACGCTTGTCTATATGGGATGCTTATTTCTGCGAAACATTTTGATTTTGACAGAATAGTTTTCCAGACTAAAAATGATAAGGTATTTGCTCTTTTTGAAGAACTCATCTCAACGGTTATTAAAAATAAAACTGAAATTAAAATTGTTAAAAAAATAAATAAAACAGGTTCCTGTACTTATTCAGCAGAATTAACATCTGATACAGATAAAATTCTCAACAGATATAAGTATTTTGATGGTGATGATACCAGAAGGGTTATATCAGAAAATATTGATACAAACAACCTTCCTGCTTTTCTGATAGGACTTTTTCTCGCATCAGGAAGTGTCATTGATCCTAATAAAGAATATCATCTTGAGTTTGTTACATCTTATGCTGAAATGGCTGATGAAATTAAAAATCTTCTTATCCATGTAGGAGTGGGTGCTAAACTTTCGGAAAGAAAAGGACTTTACATCGTATATCTAAAAGAGAGTGAGAGCATTGAAGACTTACTTACATATATGGGTGCTACAATGTCATCACTTGAAATAATGAATGTGAAAATTCTTAAGGATGTAAGAAATAAAGCGAATAGAATATCGAATTGCGATACGGCTAATATCGAAAAATCTATTGCCGCGGCTACAAAACAAGTTGAAGATATTGAATTTATTGAGAAAACTATAGGTTTCGGAAGTCTGTCTGAAGATTTGCGTGAAATAGCGGAAATTCGTCTTGAAAATCCTGATTATTCTTTAAAGGAATTAGGTCAGGCGCTTGAAAAGCCGATAAGTCGTTCTGGAGTTAATCATAGAATGAAAAAACTTTCTGCTATAGCGGAAGATATAAGAAATAATAAATATCGTAGTTAGGAGAAAATGTTTTGGGAAATTTTGTCCACCTTCATGTTCATAGCGAATATAGTTTGCTCGATGGTGCTTGTCGTATAGAACAACTTGTCGATAAAGTAAAGCGAATGGGCGAAGATGCTATTGCCATCACAGATCATGGGTATCTTTATTCTGCGATAAAGTTTTATAAAATCGCAAAAGAAAAAGGTATAAAACCTATTATCGGATGCGAAGTTTATGTTGCACCCAGAAGTCGTTATGATAAAAACGACAAACTTGATAGAACACCATATCATCTTGTTCTTTTGTGTGAGAATAATATCGGATATAACAATCTTGTCAAACTTGTTTCTCTTTCAAGCATAGAAGGTTTTTACAGCAAACCGAGAGTTGATATAGAAATTCTTGAAAAATATCATGAAGGGCTTATAGCATTATCTGGATGTATCGCAGGAGAGGTTCCAAGAAAAATTCTCGATAAGGATTTTGAAGGTGCCAAAGAAACTATAATCAGATATAAAAATATTTTCGGTGAAAATAATTACTTTATAGAACTTCAAAATCACGGAATTTTTGAAGAAAAGACAGTATTACCTTCTCTCTATAAATTTGCCGAAGAAATCGAAGTCGGCGTTGTTGCGACTAACGATGCTCATTATATCGAAAAAGAAGATGCAATAGTTCAGAAGGTTCTTGTTGCAATTCAGACAAATACTAAAATTGATGAAGATAGCGGAATGTCGCTTCCTAATGATGAGTTTTATATTAAAACTTATGAAGAAATGTCTGAATTGTTTAAATATGCCCCCGATGCTATAGAAAATACAGTAAGAATAGCAGAACGTTGTAATGTTGAATTTGAATTCGGAAAAATTCTTTTGCCTGAATTCAAAGCAGAAGGTGTTTCTGATAACTATGAATATATGAAAAATATATGCTTTGAAGGTCTTGAAAGGCATTATTCAAAAGATGAATCTGCATTTGAAACAGCGAAAAACAGACTTGAAAACGAATTGAGCGTTATAAATCAGATGGGATATGTTGATTATTTTCTTATAGTATGGGATTTTATTAACTATGCAAAAAAGAATTCCATTCCTGTAGGGCCAGGAAGAGGATCTGGCGCAGGTAGTATAGCAGCCTTTTGCATGGGGATAACACAAATTGATCCTGTTAAGTATAATCTGATTTTTGAAAGATTTTTGAATATTGAAAGAGTAAGTATGCCAGACCTTGATATTGATTTTTGCTACGAAGGCAGGCAAAGGGTTATTGATTATGTTGTTAATAAATACGGAAGTGACCATGTTGCGCAAATAATAACATTCGGAACTATGGCTGCAAAAGCAGCAGTTAGAGATGTTGGGCGAGTTATGGGAGTTTCTTATGATAAGGTTGATTCTGTTGCAAAATTTATACCTTTTGAAATGAATATTACAATAGAAAAGGCCATGGATTTGTCTATAGAACTCATTTCACTTTATAACAACGATGAAGATGTGAAAAAACTCATAGATATGGCCAAAAGAGTGGAAGGTATGCCAAGACACGCTTCTACTCATCCGGCGGGAGTTGTTATTTCATCAGTCCCTGTTTCTGAGATAGTTCCATTGCAGAAAAACGATGAGGCCATAGTTATTCAATACTCTGCCGAAGATATAGAACCGCTTGGACTTTTGAAAATGGATTTTCTTGCATTGAGAACCCTTACAGTTATTCGCGATTGTATAGATCTTATACGCAAAAATGGAAATTCTGAATTTTCTGAAGATAGGATATTCATAGATAGCAAACCTGTATATGAGATGCTTTCTGAAGGGAATTCTCTCGGAGTGTTTCAGTTTGAAAGTTCGGGTATGCGATCTGTTCTTTCTCAGGTAAAACCTAAACATCTTGAAGAACTTATAGCGGTTATGGCGTTATATCGCCCTGGTCCTATGGATAGTATTCCTAAATACATTCATAACAGAAATTATCCAAAGAGTATAGAGTATCCTATACCTCAGATGAAAGAAATACTTGATATAACTTACGGATGCATGGTTTATCAAGAACAGGTAATGGAAATATGCCGTAAACTTGCAGGGTATTCTTATGGCAGGGCAGATGTTGTAAGAAGAGCTATGTCAAAGAAAAAACATGATGTTATGGAGAAAGAACGTGAAAACTTTGTTTCGGGTGCGACGAATAATAAAATACCTGAGAAAGTTGCACGTGATATTTTCTATGAAATGATGAATTTTGCATCATATGCATTTAATAAATCCCACGCTGCCGCATATGGTTATCTTGCTTATAAAACAGCGTATTTAAGGTGTTTTTATTACAAGTATTATATGTCTTCTTTGATGACAAACGTTCTCGATAATACCGATAAGGTTATTGATTACATTAGAGATTGCGAATATAACGGAGTAAAAATACTTAATCCTGATATAAATGAAAGCTATGAAGGATTTACACCGATAAAATCAGGAATAAGATACGCTCTACTTGCGATAAAAAATCTTGGTAGAAATGCTATCAGAACAATTATTGCCGAAAGGAATCAGAATGGTAAATTTACATCTTTTGAAAATTTCTGCGAAAGAGTTGTTGGTAAAGATGTAAACAGACGCGCGGTTGAAAGTTTAATAAAATGTGGTGCTTTTGATAATTTAGGGCAGACAAGAAGATGGATGCTTATGAATTACGAAGAATTTTTTGATAATGTTGCAACGCTGGCAAGAACCAATATAGAAGGTCAGATTGATTTCTTTGGTATGCCACATGCTATTTCTGCACCAGGAATTAAGAGAAATATAACAGGTAATATTCCTGAATTTTCTCAGAAGGAACTTCTTGCTATGGAAAAAGAAGTCATAGGGATATACATTTCAGGTCACCCTGTTTCTCCGTATTTTTCACTGGGTATGGCATGCGGTTTCAAAACTGCCAGAGAAGTCTTGGATATCAAAACCGAGAATGTTGAAGTTAGTCTTGTTGTTGACATAAAAAGTAAAAGAATAGGTACAACTAAGAAAAATGGAAAGATGTGTTTTATTGTCGGAGAAGATTTAACATCTTCCATAGAAATGATAGCGTTTCCTGAAACTTTTTCAATGTATTATGATGTGATAACAAATAATAGCGTTGTAGTAATAAAAGGGAAAACATCTATGAAGGATGGGAATGCAAAAATTATTATTTCAGAAGTTATTAACCCGGAAGAATTCGTTTATGAATGTCAAAGTAAAGCACTTCATCTTAAAATCGGTAATTCTGATATCGAAAACGGGAAAAAAGTATCTGAAATACTTCAGAAAAACAGAGGAATATCAGATCTTGTTTATGTTAATCAGAGGAAAATTTATAAAAATTATTGCAATATAACCAATGAATTGATATGTGAAATTGCAAAAATAATCACTTATGGAAATATATCTCTGATTTGATTTAAAACACTTGACAAATGGTCTTAATTTGTAGTAAAATAATTCAGTAAGCGATTATTTGTTGTAATTATGCTTGTGGAGGTTATTGATAATGGAAACAAAAAAGAGAATAGGAATTCTCACAAGTGGAGGAGACGCTCCTGGAATGAATGCTGTAATTCGTGCAGTTACTCGTTCGGCTATACGTAAGGGATTTGAAGTTCTCGGTATTCGCAGAGGATGGAATGGTCTTATTAACGGAGATGTAATACAGCTCACAGAAAGAAGTGTTTCTGATATTATTCAGAGAGGCGGAACAATGCTTTATACAGCAAGATGCCCTGAATTCAGATATGAAGAAGGACTTCAGACCGCGAAGCAGAATTGTATTAAAAATAATCTTGCAGGTATCGTTGTTATCGGTGGAGACGGCACATTCAGAGGTGCTGCTGACCTTTCAGCAAGAGGAATTCCCTGTGTGGGTCTTCCTGGAACAATCGATAATGATATTTCTTGCACAGAATATACAATCGGTTATGACACAGCTATGAACACAGCAATGGAAATGGTTGATAAGCTCAGAGATACTTCTCAGTCACATGATCGTTGTAGTGTTGTAGAAGTAATGGGTAGAAATGCTGGATATATTGCTCTTAATGCTGGTATTGCAGTTGGCGCAACATACATTATTACAACGGAAGTTCCTTATTCTCTTGATGATGTTGCCTCTAAGATTCTCAAAGCAAAAGAAACAGGCAAACAGCACTTTATCATTATGGTTTCAGAAGGCGTTGGTAATGCTGAAGGCATTGCTAAGGAAATTGAAAAGCGTACAGGCGTTGAATCAAGAGCAACTATTTTAGGACATGTACAGAGAGGTGGATCACCTACAGTGCGTGACAGAGTTGTTGCAAGCCAGATGGGATATTATGCAGTTGAACTTCTTGAAAGAGGAATCGGAAATCGTGTTGTTGGTATGCAGAATGCGAAGATAGTTGATTTCGATATTCAGGAAGCGCTCAGTATGAAGAAACCTTTTGAACTCGATCTTTATAATATTGCAAACGAGTTATCATTCTAATTTTAAAATTTAGCAGTCAGAGTAGAAAATCACGCGTGAAGTGTCAGCCGGACGGGGAGTTGCCGATTGAACGAAAGATTTCGCCAAGAAATTTGCGGTGTGATTTTCGCATCCCGCTGATGCATAATAGAAGCTGTTCATTTAAGTGGCTCGGTATTATGCACACAGCATAATTACAAGGAGGATTATAAATGAATAGCTTTTTTTCTATGTTTAAGAGATCTGCTGAAAGTCTTAAAGATCTCCGTACTATAACAACAACGGGCATTTTACTTGCGATGGCAGTTGCAATAAGATCTCTTGCGATTCATATCACACCCGATCTTAGAATTATTTTTACATTTGTTCCGCTGTGTGTTATTGCTATGCTTTACGGACCTGTTGTTTCTGGTATGTCAGCAGTTGCGCTTGACATTATAGGATATATTATTGATAACAGAGGTGCGAGAGGATATAGCCCTCAACTTGCGGCTGTAGTCCTTTTGACAGGGGTGATCTATGGATGCTTTCTTTATCGTGATAAGATAAGCTTGATTATGATTATACTTGCAAGAGGTATCGCAGTAATACTTTGTAATATATGTTTGAATTCGTATTTTCTTTATTCATTATATATAAATAAGGATTTCAGCATTTTTACCGCGGATAAAAATGCTTGGGATATGTTTTTAACATGGTTGTGGACATCTTTCAGATTGCCTAAAAATCTTGCAGAACTTCCGTTGGATTTTATAATTCTGATAGTTGTGCTGCCTGCTGCTCTTACTGCGTATAATAGAGTTGCTAAAAATTTCAAAAAGAAAGTTGTCGTTAATAAAAAATCGGAGGATTTATTATGAAAGTAAATGTAGGTTTTATAGGAGCCGGAAATATGGGAACTGCTATTATGCACGGAATTGTAAATAGCGGACTTTCCGAGGAGATTTCTATTTATGCAACAGATGTTGATGAAAATAAACTTAAATCACTCGAAGAGATAGGAGTTACTGCTACTTCGAATACAGAGTTTTTAATTCGTGAGTGTAAATATGTCTTTCTTGCTATTAAACCACAGATGTTTGATGAAGTGCTTGATATTTATGGAAAATATTTTACAGAAGAACATGTTATTGTTTCTATTGCAGCAGGAATAACAGGTGAATATATAAAATCAAAAACTCTGTCTGATGCAAAAGTTGTACTTGTTATGCCTAATACGCCGTTTCTTCTTGGTGAAGGAGCGACCGCTCTTGCTAAAGTAATTCCTGCAACAGATGAAGAATTTGGATTCGTGTGCGATATTTTTGGCGCGGGTGGAGAAACAGCTGTTGTTTCGGAAAATAAAATGAAAGAAATTATAGCGATAAACGGAAGTAGCCCTGCTTTTATATATCTTTTTGCAAAAGGATTTATTGATTATGCCAAATCTGTTGATATTTCTGAAGAAACAGCCAAAACATTGTTTTGCAAGTCGCTTATTGGTTCTGCTAAAATGATAGCAAATAGTGGATATTCAATAGATGAACTCATAAAGATGGTTTCTTCTCCAGGAGGAACAACACTTAGAGGGTTGGATGAACTTTATAAAGGAAATCTTACAGAAATTGTCGGAAAGTGTTGTAAATCCTGCACAGAACGTGCTTATGAACTTTCTAAATAAGTCTTTTTTACAAACTATAATCATATACTCATAAAAAAGGACAAGGAGTATATGATTATGAAAATAATGAATAAAAAATCAAAATATCGTTCTATACGCGTTTCGGGAGATGTGTTTTTTACTGTCCTCGTGAGTATAGTGCTTATAGGTGCGTTTATTGGTTCATTATATTATCGCGAAATATCGGCGATAGATTTTGTTGAAACATTTTCTATCGCTGATTCTTTTTATATTGACATTAAACCAATATCGTTTTGGGGTTGCTTTTTAAATTCTATTTTTAAAAATACAATCCTTATAGCTATTATTTTTATGTCAGGAATGTGTTCGATAGGTCATCCTATGTGTATATTGATTTTATTTTACAAAGGAATTGATGTAGGAGTTCTCATTTCTGCTGTTTACTCTTATCCAAATATAACAAATTGGTTTCCAACGCTTTTACATATTATAATGGATGCTGTTGTTTCGACATTTGTTCTTGTTTTAGCTTCGAAAGAGGGAATGAGACTTTCAAACAAGTATTTTAAACTTATGGTTGGTGGGAAAATCGAAGATGATTTTAGTCAAAACATAAGATTATACCTATTGAAATTTGCTATACTTTTTGCTATAATTATTCTGTTATCCTTGTTTCAGTCAATATTTTTGATTCTTATAGGATAAATAAAATCGGTATTAATATTTTTCTTTTTAAAGTGGAGTGTAAAACAAATGGGATTATTTTATAACTATCAGAAGTCAGGTTCTGGTGTCTCTAAAAACGGACCTAAAAAAAGCAGAATAAGAATTTTCTTTGAAGTATTCGGAAGAAAATTTTGGAATCTTATTTTGATAAATCTTATATATGGAATTTTCTGTATTCCGATTTTTACGATTGGGCCTGCAACAGCTGCTGCCTTTAAAGTTCTGAAGAATTATTCTATTGAAAAAAATGCTTTTATATGGAGTGATTTTTGGAAAAGTTTCAAGGAGGATTTCAAGGTTTCATTTCCTTTGGGAGTTATTTACTTTATTGCATTAGGCGGTATTGCTATAGGAATGTATATATATCCTGAATCTATGGGAGAAAGTGATTTGTATAAAGTTCTTATGGTAGTAACTCTTATTGTGGGGCTGATAGTACTTGCATCTGCTTTTTTTGCTTTTCTTATGGCGTCAACTATCAAACTTTCGGTTAAGGACATTTTAAAGAACGCTTTTATCCTTACAATAGTATCGGGTTGGAGAGGAATTCTTGCTTCAGTTTTGTCTATAATCATTATAGGACTTCCTGTTGTTTTGTTTATGCATATAGGAAATCTTCTGATATTGTCGTTTAATATTTTGATTTCTCAGTCTTTAGCGGGGCTTATTGCTTCCTTTATTTGTTACCCGTTTGTTCAGAAATATATTATCGAACCATATTATAAGGCAATCGGTAAGGATAATCCTGAGTATGATTATCTTAAACCGGAAGGAATGCAGGACTCACCTGTGTTTAAAGACAAGGGTGGGGAAGAAACACCTATTGTGAAGGCTAAAAAATCAGGGAAAAATAAAAAAACAATTTCTTAAAAAGGCTTTACAAATATATTTAGATGTGATATAATGATTAAGCAAGTGTTTTGCATACTGACTACTTGGATTTAGGAATAAGCCGATTTTTCGGAGTTTAACCCACCTTTTTCTAAGTTTTTGGTAAATAAATATTTATAAAGGGGTGCATTTAAAATGATGCTCAAAGAAGAAAAAGCTGCTGTTATCGCGGCAAACAAGATCAACGAAAATGACACAGGTTCACCTGAGGTACAGATTGCAATTCTCACAAAGAGAATTAATGATCTTACAGATCACCTCAGAACACACAAGAATGACAACCATTCAAGAAGAGGTCTCTTTAAGATGGTAGGTCATAGAAGAAACCTTCTCAATTATCTTCAGAAGAAGGATATTAACAGATACCGTGCTATAATTGAAAAGCTCGGAATTCGTAAGTAAGAATAACTTTTCTAAGAGGCAGTCGGGGATTTTCCCTTCTGCCTTTTAGCGTTAGTTTAGGCAGTAGAAATTAGCATTAAATTGTGTGGTTTTTTAAAAACCATAGAGTTTATTGCTAAAACTGCTGCCGGAAAATAAAAAGGAGGCAGTTAAAATGTTTGAAAACTACAGAGTATTCGAAACAACCTATGCAGGTAGAAAGCTTGTTGTAGAAACAGGCAAAACATGTGAACTTTCAAGCGGTTCATGTTGGGTAAGATATGGTGAAACAGTTGTAATGGCTAATGTTACAGCAAGTCCTAAGCCACGTGAAGGAGTTGACTTTTTCCCTCTTTCAGTAGATTATGAAGAAAAGCTTTATGCAGTAGGAAAAATCCCTGGATCATTTATGAAGAGAGAAGGTAAACCTTCTGAAAAGGCAATCCTTACATCACGTATGGTTGACCGCCCTATCAGACCTCTTTTCCCTAAGGATATGAGAAATGATGTATCTGTTGTAATGACAGTTCTTGCGGTTGATCCTGATTGTTCACCTGAAATCACAGGTCTTATCGCTACATCTATCGCTATTTCAATTTCTGATATTCCTTGGAACGGACCTATCGGCGGTATTTCAGTAGGCCTTGTTGATGGAGAAATTGTACTCAATCCTACTCTCGAACAGAGAGCGAAGACAGATCTTAACCTTACTGTTGCAGGAACAATGGAAAAGATTGTTATGATCGAAGCAGGTGCTAATCAGGTTCCTGAAGATACAATGCTTAACGCACTTCAGGCAGGTCATGATGAAATCAAGAAGATTGTTGCGTTTATCAGTGATATTCAGTCACAGATCGGCAAGAAGAAATTTGAATTCGAATCAATGGATGTTGATCACGATTTATTTGATGCTATTGCTGATTTTGCCGAAGAAAAGGTAAAATATGCACTCGATACAAACGATAAGAACATCCGTGAAGCAAGACTTGCTCCTATCGTTGATGAAATTCATGCTGAATTCGATGAAAAGTATCCCGAACAGATTGGCATGATCGATGAATGCATCTATAAACTTCAGAAGAAGATAGTAAGAAACTGGCTTTATGAAGGCAAACGTGTTGACGGAAGAAAGATTGACGAAATCAGACCTCTTGCTGCTGAAGTAGGTGTTCTTCCCAGGGTTCATGGTTCAGGTGTATTTACTCGTGGACAGACTCAGGTTCTCACAATTGCAACTCTTGGTCCTGTAAGTGAATCACAGAGAATTGATGGTATCGATGAAGAAGAAACAAAGAGATATATGCATCATTATAATTTCCCCAGTTACTCAGTTGGTGAAACAAAGCCTTCAAGAGGACCTGGTCGTCGTGAAATCGGACATGGTGCACTTGCTGAAAGAGCACTTGCTCCTGTAATTCCCGATGTTGAAGATTTCCCATATGCATTCAGACTTGTTTCCGAAGTTCTTTCTTCAAACGGTTCAACATCACAGGGTTCAATCTGTGGTTCAACTCTCGCACTCATGGACGCGGGGGTTCCTATAAAGGCTCCTGTTGCAGGTATTTCTTGCGGACTTATTACTCGTGAAGACGGAAGCTTCATGACAATGGTTGACATTCAGGGACTTGAAGACTTCTTTGGCGATATGGACTTTAAGGTTGGCGGTACACACAATGGTATCACAGCAATTCAGGTTGATATCAAGGTTGATGGTCTTACAATGGATATTATTAAAGAAGCATTCGAAAAGACACGCAAAGCAAGACTTTATATTCTTGATGAAATTATGCTCAAGGCTATTCCTGAACCTCGTGAGGAAGTAAGCAAATATGCTCCTAAGATGCTTCAGACAAAGATTAACCCTGAAAAGATTCGTGAAGTTATCGGTCAGGGCGGAAAGGTTATCCAGAAAATTCAGGCTGATTGCGAAGTTAAGATTGATATTTCCGAAGATGGAAATGTATTTATTTCTGGTATTGATGGCGAAAAGGCTAAAATGGCTCTTCAGATTGTTGAAACAATCGCTAATGATCCTGAAGTTGGTGCAATTTACAGAGGTAAGGTTGTTCGTATAATGAATTTCGGTGCGTTTGTTGAAATTGCTCCTGGTAAGGATGGACTTGTTCATATTTCAAAACTCGATAATCAGAGAGTGGAAAAGGTAGAAGATGTTGTGAACATCGGAGATCAGATCGTTGTTAAGGTTATGGAAATTGACTCACAGGGAAGAATTAATCTTTCGAGAAAAGATGCTCTTGCTGATATCGAGGCAAAGAAAAATCATCAATAATTATAAAACGCTGTATTCATTAGGATACAGCGTTTTGTGTCATATTATTTCCGTTTTCATATTTTATAATATGAATTGTATGGAGATGATTTTATGGAATTATTATTATGTTTTATTATAACAGTAGCTATTCTTAGTTTTGTGTTATTGATAAGAGAAATATCATATAAAAAAGTTTTTTATAAGTATAAATTTGATTCTATAATAATTATTCCATTATATTCTGAAGAATTTTCTGAAATATATTTGAAATATCGTATAGAATTGATTAAAAATAGCAATATCGACATATGTAAAGTGATTTTGCTTGACAAAGGATTGTCTACAGAACAATGTAAAATCTGTGAAAATATTATAAAACATAATGATATATTAAAATTTATATCAATTTCGGAGTTATCCGAGTGTATTAGTGTTTTATTGAAATAATCTTACTAATTTGTTATAATAAATTTTGAAAGAGGGTGAGAAAATTTGGGAGAAAATGAATTAGTAAAAATATCTGGTACTGTTGAAGGAATAGTGTATAAAAACCCATCAAACGGATATGTTATTTTAGAATTGGATTTTAACAATACACTCATTACGGTTGTTGGCGAAATCGGAGATGTTGATGAAGGAGAAGAACTTTCTCTTGAAGGAGAATATGTAAATAATCCGAAATATGGTGTTCAGTTTAAAGCACTGATTTGTGAGAGAAAAATGCCCGAAACTGCTCATGCTATACAGAAATATCTTTCTTCTGGAATAATAAAGGGAATAGGACCGGCACTTGCTAAGAATATAGTCGATGTCTTTGGTGAAAAATCACTTGAAATAATTGAAAATAATCCTGAACAACTCGCCAAAGTAAAAGGATTTACCAAAAAGAGAGTTGAAACAGTAAGACAAGAATTGCAACGTGTTTTCGGAATGAGAAAACTTATGGATTATCTCAAAGATTTTGGAATATCACCCGCAATTGCTATTAAAGCGTGGAAAAAGTGGGGACAATTTTCTATTGATATTATTAAAGATAATCCTTATGCACTATGTGATTTTGGGGTTGATCTTGATTTTGTTAAAGCAGATGAAATGGCTGGAAAACTTGAATATCCCTCCGATAATCCAAACAGAATAAAAGCAGGGATAACATATATACTTAATGAGAATGCAAAGTCAGGACATACCTGCCTTCCTACAGATACTTTACAAAAAACTGCTTGTGAATTTCTTGATATATCGGAAGAAGATTTTTATAAAGCACTTGAACAGGAATACAATGAAGCAAATCTTATCGAATATGAGAAAAATAACAGATGTTTTACATATCTCAGTGATTATTATATAGCCGAAAATTATATCGTTTCTCGTCTTAGTGCTATGAAGGCATTTTTTCTTGATTCTGGGACTGAATTTGACAACGCAATCGACCTTGTAGAAGAAGAAAATGGTATTAAATATGAAGAGTTACAGAGAAAAGCAATTTCACTTGCTTTATCAAAAGGATTTCTCATTCTTACAGGAGGTCCAGGAACAGGTAAAACAACAGCCCTTAACGCTATAATTTCGCTTTACGAACAGCAAGGGCTTAAAGCTGTAATTGCTGCGCCTACAGGCAGAGCAGCAAAACGAATATCAGATCTTACCGGGTATACCGCTAAAACTATTCATCGCCTGCTTGAAGTTGCTTATGATGATGGCTCAGGTGTAATGAAATTTATCCATAACGAACAGAATACCCTTGATTGCGATGTTCTTATAGTGGACGAGATGTCTATGGTTGATACTCTTCTTTTTGCAGAATTGTTAAGAGGAATAAAACTTTCCTGCAAACTTATACTTGTAGGAGATTCAGACCAGTTGCCGTCAGTTGGTGCAGGAAATCTACTTAAAGATATTATTGATAGCAAAACTATGACTGTTGTTCAGCTTACAGAAATATTCAGACAAGCGAGAGAGAGCTGTATTGTTACAAGTGCGCATAGAATTGTCAATGGAGAGATGCCTGATCTTGATAATTCATCTAAAGATTTTTTTGTTCTTCAGCGAGATAATGAACAAATTACTATTGAAACAATTGTGAATTTGTATAAACATAGACTTCCAAAGGCTTATAAATACAACCCTACAACAGATATTCAGATTATTTCTCCTTCAAGAAAAGGGACGGCGGGTACTGTTGAAATCAATAAGAGAATACAGCTTGAAATTAATCCGCCTAAACTCGGAAAAAACGAAATCAGGGGCCCTGTTTATATATTCCGTGAGAATGATAAAGTTATGCAGACACGTAATAATTACGATATTGTCTGGAAAAAAGACGATGAAGTTGGAACAGGCGTTTATAACGGGGATATTGGTGTTATAACAGAAATACGCAAAAGAGAGGGAATTATTGCAATTGATTTCGAGGGTAAAATTGTTGAGTATACAACCGATATGCTTGAACAACTTGAACTCGCTTATGCAATTACAGTCCATAAAAGTCAGGGTAGCGAATTTCCTGCTGTTATATTTTCGATCGTCGGCGTTTCGAATAAACTCTATTACAGAAATCTTCTTTATACAGCAGTTACAAGAGCAAAAGAAATTCTTATTATAATTGGAACTCCTGAAATGCTTGAAACTATGATTGAAAATAAGCGAAAAACTTTGAGATACAGTTGTTTTAAAGATATGTTGAGAAAAGAGTGTTTGCCGAATGAAGGAAGTGATTAAATATATTTTAGATATATTTTATCCTAACAGATGCCCGTTTTGTGATGATTTCATAAAATGGGATGCTACTGTATGTGATAAATGTCTTGACAGTCTTGAATATATAGAAACTTGCGAAAAATGCGGAAAAACAGATTGCATGTGTGATAAAGAACTTTATTACGATAAGGCTTATGTTCTTTTTAAATATGAAGGAATCGTCAGGGAAAGTATCATTGCACTCAAACGAAAGAATGGAATAAATGCCGCTGAATTTTATGCCGATAAACTTTCTGAACAGATTTTGAAATCTGAAGAAAAGTTTGATGCGATAGTTCCTGTTCCTATGGCGAAATCAAAGAAGAAAGATGTCGGTTATAATCAGGCGTTTGTAATTGCTGATTTTATCGCGAAAAGGCTTGAAATTCCCGTTGTTGATGCGCTTATAAAAGCAGAAAATACTATTGCTCAGCATACTTTATCGAAAGAGGACAGAATAGAAAATGTCAAAGGTATGTTTTCTTCTGGAGATATTTCTCTTAAAGGTAAAAGAATTCTTCTTTGTGATGATGTTATAACAACAGGAAGTACAGTTATTGAATGTTCAAGACTTTTAAAAGAAATGGAAGCAGAATTTGTAGCAGTTGCACTTGCTGCTACAACTGATTTAAGAAATGGTTCTTAGCATTTTGAAAATTTAAAATTAGGAGTTTCTATATTTCTCTTGAAAAAAATATCAAAATATGATATAATATATTTTCGATAAAATAAGCAGAGGTGATAACATTGCCTTCAATTGATATAGGAATTGATCTTGGAACGGCAAATGTAATAATTGCGCTCGGAAATAAAGGTATAGTTTTAAATGAGCCTTCCGTTGTTGCGTTTAATAAAAGAACAAACGAGGTTGTTGCTGTCGGAACAGAAGCATATCAGATGCTCGGCAGAACACCTGAATATATAGTTGCTGTAAAACCCTTGACAGACGGAGTTATTTCTGACCATGAAATGACCGAAAGTATGATAGGAACTTTAATCGAAAAAGTAAGTGCTAAACAGCTTTTTATGCCGAGAATTATTATCTGCGTCCCTTCGGGAATTACCGAAGTTGAAAGCAGGGCAGTGGTTGATGCTGCTAAAAATGCAGGGTCGAGAAAGGTTTATCTTATTCAGGAACCTGTTGCAGCACTTATCGGCGCAGGCGTTGATATAAGCACACCCGAAGGAAATATGATTGTTGATATCGGAGGCGGAACTACCGATGTTGCGGCGATTTCTATGTGTGGTATCGCAAAATCCACATCTATTAAAGTCGGTGGAAATAAAATCGACCAGGCGATTATAAAATATGTAAACTATATGTTCAAGATGCTTATAGGCGAAAGAACTGCCGAACAGGTAAAGAAAAATATCGGTAATGTTTTTGATCCCGATGGTTCCAAAACTATGGTTATAAAGGGCAGACATCTCATTCACGGTCTTCCTGAAACTGTCACAATAACAGATCTTGATATTAAGAAAGCTATCGAAGAACCTGTTCAGGAGATTATTGCTGCGATAAAGAGTGTTCTTGAAATAACTCCTCCTGAACTTGTTGGTGATATAAAAACTAATGGGATTTATCTTACAGGCGGAGGAGCACTTCTTAAAGGACTTGATAAACTCATCGAACAAGAAACAGGCGTTGAATGTCATGTTGCCGAAGATCCTATGCTTTGCGTTGCGATAGGAACAGGAAAAGCATTCAAAATGCTTGATAAACTTCTTGATGGATTTGAAAGTATCAAATTCTATAATGTATAATTTTTACCACTTCTGATTTTTCTCCGTCGGAAGTGGTATTTTTAGAGATTTTTTTAATTCTCGCTTTATGTCGTGTTATTTTTTCTATATTTGTATTAGAATTTCTCTTGAAGGGAGGACTTTTTTATGAATCAGCAAAAAATCGGAATGTTTATGAAATCGCTTCGTAAAGAAAAGGGGCTTACGCAAGAACAACTTGCTGAAGTTTTTAATGTTTCAAACAGAACAGTATCTCGTTGGGAGAACGGAAATAATATGCCCGATTTAAATCTTCTTATTGAAATATCAGATTTTTATGAAGTTGATTTGAGAGAAATTCTTGATGGTGAAAGGAGAAATGAAGAAATGGACAATGATATGAAAGAAACAGTTTTGAAGGCAGCAAACTATGTGACAGAAGATTGGGCGATATGTTACAGAAGGATGAGAGTTATAATGATAATAGGTGTAGTCGGTTTTGTTGTTTCAGGGGTGGTTTCAAGGACTCCTGTTGTTGAAAATCAGATTGCAGGTAATATATCTGATTTTATTCTTGGTATGAGCTGTAGTTTTATGGTTTTCGGAATTATTAGAACATCTGTTATCGAAAGAAAATCCCGTGCATTCAAAAAGCGCATAGAAAACAGATAAAACAGTTTTTAGGAATGGTGAATGGAAATGAGTATTATTAGGGCAGATATTTCAGATATCGAAACAGTTAAATACATAACGACAGAAACTATAAACAGTATTTATCCACATTATTATTCTATGGGTGCAGTTGATTTTTTTCTTAGTCATCATAATGATGAAAATATAGAAAATGATATCATAAGCGGAATAGTTTATTTGTGTTTTGATAATGAAAATAATGCTGTTGGAACTGTTACAGTAAAAGAAAATGAAATCTGCCGTCTGTTTGTGTTGCCTGAATATCAGGGAAATGGATACGGAAAAGAACTGATTTCATTTGCTGAAAATAAAATAATGCAAAAATACGATAATATCGTTCTTCACGCTTCATTACCTGCGAAAGCAATTTATCTTAAAAGAGGGTATAAAGAGGTTGAATTTCATTCTATAAAAACGGAAAACGGAGATTATCTCTGCTATGATATGATGATAAAACAAATATAAAAAAGGCTATCTGACTTTAAAATCAGATAGCCTTTTTTAATCAAAAACTTTATCAAATTCAGATTTCACAGATTCTAAAATATCACTTTTCAAATCATAATAATCATCTGTTTTTACCCATACTTTTGATGTAATTGTTGTAATACCCGGAGTGAGTTCTGTTATTCTTACAAATACCTCACTGTCTTTGAGCACAAGATGGTTTTCGCTAATTATATTCTTGATTATTTCTATTGCTTTTTTGTAATCGTGTTCATTTTTGATTTTGAAATCTATATCAAGTCTTCTTCTGTCTTTTTCGGTACAGTTAACTGTTGTAGATGAAGATAATGTTCCGTTAGGAATTCTGATTACTTTATTATCGGTTGTTATAAATGTTGTTGAGAGAATTGATATTTCGTAAACTGTTCCTGAAACACCACAGGTTTCTATGAAATCTCCTTTCTTAAATGGCTTTGTGAAAAGAATTATAAACCCGCCAGCAACATTCGCAAGGCTATTCTGCAACGAAAGACCTATTGCAAGTCCAGCTGCGCCTATAACAGCAACTATTGATGAAAGATCCGCGCCAAGTGTTGAAAGTGCTATAACAGATATAAGAACATAAAGCATTATCTGTATAAGTGTTTTGATAAAGCCGTGTGCAGATTCGTCTAATCTGCTTTTTTTGAGGCCTTTTCCTACTATAGAAATTATAATTTTAGCAATTATATATCCGATAAAAAATATTATAAGGGCAAAAATAAAGGTGGGCAAAAAACCTTTGAGTCTTTCTGAAAGGGTTTCTAAATATCCCGGAACGTCAGATGGTGAGATAGGTGATGTGTAAATTATTGGAAACATAGTAATAAAACTCCTTTTATAAGCCATATATCATATTATGATTATACAATACTTGAAAAAAATCGTCAATATTTTAAAAAAATCTTGGATAAATAAGTTGCATTTATTTTCATTTTGAGTTATAATTAATTTAATGTTGATTTTCGGAGGTTTGATTTAGTTATGTCTTTTAATTATGAATTAATCAGAAATATTGATTGGTTTAAATATATGAGCCTGAGTGATGCGGGAACAAAAATTATTGTTGGTTTTGTTGTTGTATTTATAGGCCTTATTCTTCTTGTTACAATTTTTTCGATTATGGGATTGATTTTCAAGTCGGTTTCAAAATCTTCTGCCAAGAAAGAAGAAAAAAAGAAAGCGAAAACTGATAAAAAGAGTTCTGAAAAGAAAACAGTTGTTGCCGAAAAGAAAGAAGAAGTTTCTGCACCAACACCTGTTGTTGAAGATGGCATAAGCGATGAGGTTGTTGCAGTTATCGCTGCTGCTATTGCTTCAATGTCTGATGGCAAAACAAGATATGCTGTTCGTTCAATCAAGAAAACTCGTAATATCGGCGGAAGACCTGCATGGGCTATGGCAGGTATCAGAGAGAATACATCTTCTTTCTGATTTTGATTAGGTAATATTTTAAAAGGAGTTATATATTTTATGTTACAGACTTTTCTTGACTCTATTCTGAGTCTTTGGGAAGCATCAGGTTTTGCTGCTCTTACTTGGAAACATTGTCTGATGCTTTGTATTTCATTTGTACTTATGTATCTTGCAATAAAGAAGGGTTTCGAACCTTTACTTCTTCTTCCTATTGCGTTTGGTATGTTCCTTGCGAACCTTCCCTTAACGCATCTCGCTGTTGAGAATGGTGGACTCGGTGAAGGATTACTTAATGTTCTTTATACTGGTGTAAGGCTTGAGCTTTTCCCACCACTTATTTTCCTTGGCATAGGTTGTATGACAGACTTTGGTCCGCTTATTGCTAATCCCAAGAGTTTCCTTCTTGGTGCTGCTGCACAGGGTGGCATTTTCGCAGCACTTCTTGGTGCTGCTGCATTAGGACTTACTCCTGAAGAATGTGCATCAATTGCTATTATCGGTGGTGCCGATGGTCCTACTGCTATTTATGTTTCAAACCAGATGCTTAATGGTGGTTTTAGTGTTGACGGAACACCATTTACACTTTCGGTAGGTACAATTGCTGTTGCAGCATATTCATATATGGCGCTCGTTCCTGTAATTCAGCCTCCTATAATGAAGGCGCTTACTACAAAGAAGGAACGTCAGGTTGTAATGAGCAATCTTCGTCCCATTTCAAAGACAGAAAAGGTTATTTTCCCTGTAGCAGTTACACTTGTAGTTTCACTTCTTGTTCCTGCGGCTGCTCCTCTTGTTGGTATGCTTATGTTTGGTAACCTTCTTAAAGAAAGTGGCGTTTGCTCAAGACTTGTTGATACAGCGTCAAATGCTTTGATGAATATCATTACAATTATGCTTGGCGTTTCTGTTGGAGCAACAACATCAGCCGATACAGTTGTTAACTGGTCTACACTCAAAGTTATCCTTCTTGGACTTGCAGCGTTCTCGATCGGAACTGCTTGTGGAGTTCTTTTTGGAAAGATTATGTATCTTGTTACAGGTGGTAAGGTTAATCCGCTTATCGGTTCAGCGGGTGTATCTGCAGTTCCTATGGCTGCTCGTATTTCGCAGAAGGTTGGTGCTGAAGCCAACCCTACAAATTTCCTTCTTATGCATGCTATGGGTCCTAATGTTGCGGGAGTTATCGGTTCTGCTGTTGCGGCTGGTGTACTTATGGCAATTATCCCTCACTGATAAATTTAATAAGATATTCAAAAGCCTGAATTCAAAATTCAGGCTTTTATTTTTATTGATTATTTTTATATGATATTGTATAATGATGGTAATAATTATACAGGAGAAAATATTATGGCTAACTGTTAAGAATATTTAAAACGAAAATTTGATTGTATAGTTAAATATTAGAATTTGATTTTTATGAGGAGAATGTATGAATATTGAATATGGTTTAATTACAGGAAAAATGACTGAAAAAGAAATTTTGAAAGTGTTGAATTCAAAATTAAAAACTTTCTTTTTGGAAATGGCAGGGAAAGAATATGATGTATACAATAGTTATTCGTTAGATAAAACGAAAAATTATGGTGGTATTTCTTTGAATTCTAAACAAATACCTTGGGATTATAAATATTATTATTGTTTTTTTCATAAATATTATGGGCTTGGGATAGAAATGTATCCTAATATAAATGATAAGGGTGAGCAAAAATTTAAAAATCCAGATGTTATATGGAATTTGTATGTGGGTGAAAATGATTGGTATTTGAAAGATAAGACTACGATAAATGAGAGTAATCCAGATATAGAACGGTTCAAAAAGTTTTTCCTACAAGATCTTCCATTTGAATTAGTAGTGGTTTATGAATATGAAAAAGGGGAAGAACGAATATAACAAACCAAGTGGCTCAAAAATATTTACAAAAAATTGTATTTATGCAAAGATTTAATCGTTCGAGAATTTTAAAAATGAAAACGAAATTAAAATAATCAGAGGTATATATATGAGTGTAAGACCTGAATTGAATAAAGATTTAGACGCTAAAACTTTTCGAGAGTTTTATTATCTCAAAGAAGAACTTGTTGATTTTTGCAGAGAAAATAATCTGTATGTTTCCGGCAGTAAGATAGAACTTACCGAAAGGATTGCTTATTTTCTTGAAACAGGGAAAGTTTTAAAAACTTTTGTTAAAAGAAAAGTAACTGCAAATATTGATGTAATTACCGAAGATACAAAAATAGAAGATAATATTATTTGTTCAGAAAAACACAGAGCGTTTTTTGAAGAGAAAATCGGTAAAGACTTTTCTTTTAATGTTTTATTTCAAAAGTGGCTGAAAAATAATGCGGGAAAGACTTATAGAGAGGCAATAAAGGCTTATTATCAGATTTTAGAAGAAAAGAAAAAAGGTAAAACAACAATTGATAAACAATTCGAATATAATACATACATTCGCGATTTCTTTGAAGATAACGAAGGAAAAAGTTTAGAACATGCAATTATATGCTGGAAATATAAAAAGAGTCTGAAAGGTCATAATCGCTATGAGAAATCTGATCTTGAAGCTTTGAAAAATAAAGAATTATAGGAGGTATAGTATGCATAAAGAAATTTGCGCAAAATGTGGTTTTGAATATGAACACGAGAGATTTGCCAACTTTATGGCATTCTGTCCATCTTGTAACCAATATGACCATATGGAGTGCGATTACGGATTCGGCCCTGTTGTTCCTTGTAGAATTTATCATGGAAACAAAGTTGTGGGACTGGTTTCTTATGATGAGAATTATACACCTAATAAATACAGGCTTGATTCTGATGTTTTTGATATACATAAGGTGTTGGAGCGTAAGTATTTAGAAGCATTAAACGAATCAAGTGATATTATTTCTGAATTAATTAAAGGTTAAAGTTGTTATAGCATCAGAAAAGAGGCTTCCGAAATGAAAAATGATTTGTTAGAATTCGAGTGTGGCGGGATTGATGTATACGGGAATTTTCTCATTAAATATACGGGGTATGGCGAAGATATATCGCCTGAATTTATTATTAAAAATCTATCTCCCTGTGCAAAGACGATAGCAATAACTTTAGAGGATTTAGATCATCCTATAAAGGATTTCACGCATTGGGTAATATGGAACATTCCAGCAGCAGAAATAGTCAAAGAAGCAATTTCTTCGGATGAAAATATAAAGCAGGGGATAGCATATGGTTTGCATCATTATGCAGGACCTAAACCACCCAAAAGAAAAAGTCATTCATATAAATTCACATTATATACTTTGGATTGTGAAATGAATTTATCTGCAAATATATTCAAGAAAACATTTTTAAAAAAGGCTGAGGAACATATTTTGCAGAAGGGCGAGATTATCGGAAGATTTGTAGCTGAATAACAGGAGGTATAAAATGGTTATAAGACGATTTGAAAATAAAGATGCTGAAAAAGTATCATCATTGATTATACATACTGTCAGAATATCAAATATTGAAGATTATTCTGCTGAATTGATGGAAGAATTGATAAAACATCAACAAGCTGAAAATGTTTTAGAAAGAGCAGGATGGACGCACTTTTATGTTGCCCAAGATGGTAATGAAATTATCGGTTGCGGTGCCATTGGTCCATATTGGGGCAAAGAAGATGAAAGTAGCCTTTTCACGATATTTGTATTGCCTGAATATCAAGGGAAGGGGATAGGCACTAAAATTATAGAAACCCTCGAAAAAGATGAGTATTTTCTGAGATCAAAACGAATTGAAATTCCCTCATCTATTACTGCTGTGAATTTTTACAGGAAATTCGGGTATAATTATAAAAATGGAATAGCAGAAATAGATGAAGAACAAATTTACAGATTAGAAAAATTCAGATAAATAAAAACAGGTATATGTTTTTACATATACCTGTTTTTTATTTATTCAACATTTGGTTGAAATTCTTTTAAATTAAGTGCATAAGAAATTATCTTACCATAAAATTCACTCGGATTTGATTCGAGTTTTTCTTTGATGAAAACAGCTTGTTCGTACGTGGGGGAATAGAGTTTCATCTGGAGTATATCTTCGTGAACGTCATGAATTTTACAATCAACATAAAATCCGTTTTCAGTCTGCTCGATATCGCAGTCGACTTCATTTGAAATTTTCTGTTTGGCAAATAATTTCAGAGCAACAGAAATAATTTTATCCCTTAATGATTTGGGAACACATCTTTTGAGTTCTTCAGCACCATAGGAGCCTTTTGCGGTAATGAGTATAACTTCTTTACCGTTTTTTACTTTCTTTTCAATAGCACCTGTTTTGAGCAAATCCTCAATAGCCTCATTATAATAGAAGTAATTGATGATTTCACTTCCTACTGCTATTTCGTAGAGTTCATCAAGTGAAACTTCTTTATTAAGGCTGTTTAAAAGATGACACAAAAGAACCTTTACACTATGTAAGTCATTAAGTTCGTAATTTATATCAGGGAAATAACTAGCCATATTAAACCTTTCTGTTAAAAATTAGGATAATCAAGCATATGAGACATAATAGCAATATTCATAGCTGCTTCAACGCAAGGAACAGCTCTTGGAACGATACAAGGATCGTGTCTTCCTTTTATGTTTATATGCTCGTTTTTCATAGCACTATAATCAACAGTATCCTGCTGGAGTGCGATAGATGGAGTAGGTTTGAATGCGACATTGCATATAATAGGCATTCCTGAAGAAATACCTCCTAAAATTCCACCATGGTTATTGGTTTTAGTAACAACATGTCCTTCGCCGTTAACATAGAATTCGTCATTGTTTTCACTACCCATAAGAGTTGTGCAATCAAAACCTGCACCAAATTCGATACCTTTAACAGCAGGGATTCCAAACATAATCTGAGAAATTGAATTTTCAAGTCCATTGAAAATAGGCGAACCAATACCTGCAGGAACACCAGTAGCGATACATTCGATAATACCACCAACAGAATCTTTTGCGTCTTTAGCAGCACAAATTGTTTCTATCATTTTTTCGCCTTTTTCATCATTGATAACAGGGAATTTCTTGTTTCTTATAGAAATAAGATGTTCTCTTGTGATTCCCAAAGGACTATATCTGTTATCCCTAACATCCTTTATTGAGAGAATATGAGCGCCTGTATAAATTCCTCTGCGTTCAAGGATTTGTGCACAAACGGCACCAGCGAAACAAAGAGGAGCGGTAAGTCTACCTGAAAAGTGACCGCCGCCACGATTGTCATTGAATCCGTTGTACCTCAAAGCACCTGTATAATCTGCATGTCCCGGACGAGCAAGTTTTGAAATAGAAGAATAATCTGCAGAATGAGTATTTGTATTGTTAATTATCGCACAAAGAGGCGTACCGGTTGTACGATCTTTATAAACACCCGAAAGAATTGTAGGAATATCAGGTTCCTGACGAGCAGTAGAAATTTTTTTGTTTCTTGCAGCTCTTCTTGACATGAATTTTACTATTTCAGGCATATCTATATACTCACCTGCAGGGAGGTTGTCGATAGTAACACCTATCGCTGAACCGTGAGATTCACCGAAAATTGATATTGTGATACGATTACTCCAAACTGATGACATAAGAATTTCCTCCAAGTGCATTAAATTCACCGAAAAATCCGGGATATGATTTATCTACAGATTCAGCACCTTTGATTATTATAGGTGCTTTACTTTTTGTTGATGCTATTGCAACTGCCATTACAATTCTGTGGTCATTGTAACTGTTTACAATTCCGCCGTGAAATTCTTTTACCGGAAGAATAACAATACCATCGTTTAATGTGACAACTTTTCCGCCTATAGCATTTAATGCTTCTGAAATAGCCATAAGTCTGTCACTTTCTTTTATTTTAAGTCTTTCTGCGTTAGAAATACGCATAGGCTTTTTGCCGAAGCTGCCTAAAACAGCAAGAATAGGTACGAGGTCGGGTATATCCGAAACGTCAATATTAAATTCGCTATACTCGTCATTATAGCATAATTGCGATAAAATATCAAGGATTTTTTTGTCTCCTTGCTTACTATCAGGAGAGAGATTAGAAAGTTCTATTTTTGAACCTAAAGCGTTTGCAACATAGAAAAATGCTGCTTGAGAATAGTCTCCTTCGATAGTTGTATCGTAACTTTTGTATTTTTGATTTCCTTCGATATAATATCCGTAATTTGTAGGTTTTATAAAAATACCAAATCTTCGTAAGGTTTCTATGGTCATATCTGCATATGGTTTTGATTGTAGAGGCGAAAGCATATGTATTTCTGAATCTTCTTTACATAAGGGAAGAGCAAATAAAAGACCAGTAATAAATTGAGATGAAATATCACCCTCTATTTCGTATCGTCCACCAGAAAGTTTTCCTGAAATCGAAAATGGCATTGAACCATTATAATTAAATTCAATTCCATGCTGTGATAGTTCTCTTAAATAGGGAATGATAGGCCTTTCGGGCAATCTTCCTTTGCCTAGGAAAGTGGCGTTTATTCCAAGAGCAGCAGCAACAGGGATTAAAAACCTCAAAGTCGATCCTGATTCGAAACAATCAAGGATTACATTTTCTTGAACAGATGAAATGCCTGTAATCTGAGCAACGCCATCATGTTCTGTTATATTTGCCCCCATAGCCTTTAAACATTCGGTTGTTGCAATAATATCTTTGGAGTCCATTATTCCTTTTATTTCAGATATTCCTGATGCCAATGCGGCGGATATAAGAACTCTGTGAGAAACGCTTTTTGATGGCGGAACCTTTACTTTTCCACTTAACATTCTTGGCTCGATTTTTATATCCATAAATTTTCTCCATTAGTCAAATAAAGAATTTATCGGAACTTTTCTTAATTCCGATTTTCCTATTTCGGTTGATATTACGAGATTTATGTTGTCTGCATCTCTTTTTTTATCATTGATACAATGTTTCACCAAATCTTCGTATGAAATGTCGACAGATATAGGAAGGTTATATTTCGCAAGACACTTTTTTAGACTTGTATATGTATCTTCATTGCAAAGCCCTTGCTTTATTGCTAGTTCTGTTATTATACACATGCCTACCGAAACTGCACTTCCGTGAGAAAGACCTGTGAAATTCTGTATTTTTTCGATAGCGTGTCCGAATGTATGTCCGAAATTAAGGAGCATTCTTTCGCCTTTATCAAATTCGTCATTTTCAACTATCTGGCGTTTTATATCAATACATCTGCATATTATATCTTCGAGATTGTCATTTACATCTTCATTATAAAGTATCTCAAACAATTCGTAAGATCTTATCATTGCGTATTTGACAACTTCGCCCATACCATCTGAGAAGGTTTCGGGTTTCAATGTTGATAAAGTTGAAATGTCGCATATTACAGCAAGAGGTTGTTTAAAAGCACCTACAAGATTTTTACCTGCAGGGATGTCGATAGCAGTTTTTCCGCCTATAGAAGAATCAACCTGGGCAAGAAGGGTAGTGGGTATTTGGATAAAATCTATTCCTCTTAAGAAAGTTGCAGATGCGTATCCTGTAAGGTCGCCAACAACACCACCGCCGAGTGCTACAAGACAATCAGATCTTGTTATTTCATTATTAGCAAGAAAATCATAAAGATTATTCAAAGTTTTAAAGCATTTTGATGCCTCGCCGTTAGGAAATACAAATTTTATTACATTGAATCCTGATTTTTTGAGAGAATTTACAACTTTTTCACTGTATAAAGAATCTACTATATCATCGGTTACAAGTGCGATTTTAGATGCTTTTGTAACTTTTTTTACAATATCACCTGAAGTTTCAAGTATAGCAGAACCAATTATGATATTATACGGATTACTTGTGTTAACATGAATTTTTTGCAATTTAACCACTCCGACAAAAGATTGTGATTTTGGATGAATATTAAAAAAATAGCATAAAATCACATGATAAATTATACAACATATAGTATGGAAAGTCAAGTTAAAGATACAAATATTTTGTTATAAACAGTAGATATTTAATTTGATTTATGATATAATAAATATTATATTTTATTTTACAGGAGTTGGTAAAATGTCGATAACATTCAATAAAGAAAGTCTTTATAACGGAATAGACTTTTTTTCTATAGTTGATAAACGTTTCAAGACTAATTTAATTTCTATATGGTTAATTGATAGACTTTCCGAGGAAAACGCATCTTCCAATGCACTTTCTATGTCTTTTATATCAAAAAGCAGTAAAAAGTATCCTGATATGACATTGCTCAATAAGAAGCTATCATCACTTTATGGAGCTAATTTATCGGGAACAACATCAAAAGTCGGCGATAATCAGTTTATGATGCTTGGAGTTTCCTGTATTTCCGATAAATATGCTCTTAATTCTGAAAAGCTTACACTTGAATCTACGGACATTCTTATGGATTGTCTTTTAGAACCTAATGTTGAAAATGGTGGGTTTTCTGAGAAATTATTTGCGCCCATAAAACAGGAACTTCTCGACGATATAGATGCTATCATAAATGATAAGAGAAATTATGCACTTATGAAAACATCAAAAATCGCAATGAAGGGCGAACCTTCGGCAATAAGATCTTGCGGTGAAAGAGAATATGCAGAAAAAGTCAATGCGGTATCTGCTTATGAAAAATATATTGAACTTCTTAAAACATCTGAAATTAAGGTATTTTTTGTTGGCTCTGAATCACCTGATGAAGTGAAAAATAAAATCAAAGAACGCTTTTCGGTTATTGACAGAAACTTTAAAGATAAAAGTTCTTCTGAATTTAGTCCCGCAAAACCTGAACCTGTTTATGAAACAGAAATTTTGGATGTTGTGCAGAGCAAGATGGTAATGTCTTTCAAATGTAATGACAGAAATAGCCACGCTGTAAGACTTATGACCGCTATATTTGGTGCAACACCATTTTCAAAACTTTTTGTAAATGTACGTGAAAAGATGAGCCTTTGTTATTATTGTGCTGCTAGATACGATGAAATAAAGGGTATTCTTAATGTTGATAGTGGTGTTGAACAGGAAAATATAGAAAAAGCAAGAAAAGAAATTCTTAATCAACTTGAAAGTATGAAGAGGGGAGAATTTACGGATGAAGAAATGAACAATTCTCTTCTTAGTCTTGTTAATTCAGCAAAATCAATAAACGATAGTGCTGCTTCACTTGCTTCTTGGTATCTTAAACAGGATGTTATCGGAACAAATTATTCTCCGGAAGAAGAAATAGAACATCTCAAAGCGGTTACAAGGGAAGATATTATAAAAGCAGCATCTTCTCTTACACTTGATACTGTTTATGTTCTTACAAAGAAAGGGGATGAATAATTATGGATAAGAAAATTATAAGAAATGACCGTGTGGGTGAAAAATATTACTGTATAAATCATCCCAGCGGACTTACTGTTCTTGTATGGGAAATGGATAATTATTCGACTACTCACGCTTTATTCGGAACAAAATATGGTTCTATAAATACGAAATTCAAAACAGATGAAGATGCGGATTATGTTTCTGTTCCTGAAGGAATAGCACATTATCTTGAACATAAATTATTCGAAAATGAAGATTGTGATGTGTTTAGTTTATATGCGAAGACGGGCGCTTCGGCTAATGCGTATACTTCTTTCGACAAAACATGTTATCTTTTCAGTTGTACTGATAATTATGAAGAATCTCTTAGAATTCTTCTTGATTTTGTCCAGGAACCTTATTTTACAAAAGAAACCGTAGAGAAGGAACAGGGTATTATTGGACAGGAAATAAGAATGTATGAAGATGATCCTAATTGGCGTGTGTTTTTCAATATGCTTATGGGTGTTTATCATAATCATCCTGTAAGAATTGATATTGCTGGTACTGTTGAGAGTATCGCCAAAATAGATGCAGATCTTCTATATCGATGCTATAACACTTTCTATAATCTCAACAATATGTATCTCTCAATAGCAGGAAATGTGGATGTTGATAAAGTTATAGAAATATGCGATGAAATGCTTAAGTCTTGCAAAAATCATAATCTCGAAACTGTTTTTGAAGATGAACCTGAAACTGTTTTTGAAAAAGAAACTGTTCAGAATCTTGAAGTAGCAACACCTCTTTTTAATATAGGATTCAAAGCTAAATCAGAAAAAGGCAAGGCAGGACTTAAAGCGGATATAGAAACCAATATAGTTCTTGCTTTACTTGCTGATGATAGTTCGCCTCTTTATAAAAAGATGTTTGATAAGGGAATTATAAATTCTAATTTTGGAACAGAAGTTTTTAGTGGTGACGGATTTTTCTGCTCTATTTTCGGTGGTGAAAGCCGAAATCCTCACGAGGTTCTTTCTGAAATAATTGCTGAAATTGAAAGAGTCAAAGTTGAAGGATTTGATGAAGAAAGATTTGAAATAATTAAAAAATCTTATTATGGTTCACAGATAAGAGGATTCAATAATGTAGAATCCGTTGCAACACTTATGATAAATTCGTATATGTCTGATGTTATTCCTTTTGATACAGTAGAGATAATTGCTGAAATTACTCTTGAGGACATTCATAAGAGATTATTTTCACAGTTTAATACTGATAATTATACAATTTCTATTATTAATCCGATAAAGTAAATAAGGAGGCATTGACATAATGGAAAATTTTGTTTCTTTTCCTAAATTGGGAATAGAATTTAAAGTAAATCGTGTTGCATTTGAAATTTTTGGATTTGAAATACATTGGTATGCGATTATAATTGGCATCGGGATGCTTTTGGCACTTTTTTATTGTTTTTCGGTAATGAAAAAGTTTGGGGTGAATTCTGACAGGGCGACAGATGTTGTTTTTGTTGGACTTATTGGCGGAATTTTAGGTGCTCGAGCATATTATATCATATTTGATAATGAACTTACTTTTGCTGATTTCTTTGATATAAGAGGGGGAGGGTTAGCTATTTATGGTGGTGTTATAGGTGCATTTTTATGTGCATTTATAACTGCAAAAATAAGAAAAGTAAGATTTGTCCCTTTTGCTGATGTTGCAGCGATAGGGTTTGCTATAGGTCAGTCTATAGGAAGATGGGGTAATTTTATAAATCAGGAGGCTTTTGGTGGACCTACAAATCTTCCTTGGGGAATGACAGGAAATATCATTGAACTTTCTGTCGGGGATGTTTATTCGTCATCATATACAATGGTTCATCCTTGCTTTTTGTATGAATCGTTGTGGTGTGCTTTGGGTTTTGTTATTCTTCATTTTCTTTCTAAAAAGAGAAAGTTTGATGGACAGATTTTCCTCACATACACAGCTTGGTATGGAGTCGGAAGATTCTTTATTGAAGGACTCAGAACAGATAGCCTTATGTTCGGAAGACTAAGGGTTTCTCAGGTTTTAGCAGGACTTTGCGTTATCGTTTCGGTTATTCTTATTCTTTCAAATTTTCAGAAAATAAAGCGTTCCGGAGTTTCGGCGGTTCTTTATGTAGATACTGAAGAATCTAAAAAACTTATCGCTGAGGAAGAGGCTAAAGAAAAGAAAGAAAAGACCGATAAAGATAAAAAAGAAGAAAATAAAGAAGAAAATACAGAAAATTCGGAGGAAAATAACAATGGCGAAAATAATTGATGGAAAAGCAGTTTCTGCTGCTGTTAAGGAAGATGTTAAGAAAGAAGTAGAAGCACTTAAGGCAAATGGAGTTGAAGTAGGACTTGCAGTTGTAATTGTCGGAAACAATCCTGCTTCAAGAGTATATGTAAACAACAAGAAGAAGGCTTGTGAAGCTTGTTCTATCAATTCTTATGAATACGCACTTCCAGAGGAAACTACTGAAGAAGAACTTCTTAATCTTGTAGAAAAACTCAATAATGATGATAGTGTTGATGGAATACTTGTTCAGCTTCCACTTCCTTCACAGATTGATGAACATGCTATTATTGCTGCAATTTCTCCTGAAAAGGATGTAGATGCTTTCCATGCTGAAAATGTAGGAAAAATAATGATTGGTGAATATAATTTTCTTCCTTGCACTCCAGCGGGGGTTATGGAACTTATACATAGTACAGGCGTTACTGTTGAAGGCAAGGATTGCGTAGTAATTGGAAGAAGTAATATCGTTGGTAAACCTATGGCTATGCTCTTACTTCACGAAAGTGGAACTGTTACAATTTGTCATTCGAGAACTAAAAATCTTGCAGATATATGCAAGAGAGCGGATATTCTTGTTGCGGCTGTCGGAAAAGCGGATTTTGTAACTGCAGATATGGTTAAAGAAGGTGCAGTTGTAATAGATGTCGGAATGAATAGACGAGAAGATGGAAAACTTTGCGGAGATGTTAAGTATGATGAAGTTTTTGAAAAGGCTTCTTACATAACTCCTGTTCCTGGTGGTGTAGGACCTATGACAATAGCAATGCTTATGAAAAATACTCTTACTGCTGCAAAAAGAAAAATAAAAGAATAATGATAAAAACACCTCTTTATTGGCAATACTGATAAAGAGGTGTTTTTTATGTGGAAAAGATTTATGGTTATATTTGCTGCTATGTCTATATCGTTTTCATACCTTTATATGCGTCTTTATAACATTGCTACTAATACTGAATATAAAAATACCGCTGTGTCCCAAGGGAGATATGTTCTTACTGTAAACAAAACTTACGGAACTATTTATGACAAGAATATGATTCCGTTGAATAATAATTCTTACAAATATATTGCGGCGGTAAATCCAACAGAAAATGGGATTTCTTATATAAAAAAATATACTCTTGAAAAAGAAGAAAATTACGATAAAATGTTATACGAATTGCCTTTTCTATGTAATGTTTCTGAAGGATGTAAGGATACATCGGATATAAAGGTTTTTAAGGTTACGGATAGAATCCCAGATTATCAGACAGCGGTACATCTTATAGGATATACAAGAGACAACGTGGGTGTCAGCGGGATAGAGTATTCTTTTGATTATATTCTCAGAAACGAATGTATTGTGGAAAAAGCAGTGTTTGATATTGATGCAAATGGTAGCGTTTTAGAAGGGTCTGAAATAAAATACGAAAATGAAAATAATGGGAAATTTGGTGTTATTACTACGATAGACAAAGATATACAGATGATTTGTGAAACTGCGGGTAGAAATATAGAAAAAGGTGCAATTATTGTAATGACTCCCGATGGTGAAATATGTGCTATGGCGAGTTTCCCGACTTTTGATGTGAATAATCTCGAAAAAAGTCTTGATGATGAAAATAGACCGTTCATAAACAGGGCGTTACTTGGTTATAATGTTGGTTCCGTTTTTAAACTTGTAACAGCTGCTGCAGCAATAGAAGAAGGAACAGATATTGATTTTGTTTATGAGTGCACGGGAAGTACAGATGTAAATGGACAAATCTTCAGATGTCATAAACTTTCAGGACATGGCGAACTTAATATGGCCGAAGCTATGAAAGAGTCTTGTAACACCTATTTCATTGAGTTATCAAAAGAACTTAATAATTCTGAATTCATAGCTATGGCAGAAAAATTTGGTTTTGGTGAAAAAATATACCTTGCAAACGGTATTACTTCACATAGTGGAAATCTTCAAAACAAAACCGATCTGGAAATACCTGCCGAAAAAGCAAATATGTCTTTTGGTCAAGGAAAACTGACAGCAACTCCTCTGCAAATTGCTAAAATGACTGCGATAATTGCGAATGGTGGATTTTGTCCCCAAATAAGTGTTATAAAAGGTACAATAGAAAACGAAAGTATATCATATAAAACAAAATCAGAAACAAAGAGAGTTATTGATTTTGATACTTCATATAAGTTGAGGAAATTTATGGAGTATTCTGTAGATAATGATGTATCAAATGCAAGGCCGTCAAATACAACTGCAGCAGGAAAAACATCGACAGCACAAACGGGAATTTATGATGAAGATGGAAACGAAATTTTACAAGCATGGTTTACAGGGTATTTTCCTTCAGATAATCCGAAATATATAGTTACTGTATTTGTTGAAAACGGAAAGACAGGAAATGCTTCTGCAGCCCCTGTTTTTAAACAAATAGCAGAGAATATTACAATACTTGAAAATGAACAGATAGCAGAAAGAATTTATTAGAAATAATTTGTTAAAATTTGTTGACATTTGTTTATCAGAGGTATATAATAAATGTGTATATTTTTAAAGGCTGTGATGTGAATAACCGATGTTTACACATACAAAGAGAGAAGACGTTTGGTGAAAGTTTTCTATGTGTTTTTCGGGTGCTACCACTGAGCCCCGCAGACCAAAACTGTGGCGTATTTCTGCGTTAAAGAGTTGAGTGGCGGCTTTTTGTCGCAATTTGGGTGGTACCACGGAACTTTGCCTTCGTCCCAAGAAAGAGTTATTCTTAGGGGCAAGGCTATTTTTATTTTTGAAAGAGGTAATAGAAATGAAATGGACAGGACTTAACGATCTCAGAGAAAGCTATCTCAAGTTTTTTGAAAGCAAAGGCCATTTGAGAATGGATTCAGCCCCTCTCGTTCCTCAGGGGGATAATTCGATTCTTCTTATCAATGCAGGTATGACTCCTTTGAAAAAATATTTTCAGGGAATAGAAACTCCTCCTTGTAAGAGAGTTACAACTTGTCAGAAATGTATCAGAACACCTGATATTGAAAATGTTGGTAAAACAGCACGTCATGGAACATATTTTGAAATGCTTGGAAATTTCTCGTTTGGCGATTATTTCAAACGCGAAGCAACAGCATGGGCATGGGAATATCTCACAAAGGTTCTTGAAATCCCTGAAGACAGACTTTGGGTTACAATTTACGAAGAAGACGATGAAGCAGGGGATATCTGGGCAAATGAGGTAGGCGTTCCTCGCGAACGTATAATCAAACTCGGTAAGAAGGATAATTTCTGGGAACACGGAAGCGGTCCTTGCGGTCCTTGTTCAGAAATCCATTTTGACAGAGGAGAAAAATACGGTCCTTTCGAAAGTTTTGAACAGGCATCGGACTGTGATAGAATTATTGAAATCTGGAATAATGTATTTACACAGTTCGATAATGACGGAAAGGGCAACTATACACAACTTGCTACTAAAAATATAGATACAGGTATGGGACTTGAAAGACTTGCTTGTGTAATGCAGGAAGTTGATAATCTTTTTGAAGTTGATACTGTTCAGAATATAATGAAGAAAATCTGTTCTCTTGTAAATAAAACTTACAAAGAAAACGAAGAAGAAGATATTTCAATCAGAGTTATTACAGACCATATAAGAAGTACAACATTTATGGTTGGAGATGGCGTTCTTCCTTCAAATGAAGGTAGAGGATATGTTCTTAGAAGACTTTTAAGACGCGCTGCAAGACACGGAAGACTTCTTGGAAAGACTGAACCTTTCCTTTATGAAGTTTGTGATACGGTTATCGATGAAAACAAATCTGCTTATCCTGAACTTGAAGAAAAGAGAGCTTATATCAAGAAGGTGATTCAGCAGGAAGAACAGAGCTTTGCGAAAACTGTAGATAAGGGTTCTGAAATTCTTTCGGGAATGATTGAAGATCTTATTTCATCTGGCAAAAAAGTCCTTGATGGTGCTGATGTATTCAAGCTTCACGATACTTATGGATTCCCGCTTGATCTTACAAGAGAAATCCTTGAAGAAAAGGGACTTGAAGCTGATGAAGAAGGTTTCAAGAAACTTATGCAGGAGCAGAAACTTCTTGCAAGAGCAAATAAAAAACTCGGTGGAGGCTGGGATAATGCTAAGAATTCAGAACTTGACAATTTCAAGACAGAATTTGTTGGATATACAGATTTAGAAGTTGAAACAAAGATTCTTGCTATTGTTAAAAATGGTGAACTTTCGGATATTTGCGAAACAGGCGATAATGTAAGTGTTATTATTGAAAAAACACCTTTCTACGCTGAAATGGGTGGTCAGGTAGGTGATTCTGGTAAAATCGTTTGCGGAGATAGCGTTATTGATGTTGCTGATACACAGAAACTTGGTGGTGGACAGTTTATCTGTAATGGTGAAGTTATTTCAGGCGGATTTGCTGTAGGTAATACAGTTACTGCAATTGTTGACAAGGAAATGCGTAGCGCAACAGAAAGAAACCATACATGTGCACATATTCTTCAGGCAGCACTCAGAAAGGTTCTTGGTGATCATGTTCATCAATCAGGTTCTTATGTTGATCCTTATAGATGCAGATTTGACTTTTCACATTTCAGCGCAGTTACTCCGGATGAAATTACAGACATTGAAAATATTGTAAATAGTGTTATCCTTCAGGGGCTTCCTGTTGTTACAGAAGAACTTCCTATTGAAGAAGCTAAAAAACGTGGAGCTATGGCATTATTTGGCGAAAAATATGGAGATGTTGTAAGAATTGTTTCTGTAGGTGATTTTTCAACAGAATTCTGTGGTGGTACTCATCTTAAAAATTCTGCTTGTGCTGGTCTTTTCAAAATCGTTTCAGAATCTTCAGTTGCATCAGGTATTCGTAGAATAGAAGCTGTAACAGGTTATGGGGTTATTTCGCTTCTCAATGATTATAAGAATACAGTATCTGAATCTGCTCAGGCACTTAAGATTGCAAATCAATCTGAACTTGTTTCAAGATGTAAATCAGTTATGTCTGATATGAAAAATCTTGAAAAGAAGATAGATGAACTTAATTCAAAGATGGCATCTTCAGAACTTTCTTCAGTAACAGAAAACGCTGAAAATATCGGAAAGTTTGTTGTTGCTACTGCGAAATTTAATGCAGCGCCTGATGTCTTAAGAACAATGGGCGATAAGCTTAAGGATTCTGATGAAAATATTGTTGCTATTCTTGCATCAGATAACAATATGCTTTGTATTTGTGGTAAAGTAGCTGTTGCTAATGGTGCTCATGCTGGAAAAATTATTAAGGATGTATCTGCTGTTACTGGCGGAAAGGGAGGCGGACGCCCTGACAACGCTATGGCAGGTATCGGAGATAAATCTAAATTAGATGAAGCATTTGCAAAATTCAAGGAACTTGTTTCTCAGATAGGATAAGGAGGAAATTTTAATGGATTGTCTTTTTTGTAAAATTATTGCAGGAGAAATTCCCAGTACAAAAGTTTATGAAGACGATATGGTCTATGCTTTTAACGATATCAATCCTGCAGCACCTACACATATCCTTATAATCCCTAAGGAACACATCTCTTCTGCTGCTGATATATCAACAGAAAATTCAGCAGTTGTAGCACATATTTTCGAAGTTGCTGCGAAAATTGCGAAAGAAAAAGGACTTGATAACGGCTTTAGAATAGTTACAAACTGTGGCGAAGATGCAGGTCAGAGTGTTCACCATCTTCATTTTCACCTTATCGGTGGAAAATTCCTTGGTCTTAAGATGGTTGAAGAATAAAAGGAGATTTAAAATGGCTGAATATTATGAAATGACCATAGCAGGATGTAAAAGAAAACTCCCTATATGTCCTGTTAATGAAAAACTTGATATTGCAGGATTTATAATGTTCAACGATGTTGAAATTACTGTTGCTTCAGCAAAAGCACTTCTTGAAAAATGTCCTGAATTTGATTATATTATAACTGCTGAATCAAAGGGGATTCCACTTGCGTATGAAATGGCAAGACAGACTGGAAAACCATATATCGTGGCGCGTAAAGGTAAGAAACTTTATATGGTAGAACCATTAGTAGTTGAGGTTCGTTCAATAACTACTACTGGCGTTCAGACACTTGTTCTTGATAAATCTGATGCAGATCTTATGAATGGAAAAAGAATTCTTATTGTTGACGATGTAGTAAGTACAGGCGAAAGTCTTACTGCTATCGAAACTCTCGTAAATGAAGCGGGTGGAAATATAGTAGGAAAAGCTTTTGTTCTTGCTGAAGGCGATGCCAAGGACAGAGAAGATATTATATATCTTGAACCGCTGCCACTCTTTTTTAAATAATTTTTTCAGAGGTAATGATATGACGCGAAAAATGGCTTACATAGGGATTTCTTATTTTATAGGCTTATTTTTCGCGTCATTTATATCTTTTGATGATTCGCTTATTGTCGGAATTGTGTTTCTCATTCTGGCGTTAGTGATTTTTCTTATAAAAATAAAGAAATACAATTATGTTTCATTATGTTTATCTGTAGTATCTTTATCGATGATATGGTATGGAATTTATGGGATATTTGTATATAACAATATAATTTCTGTTGCGGATAAACCAACTGAACTTACAGGTATTGTTTCAGAACGTTCTGATTTTTCAGATGATAATTCATCCTATATACTTGATACTAGAATAAATAATTATAATACCAAAGTAATTGTTTATGCCAAAACAGTTTTTGACATTGGTGATAAAGTAACGGTAAATGGCATACCCTATGTTCCTGAAAATAACTATGTTTTCCCTCAGAAAGATTATTATAAAACAAATGGCATTTTTCTTTGTATGAATGCTGATGAATACGATAAACTATCTCATATAGTTACTACAAATTCAATTGCGTCAGTATACAGAAATTATCTTTCATCTGAGATAGATTATCTTGCACCTTGCGAAGAAGGTAAATTGATGAAAGCCCTTGTTTTTGGTGATAAATCAGGTATGGATTCAGAAATCAAAGGGTATTTTTCTAAAAGCGGAATAAGTCATATTATTTCAGTTTCAGGATTTCATCTTGCTGTTGTATGCGGAATAGTATTCTATCTTCTTAAACTTATGAAATTAGGAAAAATTCCGAGATTTATTATTTCTGAACTTTTTATTTTTTCATTTGCTGCACTTGCAGGTTTTTCGTTTTCAGTAGTTCGTTCAGGAATTATGATGACTGTTTTTCTATTTGGAGATTTGATAAAAAGACGCCAGGATATATTGTCTTCACTCGGAACAGCGCTTATATTGCTTACAATTACCATGCCATTTGCTATAAGAAATACATCTTTGCTTCTTTCTGTAACAGGAGTATTTGGAATAGGTGTTGTTGCACCTTATTTCACAAAAGGTATTAATTTTGGTAAGTATATTGATAAACCGCTTAAGATATTGATATATTCTGCTATTTGTTCATTGACAACATTACCGTTTGTTCTTCTAACATTCAGAGAAATATCGGTTGTTTCGCCCATAAGTAATCTTTTATTAGTTCCACTTTGTTCGGTTATTCTTATTTTGGGAATAATAGCTGTTTTTACAATGGGAATAAAACTGATTTCTTCGCCTCTTATTATAATCGGAGGGATTATAAGTAAATTAGTTATTTTTATTACGGAAAATCTTGCATCAATATCTTTTGCTACGATTTCTTTTGAACACGATGTTCTCGTTATTCTGGTTTTTATTCTGTTTTGTATTGTAGCATTATCTGTTTTTATTTTTAAAAGTAAAAAATTTTCAATTACAACACTTGCTCTTTCCCTTTTATTTATAGTCGTTTCAGGAATTTATATTGATATTTCATCCGAAAATGATATTTCTATTACTGTATTTACAGAAAAATATAATTCTGTTGTTATAGAAAAAGCGGAAAACATTATAGTCATCAGTAAAGATGGAAAAAAGCAGGAAGATGCGGTTTACAGATATCTTTCTGATAAGGGTAAAAAGAAAATAGATACTCTTATTATAACTTCAAATCCTCAGTATTATATTTCTTCCTATAATGATGTTTTTTATGACATTTATGTAGGAAATATACTTGTATCTGATAAATCAGGATTACCTGATATGAATGTTATGGGATGTTATCCTGTAATATTTAACGATATACTTGTTCTTGATTATGGAGATTATATTATCAAAATAGACAATGATAATATTTATATAGACTATAAGAATTTTTCTATGCTATATATGGAGAATTCTAGATTTGAAAATAAAGATTATTCAGTAACTTTTTTCGAAAAATATCCTGAATACATAGCTTCAGGGCATATGCTTGACAGTAATAAAACTGAATTTGGATACAAAATTGTATCTGATGGTGATAAAATTAAGGTGGTGGAATTATAATGCCTCAAATGAGTGTTACAGAACTTAATAAAAAACTCAAAAGTAAAGAGTATTCCTCATTATATTATTTTTACGGAAAAGATATTATGTCGGTTGAATTATATGCTAAAACACTTGTTAAAAAACTTGTTCCTGAAGATGATATTTATAATTTCCATAAATTCAATGGTAAGGATATTGATTTGAGTGAATTTGCTGAAACCATTGAGGCTTTACCTATGTTTTCGGAATATTTATGTATAACTGTAAATGATTTTAACGCAGAAGATTTATCTGCAGATGATCTCAATTTTATGTTGAAGATACTAAAAGATGTTCCAGAAACTACTGTGATTATTTTTTATAACACTGCTATCGATATATGTGATGGAAAGAAATCACCTACAACTAAAAATAAAAAGATAGTTGATTGTATTGCGAAAATTGGTGATGTATGTGAGTTCAAGATAAAGACTCCTGTTGAATTATCGAAACAGATTGTTGCCTCAGTTGAAAAGAAAGGGGCAACTATTTCTTCAACTAATGCTGCATATATTGCAGAGTTATGTCTTTCTGATAATATGCTTATATCAGGTGAAATTGCAAAACTGACATCTTATGCACAAGGAAGAGAAATTACAAAAGATGATATAGATTCTCTTGTTTCAAGACAAGTAAACAGCAATGCATTCGATCTCTCTAAAGCAGTAGTGACTTTTAACAAAAAGAAAGCACTGTTGTTACTTGACGAGTTATTTTATCAAAGAGCTGAACCGATAGCGGTTTTGGCGGCAATTTCTATGTCTTTTATGGATTTATACAGAGCATCTCTTGCGGTTGTAAGAGGAATTCATCCATCCGATGTAGTTGCAGACTTTTCTTACAAGGCTAACAGAAAATTTGCAGTTGATTATGCTTTCAGAGATTGCAGAAAGATAAATATAAAGCATCTTCGTAAATGCATAAAAATTCTGGCAGATACCGATGCTGCTTTAAAATCTTCTAAAACTGATGGAAGAATATTATTAGAAAAAGCCATTGTTCAAATGGTTTCGGAAAAGGATTGAGAATATTTTGATACATATTCAACAGGCTATTATTGTTGAAGGAAAATATGATAAAATAAAGTTGAGTTCTGTTATAGATGCGGTAATAATTGTTACCAACGGTTTTTCTATATTTAAGGATAAAGAAAAAATGTCTTTGATAAGAGCTTATGCTGAAAAAACAGGGGTGATAATTCTTACTGATTCTGATTCTGCAGGATTTAAAATAAGAAATTATCTGAAAGGTTCCGTTAAAGGAAATATAACTAATGTTTACATTCCTGATGTTTTCGGAAAAGAACGTCGTAAAGAAAAAGCCTCAAAAGAGGGAAAACTCGGTGTTGAAGGAATGGATGCCGAAATAATTATTGATGCTTTAAAAAAAGCAGGAGTTGTTTTTTCTGAAAGAAATACTCAACAAAAGAGAATTACTCGTATGGATTTATATGAAGATGGTTTTTCTGGCGGAGAAAATTCATCTTTTAAAAGAAAAAGGTTGCTTAAACATCTTGAATTACCTGAACTTTTATCTGTTTCGGGGATGCTTGATATTTTGAATTCTATGTTTACTTTGGATGAATACAAAAGAATAATTTCCGAAATTGATTTTGAAGGAGGGGAATGAAATGGTTTTTTCTAGTTTGATGTTTCTGTATATATTTCTTCCTGTTGTTCTTATTTTATATTTCATATCTCCGATGAAGATAAAGAATTTGATTATATTTGTATCGGGAATTCTGTTTTATGCGTGGGGAGAGCCTGTTTGTGTTTTCATAATGCTTTTATCAACAGTCATTGATTATACTGCTGGCATATTTATGAATAAGTTTGATGATAATCAGAAAAAAAGGACTATTTGTCTTATTGTTTCAGTTGTTATGAATATAAGCCTTCTTGCACTTTTCAAATATAGTGATTTTATAATTGATAGTATAAATGCGATTTTTAATCTTGAAATATTAAATCCTGTTGTAAGATTTAATAGAGTGATAAACAGTGTATTTAATCTTGGGCTTAACGAACAGAGAGTAGATCTTCCTATTGGTATTTCTTTCTTTACATTTCAAAGTATGTCATATACAATAGACCTTTATAGAAGAAATATTAAGGTCCAGAAGAGTTTTATCAATTTTTCTTCTTATGTTTCTTTATTCCCACAGATTGTAGCAGGACCTATTGTAAGATATGAGGATGTTCAGAAGGAAATTGACACAAGAAAGATAAATGTTAATATGGCTGCTGATGGAATAGCTGTATTCATAAAGGGTCTTTCTAAAAAGGTTCTTCTCGCAAATAATATCGGTATATTATGGACAAATATAAAAGCAATGGATTATAGCGAGATATCTGTTGTAACAGCGTGGCTTGGAATTCTTGCGTTTACATTCCAGATTTATTTTGATTTTTCTGGATATTCCGATATGGCCGTTGGACTTGGTAAAATACTCGGATTTAATTTCCCTCAGAACTTCGATCATCCCTATATGTCAAAGAGTATTTCTGAATTTTGGAGAAGATGGCATATGACTCTCGGAAGTTGGTTTAAATCTTATGTCTACATTTCTCTTGGCGGAAATAGAAAAGGTTTACCGAGAACACTTATTAATCTTATCATTGTATGGGCATTGACAGGATTGTGGCATGGCTCGAGTTGGAATTTTGTTATATGGGGTTTGTATTTTGGAGTTATAATTATAATAGAAAGAATAGGATTTGGAAAAATTCTGGAAAAACTGCCTTCGTTCATAAGTACACTCTATACTTTTATTCTTGTTGTGTTTGGATGGGTACTTTTTGATACAACAGATTTGCCATCATGTTTCAGCTATTTTAATGCGATGTTTGGCGGAAATGGGGTATTTATCGACGGAAATGCGAAATATTTCATTATAACTAATATATTAATTTTTGCATTATGTATTTTCGGATCTACAGATTGGTTCGGAAAAATCATTTCAAAAATCAGATCGAAAAACAATGCTATTGTTGAATGGTCAGCGCCGTTTGTACAGGTTATTCTTATGCTTGTCTGTACATCATTCCTTGTTAATGCAACATATAACCCATTTCTTTACTTTAGATTTTAGAAAGGAGATTTATTTTTATGAAGCCTGAAATAAAAGAAAAAATAAAAAGAAATCTCCCTAAAATGCTCAGTTTCTTTTTCTTTTTCGGAGTTATTACAATCCTTCCTTTGATGACGATAATTCTTCCGAAAAAAGAATTTTCTGAAATAGAAAACAGAGTTCTTTCCAAAGCTCCTGAATTCAGTTTTTCTTCTGTTCTTGATCGTAGTTTTATGAAAAATTCAGAAAGTTATTTTGCAGACCATTTTGTAGGAAGAACAGATTGGATAAAGGCAAAAACACAAATGGAACTTTTAACCGGCCGACGAGAAATAAATGGTGTTTATATAGAAGATGGAAGAATGGTAGAAAAACTTGATTATCCTGATTATAAAACTATATTAAAGAGTATTTCGGCAATAAATAATTTCAGCGAAAACACCGGACTTAAAACCTATGTTATGATTGTTCCTACATCCGCTGAATTTTATTCTTCTTCAAATCCTAATATCGATCAAAAAGAAGAAATAAGTAAAATTTATTCAGAGTTATCAGAAAAAAATATAATAACATTGGATGCTTACAGTATTCTTAATTCTAATAAGGATGATTATATTTATTACCGTACAGACCATCATTGGACTACCCTTGGTGCTTATTATGTATATTCATCAACCGCTTATGATATGGGGTTTACTCCTGTTTCATTGGATAATTATAATATCGAACATGCATCTTCTGATTTTCAGGGTACATTGTATTCTAAAACTTTGTATGATGGGGTAAAATCTGATATTATAGATATTTATTATCCTACATCAGGAGTAGATATAATGTCGACAGATGTTTATACGGGCAAAGGAACAGAAACTTATGAATCTTATTATTTTAGAGATTTTCTCGAAATTAAAGATAAATATTCAGTTTTTGGTGGTCAGAATCAGCCTGTTGTGAAAATAAAAACGAACGCTCTTAATGAGGGTAAACTTCTTGTTATCAAGGATTCTTATGCTAATTCGTATATTCCTTTTCTTAGTCAGCATTATTCTGAAATAACAATGCTTGATATGAGATATATCGATGTTCCTTATGATGAAATAATAAATATAGATGATTATAATCAGGTGATGTTTTTGTATAATTATTCTACATTTGCTCAGGATAAAAATATAAGAAAACTTGATTTTTAGGAGAAATATAAAAAATGGCTTTTAATGTTTTTATTCAGGTTGCTGTAATGTTTCTGATTATGTCAATCGGGATATTATGTTATAAAAAGAAAATGATTTCAGAAAATACAGGGGCAGAGCTTTCTAAATTTCTTCTTATGATAGTGAATCCTTGTGTTATACTTCATGCTTTTCAGATTGAATATAAGCCGGAACTTGCAAATGGACTTATTATATCTGTGTTACTTGCTATAATAAGCAACACGCTTGGTGTTGTGGTTGCTACACTGCTTATAAGAAAAAATCCTGAAAGAAAAGAATATATTGTAGAAAGATTTGCTATTGTTTTTAGCAATTGTGGATTCATGGGAATTCCTCTTATCCAGGCGGTAGTTGGAGATATAGGGGTTTTTTATGCAAGTACTTATGTAGCCGTGTTTAATTTTTTTACTTGGACATATGGCGTTTCTATAATGAAAGGAAAGATGAGTGTAAAGGACATACTTAAAGTTCTTACTTCAGCGCCTATAATAAGTATTGTAGTCGGAATTGCTATTTTCCTTTTTTCAATCAAATTGCCAGTTATAGTTGCTAAACCTATTGAGTTTATTTCTTCACTCAATACACCTCTTGCCATGATTGTTACAGGGATATATCTCGCGAGAACAAATATTAAATCTGCTTTGAAAAATATAAGGATTTTTGTTATTTCAGCTATAAGACTTATAGTAGTTCCAGCAATTATGCTTATTGTGTTTGCTTTTATAGGTGCAGAAAATGAAATTTTCACTTCACTTCTTGTTGCTAATATGATTGCAACCGCTTGTCCGACTGCATCATCTACTCTTATGATGTCAAGGATGTTTGAGAGAAATGCTGAGTATGCTTCTATGATAATTACTGTTTCAACGCTTTTTTCTATCCTTACTATACCTGTTGTAATGATGGTTTTTGATAAGTTATCAGGAATATATCCTTTGATATTTTTTTCGTAGCATTTCACAGCAATAATTCTTCTTTTTTCTTTAACAACTATTGAAATTACGATATAGCATGAGTTCTTTATATTATGACAATATTCATCGTGGTTGCGTATTGTGAATTTTAGCATAAACTATTAGTGTAAGCGGTTTCAGATTACTTTCGGAAGTGGTGTTTTTACGCCCATAGGGGAGCTTCCGTATAAAAGGTGCCTTTCCGCTTTGAATATATAAAAGGTCAGATGCCTTAAAACCATAAGGTATCTGACCTGTTTTTTATGAAAAAGATAAAATATTTATTTTTTTATTGACGATAAAGGGATTGTGATATATAATATCATTGTATATTTATATCTATTTTTAGGGGGATTTAAGTGTCTATTATAGTTTCTCCATCGATTTTAAGTGCTGATTTGGCAAATTTAAAAACCGATATAAAAAGACTTGAAGAATCTGGTGCTGACAGAATACATTTTGATGTTATGGATGGGGTGTTTGTAAATAATATTTCATTCGGTATTCCTGTTTTGAAATCAGTTAAAAGCATAACTGATATGTTCATAGATGTTCATTTTATGATTATTGACCCTATGAAATATGTTGATGCATTTGTTGATGCTGGTGCCGATATGATAACTTTTCATGTCGAAAGTGACGTTGATATAAAATCAACTATTGACAAAATACATTCAAGAGGAATAAAAGCGGGGCTTACAGTAAAACCGAACACCCCAATAGAAGTTGTATATGAATATCTTCCGTTTATCGAAAATATTCTCATCATGAGTGTTGAACCCGGTTTTGGTGGACAGGGATTTATACACGAAACAATGGGCAAGGTATCGGCCGTAAAAAAAGTTATTATTGAAAACGGCTATGATTGTCTTGTTCAGGTTGATGGTGGCATAAACGATATTACAGCAAAAATTGCTGTTGATGCTGGTGCAGATGATCTTGTTTCAGGAACATATCTTTTTAAATCCGATGATATGAAAAAGGCTGTTCAGACTATAAAATTAATCAATAACAGCTAATGATTCAATAGCATTTTTTTCTATTATCATTGTATAATGTTCTCTTGTAACTGATATGCTTATATCATCAGTTCCTATTTCTTTACCGTATTCACATAAGCAATTTCGTATTTTTTCTCTGACTTTACTATATGATTTGATTATAAGACGATAATTTTCATTTGAACATAAAAAATCACTTTCTCTAAAAAGGTGATTGAGATTTGCCCATAGCGTTTTACTTGCAAGAGTTACATCAGAAAGTGTTTTGAATTCATAAACTATTTCAGTTGAAATATTGTCTTTCTTTTTGAATTTTTCTCCTTTTATCGAAATGTAAAGAAGACAACTTCCGTTATTTTGTTCAAATGCTTCGATATAAAGTTTTTCGTTACTAAGATCAATATTGTTGATATTTTTGATTTTTTCTATCAGGTTTAATATAAAAACTTTAGTTTCGTATTTTTCTTTATCAAGATCATCAAATTTTATTTTATATAATGTCATTTCTTCGCTGCTTAAAAATATTTTTATTGTCGAGTTGCTGATTAAAGTTGATATCATTATATATCACCTCGGCTTTATAGAAAGGATTTTCAAATGCTTAGTCAATCTTCACAGAAAACAGAAAGAAGATCGGTTGTCGATATGCTTCTTGTTTCTCTTGCACTTATTTTTATGTCTTGTTATTATTATGGGTTAAGGGCGCTTGTTTTATCTCTGATTTCTATAATATCTGCTTATGTTACAGATATTATTTGTGTGAAATTAAGAGGAGAAAAATACGATTTTACTGATTTTTCTGTTCCTCTTTCAGGTGTTCTTATGGCACTTATGATGCCTGCATCTATTTCTTATGCTATTATCATTTTATCAAATATTCTTGCTATTACACTTGGGAAACAGTTTTTTGGTGGAAAGGGTAAAAATATTTTCAACCCTACAGTTGTCGGATTTGTATTATCTTCAATATGCTGGGGAAATAAAGTTCTTCTTTATCCGAAACCTGAAGAAACACTTTCTCTTGCATCAGAATTGTCAATTTCTCTTTCTTCATCTCTTACTCGCGTTTTAGGATATGCATCAAATCCTTCGGTAAGTAATGTGGATATATTTATCGGAAAATTTACAGGACCTATGGGTGCTACTCATATTGTTATAATTCTTGTATGTGCCATAGTTTTGATTTGCAGACGCTCTGCATCTTTTCTCACTTTCTTTGGCGGAACAGGAACTATAGCGGCTCTTGCGTATTTCTTCAGATTTTTTGGAAGCGATGCTTTTACTGCTGTATTTTATCAACTTGCAAGTGGTACAGTTTTGTTTTCAATGCTATTTTTTGCCTGTGATTATTATGTTCTTCCTAAATCAAAATCATCAAGACTCTTATATGGAATTATAATTGGCGTTCTGACTATTATTATTCAATTTATAGGGAAAGTGGAAAATTCTATTCTTTATGCACTTATTATTGCGGCACCTATTGGAATTGTACTTGATGAAAGTGCTTTTTCATTCGGAAGAGAATTCAGAAAAATCAAGAAAAAACTTTTTAAAAATAAAAATACAATAAATGAGGAGGCAGGAAATGGACAACAATAAAACAAGAAAGAAATTTGACAAAACTATTTTTGACGGATTATTTATGAAAAATACAGTCCTTGCAAGTGGTCTTGTTGTTGCTCCTATTGTTGCTGTTGCAACCACTCTTCAATCGGCCATTGCGTTGGTTATAGCCTTTAGTCTTATAACTTTTTTAACTGTTTTAATATCAAGCTTTGTCCCCAGAGATATTGTTTATGCTATACGTATTATATTATATACTATAATTGCGGCTATGGTGTATGTTCCGATTGCTGTTTTCGCGGATTCTTTTATGAATCAGCAGTTTTCATCTTTAGGAATTATGTTTCCGCTTCTTGTGACAAACTCTCTTATTATTACAAGAACCGAAATACATTTTTTCAAACTCGATAAATTGCGTATGCTTTCAGAAGTTTTTTTCTATATATTAGGATTTGATATTGTAGCAATTATAGTCGGAGTAATCAGAGAAATTTTTGCTACTGGTGCGATAGGCGATAAAATAATCGGAATACATTTTACACTTCCGTTTTTATCAACTACTTTTGGCGGATTTATTCTTATAGGCGTGCTTGCTGCTATTCTTAAGAAAATCAAACTTATTGTTAGGAGTCATTCTTGATGGATGTTGTAATGAATGCAATTCTTATTTCTCTTACTGCAATTCTTGTGGAAAATACTGTTTTTTCGAAAGCGCTTGGTACAAGTACATTATTTCTTGCTGCAAGAAGCCGTAAGAAATTTTTTGCTTTTGGTTCGTGCATAACTTATTTTTCTGTTGTATCAAGTGTCATTGCTTATTTTGCAGATTATTATTTTAAAGAAAATGAATATAATTACATTTTTATGCCACTTGTTTATGTTGTGATAATCGGAGTAGTGTATATTGTCACATTGCTTGTTGTATGGAAATTGGCATATCCGTTCTTTTTATCGATAAAGAAATTTATACATGTTTCGGCATTTAACTGTGCTGTTCTTGGGGTTTTATTTACAAATGCAATGAGCGGAAATAGTCTTGTAGAATATATTGCATATGCATTAGGAACAGGAATAGGTTTTATTATTGCAACTTTTTTGGTATCGGCTGTTTATGAAAAATTATATTCCGAAGATGTTTCTCCAAGTTTTAGAGGACTTCCTATAACGTATATCTATGTGGGAATACTGGCTATGGCTTTTTATGCACTTTCAGGCGGAACAATAACTTTATAAGGTGATTTTATGGTACTTTTAGTTGTTGATACACAAAAAGCAATTACCAATGATAAATTATATAATTTCGGCTTGTTTAAGAGATATGTGGAAGAACTTATAAATAAAGCAAGAAATAACGGGGTAGAAGTTATTTTTGTAAGACATGATGACGGCTTTGGCTACGAACTTACGAAAGGTAACGATGGCTTTGAAATATATGAGGGATTTAAACCTCGGTCCGATGAAATTATATTTGATAAAACAGTAAACAGTTCTTTTAAAGATACAGGGCTTCTTGAATATCTGAAAGGGAAGAACGAAGATGTTGTTATCATTGTCGGATTACAGACAGATTATTGTATTGATGCTACTATTAAAGCGGGATTTGAACACGGCTTTAAAATGATAGTTCCTGAAAATACAAATACTACATTTGATAATCAGTATATGACAGCTGAAGAAACCTATAAATATTATAATGGATTTATCTGGAATAAAAGGTATGCAGAGTGTGTTTCTTTTGAAAAAGTCGTTGAAATGATGGTGAGATAATTGAAGAAAATATATTTTTGGGAACCTTGGTTTTTTATTTTTTTCGGACTTTTTCATCTACATAGAATATGGGGAATTGTTGATAGAACATCTTATGCGAATTTCTGGCTTGGAATATTAAACAATAAAGGTGTATCATATTTTCTTCTTATGGGAATCCTGGCATTTCTTTGCGTTTGTGGAATAATTGTGTTCTGTAAAAATATAAAAAATAATTATTGGTGGAGATGGATATATATTTTCGGCGGAGGGTATCTGCTGTTTGATTTATTTGCAATAGCAATCGAACTGGAAGTGTGGAATGATTTATTGATTTTTATGTTTGATGTCAATTCTCCATGCTGGAATCTAATCTGGGGATTTTTTATTTTATTGGGCGCCTTTGTGTTTGTTCTTGGAGTGAAACTATTAATACAAAGCAGAAACAGTAAGAGGGAAAAAGTATGAAAAACACGAAAACCAGAAAAATAATATATACATTTATTGCAATATTATTTTTGTTTTTCATTCAGATTTTTGCGAGTAAATCAGGAGGTTTCATCGCTGATTTATTTGATTATACATCAATCGATAAAGACGGAACTTTTATGCATATAACTATACATCATATAGTTCAGATGTTGGTCGCATTACTTGTTATTTTTGTTATAAAAAAGAAAAAGAATCTGGATTTCTGTTTAAAACCTGAACTGAATAAAACAGGGGTATTATATACAACAATATTTGCTGTTGTTATTTTGATATATGTTCTTGTAAGTTATAGTGTTGGATATAAAATTGGTTCGATAGTGCCCTATGAATTTCAACTTAATGCAACTAATGTTCTTGGAACATTAGGATTTCAGTTACTTTTATCAGGAACATCAGAAGAAATTTTATTCAGAGCATTACCGATTACTTTTCTTATTTCATTGAATACTGCAGAAAATAAAAAGAATTATTTGTTTGAAATTCTTATAGCATCTTTATTATTTTCAGTTGCACATATAAGTTGGACAATTTTTCCGTTCACATTATCTTTTTCGTGGTTTCAATTGATATATGCGTTTATATTGGGTATTGCCTATGGAATTACATATGTTAAGTCCAAAAATGTTATTTATCCTATGATAATGCATGGACTCAGCAATTTCTTCATGATAGGAATAGGTTATATATTTATGGTTACTATGAAATAAACTAAAAGGGGTATTATTATGAAAACTGTATGGGATAAGTGGTTAAGGCAATCTGTTTTTATTTATTGTCTTTTTTATACAGTTGCTACACTTGTCAACAGTGTGTTATATCTTATACAAGGAATTTATGAAGATCCAAGTGGTAACTGGCATGAAATTGACAGAGCAATAGTTACTCTTATTGTGGTTGTTGCGTATACACTTGTAAGAAATCTTGAAATTAAGAATTATTTTTTGAAATCACTTATGATATACATTCCTACACTTTTGTTGTCGTTTTTGTATGTATGGATTGTAGGGTTCAGAGATACCTTGGCTGAATCTGCTTACAGAGATATGTTTATGACTATTACCATTGGTTCGGTTATTGTTACTGTTATCGGATATATTGTAATTCTTATCAAAAAGAAAAAATAATACGATTTTAATCATGAAAAGGAGTTGAAAAGGCTTGACATATAAATATAAAAAGAAAAGAAAAAAGATTGATAGAAGCAATACTACTTTATATGGACACAAGCCTGTTTCTAAGATAAAAAAAATAGTTGCACTTGTAATAACCATCATTTTTGCGATTTTACTTGTGTTTTTCGGATATTGTATAGGAGAACCAATATATAACTATATAAAAAATCCTCCCGAAACCAATCCGAATGTTTGGACTCCGCCGGAAATTACTGATGTTGTGATTGAAAATACATCTTCTGATTCTAAAATTGATCCTGTTTCGTCACGAGAATGGTCAGCGTATGCATTAAGACCTGTTGATATGCTTAATGAAGAACTTTTTGTGTCGGCGGTTGATTCAGCAAAAAATGCTGGATATACTTCTGTTTTAGTCCCTCTGAAAATAGAAGGTGGGGAAATATATTATGCCACAAAGGCAAATATTGCTTTGCTTAATGGAGAAATCGTAAAATCAAAACTCGAACTTAGTGATATATGTAAAACAATAAAGCGTTCAGGACTTATGCCTATCGCTTCTATAAGCGTTCTTAACGATAATCTTTCTCCTGTAAATGAATCTGATGTTGGATTTGTCATTCAAGAATCAGGTGTGCTTTGGTATGATGATTACATAAATGTTGGAGGAAAACCTTGGATTTCTCCTTTTTCTGTGTCATCGAAAAAATATCTTTCGCAAATATCAGATGAGGTTTCTTTGGCTGGATTTGATGCGATTTTAATTTCTGATATTGCTTTTCCTGAATTCGAAGAGTCGGATTTTGTTGAAATAGGAGATATTATCAGAAATGAAGAATTAAGAGGAACAGTTCTTTACGAAACTGCGCTGATTTTTTCTGATTGTGCTTCTTTTACAATATATAGAACTTATGCTTCTGAGATTATTAATAACGAAGATGAATTCCTCGAAAAAACCGATTATATGCCGCCTTTTACAACTGTTGCTGTTGAATTTGATTATGGCTCAATAGAAAACAAGGTTATATATAATGATGAAGAGTTTATACTTTCTGAAATGAATATATATGAAAGAACTACGCTTATTTCAAAGGTTGTTTCTTCTAAATTTGATAATGTTGAATTAATTCCAATTGTTTCTTCTGATGAAATGATGCAAGGAGATATTGATGAGGCTATAAGGGCGTTATCAGAACTTGGATACGAAAAATACATAATAGAATAAATATTTAAGGTGCGTATTTTAAAGATTGGCAATATTTCTTTATTTTACGCACTATTTTTATTGATTTAATTTGACTTTTAAGGACTTTTTTGGTATAATATTTATGTATGTGAATAAATAATTTTATAATATATATGATTTGTAACACAGGAGGCAAAAATGTCGATTATAGAGGTAATATTACAGGCGCTTATTCAAGGATTTACGGAATTTCTTCCTGTTTCAAGTTCTGGTCATCTTTCGTTGTTCCAGCATTTTACAGGTAATTCCGGCGAAACCGGAGTCATTATGACACTTATACTTCATCTTGGAACATTACTTGCAGTATTTGTTGTTTTCAGACAGACTATTTGGGCACTTATAAAAGAATTTTTATTAATGATAAAAGATATATTTACAGGTAAGTTTAAAATAAAAGAACTCAATCCAGACAGAAGATTTATCATAATGATAATCGCATCTATTCTTCCACTTTTTGCTTTTTATGCATTTAAGGATTTCTTCACATCACTTTCGGCTGATAACGATATTATTGTTGAAGGTTGTGCTTTCATATACACATCAATCTTGTTATTCTTTGCGGATAAATGTGTTTCAGGTCACAAGTCATCCGGTGATGTTAAATTTCCTGTTGCGTTCACAATAGGGATTTTTCAGGGGATAGCACTTGTTCCAGGAATATCACGCTCTGGTTCAACAATAAGTTCTGCACTTTTTTGTGGACTTAAAAGAGATTCTGCTGTAGAATATTCTTTTATACTTGGCATCCCAGTAATAGCCGCTGGTTCTGTGCTTTCTCTGAAAGATATCAGTTCAGAAACTTTAAATCAGATTGAAATTTTTCCTCTTGTTATAGGATTTATAGTTTCGGCAATTGCGGGAATTTTGGCCATAAAACTTATAAAATGGCTGGTTGAAAAAAATCGTTTTAAAATATTCTCGTTTTATACATTGATATTAGGGGTTGCGACTATCGCGATTGGCGTATGTGAAAAAATATATAATTTCAGATTTATTTTAGAAATGTGAAAAGAGGGTTAAATTTGTCTAATAAAAGAAAAACAACAACTTCTTCGAAGTCAAAAACTAAATCGAAATCAAAATCCAATAATTCAGGACAATTATGGTCGATTGTATTATTTTCAAGTGGAATACTTATTTTCCTTATGTCTATAATTGAAGGTCAGGCGGCATGGTTGGCGCTTCATAATTTTGTAAGAGGGTTATTTGGTGTAGGAGTATTTATTGTTCCTGTTGTACTTATTTATGCTGCGATTATGATTGCTTGTGATAAATCCGGTACTGCTGTTGCAGGGAAGATGATTCAAGGACTTGTCCTCATATTCCTTATTTGCGGAATAACGCATATATTTATTTTTGGTAAAGATGAAATTCTGCCTATAAATGAACTTTCGAAACAACTTTATGATAATGGAATAAATCTTATAGGTGGCGGTTTTGCAAGTATAGTTATCGGAGTGCCTCTTCTTGCACTTTTTGGAAATATCGGCGCTTCGATTATTGTCATTATACTTACTTTCGCATTTATAATGTTACTTACTAATCTTAATCTTGTTTCTCTTTTTAAATTTCTTGCGAAACCTTTTGTTAAAGCGAAAGATGCTGTTAAAGCGGCAAACGAATCAGACATTGCGGATGCAGAAAGACGCTCTGTCGAAAGACAAAGGAAAGAAGCAACTAAATTGCCTCCTAACGAACCACTTCCACCAGAAGCAAGAAAACCCAAACTTGAAAATATTGATATTCCTATACCAGTAGAACCTAAATCTAAACCTGTTATAGAAAATAGAAAATGTGGAAAAGTTGAAGAAAAACCAGTCGTTACAGAAAATAAAACAGAGAATGCTAAAAATACAAGTGATATAGATTCAATAGTTAAGAAGGCTACAACAAACAATGTAGTCCCGGAGGATGTTAAATCAAATGCTGTATCAAAAGAAGATATGGCTATTATTGATAAAGAAGGTCAGACAAAACTTTTTGAAGGCGAAGATACAACAACGGTTAAGAAATACAATTATCCTCCTGTAACATTACTTGATGAACCCGTTGCCAAGGCATCTGAAGAAGATGCACAGAATGAACTCAAAAACAAAGCAGATACCCTTGTTAATACACTTAAGAGTTTTGGAGTTCAGACAAGAATTGTCGATATAAACCGTGGTCCTAGTGTTACAAGATACGAATTACAGCCATCAGCAGGGGTTAAAATTTCCAAAATAACAGGTCTTGCTGATGATATTGCTCTTAACCTTGCTGCAACAGGTGTAAGAATAGAAGCGCCAATCCCCGGAAAAGCAGCAGTTGGAATTGAGGTTCCTAATCAGATAAGAGATACAGTATTTTTCAGAGAACTCATTGAAAGTGATGAATTTAAAAATTCAAAAAGCAAACTTTCTATTGCTGTCGGAAAAGATATTGATGGCAATGTTATTGTTGGGGATATTGCAAAGATGCCCCATGTTATTATAGCCGGAACAACGGGATCAGGTAAATCTGTATGTTCACACTCGCTTATAATGAGTATTCTTATGAATGCTTCTCCTGATGAAGTTAAACTTATTCTTGTCGATCCTAAAATGGTTGAATTTCCTAAATATAACGGAATTCCTCATCTTCTTATTCCTGTTGTTACAGATCCCAGAAAAGCTGCTGGTGCACTTAACTGGGCTGTTCAGGAAATGCTTAAGAGATATAAGATCTTTTCTGATAATAACGCAAGGGATTTGTTAAGTTATAATGCTATGGCAGAAAAGAATGAAGATCTTGAAAAGCTCCCTCAGATTGTTATTCTGATAGACGAACTTGCAGACCTTATGATGGCTGCTTCTAATGAAGTCGAAGATGCTATATGTCGTCTTGCACAGATGGCTCGTGCGGCAGGAATGCATCTTGTTATTGCAACGCAAAGACCAACTGTAGATGTTGTTACAGGTCTTATTAAAGCAAATATTCCCAGTCGAATTGCACTTATGGTTTCATCGCAGGTTGATTCTCGTGCGATAATTGATGCAGGAGGAGCAGAAAAACTTCTCGGTTATGGTGATATGCTTTACAATCCACAGGAATTTTCTAAACCCAAAAGAGTTCAGGGATGTTATGTAAAGGATAACGAAATAGAAAAAGTTGTTGAATTTATCAAGAACGAAGCTAAGGCTCAGTATGATGATAATATAATGGAAGAAATCGAAAATAACATGCCTGTTATAAAGGGTGAAAAATCAGAAGAAACCTCATCTGTTTCTGCTTCTTCTGGAGATGATGAAATTATTAACAGAGCGATAGAAGTTGTTATAGACGCAGGACAAGCCTCAACTTCTCTTCTTCAGAGAAAACTTAAGCTCGGATATGCTCGTGCAGCAAGAATAATTGATGAACTTGAGGGAATGGGCATAATAAGCGGATTCGAAGGTTCAAAGCCGAGAAATGTACTTATTTCAAGAGAACAGTGGTACGAAAAGAAATTAAGATCAGATGTTTCGTCTTCAGATTCTGAATAAAATTTGGGAAAGGAAATGAAAATGGCAAGAAAGCGAAGAAAAAAGAAAATTAAATCTTATATTAAATTTACAGCAATAGTTTCTTGCTTTCTGCTTTTAGCTATTTTCAGGCTGTTTGATTATTTTGAAATAGTTACATATCGTTCTATATCGCAAGCGGTTGGTCTTTATGACGAAACTATATCTTATAATCCTGATACAACAACTGTTCATTTTATTGATGTTGGTCAAGGACAATGCGTCCTTATCTGTTCTGATGGCTATAATATGCTTATTGATGGAGGAGAAAGAGAATACTCTTCTAAAATCATAAGCTATATTGAAAATCTCGATATAGAAAAACTTGATTATGTTATAGCAACTCATCCCCACTCTGACCATATTGGTGGACTTTCGGATGTTATAGAATATTTTGGAGCTGAGAATATCATTGTGCCTGTAATTCCTGAAGAGTTAGTTCCGACAAGTAACAGCTATTATAATTTTCTTAATGCGGTTAAGAAAAACGGAAATGGAATGAATAAAGCTGTTGTTGGTAAAGTTTATAATTTAGGAAATTCTCAATTCGAAATAATTGCACCATTATCAGATGAAAGTGATGATTTGAATAATTATTCTGTTGTCTGCGTATTCAGATACGGAGAAAATACTGCACTTTTTGGTGGAGATGCCTCAACATCTGAAGAAAACGATATTATAGAAAGTAATGCAGATATAGATGTTGATTTGTTAAATGTTTTTCATCACGGCAGTTCTTCATCATCCGGAAAAGAATTTTTGTATAATGTTTCTCCTGAATATTGTGTTATAATGTGTGGGGCGGATAATTCATATGGTCATCCTAATAAGAGCACTATAGAGCAATTGGAAGTGTATACGGATAATATTTATCGGACTGATTTACAAGGAACTATAGTGTGCGAAATGGATGGTAACGGTAATTACAGATTTTTTTCTGAAAAGGAATAATAAGATATGATTATTGAAAGAATTGAAGAAAATATAGTCATAGTTGAAAATGATAACGGAGAACATTTCGAAGTTTCAAAAGATAATTTCCCAGAAAATATAAAAGAAGGGGATTTTGTTTTGGAATCAGATGATTGTTATATTATTGATAATGATAAAACAATTGAACTTCGTAAAAAAATAACAGAATTACAAAATTCTCTCTGGAATTGAAATTTGGAGGAAAACAAAATGCAGGTCGATTTATTTGTTCAGATAAAGGATAATATGTCCGGATTTTCAAAGGGACATAAAAAAATCGCTGAATTTATACTTGAACATTATGAAAAAGCAGTTTATGTAACAGCGGCTAAACTTGGTACAACCGTAGGCGTCAGCGAATCAACAGTTGTGAGATTTGCTACAGAACTTGGTTTTGCAGGGTATCCTGAATTTCAATCTGCTTTGCAGGATATAATCCGTAATAAACTCACTTCTATTCAACGTATTGAAGCTACTACTGACAGAATCAGTTCTGATGATGTTTTTGAAAAGATACTTAATTCTGATATCGAAAAAATAAGAAAAACTTTAGAAGAAAGTAACAGAGAAGATTTTTACAATGCAGTTGATACTATTATTTCAGCAAAACGCATTTACATAGTTGGTACAAGAAGTGCATCGGCTTTAGCGAGGTTTCTTGCTTATTATTTTAATCTTATGTTTGAAAACGCAAGGTTTATAAATACTGCAAGTACAAGTGAAATGTTTGAACAGATTATGCGTATCGAAAAAGGTGATGTTATGATAGGCATAAGCTTTCCGAGATATTCGAAACAGACAGCGAAGGCTCTTAGTTTTGCAGCAGGAAATGGTGCTAAAGTTGTTGCTATTACAGATAGCCTGAATTCACCGATTGCTGAATATTCTACCCATACGCTAATTGCTAAAAGTGATATGGCATCTTTTGTGGATTCTCTTGTAGCACCTATGAGTCTGATAAATGCACTTATTATTGCCATAGGCATAAAAAAACAAGACGAAATCAAGACAAACTTTGAACATCTTGAGGATATATGGGACAAGTATGATGTTTATGAAAAACATAACGATAATGAGGAAATAGTGCTTAAATGAAGTATGATGTAATAATTGTCGGGGGAGGTGCTGCCGGCCTTATGGCCGCGATAACTGCCTCGGGAATCGGAAAAAAAGTTCTTCTTTTTGAGAAAAACGATAGGCTGGGTAAAAAACTTCTCATAACAGGCAAAGGAAGATGTAATGTTACTAATAATTGTTCTGTAGATGAACTGATAAAAAATATTCCATCAAATCCGAGATTTTTGTATAGTGCATTTTCTCAGTTTTCTTCTGAAGATACAATGAACTTTTTTGAGAATATAGGAGTTCAGTTGAAAACCGAAAGAGGGAATAGGGTTTTTCCTCAAAGTGATAAAAGTTCTGATATAGTAAATTCTCTTACAAGAACTATTAAAGATTACGGCGTAGATGTACTTAACAAAAAAGTATCTTCACTTATTATCAAAGAAAATGTAGTATTAGGCGTAGAGGCGGATGGAGAAAAATATTATTCTGATAGTGTTTTGATTACAACCGGTGGTAAATCATATCATTCAACAGGCTCGACAGGCGATGGGTATATATTTGCTGAAAAAGCAGGACATAAAATAGTTCCTTTAAAACCTTCGCTTGTTCCGATTGTTACTAAAGAGAAATATCCTACAGAAATGATGGGGCTTTCTCTTAAAAATGTCAATTTATCTGTTTTTGATAAAAATACAGGTAAAAAGATTTTTTCTGAAATGGGTGAAATGCTTTTCACACATTTTGGCGTTTCAGGTCCAATTGTTCTTTCGGCAAGTTCAAGAATAAGAACAGAGGAGCCTGAAAGGTATATTTTTTATATTGATATGAAACCTGCTTTATCTTATGAAAAACTTGATTTGAGATTACAAAAGGATTTTTCAGAAAATATCAATAAAGATTACATAAATTCTCTTAATAAATTGTTGCCAACTAAAATGATTCCTGTGTTTGTGAAATTATCAGGAATTCCTATGGATACAAAAGTTAATCAGATAACAAGGGAACAACGACATAGTATAGTAAATCTAATGAAAAATATGTCTTTTACAATGAAATCTTTCAGACCAATAGATGAGGCTATTATTACAAGTGGCGGAGTTGATACAAATGAAATTAACCCTAAAACTATGGAATCTAAGCTTGTAAAGGGATTGTACTTTGCGGGAGAAATTATAGATGTTGATGCATATACAGGAGGATTTAATCTTCAGATTGCTTTCTCCACTGGATATGTAGCAGGTATGAATATGTAGGAGGTTAGTTATGGGAAAAAATATTGCTATTGATGGACCTGCTGGTGCAGGAAAAAGTACTATTGCAAGAGCGGCTGCTTCTAAACTGGGGTTTATATATGTAGATACAGGTGCTTTATACAGATCTATAGGTTTATATTGCCTTAATAACGATATTGAAACTACTGACAGAACGGGAGTAGAAAGAATACTTCCTGATATTTCTGTTCAACTTAAATATCTTGATGGTGCACAGAGGGTTATTCTTAATGATAACGATGTTTCCGAGGAAATAAGAAAACCCGAGTGTTCTATGGCGGCATCTAATGTATCTGCTATTCCTGCTGTGAGAGAGTTTCTTTTTGAATTACAGAGGAAAATGGCAAAAGAAAACGATGTTATAATGGATGGAAGAGATATAGGAACTGTTATTCTTCCGAATGCAGAAGTAAAAATTTTTCTTACTGCTTCTCCTGAAGAAAGAGCGAACAGACGCTTCAAAGAACTAGTAGAAAAAGGAAACCATCCTGATTATAACGAACTTCTTAAAGAAATAAATCAGCGAGATTATAATGATATGCATCGTGAAACTGCACCTTTAAAACAAGCTGATGATGCGATTCTTTTTGATACAACAACGCTCGGAAAAGATGAAGTTGTTGATGAATTGTTGAAAATTATTTCAGAAAAACTGGGGGATATATAAATGCCTATTCTTTATGGACTTTTTGGTATATTAAGAGGAATTGTAACGCTTATCTTCAAATGCAGATATAAACTTTCTTTTGAAGGTAAAGAGAATATTCCTAGAGATGGAGGATATGTATATGCTTCAAATCACAGAAGCTATTTTGACCCTGTTTTTATAACTTTGCCTGTAAGAACTTTTATGTCATATATGGCTAAGGAAGAACTTTTTCATAAAAACATTTTCTTTACACTTCTCATAAAAATGATGGGTGCTTTTCCTGTTGAAAGAGGAAAAGGAGATATGGGTGTAATAGATGCAGCTATCAAAAAGCTTGAGAAAAAAAGAAATCTTGTTATTTTTCCTGAAGGAACGCGTTCTTACACAGGTAAGGTAGGAAGAGGTAAAACAGGTGTTGCACTTATAGCTGCAAAGGCACAAAGGGATGTCATTCCAGTGGGTATTATTTTTGAAGGCCCAAAACTGAAACCTGGTGCCAAAGTTGTGGTAAGGTTTGGAAAGCCTATCAAAGCGGCAGAACTTGCTATATCTGATAATCCTGATCCAAGAGAACTTAAAGCATTAAAACTTAAGATAATGTCAGCAATAACTGAACTTGTTGAAGGAACTGCTGAAAACAATACGGCAGATAACATTTCAAAGGAAACTATTGATAATGAATAGAAAAATTACAGTTGCAAAGACCGCGGGATTTTGTTTTGGCGTAAACCGCGCTGTAGACATGGTTTATAATGCAATTGAGAGTGGAAATAAAGTTGTAACATTAGGACCAATAATACATAATCCTGATGTTGTAAATGATATGAAAAAAAGAGGAGTAAGGGTTATATCGTCGGTGTTAGATGCAAATACGGATGAAACTGTTGTTATCCGTTCACATGGAGTTCCTTATTCTGTTATCAGCGAACTTAAAAAAAACGGACGCAAATATATAGATGCAACTTGTCCTTTTGTATCAAGGATACATAAAATAGTAAGAGAAAAAAGCGAGGAAGGTTTTACCATTCTTATAGCAGGGGATAGTTCTCATCCTGAAGTAAAAGGCATTGTGGGAAATGCACTAAATGAACCTTTTGTTTTTAATGATTTTGCTGATTTGAAGGAAATTTTCGAAAAAAACAATAATTTTCTTCAAAAAAAGGTTGCAATTATTGCGCAAACGACTTATAATAATACATTATGGGGTAAGTGTGCCGAGTTCATAGAAAATAACTGTGAACAACCGCAAATTTACAATACGATATGCAACGCAACTTCTGACAGACAGACGGAAGCGGCAGAGCTTGCTGCGAAGTCTGATACAATGATTGTGATAGGAGGAAAAGAAAGTTCTAACACTGCAAAACTTTGTGAAATCTGTAGTGGATATTGCAAATGCTATCATATTGAAAATGCCGATGAACTTTGCGGAATTGATTTATCGGGCTCTTATTCTATCGGCATTACTGCGGGTGCGTCCACTCCCGCATATATAATCAAGGAGGTACAAACACTAATGAGCGACAATGTAAAAATTATGGATGAGGAATTTGACTTTGCGAAAGCTGTTGATGAGTCATTCAAAAGAATATATACCGGTAATCGGGTGAAGGGATACATAACTGCTGTTAACGATGCTGAAGCAATCGTAGACGTTGGAACAAAGCATACTGGTTATGTTCCTCTTTCTGAATTGACTGACAATCCTGCTCTTAAGCCTAAGGATGTTGTTAAGGTTGGCGATGAAGTAGATCTTATCGTTATCAAGATTAACGATGCTGAAGGCATTGTAACACTTTCAAAGAAGAAAGTTGACGCAATGGTTGGATTCGATAAGATTGTTAAGGCTAAGGAAAATGGCGATATCCTTACAGGCGTTGTTATCAGCGTTGTAAAGGGTGGCGTTATCGTTACAAGCGAGGGAGCAAGAATTTTTGTTCCTGCATCACAGGCGACACTTCGTCGTGATGACAAACTTGAAGAACTTGTTAATAAGGAAGTTCAGTTCAAGATTATCGAAGTTAATGAACAGCGCGGAAGAGCAGTAGGTTCTATCAAAGAAGTTGCTAAGGCGCAGAAGAACGAAGCACAGACTAAGTTCTGGGAATCTGTTAATGTTGGTGATACATTCAAGGGCCAGGTTAAGTCTATCACTGATTTTGGTGTATTCGTTGATCTCGGCGGAATTGACGGAATGGTTCATCGCACAGAACTTTCATGGACAAGAATCAAGCATCCTTCAGATGTTTGCAAGGTTGGCGATGTTCTTGAAGTTTATATCAAGGATCTTGACAAGGAAAAGAATCGTATTTCTCTCGGTTACAGAAAAGCAGAAGATAATCCTTGGGAAATCTTCAAGTCAAAGTATAACGTTGACGATGTAGTTAAGGCAACTGTTGTATCAGTAACACCTTTTGGTGCATTTGCTCAGATTATCCCCGGAATTGATGGTCTTATCCATATTTCTCAGATTGCAAATCAGAGAGTTGATAAGGTTGCTGACATTCTTTCAGTTGGTCAGGAAGTTGAAGCTAAGATTACTGAAATCGACGCTGAAAATCAGAGAATCAGCATTTCAATGAGAGCTCTTCTCCCTGAAGAAGCTGTTGAAACAGCTGAAACAGCAGAAGAAGCTCCTGCTGAAGAATAAAATTTAAAAAATAAAAGCCGTTTTCGATTAGTTTCGGAAACGGCTTTTTATTTATTACAAAATATTTACAGTTTTAAGGGGAATATAGACAATAGAAATTTGAGATGATAAAATAAATTCAGTAAATATCCGGAGGAATTTTATGAAAAAATTATCAGCAAAACATAAAAAGATACTTAAAGCGATTTTAATTCCCTTAGCTATTATTCTTGTTATTGCTATGATAAATGAAATAGTAAAATATATTATTATTTCAAAAAATGACGATATAATTATATATAGACATAGAAGCCCGTATTTTTTATTTCTTGTTACAAAAATTGATAATTCAAATGAATTAACAATACAGATATGTAATTATCACGGCAGAGGTTTTCTACTGCTTGATGATCCATTTTATGAAAGTCGTGAATCTATTCCTATTCCATGGAATGCTGTATATGAGAAAATTTCTATTCCTGAAGAATACAATATCAATCCTGATAACATTTTAATAGATAAAAAAATTGGAGGATTAGCAAGAAAATTTGTTTTTCCTGACGAGAAACAAAAATTAGGATTATCTGAATATGAAATAGATTTTTATACATGTGAACATAACAGTTTACCTCAAATACTTTTTATAAATGATGGAAGAAAATTTGTTATATATAAAAAATTTAATTATCTGTTTTTAAAAGAGATAAAAGAAGAAGAACTATCAGGTATTGAACTTTCACCTATGGATTTTTGATGATAAATAAAATTATAAATTATAATAAAAAATCCTGAGAGATATTCTCAGGATTTTCTGTTTAAGGTATAACAATATACTGTTCTGTCGCTTCTTCTTTTCTTACTATTTCGTTTACAGAAATAACTTTTACTTTAAGGGGAGTCTGACCCATATTTATTTCGATGATATCTCCGACCTTAACATCGTAAGATGCTCTTGCGACTTTATCGTTTACAACGATTTTTCCTGCGTCACAAGCTTCATTTGCGACAGTTCTTCTTTTTATAAGACGGACATTTTTAAGATATTTATCAAGTCTCATAAAAAACACCTCCTGTAATAAAAAAGACAGCAGAAAGACTGCTGTCTTTTAAATACCAGAAATTATTACTTTTTCTTTGCTTTTTTAGCCTTGGGAGCGTTAACAGCTTCCTTAAGAGCCTTACCAGCCTTGAAAGCAGGAGCCTTCTTAGCAGGAACTTTGATCTTCTGCTTTGTAGCAGGGTTGATAGCTTCCTTAGCCTTACGATCTCTTACTTCGAATGTACCGAAGCCAACGAGCTGAACCTTTTCACCCTTAACGAGTGCTTCTTCGATTGAAGCGATAACAGCTGCAACAGCCTTATCTGCGTCTTTCTTTGTAATTTCTGCTTTTGCAGCAACTGCATTGATTAAATCTGCCTTTGTCATTTTAAAATCCTCCATTTTGCCAATAACGGCATTTATTTTGTCTGAACTTTCTGCCAGATGGCATCAAGTTCATCTATGCTAAGGGAAGATGCTTCTTTCCCTTCAAGCCTGATTGTTTCTTCGACTTTGCCAAAATCTTCAATATAATTATCTGTTGCTTTCTGAAGTGCTTCTTCAGGGTCGACACCGACTTTTCTGGCAAAGTTTACGAATGAGAGAAGAGTGTTTCCGATTATTCTTGAATAAATTTCCTTGTCTATATTTTGTGCTTTATCATCAAGAAGAATATCAAGGGGAGAGGCTTTTATAACAGATAAACCTGTTCTTTCGGCGCGCTGAGCAACCTTATAGCTTCTCATAAGTGCGGGTAATATCTTTGAAACACTTTCAAGAGTATCTTTATAAGTTTCTTGTTCTTTGGCTTTTTTCTTTATATTGTCCCAGTTTTTAAGAACCTGTTCTGAATTTTCAACTGTTACATCTCCGAAAACATGAGGATGACGAGTTATAAGTTTTTTACAAACTTCATCAGCAACATCATTAAATGTAAAAGAATTACATTCTGTTTCTATTTGAGAATGGAATACAACCTGTAAGAGAACATCGCCAAGTTCTTCTCTTAGAAGTTCTGTATTATCTGTATCTATAGCTTCGAGAACTTCATAAGTTTCTTCAAGAAAATCCTTTCGGATTGAGTGGTGATCCTGTTCTTTATCCCAAGGACAACCGTTTTCACTTCTGAGAACCTTTACTATTTCAACAAGGTCGTTAATATTATAATTCTCTTTGAATTCAAATCCAGACAATAAATTCACCTCCCAAACAAGTACAAGATATATATTACTCCATATTTTATTATTTTTCAATAGAATTTTTCAAAAAATATGAGTTTTTTATTGATTTTACGGCACTTTTGTCAAAATAACTAATTGTGACTATAAAAATTAGGTAAATAAATCCACCAAATACTATTGACAAAAGTAAATTTATTTTGTATGAGAGGAAATTTGAGAGTATATTATAGGCTATTTTAGCTGTTAATCCGCACATTAATGAGCTGTAAAGTATTATTACTGTACAATATTTTATATTTTTGGTGATTTTCATTTTAGATTCTTTTAACAGTAATAGCATGGAAAGGATAAAAATAACTATATAACTTATGGTTGTTGATATAGCAGCACCGTTTATATTGATTTCTGGTATAGGTACAAGAATTATATTGCCTATGACTTTGATGATTGTTCCCAAAAGCATTGCTTTTAAAGGTATATCGTTTCTTCCTGTTGCTTGCAACATTGAAAAAACCGTTGTGGATAGTGAAAGAAAGATAACTCCTATACCAAGTATTGACAAAGATTTATATGATATAAGTATTTCATAAACTTTTTCTTTGAAAAGAAAAGTGAGTATTTCTTTTGAGAGAAAGGCTATTCCCAGCCCTGAGGGAATAGCCAAAAAAGCCGAAGTTAGCAAAGCCTTTTCTATGGATTTTCTTATTTTATTGTGATTATTCAATGCTTTGGCTTCGGAAATTAAAGGAAAAATACTTTTTCCGAACATATTTACCACCGATGGAACAAGATTAAAAACAGTTATTGCAAGTCCTGTAAAAGAACCATATATAAAACCTGCGGTTTCATTTCTGTTTATATTTAAAAAAGCAAAGAAATCAGGTGATTTTTCAATAATTTTTTCAATTGAATATGTGATTGTAGTTAAATCTGAAAGTGTGGTAAGACTTGTTATAAGAGAACCTGCAGATACAGGTAATGCGATTTTAATTAGAGATTTATAAAGATTTTTATTATGGGATTTTTTAGTTTTTATTATTGGTTTATCTGATTTTGGTTTTGAAATCATAAATAACATTCCGATAAATGAACTTAATGTTATTCCTGAAATTGCTGCGGCGGATGATATAGAATATATTATTTCGTTTTTAGAAGATGATATGTTGAAAAAAAACGCTATTTTCTTTACTGTTTCTGGATTGCTGTTCAGAAATTCAAATGATTTATGGGAAAATAATAGGCCGGATATGATTTTAACAACAGATTCTATTATCTGTGATATTGCAGTAGGATACATATCATTAAGACCTTCATAATATCCTCTGTAAACAGATGTTATACAGCTGATTATTATGGTTGGTGCTATCATAACAACAGACGGCCATGCAAAAGTGAGATTTGCGATATATTTACAGAAAGGATAGGAAAGTGCTATTACAATAAATGTAAAAATAAATCCCGCTGATATAAAAATTTTAAAAGAGGCAGATTTTATTTCAGATATTTTCTGATAGTTGTATTTGGCATTTGCTTCTGATATAAGCTTAGCAACAGCTACAGGAAGCCCTGTTACAGACAGGGCGTATACAGGCATAAAAATACTGTATGCACAGGAAAAATATGCCATACCATTTCCACCAAGAATATTGGTAAGAGGAATTTTGAAAAACGCACCTATCAACTTTGATATTATTGCTGATAATACAAGGATAGCAGCATTGTATATGAATGATTTTTTTTTCATATTTTCACCTCGAAAATAAAATGAAATTCCTTTAAAATAATATTGCAAAATATGTGATTATATGATATAATGTTAAAGCATATTATTAGAAACAGAGGTATATTTTTATGAATTATGTATTTTCTGATAAAGTATCAGGGCTTCAGGCATCTGCTATAAGAGAAATTTTAAAGTTTTGTGCTTTCCCCGATATAATCTCATTTGCTGCGGGAAATCCTGCACCTAATGCTTTTCCTACAGAAACAATAAAGAAAATATCAGATAAAATGCTTACTGAAAATCCTATTCTTGCATTACAGTATAATATTACAGAAGGTTATACTGCTTTAAGAGATACTCTTAAGTCGGATATGCAGAAAAAGGGTATATTCAATCCCGAAACTGATGAACTTATTATTACTTCGGGTGCACAGCAGGCAAATGAACTTGCTACAAAGGTTCTTTGTAACGAAAAAGATAAACTTGTATGTGAATCACCGAGTTTTATAGGAAGTCTTAATAGTTTTCGCTCTTATAATGTTGATCTTATAGGCGTTCCTCTTGAAAATGACGGAATGAATATGGAAATTCTTGAAGAAGAGCTCAAAAAAGGTGGAGTAAAACTTATTTATGTAATTCCTAATTTCCAGAATCCTACAGGTCTTACAATGTCTCTTGAAAAGAGAAAAGCACTTTATGAACTTGCATGTAAATATGATACAATGATTCTCGAAGATAATCCTTATGGTGACATCAGATTTGCAGGAGAAGATATTGTTTCTATTAAATCTATGGATACAGAAGGAAGAGTTATTTATTCAGGAACATTCTCGAAAACTCTCGCACCGGGACTCAGAGTGGGTTATTCTATTGCTCCAAAGCCTGTTATTCAGAAAATGGTTGTATGTAAGCAGGTATCTGACGTTCATACAAATATCTGGTCTCAGGTTATCTGTGATAATTTTATGAAGGAAGTTGATATGGAAGAACATCTCGGCGGAATTCGTGAGATTTACAGAAAGAAATGTGATCTTATGCTTTCTGAAATGGATAAGCATTTCTCAAAGAAAGTTACATACACACGTCCTGAAGGTGGTCTTTTCATCTGGGCAAGCGTTCCTGAAGGAAGCGATATGATGGGATTCTGCAAAAAGGCGGTTGAGGAATATAAGGTCGCTGTTGTTCCCGGAACTGCATTTACAATTAACGAAAGCGATAAATCCTATTCGTTCAGATTGAATTTCTCAACACCCACAGATGAGCAGATTATAAAGGGTATTGAAATTTTAGGAAAACTTACAAAGGAAATTTTCGGGGAGTGATTATAAATGGAAGATAAGAAGTTAATATTCAGCGGTATTCAGCCGACAGGTACATTTACTCTCGGAAACTATATCGGTGCTATCCGCAATTGGGGGCCTTTACAGGAAGAATACAACTGTATCTATTCTATAGTTGACCTTCATGCTATAACCGTAAAGCAAGATCCCATAAAACTTCGTCAGAACACTTTACAGGCTTATGCACTTTTACTTGCTTGTGGCATTGACCCTGAAAAAAGTATTGCTTTTATTCAGAGCCATGCAAAAACTCATGCAGAACTCAGTTGGGTACTTTCTTGTTCGACACAGTTCGGGGAACTCTCAAGAATGACTCAGTTCAAGGATAAATCACAGAAACACGCAGATGATGTAAATGCAGGACTTTTTACATATCCTGTTCTGATGGCTGCTGATATCCTTGCCTACAATGCTGATCTTGTTCCTATCGGTGCTGACCAGAAACAGCATCTCGAACTTGCAAGAAATATCGCTCAGCGTTTCAATAATAAATATGGTGAGTTCTTTACCGTTCCTGAACCTTACATTCCAAAGGTAGGTGCAAGGGTAATGTCTTTACAGGAACCTACTAAAAAAATGTCGAAATCTGACGAAAATGTGAATGCAACCATTCTTATACTTGATGATAAGGATACAATCATCAGAAAGTTCAAGAGGGCAGTTACAGATTCAGATTCACAGGTAAGATATGCTGACGGAAAAGACGGAATAAACAATCTTATGACAATTTACTCTGCGGTTACAGGAAAAACTTATGAAGAGATAGAAAAAGAATTTGACGGAAAAGGTTACGGTGATTTCAAACTCGCGGTAGGCGAGGCGGTTGCTGATAATCTTCAGCCTGTAAGAGATAATTTCGCAAGATTTATGCAGGATAAGGAATATCTCAAGAAATGCTATACAGAAGGTGCACAGAAGGCGCTTTCTATTTCACAGAAGGTTGTGTCAAAGGTTTACAGAAAAGTAGGCTTTGTTGATTTCAGATAATTATAAATGAAAGGAATGTAAGTTATGAAGAAACTTATGCTTGGTAATGAGGCTTTCGCAAGAGGTCTTTATGAAGCCGGATGTAATGTTGTATCAAGTTATCCCGGAACACCATCTACAGAAATAACTGAAGAAGTTGCTAAATATGAAGAAATATACGCAGAATGGGCACCTAACGAAAAGGTCGCAATGGAAGTTGCTATTGGCGCATCAATGGCTGGTGCACGTTCTTTCTGTGGTATGAAACATGTTGGGCTTAATGTCGCTGCAGACCCTCTTTATACTGCTGCTTATACAGGAGTAAACGGGGGACTTGTTGTTGCAGTTGCTGATGACCCAGGAATGCATTCATCACAGAACGAACAGGATTCAAGACATCATGCCGCTGCATCAAAGGTTCTTATGCTTGAACCTTCTGATTCTCAGGAAGTAAAGGATTTTGTAAAAGAAGCATACAGACTTTCAGAAGAATACGATACTCCTGTAATCGTAAGAATGTCTACAAGAGTCGCACACTCACAGAGTGCTGTTGAACTTTGCGACAGAGAAGAAGTCGGACTTAAAGAGTATGTAAAGGATCCTCAGAAAAATGTTATGATGCCTGCAAATGCAAGAGGCAGACACGTTTTTGTTGAAGAAAGAACAAAAAAACTTATTCAGGAAGCAGAAGCATCTATACTTAATAAGATTGAAATGAATGATGGTCAGATAGGTGTTATCACGAGCGGAACATCATATCTTTACGCAAAAGAAGCGCTAGGGGATAGCGTTTCATATCTTAAACTCGGTATTGTAAATCCTCTTCCTTCATACATAATCAGAAGCTTCTGCAAAAAGTTTGAAACAGTTTATGTTATTGAAGAACTTGATGACATTATTGAAACACAGTGCAAGAAACTCGGTTGCGAAGTGATCGGAAAGGAAATTTTCGGATTTATAGGCGAACTTTCACAGTCAATCATCAGAGAAAAAATCAAGGGAATTTCTCCTGATTATCTTACTATCCCTACAGAGATTCCTGTAAGACCTCCTGTTATGTGTGCGGGTTGTCCTCACAGAGGTATATTCTATAATCTTGCAAAACACAAGATTACAGTATCGGGAGACATTGGTTGTTATACTCTTGGTGCTGCACAGCCTCTTTGCGCTATGGATACAACTGTATGTATGGGCGCATCTATTTCAGGACTTCACGGTATGAATAAGGCTCGTCCTGAAATGGAAAAGAAATCTGTTGCTGTTATCGGTGATTCTACATTTATGCATTCGGGTATGACAGGACTTGTAAACATTGCATATAACGCAACAAACTCAACGGTTATCATTCTTGACAACTCAATTACAGGTATGACAGGACATCAGCAGAATCCTACAACAGGGTATAATCTCAAGGGTGATGTTGCTGCAAAGGTTAATCTCGAAGCACTCTGTAAAGCACTCGGTATTGACAGAGTAAGAGTTGTTGACCCTTATAATCTTGCTGAAACAGAGAAGGCTATTCTTGAGGAACTTGAAGTTGATGCTCCTAGTGTTATTATTTCAAGACGTCCTTGTGCTCTTCTTAAATATGTAAAGCACAATCCCCCACTTAAATCAAATGATAAGTGTAAAGGATGTAAGGCTTGTCTTAAACTCGGATGTCCTGCTATTTCAATCAAGGCAGGAAAGGCTTGTATTGACCATACACTTTGCGTTGGCTGCGGAATTTGTAAAGAACTTTGTAAGTTTGACGCTATAGAATAATCTAATGTTTTAACGAAAGGACGATATAAATTGGATACAAGATCTATTATGATAGTCGGCGTTGGAGGACAGGGTTCACTTCTTGCTTCAAGAATTCTCGGACATGTTCTTCTTATGCAAGGATTTGAAGTTAAGGTATCGGAAGTTCATGGAATGTCACAGCGTGGCGGTTCTGTTGTAACTTATGTAAAATATGGCGATAAGGTTTATTCACCCGTAGTAGAAAAGGGAGAAGCTGACCTTATAGTATCATTTGAACAGCTTGAGGCTGCAAGAAGTCTTCCTTATCTCAGAAAGGGAGGAACAATCATTACTTCAACTCAGAAACTTGACCCTATGCCTGTTATTACAGGAGCAACAACATATCCCGAAGATATTTTCAATCAGTTCCGCGAAGCAGGAGTTGATTTTGTTTCAGTTAATGCTCTTGAACTTGCTGAACAGGCAGGCTCGGCAAAAGCATCAAATGTTGTTTTGATGGGTGTTGTTTCAACAAAAATGAGCATAGAAAAGGAAGTATGGCTTAAAGCACTTGAAGAATGTGTACCTGCTAAATTCCTTGAACTCAACAAAAAGGCTTTTGAACTCGGTAGAGAATGCTATTAATAAATCCAAAAACCACTTCTGATACTTATTCAGAAGTGGTTTTTATTTATTGTTACGATTCGTATCTTTACTATTTATATATATTTTGCTATTATTTAAAAAACAGAAGGAGGATATAAAATGAAAGAAAAGAAATTGTTTATTTCAGGAATTATTCTGATTATAGTATTTATAATCTGGACAATACTGATTCAGGTAGTAGATGTTCAATCCGTCGGTGTTAACGGAACAAATATCGGATTTGCCACTATAAATATCTGGTTTCATAAATTAACAGGTGAAAATATGATGATATATCATATTACTGATTGGATGGGAATTATACCGATATTGAGTTGTATTTTCTTTGGTATATTAGGATTTATTCAACTTATCAGGAGAAAAAGTCTTTTTAAAGTTGATTTTGATATTATTCTTTTGGGGGTTTATTATATTGTAGTAGTTATTGCGTATTTGTTTTTTGAAATGATTCCTATAAATTACAGGCCTATTCTTATAGAAGGAATTGCAGAAGTTTCGTATCCGTCTTCAACAACATTACTTGTGTTATCTGTTATGTTGACTGTAAGTTTTCAGAATAATCGCAGAACTAAAAAAGTTATTTTGAGGAAGAGAGTGGATGCATTTGTTGTTTTATTTTTGCTATTTATGGTAATCGGAAGGACTGTTTCAGGTGTTCATTGGATAACGGATATTATAGGTTCTGTTATTTTCAGTGTGGGATTATATCTGATTTATAACTCAACTGTTAGGATGCTTGATAAAAAGAAATTAACGGAGGAAATATAGTGGAATTCAATGAGAAATTACAGGAATTAAGAAAAAATCGTGGTCTTACCCAAGAGGAACTTGCTGAAATTTTATATGTATCAAGAACAGCAATATCTAAATGGGAATCGGGGAGAGGTTATCCGAATATAGAATCTTTGAAAGATATTTCAAAATTTTTTTCAGTCAGTATAGATGATTTATTGTCAGGAGAAAGGTTGATTTCTATTGCTGAAAATGAAAATAAATCAAATATTCAGAATATATGTGATTTGTTATTTGGAATTGTAGATATAATGAGTATACTTCTTATAATCCTTCCACTTTATCCGAAACGCGCTGATGATTTGATTTATTCCGTGAATTTGTTTTTATATAATGAATCTTGTTATATGATTTATTGGACTATGTTTATATCACTTGTTGCAGCTGGTATAATAGAAATTATTTTTAATCAGATGAAAATAGAAAAAAATTGTAATGTTATTACGAATATTTCTATTATTGTCAGCATTATAACTGTTTTATTTTTAATAGTTACAAGGCAGGTTTATTCACCGATAATAGCTTTTTTATTTCTTATATTGAAAGGATTATTGATTTTAAAGAAAAATATCTGATATAATAAAAAAGTCATCGTATTTATTGCGGTGACTTTTTATAATTTCTTTAAGTGTTTTTGTATTTTATATCGTATTATATATAGAACTATTTCAGGGAAGGAGTGATAAATTGAAAGACGAAAAAATACTTTCTTCTGTTAAAAATCGTGATGAAAAAGTAATGGCTGGGATAATAGAGAAATATTCGAAATTACTCTGGAAAATAGTATCCTCTATACTTATAAATGCGGGTTCTGCTGAAGATATTGAAGAATGTGTTGCGGATATTTTTATTGATTTATGGTTAAATCCTGATAAATATAATCCCGAAAAGAGCAAACTATCCTCATATCTTTCTATTGTAGCAAGAACAAATGCAATAGATAAATACAGGCAGATATCAAGAAGAAAAGAAGTTCCGATTGAAGAAGTAGCTATTACATATAAGTCGGAAATTCTTGATGGAATTATAGAAAATGAAGAAAAAGAAAAACTTATTTCATTGATAAAAGAACTTGAAGAAACAGACAGAGAAATAATCATAAGACGATTTTATTATGGTCAGAAGCCTAAAGAAATCGCAGTTGCACTTGATATGCAGGGGAAACAGGTAGAAAATCGGTTATATCAGACTAAACTGAAACTTAAAAAAATGATGCAATAAAGAAAGGGATGAAATTATGGAAAAATACAGCAAAAGAAATCTTAACAATATAGAAAATATTTTCAAGGATAAAACGGGTGTAGATATTACAGAAAAAAGAAATGAGAAGAATCGAATGTCAAAAGCGGTAGACATTACGGTAGGAGTGGTATTCTGTCTTATTGCTGTTTCTCTGTTCTCGTATAACGGATTTTCAGATATAAATAAAGAAGAGAGTGCTTCTGAAACAGTTATAGAAAGCGAACAACTGAGTACAGTTCCTGAACTTAAAGTAGGAAAATATTATATATCCGGCAATACAGATGGACATTATCTTGAGGTTTTTTCAGATGGAACAATACAGCTTCGTGGTGTTGATTATCTCGAATATGCCTGGGTAGGAAACAGCATAGAAGGACTTTCGGAAGAAGAGGCTGCCAGAGAAATAGAGTTTGTAAAAAGACAGGCGAAAGATTATGAAAAGCGTTATAAATACAAAGTTGCTCAGTCAAATGTAGGGAATATGATGATTTTTACCGATTGGGTAGAAATAGATGGACAATACTTTGGTTCGGGATGTATTCTTGTTGATGAAAACACCATAAGAGCCGGAAATTCTATTTTTGTTTATCGAGATGAAACTGTAAACACCAGTGATAAAGAATATTCTTATCCTATTTATATGATAAAACTCAGATATGACGAATGGCAGTGGCCTACCGAAAGCACAATGGTAAGCCGATGTGCTTCAGACCATATCAATATAGCAGGATTTTTTGGAGATGAAATATATTCTGTTTATAATGGGGTAGTTTCTGAAACGGGGTATGATATACAAGACGGAAATTATATCCTTATTAAGATAGATGATAAGACTACCGTTAAATATTATCATTTAGAAGAAATAAATGTAGAAGAAGGACAAAGCGTAGAAAAAGGGGAAGTTATAGGCAAAATGGGTAATACGGGGCACTCAACAGGACCTAATCTTGCTTTTGCGGTTTATGAAGACGGAGTTGCTGTAAGTCCGTTGGCTGTTGATAAAAGTGTTGAACCATAATAATCTCTTATCGTAATAAAACAAAACCTATGAAGATAAATTCTTCATAGGTTTTGTCTATAATTCAGTAGATATAAATTCTTTTATTTTCTTTTTTATTTCCTCATATCTATAATTGTGTATGTAATGAGGACAATCAAGTTTTACACATTGTGCGTTATTCAGTTTCGAAGCATAATTTTTCGCTGTATCTATCCATATTGATTTGTCGAGGTTTATACCCTCGGCATTCGAGATAAACATAAGAACGGGAATTTTCGGAGTTGTTCCGTTATTTACGATTTCTGCGTTTTTCTTACAATAATCTGCTTCGTTTATAAATGCATCTGATATACATCGTTTGCTGTAAAGGGTTTTTATGATGTCTTTTTCTTCTTTTGTCAAAGATGAATGGGAATACAATGTTTTGATATAATTATCTGAAAATAACTTGATTATTCCTACTTTGCAGAGCATTTTATTGAGTTTTAAAACTGCTGTGCTGATTCTCATATCTGAATAATATTGTGGAACAGCCATGTCAAGACCGATAATCGCTTCAACTTCTTCGGGATATTTTTGCGACCAGTATATCGCTTCAAGCCCCGACATTGAGTGAGGGCAAAGTATATAAGGTGTTTTTAAGCCTGTCTTTGAAAGTGCTGTTCTTGTATCATCGAGAATGGTATCTATATCTCTGTTTCTGTCGGGATAATCATCGCTGAAACCATATCCGAATTTTTCAACAACAACTATTTTGTAATTATCACTGAGAAGTGAATATAAAGATTTGAAATCTAATACAGGAGATGCTGTTCCGCCGCCGGATAGAAATACAATAGTTTTATTTCCGCTTCCTTCTATATAAACATTCATATTTTTTCTATCGACCTCAACAAACTGTCCGATGGGATTAAGAAGTTTCATTTTTTATCATCTCCGATAAACTGGATTTGGGTTCATTATAACAAAAACGGTCAATATGATGTCAATTCAAAAGGTGCTTTTTATAAGAAAGCACCTTTTGTTTTATTCTATTCCTTCAATTCCGTTAAGGATATTTTTAAGAGTTTTCGCTGAATTTAAAAGCAACGCTTTTTCGTTATCATCAAGTTCGATATCAAGAACCTGTTCTGCGCCATTTCTTCCGACAATAGCAGGAACACCGAGACATATATCAGAAAGTCCATAATGTCCTGCAACATAGCAACTTATCGGCATTATTGAGTGTTCATCTCTTACAATGCATTCGGCAATTCTTCTTACAGCAGCGGCGATTGCATAATATGTCGCGCCTTTTCTTTCTATGACACGGTATGCGCTGTTTACAACATCGTCGTAAATTTTCATCATATTTTCGCGTTCAACACATTTGCCACAAGCATTGCAGAATCCTGAAAGTTTCACCCCTGATACGTTCGCACTACTCCATACAGCGAGTTCGCTGTCGCCGTGTTCACCGATAATAAATGCGTGAACACTTCGGCTGTCAACACCCAAATGTTTTCCGATCATATATTTGAGTCTTGCTGTGTCAAGAACAGTTCCTGAACCGATTACACGACTTTTTGGAAAACCTGAACATTTCATAGCGACATATGTGAGTATATCAACAGGATTTGATACAACAAGAAGAATAGCTTCGGTGTTGTATTTTATTATGTTAGAAACAATATCTTTCATTATATCAACATTTCTGTGAACAAGGTCAAGTCTTGTTTCGTTCGGTTTCTGGCTTGTTCCTGCTGTTATAATGATAAGTGAGCAATCAGCAAGGTCGGAATAATCTCCTGCATAAATTTCCGCAGGTTTGAAAAGGGGAATTCCGTGCGAAATATCCATCGCTTCACCCTCAGCTTTTTCTTTATTTGAGTCGATAAGGACGAGTTCTGAAAAAAGACCGCCTTCAGCGAGAGAAAAAGCTATTGATGCACCTACAAATCCACAACCTATAACTGCACATTTCTGGATATTGACCATTTTAAACACCTCTTATAAGTAATTTTAATCAGTTTTTATTATGCACTTTATCTCGTTTTTATATTCATTTTTTATCGGGCATTTATCACATTTAGGATTTCTTGCTGAACAGAATTCTCTTCCGAAAAGGACTAATCTATGACAAAAATCCGAAGATTTGTCAGGAGGGAGGATTTTTCTTAAATCCTTTTCGACACTGTAAGGCTCTGTATTTTTGGTAAACCCTAATCTGTTGCATATTCGTATGCAATGAGTGTCAGTTACAACGGCAGGTTGATGAAAAATGTCTCCCATAATGAGATTGGCGGTTTTTCTTCCTACACCGGGAAGAGTTGTAAGTTCATCGATAGAAGAGGGAAGTTCACCATTATATTTTTCAATAAGTATTTTTGCAGATGCAACGATATTTTTTGCTTTTGTTTTGTATAATCCACAGGATTTTATGCATTTTCCTATTTCTTCAGGAGTAGCATTTGCTATGCTTTCAAGAGTAGGATATTCTGAGTAAAGTTCTTTGGTCACAATATTCACTCGTTTATCAGTGCATTGCGCGGAGAGAACGGTTGCAAACAATAATTCGTAAGGTTCTTTATATTCCAATGAACATTTTGCATCGGGATATTGTTTTTCAAGTGCTGTAATTACGGCGTTTACCTTATCTTGTTTCTTCAAAACATCACTTCCTTTGTTAAAATGTTATCATATCAATATAGTTTTGTCAATAACTTGACTTTTTTCTACAAAGGATATATAATATTTGTGTAATATTTTTTATTGAAAGGTGGCTTTTAATATGAAAAACGGAATTTTGGCATTACTTTGCGCAGCAGGCGGTCTCGCACTCGGCGTTTTGATAGGAGCACTTATATTCGGCTCAAAGAAGAAGACAGATGCTGTTATTGATGAAGCGGATGATACACTTGGATTTGATGATGATTTCTTTACAGATGATATTATCGAAGATGTAGAATAATATATTATCTGTTTTAATGTGTCTTGATATATTCCGATAAAGCCTTATAATCAAAGGAATCAAGGGATTTTTTGCAAGATATCTGACAGAACTTAAAGGCTTTTAAGGAGGATTTTTAACAAATGAAATTAGGTATGGTAGGGCTTCCGAATGTCGGAAAGAGCACATTATTCAATGCTCTTACAAATGCAGGTGCAGAATCGGCGAATTATCCTTTCTGTACTATTGAAAAGAACATAGGAATAGTTTCTGTTCCTGATGAAAGACTTGATAAACTCGCTGAAATGTATGAACCTGATAAATTTACACCTGCAACTCTTGAATTTGTTGACATTGCAGGACTTGTAAAGGGTGCATCAAAGGGTGAAGGTCTTGGAAATAAATTTCTTGCTGATATACGCGAAGTTGATGCTATCGTTCATGTTGTAAGATGCTTTGAAGATGTTGATATTGTTCATGTTGACGGAAGTATAAATCCTGAAAGAGATATTGAAACTATAAATCTTGAACTTATTTTCTCTGATATTGAAATTCTTGAAAGAAGAATTGATAAAAACAAAAAGCTTGTCAAGGGTGATAAGAAATATCAGGTTGAAATTGATTTTCTTGAAAACCTTAAGGCGCATCTCGAAGCAGGAAAATCAGCTCGTTCTTATGATTTTTCAGAAGAAGAACTTGAAATTATAAAGACAACTCCTCTTCTTTCAGCGAAACCTGTTATTTATGCCGCAAATCTTTGTGAAGAAGATTTTGTAAATAATGTCGATACAAATGAAAATTACAAAACAGTATGTAAAATTGCTGCTGAAGAAAAATCTGCTGTCCTTCCTATATGCGCACAGATAGAAGCAGAAATTTCGGATATGGATGCTGAAGATAAACAGATGTTCCTTGCTGATTTAGGTCTTGAAGTTTCAGGACTTAACAGAATCATTAAAGAAGGGTATTCACTTCTTGGTCTTATTTCATATCTTACAGCTGGTAAGCCCGAAGTAAGAGCCTGGACAATCACTAGGGGAACCAAAGCTCCTCAGGCAGCAGGAAAAATTCACACCGACTTTGAAAAGGGATTTATCAGGGCAGAGGTTGTTTCTTACGATGACCTTATGGCTTGTGGAACAATGGCTGCTGCTAAAGAAAAAGGTCTTGTAAGACTTGAAGGTAAGGAATATGTTATGCAGGATGGCGATATAGTCCTTTTCAGATTTAATGTTTAAAGAGGTTATTTATGGTTTTAAACATAAAAAAATCTATACTCAAAATAGCTCTGCTTATGGCAGGGCTGTTTGTCGTTATGTTCTTTTACAGACTACCTGTAAATGCTGAATCATTTGAAATCACTGTTTATGTTACAAATCCGGAAGGTGGAAGTGTTTCTTATAATGGGGTTTCTAAAATGTCAGGAACAACAGTTTCTGTTGACAGCGGAACTATGGCTCCGTTTTTTATAGAACCGAATTACGGCTATAAAGTAGGGACTGTAAAATATTCAGGCGGAAGTATTGTTAAAAGCGGAAATTTGTATACAACACCTGCTATAACAGGGAATACTACTCTTTATGTAACTTTTGAAGAACAACAATCTTTTGAGATTTTTTTAAATGTGGGACTAGAAGGTTCTATAGTTGATGAACGGGGAAATCCACTTTATTCTTATGTTATGGTTGACGAAGGAGAGAAGTTCAGATTCAGAGTTTTACCAATAGATGGCTATGGTGTTAAGAGTGTTAAATTCGGTGGCAGAGAGATTTCTGCTGATGCTGATGATTTTTATTCTGTTACTCCGACATATAATGATACACTTTCGGTTACATTTGATAAATATTATCCGATAGAATTTATTGTAGGAAACGAAGGTGTTGCAGTTGACCTTGACGGATATGCAATAAACGGCATTGTTGAAGTTGTCGAAGGTTCTAAATTCAAATTCAAGGTTGAAACTGATGAGGGATACGGAATAAGCAGTATTTCTTATTCTTACGGAAATTCAATAAAGAAACTTACACCTGATTCGAACGGGGTTTACACAGTTTCTTCTGAATGTTCGGTTTATGTAACTTTCGAACCTGCGTATGATCTTGAGATAGTAAATGTTCCGAAAGGATGCAAACTGATTGCTAAAAAGGGATCAGATATTCTTCCGACGGGAAAACAAACTGTTGTTAAGAATTCGAATTTATCATTTTCAACTTCCACGGAAGAAGGAAGTGGATATGTTTTCAAACATTTTAAAGTTACATCAGATTCAGAAGAACAGATTTTTACAGAGAATGATATAACATTTCAGATAACCGATGATACAAAAGTTGAAGCTGTTTATGAAAATGTTGGAACATATACAATTACCGTTATATGCGACGGTGGCGGAAAAATCACACAAAAAGGCGGGTATTCTCCTAATAATGTCAATGTAAAGGTGAATAAAGGCGATACAATCACATTTGAAATAATTTCTGAACCAGGATACACTCTTGAAAGTCTTTCGTATTCGGGAACAAATTTTACCAAAAACGAGGATGGAACATATACAACAGAACCTATATCAAATAATCAGACTCTTGAGGTTGTTTTCAAAGGTAAAACTGATAATATTTCAGGAATTGAAGTTACAGATAAGGGTACAGTTGTTTCACTTTACAGCATAAATGGTGCTGAAGAAGTGTTTGAAGAAAATAACGGAAATATAATCCGTGTACCTATAGATGATGGGATTCTTCCTTCTGAAGTTCAGTATGGTCTTATAGGAAAAAGTATATGGCTTGATTTTTATTCAGAAGATTATTCCTGGAATATAAACGGGCTTAATATCAAAGGCTCACAATTCAAGGATAAAAACCTTTCTGTTTCAAGAAAGAATGAATATGCTATCACTTATGTTACTCAACTCCTTCCTTATGAAGATAAATATCAGGTTCATATTCTTGAAGAAGGTTTGTTGGGATTTGATGCCACACTTAATCTTTCGTTCAATCCTAATAGGGAAGGTAAGACGGCAACTATATTCAAGGTTGATATGGAGGATTATTCTGTTGCTTCAATAGATTCTTCTGTTATAGATGCAGAAGGTAATGCATCGTTTGTATTATCTGAAGGCGGAAACTATATTGTAGTTATATCTGATAATGTGATTACAGATGAAGATATTGATCCTATGCAAAGAGAAGGAAAAGTTGATACAGGTTCAAAACAACTTGTTTTTGCAATTGTCCTTGTTATTCTTCTTATCGGTGTAGGTGGTATAGTTGCTTATGCATTAATAAAATTGAATAAATAATAAAAAAGCCTTGAATTATCAAGGCTTTTGTGTTAAAATAATACTATATATAGTGTTTTGCTTTATTTGGAGGGGTAATATATGGCGTTTGTAAAGATGAAAAAATATATTATAACCATTATTTCCACACTTTTTATATTATTATGTTTTTGTGGTATAACCGTTAACGCAGAGGATGAAAACGAACCTGTTTTGGCTACTTATGATATAAATGTGTCTATTACTGGTGGAAATGGTAATGTAAGAGTTTATAAGAACTCAACTGACTACTACAATTTCACAGGAAATGGAATCGTTTCTGATGTTACAGAAGATACTATAAATTTCGAAATAGTTCCCGTTGACGGATATGAAATCGAAAGCGTTAAATATATTCTTGATGATGGTGCTATCAGAAAGATGTCATCTTCTTCAATGACGGGTGGAATGAAATATGTTCTTAAGAGCGAGAATGGCGATGGTGGTGGAACTCTTCTTGTAGAATTTTCCCGTATATTTACAATATCTGTCGATAATAGAATAGATACCGATAAGGGAAACATTACTATTTCTGGTGCTGATAAGAATGGTATCCTTAAGATTAAATCAGGCGAAACTGTAAATTATAAAATTACTCCCGAAAGTGGCTATAAGGTAGCAAGAGTATATGAGGATACAGATTTTGACCCTGATAATAACGGAGAAATTTATGAAGGAAGTTTTACAGTAGTTTCTGATACAGAAATAAGTGCTGATTTTACAGAAAAGACATATAATTTGTATTTTGATTATGTTTCAGGTCAGGATACCATAGGAATTACAAAAGTTACATATGACGGAAATGAATATACTGCACCTTGTACTCTTGTTGGGGTAAAATTTGGTGAAGAAGTAGAACTTAGGACAGATATTACAGATTCAGAGACATTATATGTTTTCTCTCAATACAAATCGGATTCGGGTTCGTTTGTTGACAATACCGAGGCGAAAACTACATATACAGTAGGTGATTCAGAATCTGATGATATTTATATCGAAACAGAGTTTGTAAATGAATATATTAAAATCTCTTTTGATGTCGGTAAAAACGGTAACATCTCATATTCAGGTGCAGCCGGAACTGTTACTGTAAATTCGGATGACAAGACATCTTATCGTGCTGTAAATGATTTTAAATTCAAGGTTTCTCCTGTTAGTTCGCTTTATGCTATAGGTTCAGTTGTGTATATTCCAGATGCTACAGGAATTGCTGAAACAGTCAAAGCAAATGGTGGATATTATGTTATTTCTAAATCTCTCGGTAGCGGAACATTAAGGGCGACATTTGTTGATGCTTCAAGTTACGAAGTTGTAGTTGAAGAACCTTCTGAAAAAAACTGTTATATGACTGTAAAAGCGGATGGAGTTAAGCTTTCTCCTGGTGTAAACAGAGTTTCTGCTGATGTAACTATTACAATTTCAGCGTATACAGACGAAGGTTCAGGATATGAATTTGATTACATATCAGTAAACGGAACAGCAAAAACTGCTTCGGAATCATATAAAATTTCTTATCTTACTGAAGATATAAAGATTTCTGCTACTTTTGAAAAGGTTGAAACATATAAAATAACAATCAATAATAAAGTAGGCGGAGAAATTGAACAGACAGGCGGTCTTTGGCTTGATAAAGGGAAAAATATTCAGGTAAATAAAGGGGATTATGTTGAATTCAGAATAATTCCTGACGATGATTATAAGCTTGAAAACATTTCTTATACAGGTTCTGACCTTGAAAGTATTGGTCTTTACAGATATAGAACAGGCAGAGTAACTACTAACGAAAAACTTGATGTTACTTTTATTGCTGCAACAGACAATATAATCAGTGTTGATGTTGATAGCAGCGGAGTTACTATTGTTTCTGTAAAGAGCGCTGAAGATATACCTGACCTTGTGTCGAAATATAATTCATGTGTTTTCAGAACACCTATGTCTACCAGTGGAGTTATTGACACAGATGCTCTTGCTACTATAAAAGGAAAAAATATCGGAATAAAATTTGATGGTTCTGATTATTACTGGACAATTTACGGAAAGAATATTGATAATGCAACTAAAAATATCAATCTTGGCGTAACAACAGGCGAAGATATATTAGCTGAAAGACTCTTAGTTCCTTTATCAAAATTTGAAGATAAAAAACAGTTCAGAATTGCTCATGACGGAAAATTCCCATTCAGAGCTGATTTATCAATCAATGTCGGAAAAGAACATGTTGGCAGATATGCGAACCTCTTTATTCTTAATGAAAATACATATAAACTTGAACATATTGCTTGTGCTACTGTAAACAAGCAGGGGTATGCAACTTACGGAATGAGACATGCAAGTGATTATGTAATAGTAATCGCTGATAAGAAACTTTCTAATAGCGACCTCTCATCGAGCGCAGGAATTGAATTCAAGGAAACACAACTTATAGGATTTGATGATTTGGGTTCGCTTTCATCTGCGGCTATTCTTCTTGTAGGCGTTATTCTTGTAGGTGCTGTGATTGCATTTATTCTTTTAAAACCAACCAGAAATAAAGATAAATAATAAAAAATAAACCTGAGAATAGATTTTCTATTCTCAGGTTTTTATTATCTTTCAGAAATGAATTTATAATTTTTTCTATCACATATATTCATATATGCAGGACGCATAATTTTTCCTCTGCCTACAAGTTCTTCAATTCTGTGTGCTGACCATCCTGCAATTCTTGCTATTGCAAAGAGAGGAGTATAAAGTTCCTTAGGTAAATCAAGCATATGATATACAAATCCGCTGTAAAAATCGACATTTGCAGAAACGCCCTTATAAATCTTTCTTTCTTTAGCGATAACTTCAGGCGCAAGTTTTTCGACAAGAGAATAGAGCTTATATTCTTCGTTAAGCCCCTTTTCGTCTGAAAGTTTCTTTACGAATTTCTTGAATATTTCAGCTCTTGGGTCTGAAATTGAATATACAGCGTGTCCCATTCCGTATATGAGCCCTGATTTATCAAAAGCTTCTTTATGAAGAAGTTTAGTGAGATATGCTTTTATTTCTTCTTCGTCAGACCAATCTTTGACATTCACCTTTATATCATCAAACATCTGTACAACTTTTATATTTGCGCCGCCATGTCTCGGGCCTTTAAGAGAACCTAGAGCAGCAGCAATCGCTGAATATGTATCTGTTCCAGATGAAGAAACGACATGTGTTGTAAATGTAGAGTTATTACCGCCACCGTGTTCTGCGTGGAGCACAAGACAAAGGTCAAGAAGTTTTGCTTCAAGTTCTGTATATGAACTATCAGGTCTTAAAAGGTGGAGTATATTTTCAGCAGTTGAAAGTTTTGGGTCAGGAATATGTATGAAAAGACTGCAATTTTCGTGGTAATGCTGATAAGCCTGATATCCATAAACTGAAAGAAGAGGGAAGAGTGCTATAAGTTCTATACACTGTCTTAAAACGTTTGATGTAGATGTATCGTCGGGCATATCATCGTAAGAATATAATGTAAGAACACTTCTTGCAAGTGTATTCATCATATCTGTGCTGGGTGATTTCATAATAATATCACGCACGAAAGATGTAGGCAATGTTCTGAATCTTGAAAGAATACCACAGAATTCTTCAAGTGCCTGAGGAGTAGGAAGATCTCCAAAGAGAAGAAGATAAACAGTTTCTTCGTATCCGAAACGATTATCCTTTGTAAAACCATCAACAATATCGTTTATATCATACCCTCTGTAAAAGAGTTTTCCTTCACACGGAACTGTTTCTCCGTTTATAACTTCTGATGAACAGATTTCGGATATTTGTGTAAGTCCGCAAAGAACTCCTTTTCCGTTAATATCACGAAGTCCTCTTTTAACATCAAATCTGGAATAAAGTTCAGTATTGATATTATCAGATCTTTCAGCAACATCAGCAAGAGAGATTATTTCAGGAAGCAGATTCTGAAATTCATAACTGTTTTTCATCTTATTCTCCTTTCCATATTAAAATGGTTTAATTTATTTCTTTTTATTTAACAATATATTAATAATACCATATTTCAGAAAAAAATTCAATACGCTTGATTAGTTTTTTTAGATATGATAAAATTAAAAAGATGAGTTATTTCGACAAAAGAGGTATTTATATGAGAAAAATCAGACTTATTTCTTGTTTTTTGGTTGTTTCTTTGCTTTTTTCTGCTTGTGCAAAAGAAATAGAAAGTACAACGGGTGGCGAAATTATAACTACTACTGTTGCTACCACTACTGAACCTGTTGTTACAACTGAGCCTATACCTGCACCTGTTACTGTAAGAGTTACTGCTGCGGGAGATAATCTTATACATTCTTCTATATATAATCAGGCGCATAAGCGTTCTGAAAACGGAACATACGATTTTGAATACGCCTATGAAAATATAAGACCTTTAATCTGTGGAGATCTCAATATTCTCAATCAGGAAACACCTATCTGTAACGATATTTTTGAGCCCTCTACATATCCTTGTTTCAATTCACCTACACAACTCGGTGATAAAATGCTTGATATCGGTTTTAACGCTTTTTGTCATGCGAATAATCATATTCTTGATAAGGGTATGAAAGGCGTTGAAGCAACACTTGATTATTGGGCAGATAAAGATGCTGTTGTTTATGGTGCATATCGCAATGAAGAGGATATGAATAATATCAGAACAAGAAACGTAAATGGAATTACATTTTCATTTCTTGGATTTACGGAGCATACAAACGGAATAAGAATACCCGAGGATAGCGAAATCAAAGTTATATATACTGAAGAAATAGAAACTATTGAAAAACAGATTAAATCAGCAAGAGAACAATCAGATGTTGTTGTTGTTTCTGTTCATTGGGGAGTGGAAAATTCTCATATAATAACAGATGCTCAGAGAAATCTTGCTCAGCAGATGGCGGATTGGGGTGCTGATGTTATAATCGGAACACATCCTCATGTTGTTCAGGATATGGATGAAATAACAGCTGCTGACGGAAGAAATGTTCTTGTTATGTATTCACTTGGTAATTTTATCTCAGCACAGAGTGTTGGAAACCGAATGATAGGCGGGGTTGTTGATTTTAATGTTACGAAGAATTTTGAATACGATTCTATTATGATAAGCGATGTTAAATTCATCCCTGTAATTACTCACTATGATTATAACTATTCAAATGTAAGGGTGTATCCTTTATCACAGTATACAAGGGAACTTGCATCAAATCACGGAATAAGAGCAAATTCACATTTTGATTATGATTTTATAATAGAAACTCTGAAAGAAAACATAAACGAAAGATATCTTGTTCTTGAAAATATTGATACAGAAGAAGAAACTGAAGATAATGCTGCATAATTTTTGAAAAAGGACTTGACATATAAAAATATGTATGTTATAATATTTAAGCGTTGAGAATAACGCTTATGCGCCGGTAGCTCAGCTGGATAGAGTGACTGGCTACGAACCAGTAGGCCGGGGGTTCGAGTCCCTTCCGGCGCACCAGACACCTTGCAGTTTTCTGCAGGGTGTTTATTTTTTATATTGAAGGTGATTTTTTGGAATGGCTTAATGTTTTCGGGTTTATATTCATAATAATTATTATGATTCCCAATATAATTTTTGCGATAAAATGCAAAGATGGATTTCAGAATAAATGGAATAATAAAATAATTGAGATATCAGAACAGATAGGAAGATATGGCTGTTTCGGATTGATGATAATCAATATTCCGGGAACATGGTTTGGGTTCTGGTCTGATGAAGCATTTGCAATTTATCTTATTGTTAATATTGTTCTTGTTGTTGCATATTGTATCTTGTGGATTGTATGCTGGAAAAAGAATAATATATTCAAAGCATTATCACTTTCGATAATTCCCTCGGTAATATTTATTTTCAGCGGAATTATGTCAAGGTCAATTCTGCTCGTTGTGTCAGCCTTGATTTTTGCACCTTGTCATATTATGATTTCTTATAAAAATGTAGAGTAATAATAACCCGTAGTTTTTCTACGGGTTATTCTCATTCACTTGACATTTTTTGCATTGTATGTCATACTTTAGGATAAGGGGAAATACAGAATTATCTGAATTGAGGAATGTTTAATGGCAAAAACAGTTAAAAAACGTGGCCGTTTAAAGAAAGAATACATATACAGACGAAGAAGGGCAGTAGCAGCGCTTATTCTTACCATTATGATATTTGCGATTATCATATCAGCAGTAAGTTGTTCTGCGATAAAAAATAACAAGCAGGATGATACTCCTGTTAATCTTCCTGTAAATACCGATACACCGACACAGACACCGACAGAGCCTGAAATTGAACTTTTTGAGGTTGATTTTTCAAAGTCGCCTTCTAATTTCACGGAAGAAGATGTGAATTCAAAATACGCTATTCTTATTGATGCTGAAACAGGTGTTGTAATCTCACACAGAAGCGGAAATGCTAAAATATACCCTGCATCTATGACAAAGGTTATGACAATTCTTGTTGCTGTTGAAAACATAAAGGATTTCAATGCAACTTTTGAAATGACATACGAGATTATAAAGCCTCTTGTTGATGCGGATGCTACAAGAGCAGGATTCAAAGAAGGCGAAGATGTAAAGATAATTGATCTTTTATATGGTCTTATTCTTCCTTCAGGCGGAGATTGTGCTATTGCGCTTGCCGAATATATAAGTGGCTCTGAAGAAGAGTTTGTAAAACTTATGAACGCAAAGTGTGAAGAATTAGGACTTGAGAATACACATTTTTCAAACACAAGCGGTCTTCATGATGAAAATAACTATTCGACACCTGCTGATATGGCAATTATAATGAAATACGCTATGGAAAATCCTATATGCAGGGAGGTTCTTTCTACATATAAGTATACAACTGAAAAAACCGAAGAAAATCCCGAAGGAATTGAACTTTTCAGCACTATGTTCTCAAGAATGTACGGAAACGAAGTTGAGGGTGTTGATATAGTTGCAGGAAAGACAGGATATACAACAGAATCAGGCAACTGTCTTGTAAGTTATGCAACAAAGGGCGAAAAGAGTTATATATGCGTTCTTGCAGACGGTGAATCCAAGTGGAAATCTATTTATGATACATTTGCAGTTTATGAAAAATATATTCCTTTTGATGTATCAACAGACATTTCAGTAAATGACGAAGGCTCAGATGAGATAAGTGAGGAATGATGATGGATTTTTACAAGGTTATAGAAAAAAGAAGAACAATCCGTGATTTTAAGAACGAAGAAATTCCTCAGGATGTTATGACAAGAATCATATCATCAGCTTTCAAAGCGCCTACAAACGATCATATGAGAGATTGGCATTACATTGTTATAAATGATAAAGATGTTGTTTTGAAACTTCTTGATATAATTCCAAAAGGGATTTCAGATGAAGATATGGAAAAACTTCTGAAAGATTGGAATTTAAACGATAATGAACAGCAGGAAGCTTATAAAAATGCCGTTCCTAAACAATACAGAATGCTTTTCGATGCATCTTGTGTAGTCATTCCTTTGTTAAAACAAAAAGTTGATATATTAAAACCAGATAATGTTTCTCATCTGAATGGATTTGCATCAATATGGTGTAGCATAGAAAATATTTTTCTTGCGTCAACTGCAGAAGGGTACGCTTGTAATTTGAGAGTTCCTTTGGGGGATGAAGCAGATTATGCAAAAAAAGTTCTTAACTTTCCCGATGATTATTTTATGCCTTGTTTCATCGGAATAGGAAGACCGAAAGATGATATTTCTCCGATAAAGCAAAAGGACATAAATATAAAAGAACGTATTCATTATAACAAATGGTAAAAAATAACCTGAGAAGAAATAAATCTTCTCAGGTTTTACTTTTTATATTACTGTTTTATAAGGTCTGCCATTGTGTAAAGACCTTTTTTCTTACCGTTCATAAATACTGCGGCGTTTACAGATCCTACTGCAAAAACTTCTTTTGATGCTGCCTGATGAGAAAGAGTAATAACTTCATCTCTTCCTGCAAAAATAACATCGTGTTCGCCAACGATTGTTCCGCCTCTTATAGAATGCATGCCGATTTCATTCTTTTCGCGCTTTTTACGCTGAGAATGTCTGTCATAGGTATACTGCATTTTATTATCAAGAGTTTCGTTTATCGCATCAGCGAGCATTATTGCAGTTCCGCTGGGAGCATCAATCTTCTGATTATGATGTTTTTCAACGATTTCGATGTCAAACTGATTTCCAAGAACTAACGTTGCCTGTTTAGCAAGTTCTACAAGAAGGTTTATGCCGAGTGACATATTGAATGTAAAGAAAACAGGTATCTGCTCAGAAGAACTCTTTATCTTTGCTATTTGTTCATCAGAATATCCTGTTGTTGCGAGAACAAGGGGAGTTCCTGTTGAAAGAGCATAGCTTATAAGGTTATCAAGAGCTAAAGGATGTGAAAAATCAATTATAACATCAGGTTTTTCAGGAAGTTCTGAAGGATTTGTTACGATAGGAAAATCAGCATAAGTTTCTGTATTTATGTCAATTCCTGCAATAACTTTACAATCTTCTCTTGCGGAAATTACGCTGTTTATAACTTTTCCCATTTTTCCGTTAGCACCACTGATAACAATATTTGTCATTTTAATCATTCCTTACTTAATTAATCCGTTTGCTTTGAGTTCAGCAGAGATTTTTGCAAGATTTGCTTCTGATGTAGGGCAGAGGGGAAGTCTTAATGTGTTACCGCAAAGTCCCATAAGAGCCATAGCTTCCTTTACAGGAATGGGGTTTACATCACAGAAAAGTGCGTTGATAAGATTAAGATATTTAATCTGTAATTTTCCTGCTCCAGCAAAATTATTGTCAAGACAAAGCTGACACATTTCATGTGTCTCCTTAGGCATTACATTTGAAAGTACTGAAATAACTCCCTTTCCGCCGATTGACATAACAGGAACGGTCATTCCGTCATCGCCACTGTAAACATCAAGAGAATCGCCACAAGCTTCGATTATCTTTGCAAAATAATCCATATTTCCGCCTGCTTCTTTAACAGCAACGATATTTTCATGCTTAGCGAGTTCGATAAATGTATCAATAGCGATATTGACACCTGTTCTTCCGGGGATGTTATAAAGCATAACAGGAATGTTTATAGCATCAGCGATAGCTGTAAAATGCTTGATAAGACCTGTCTGAGATGTTTTGTTATAATAAGGTGAAACGACGAGAACAGCGTCAGCACCGAGAAGTTCTGCTTCTTTTGAAAGCTGGATAGCATAGGCTGTATCGTTGCTTCCTGTTCCTGCTATTACAGGAACTCTCTTATTTACTCTTTCAACACAATAACGGATAGTTTCTTTATGTTCATCATCTGTCATTGTTGAGGATTCACCTGTTGTTCCACAGACAACAATAGCATCTGTTCCGTTATCAATCTGAAAATCAATAAGTTTTCCGAATGTTTCAAAATCAATAGAGCCATCAGCGTTCATAGGGGTTACAATAGCAACACCCGCACCTGTAAAAATTGTCTTTTTCATAATGTATGTTCCTTTCTGTAAGGATTAGTCAAGATATCCCTTTGCAGCGAGAAGTTCAGCCATAAGAACTCCGCCACCTGCAGCACCTCTGAGTGTGTTGTGTGAGAGGCATACAAACTTGTAGTCATACTGTGAGTCTTCACGGAGACGACCAATTGAAACAGCCATACCTTTTTCAAGATCTCTGTCGAGCTTAGCCTGAGGACGATTGTCTTCTTCAAAGTAATTAAGGAACTGCTTGGGAGCGAGGGGAAGTTCAAGTTCTTGAGGTTCAGCCTTGAATTCAGCCCAGATCTTCTTGATTTCTTCGATAGAAGGCTTATTCTTGAATGAAACGAATACAGCAGCTGTATGTCCGTTTGAAACAGGAACTCTGAGGCACTGTGTTGTGATAGCGATGCTGTCTTCGTTTACGATCTTGCCGTCAACAACCTTACCCCATACCTTGAGAGGTTCTTTTTCTGATTTTTCTTCTTCGCCACCGATGAAGGGAATGAGGTTATCAACCATTTCAGGCCATGTTTCAAATGTTTTTCCTGCTCCTGAAATAGCCTGATATGTGCATGCAAGAACATTTGTGATACCAAATTTTCTGAGGGGAGTAAGAGCGGGAACATAGCTCTGGATTGAGCAATTTGATTTAACTGCGATAAATCCGCGCTTTGTTCCAAGACGCTTTCTCTGCGATTCGATAACAACAGCATGGTCTGCGTTGATTTCAGGAACGATCATAGGAACATCATCTACACCACGGTTAGCTGAGTTGTTTGAGATAACAGGACATTCTGCCTTAGCGTATGCTTCTTCAAGAGCCTTGATTTCATCCTTCTTCATATCAACTGCGCAGAAAACAAAGTCAACCTGTGATGTGATTTCTGCAATGTCTGCTGTTGCATCATAAACGATAAGATTTCTCATTGATTCAGGCATTGGAACATCCATAGCCCAACGATTTCCTACTGCTTCTTCGTATGTTTTACCCTTTGAACGAGGGCTGGCTGCAAGAACTTTAACCTTGAACCAAGGATGATTTTCAAGAAGTGTAGCAAAACGCTGTCCTACCATACCTGTTGCACCGATGATACCTACATTGAACTGTTTCATAAAAATTTCTCCTTTAAAATACTTTTATTTTATTTCGTTTACAAAAATAAAAAAACCGATTGAAAATCGGTTCATCATACTGTATAATAGAAAAGTCGGCATATTGAAATATTAAAAATAAATAAATTAAATGCCGATAGCTCTCCATCATAGAATATGATGACAATCGTATATCTGTTTGATACACGATCAGGGCAAAGATGCCAGACTTAAACCCTTCGGCAGAATTGCCTTTCCCGTTCAGCTTTATGGCGAGTCGGCACTCTTGCTGAGGGTACTCATCGCATCTGCGACCTCTATCCGTTTATATATTGTATCACTTTCGAGATACTATGTCAATATAATTGTCAATATAATTTTTATTTTTTCAGGAGAATTTTATGTATAAAACATCAGACTTTTTCTACGATTTGCCCGAACAACTTATCGCTCAGACCCCTGTCGAACCAAGAAATTCATCAAGGCTTCTTAAAGTATCAAGAGAAACCGGCGAAATAAAACATGATCATTTCTATAATTTATGCGATTATCTCAAAAAAGGTGACTTACTTGTTCTTAACGATAGTCGTGTTCTCCCCGCAAGACTTTACGGGGTAAAATGTGATAATAATACATTTATCGAATTCCTTTTACTCGAACAGAAGGGAAATATGACCTGGGATATCATCTGTCGACCTGCTAAAAAAGCTAAAATCGGAACAGAATTTTCTTTCGGTGATGGAAAACTTATTGCGAAAGTTATAGCAATGGGCGAGGATGGCAACAGGACTGTTGAATTCAGATGTGACGGGAATTTTTTTGCTACGCTTGATGAAATAGGTCAGATGCCTTTACCACCTTACATAAAAGAAAAACTTGAAAACAAAGAAAGATATCAGACTGTTTATTCAAGAGAAGTAGGATCGGCAGCAGCACCCACTGCAGGGCTACATTTTACTCCCGAACAGCTTGAACAGATAAAATCTATGGGTGTAAATATCGCTTATGTTACTTTACATGTTGGTTTAGGCACTTTCAGACCTGTAAAGGTTGATAGCATCACAGAACATCATATGCATTCTGAACATTACTATATGCCTTCTGAAACCGCTACCCTTATTGCAGATGCAAAGAAAAACGGAAATAGAGTTATTTCCGTTGGAACAACATCCTGCAGAACGCTTGAAAGTGTTGCTGAATTTTTTGGAAACATAGAATCAGGAAAAGAATATGACGGATATACCGATATTTTTATATATCCACCGCACGAATTCAAGGTTATAGATGGACTTATTACAAATTTCCATCTTCCAGAAAGTACACTTATTATGCTTGTTTCTGCATTTTTAGGATATGAAAATACAATGAATGTATATAAAACCGCCGTCCGTGAAAAATACAGATTTTTCAGTTTTGGTGACAGTATGGTTATTCTTTAGGAGGAAATATGCAAATTTCAGAATTTTTAAAAAGTGTTATAGATACCGATGATGCTCCTGTTGTAATCTGCGATATAAATCACGATATTGTTTATATGAATCCCCCATCAATTAAAAAGTACGGTGGAAGAGATATCACAGGAAAATCAATATTTGATTGTCATAATGGCGAATCAGTTGAAAAAATCAAGAGGGTTGTTGATTGGTTTAAATCTTCCGAAAACAACAATAAAGTGTTTACATATCACAATAACGAGCAGAACAAGGATGTTTATATGATTGCTTTGCGTAATGAAAATAAAGAGCTTATCGGATATTACGAAAAACACGAATTCAGAAACAGCGAAACAGAAAAACTTTATAATATAGATTAAGGAGAAATTATGTTTACTTTACTCAAACAGGAAAACAGAGCAAGACGAGGAACAGTAGAAACAGTTCACGGAACATTTCAGACGCCTTGTTTTATGAATGTAGGTACATCAGCGGCGATAAAAGGAGGAATTTCATCTCTTGACCTTGTTGACCTTAAATGCCAGGTTGAGCTCTGCAATACCTATCATCTCCATGTAAGACCATCAGATAAACTTATAAGAGAAATGGGTGGTCTTCATAAATTTATGCATTGGGACAGACCTATTCTCACTGATAGTGGCGGATTTCAGGTATTCTCACTTTCTAAACTTCGTCGTATAAAAGAAGAAGGAGTTTATTTCAATTCTCACGTTGATGGCAAAAAGATATTTATGGGACCCGAAGAAAGTATGCAGATTCAATCAAATTTAGGTTCTACCATTGCTATGGCATTTGATGAGTGTGTTGAAAACCCTGCTACACATCAGTATAGTCAGAAATCGTGTGAAAGAACAACAAGATGGCTTTACAGATGCAAAGATGAGATGGAAAGGCTTAATGCTTTACATGATACAATCAACAAAAAACAGATGCTTTTCGGAATAAATCAGGGTTGCACTTTTGAGGACCTCAGAATAAAGCATATGGAAGAAATTATAAAGCTTGACCTTGATGGATATGCTATCGGCGGACTTGCTGTTGGTGAAGCGACAGAAGATATGTATCGTATTATTGATGCTGTTGAACCGATTATGCCTAAAAACAAGCCCCGTTATCTTATGGGGGTAGGCACTCCTTCAAACATAATTGAAGCTGTTGCAAGAGGTGTTGATATGTTTGACTGTGTAATGCCGAGCCGTGATGCAAGACATGGAACTATTTTCACATGGAGCGGTGTTATGCACATAACAAACAACAAATTCGCCTATGATGAAAGACCGCTTGATGTTGACTGTGATTGTCCAGCTTGCAGAAACTTCTCAAGAGCATATATAAGACATCTTTTCAAGGCAAATGAACAACTCGGCGGAAGACTTGCCGTTATGCATAATCTCTACTTTTATAACACTCTTATGGAAAAGATAAGAGATGCTCTTGATAACGGAACATTTGCTGAATTCAGAGCGAAATATTCTGAACTTCTCGTTACTAAATATCAGGGATAAAGGAATCTTTTGTATTATGAAAAAACTTGCTATTTTTGATCTGGATGGTACACTTTTATATTCTCTCGAGGACCTTGCCGATGCTACAAATTATGCACTCCAGAAGAATGGTTTACCGATTCAGGAACTTGATAAATACAAATATTTTGTAGGAAATGGTGTTTTCAAGCTTATAGAAAGAGCATTGCCTGAGGAGTTCAAAAAGAATGAAGCTGTTTTCAACGCTGTTCTTTCAGATTTCAGAACTTATTATGGTAAACACAGCGAAGACAAATCAAAGCTTTATAACGGAATTGAAGAAACCATAAATAAACTTCACGAGATGGGAGTTTTGCTTGCTGTTGCATCAAATAAACCCGATGAATTTACAAAAGTTCTTGTTTCAAGGCTTTTCGGAGATTTATTCGATTATGCACAGGGCAGTCTTCCTGAAATTCCTACAAAACCAGCACCTGATATTGCTTTTATGATTCTTGAAAAATTCGGTATTTCGGCTGATGATGCTGTTTTTATAGGGGATACAAATGTTGATATAAATACAGGAAAGGCAGCAGGAATAGAAACGATAGGCTGTTTATGGGGATACAGAACTTTTGAAGAACTGAAAGAAGCCGGCGCGGATTATATTATAGAAAAGCCTATGGATATTGTAGAGATAATATAGAAAAATTGCGAAAATTTGAAGTTTACAGGAGGAATGTTATGGATATCAGTGAAATTGAAAAATTTATAAAGAAGCAAAAAGTTGCTTTTATCTGTTCTGTTGATGAAGATGGATTTCCGAATGTAAAAGCTATGCTCAGACCAAGAAAAATCAATGGTTTAAAACAGTTCTATTTTTCGACAAACACATCCTCAATAAGAGTTAAACAATATCTGAATAACCCGAGTGCAAGTATTTATTTCTATCATAAGGGATTGATAAAATATACCGGAGTTATGTTAAAAGGTAAGATGGAAGTCTTGACCGATCAGGAAACTAAAGATATGATCTGGCGTAAAGGCGACACTATTTTTTATAAAGGTGGAGTTACTGACCCTGACTATTGTGTTTTGAGATTTAACGCAGAAAATGGAAGATATTATTGCGATTTGAAGACAGAAAGTTTTTTAATCGAGTAGTATAGAATTTAAATTGTTAGCTTTTTGCAAATAAAGAACAAAAAAGACCTGAAAAATATTTCAGGTCTTTTTTATATCACTTTTAAAGATAAAGTATCATATAATTTAAAAGGTGATGTTATGAAAAATAATTTTTCTAAAAAAGGAAGTGTAATTACATACTGCGTATATCTTGGAATAGTTTTTATTTCTGTTATATTATCCCTTAATTCTGCTGCGAATAATATGGTCAGGGAAATAGCGACATCAGAAGCAAAAAAGACTGCTGCTGTTGCTATTTCGGAAGCAATTGAATATTCTATGGAAAATTCACAGTATCCCGTTTCATCTGCAACCGTTGTAAAATATTCCGATTCGGGAGAAATAACATCAATAGGTGAAAACACATACATCCTCAATGATATTCAATCTGAAATAAGCAGAAATCTTAACGAAAACCTTGGAAAAAATCTCGAAAATGCCAAAATAAAAATACCTATCGGGAATTTCAGCGGACTCATTTTTCTTTCGGGAAAAGGAAAAGAAATTGATTTTGACCTTAAATACAGTGGTAATGCAATGGCAAATGTAAAGAGCGATTTTGTTTCTGCAGGGATAAATCAGACACTACACGAAATAAAGATAACAATAAATGCAGAGGTGACTGTTTTACTTCCGTTTGAATCGGTAAAGGTCGATGTAAGCGAAACTTATATTATTTATGACACGATGATAATAGGGGAAGTTCCTGAATTTTATACTGATATTTATTGACTTATTGCCTTATAAATGATATAATTTTAAAGTGTATAAATATATTCTGATAAGGCAGGTTGATAATAATGAAAGTTACTCTTATAGCACATTCTCCCGAACCTGAGAAGGTTATTGCTGCTGCGGCAAAATTATGCTATTCTGCGAGTGATATCGATAATTTACTTGATAATCTTACTCCCGAAAAAACAACATCTTTTGTCGAAATGCTTTCAAATATCGGCCACGAAAGTCCTATCGAACACGCAAGTTTTACTTTTGGTATCGAAGGTGTTTCACGAGCATTACTCGCACAGATAACAAGACATCGTCTTGCATCGTTCTCTGTTCAGAGCCAAAGATATGTAAAAAATAAGAACTTTACATTTGTTACTCCTCCTGAAATAGAGAATAATCCCGAAGCGAAGGAATTATTTTTTAAATCGATGAATGATTCTATTACTGCATATAATAACATAGCAGATATACTTGAGAAAAAGTATTTTGCTGAATATACAAACGACGGTATGGATGAAAAATCCGCAAAGACAAAGGCTGAGAAAAAGGCTATTGAGGATGCGAGATTCGTTCTTCCTAATGCTGCTGAAACCAAAATGGTTGTAACTATGAATGCAAGATCATTACATAATTTTTTCCGTCTTCGTTGTTGTAACAGGGCTCAGTGGGAAATAAAAGCTGTTGCTGATGAAATGTTGAAACTCTGCTGTGAAGTTGCGCCCACATTATTCAAGAATGCAGGTCCTTCATGTGCTACAGGTGCTTGTTCCGAAGGAAAAATGTCTTGCATGAAAATGAAGGAAATGAAAGAATTTTATAAGGAGCTTAAAAATGGGAAAACTGATAGTAATTGACGGTCTTGACGGAAGTGGAAAGACAACCCAGTTTGAATTGATACAGAAAATTCTTTCAGATCGTGGTATATCTGTTAAAGCAATAAGCTTTCCTGAATATGACAAGCCGTCATCAACTCTTGTTAAAATGTATCTTGGTGGAGAATTTTCAAAGAATGCAGAAGATGTAAACGCTTATGCATCATCAAGTTTCTATGCTGTTGACAGATATGCAAGTTATAAACTTTATTGGGAAAAAGATTATCTTGATGATAAACTCATACTTGCAAGCAGGTATGTAAGTTCTAACGCTATTCATCAGATGGTTAAACTTCCTGAAGAGGAATGGGAAAAATATCTTGAGTGGCTTATAGATTATGAGCATATCAAAATGGATATTCCGAAAGCTGACAAGATTATTTTCCTTGATATGCCCATTGAAATATCTCAGAAACTCTTATCACAGAGATATAATGGTGATGAAAATAAGAAAGATATTCATGAATCGAATGTAGAATATCTTCACAGATGCAGAAAATCTGCTTTATTCGCAGCAGAAAAATTAGGATGGTCTGTTGTTACTTGCAATGGCGGAGAAAATCCTTTGCCAACAGAAGAAATTTCAAAGAAAATAATGAAGATTATAGATGAGGTAATTTAGATGCTCGAATTCAGAAACATTCAGCTTTCTGACAAAGAATGGATAGATGAATCTCTTAAAATGTCTGATTTCAAAGGATGCGAATACAGTTTTGCAAACAATATCGCATGGAGAAGACTTGGAAATGCTAAAATAAGCAGATTTGAAGATTTTTATATCTGTGCATCTTTTCTTGAAGAAACTCCTGCTTTCTTTTTTCCTGCAGGAAAAGGGGACTACAAAGAGGTTTTTCACGAGTTCTATAAATTTTCATCGTCGATGGACAAACCTCTGATTATTCAATCTGTAAGCAGAGAGAATATAGAAATGTTCAGAGAATTATATGGAGATTGCTTTGAGGTTGAAAGTGATGAAGGCGGATATGACTATATCTATAATGCGGATGACCTTATAAATTTAAGTGGAAAAAAATATCATTCAAAAAGAAATCATCTTGCGAGATTCAATGAAAATAACTGGGGTTATGAAGAAATTTCAGATAAAAACATGGACGAATGCATAGAACTCAGCGTTAATCTTTATAACGATAAAATGGGTTATACAAATCGTTCGAGCGTTTTGGAACAACTTGCTATCCACACTTTTTTTGATAACTTTGATTATCTTGGTTTAAAGGGTGGAGTTATAAGAATTGATAACAAGGTTGTTGCTTTCTGTATCGGAGAGAAGATAAATTCTGATACTATGTGTATTCATATAGAAAAGGCTTTGCCTGATATTCAGGGAGCGTATACAGCGATAAATAATGAATTTGCTAAACGCGAAGCAAAAGATTGCAGATATATAAACAGGGAAGAAGATCTTGGAATTGAAGGACTCAGAAAGGCGAAAAAATCCTATCATCCTTGTTTTCTTTTAGAAAAACACAAAATTACTTTTAATAAGGAGGCAAAATTATGATTTATGCTTTTCTTGCAAACGGATTTGAAGAAACAGAGGCTATAGTGCCTATTGATTTAATCAGAAGATGTGAAAAGGACCTCGTTACAGTAGGTGTAGGTGGGCAGATTATCAAAGGTTCACATGGTATACCTGTTTTTGCGGATATTGAAGAAAGAGAAATTGTTCTTGATGAAAATCTTGAAATGATTATTCTTCCCGGTGGTATGCCAGGTACTATAAACCTTGAAAAATCAGAATATGTTCAAAAAGCAGTTGATTTCTGCGTTGAAAATAATGTTTCGATAGCATCAATATGCGCAGCACCATCGATTTTAGGTCACAAAGGCATTCTTGACGGAAAGAAAGCTTGTTGCTATACAGGATATGATACACAACTTGGTGATGCAATCTATGATGCCGATGCAAAAGTTTGTGTTGATGGTAACTTTATTACTGCAAGAGGCGCAGGTGTTGCGCTTGAATTCGGACTTGCTCTTGTAGAAAAGCTCATTTCAAAAGAACGTTGTGAAATTCTTAAAGCATCATTATTATGTTAAGCGTAAAAGAATATAAAGCCGAAAAAAGAGCATTTTATAAGTCTTTAAGAAAGTCTATGAAACCAGAAACCAAAAAATCGGCTGACAGACAGATTTTTGAAAAACTTATAAGTTTTCCTAAATTCAAAAATTCAGAACTGATACTTACATATATTTCTGTAAACGATGAAACAGATACTATTTCTCTTATAAAATATTGCTTTGAGAACAATAAAAGAGTAGCCGTTCCTAAATGTCTTGATAAAAACGGAAATATGGAGTTTTTTGAGATAAAATCCTTTGATGATGTAAAACCTTCATACTTCGGATTACTGGAACCTTCCGAAAACTGCCCTGTAATAACCATATTTGACAATTCTTTATGTGTTGTTCCTGCGTTTTCATACGATATAAAAGGCTATAGAATAGGATATGGCGGAGGTTTTTATGACAGATTTCTTTCAAAACATAATGTTTTTAAAGTAGGAATCTGTTATGATGAATCTATTGAAACAAATCATCTTCATGATGAATTTGATATAAATGTTGACATAGTAATTACCGAGAAACAAATAATTTCTTTGGAGGACAAAAATGAACGAAAACGAACTCAATCAGATACTTAATCCTGATGAAAACGAAAAGGATACTTCAAACGAAGAACTTTTTGAAAGCATAAAGAATGCTAAAGACAAAGTTGATAATCAGAAAAAAGCTAACCTTACTGAAAATCAGCAGAAGAAAAGCGTTCCTTCGGGTTCTAAGAAGAAACGCAGAAGAAAAAAGAAGAGAAATACAGGAAAAATAGCATTCAGACTTATTACTTTCTGTGTTATCATAATAGTTGCTTGTATCTGTGCGTTTTTCCTTATAAATATCGGCATGGAAGTCACAGGACTCGGAAGACACGATGATACTGAACTTACAATCGAAATTCCTAAGGGTGCAACATCTGAAGATATTGCCAATATTCTTGTTGATAATGAAATAATCAATAATCCTATTGCTTTCAGAGTTTTATCAAACAAGCAGAACGCAAATTCATATAAAGCAGGAAAACATAAGGTTACTGCAAATATGTCTTATTCTGACCTTATTGATGTTTTACAGCAAGATCCTATTCAAGAAAAAATATCAGTTGATGTTACTTTCCCCGAAGGATACACTCTCGATCAGTGCGCTGCTGTGCTTGAAGAAGCAGGAGTGTGTCGTGCTGACGAGTTTATAGAAGCTTTTAACAGTGCTGAATTCGGATATAATTTCGAAAAGAAAGTAGAAGATAAGCCAACAAAATACTATAAAATGGAAGGATATTGTTTCCCCGATACCTATACATTCTTCAAGGATTCAGAACCTGAAATTGTCTGCAAGAAGATTTATGCTAATTTTGCAGAAAAAGTAAATGCAAATATGCTCGGAAGAATGGAAGATTTAGGTCTTACTCTCGATGAAACTCTTGCACTTGCATCGATAGTTCAGTCTGAAGCGCCTACTTCAAATCAGATGAAACTTGTATCGTCAGTTTTTTGGAACAGACTTAATGATAAAGAAACATTCCCAAGACTTGAATCTGATCCGACAAAGAAATACGCAGCACTTTCAGGTATTGAACTTTATGATACTTATAAGAGCGAGGGTGTACCTCCAGGAGCAATATGTAACCCTGGTGCTGACGCTATAAATGCTGTTCTTTATCCTGAAGAAACAGAGTATTATTTCTTCTGTTCAAACCTTACTACACAGGAATTCTATTACGCAAAGACACTTAAACAACATGAAAAAAATCTTGCCGAAGCAGGACTTATTTAAGCGAGGGATAATTTTTGTTTGATTTTAACCGATTGGAACTTCTTTCTCCCGTTGGAGACTACGAAAGACTCATAGCAGCTGTAAATTACGGCGCTGATGCTGTATACTTAGGTGGTCTTTTGTTTGGAATGAGAGCAGCTCCTCAGAATTTTACTTTCGAACAACTTAAAAGTGGGGTAGAGTTTGCTCATAAAAACGGGGTAAAGGTTTATCTTACCTGCAATACATTGCCCCGAAACAACGAAATAGTCCATTTTGAAGAATTTATAAAAAACGCATCAGACGCTGGTGTTGATGCTGTTATCGCAACGGATATAGGGTTACTTTCACTTATAAAAAAGTATACTCCTGATATGGAAATACATATTTCCACGCAGGCGGGAATTGTAAATTTTGTTACAGCAAATGAGTTCTATAATATGGGTGCTAAAAGAGTAGTTCTTGCCCGTGAGCTTTCTTTGGATGAAATAGCCGAAATAAGAGCAAAAACGCCGAAAGAGCTTGATATTGAGGCTTTTGTTCATGGAGCCATGTGTGTTTCATTCTCAGGAAGATGCCTTCTTTCTGCTTATATGGTCGATAGAGACGCTAATCGCGGTGCTTGCGCACAGCCTTGCAGATGGGGATATCATCTTATGGAAGAAAAGCGTCCGAATGAGTTTTTTCCGGTTTATGAAGATGAAAAGGGAACATATATTCTCAATGCAAAAGATCTCTGTATGATAGAGCATCTTGACAAGCTTGCCGAGGCAGGAATTACAAGTTTCAAGATAGAGGGAAGAGCTAAATCCGCTTATTATGTTTCTGTTGTAACAAACGCTTACAGAATGGCGCTTGATTATCTCAAAGACCATAAAGACAACTTCGATTTACCCGATTATATCAGAGATGAAGTTTTCAAAGTTAGCCACAGAAGCTATTGCACAGGATTTTTCTTTGGTCATCCGAAGGATTGTCAGTATTACGAAAATAGCGGATATATCCGTGAATATGACGTAGTTGCGGTAATTGACGAGTGTAAAGATGGTTACATTTACTGTTCTCAAAGAAATAAATTCTCGGTAGGAGATACTGTTGAAATACTTTCTCCGTTACAGAAACCTTATGAAATGAAGGTTCCTGAAATACTTGACGAAAAAGGCGAAAAATTAGAAAATGCTTGTCATGCTGAAATGAAATTCAGGATACCTTGTGATAAAATTTTCACAAATAATTCTATTATAAGAATGAAAAAATAAATTAAACCCGAAGAAGAATTTAATCTTCCTCGGGTTTTTTATTCATTATAACTCTAGATAATGGTGAACTTTCTGCAGCTTGTTTAAGATTTTCGTCAGAAATATGAGTATAAATTTCTGTTGTAGCAATGCTTTGGTGACCTAATAAATCCTTTAAAACAAGCGTATCTACGCCATTTCTATACATAAGTGTTGCTGCTGTGTGACGGAGTTTATGGGTTGAAAGACCTTGTCCGTCAAGTCCTGATGCTTTTAACGTATCTTCAACTATCTGCTGAACTCTTCGTTTGCTTATTCTTTTGCCGTTTCTGCTTATAAATAAGGCGTTTGGCTCATTCTGAGGTTGTTCACGTGAATTTATATATTTTTTAAGAGCGTCGATACAGGCATCGTTAAGATAAATCATTCTTTCTTTATTGCCTTTACCTAATAATTTAAGTGTACGGTCTTTAAAATTGATACTTTGTATATTCATTCCGACAAGTTCGCTTAAACGCATTCCACAGTTAAGAAAAAGTGTTATAATGCAATAATCGCGTTCTGAATTATCACCGGATGATGAATTTTTAAGCATTTCAAGAGATTGTTCTAAAGTAAGAAAATGCGGTAATCTTTTCTTTAAAGACGGCATTTCAAGATCTTTAACGGGATTTTTCTTTATATAAGATGTTTTTGTAGTAAGATATTTGAACAGACTTCTGAGTGCTGAAGCTTTACGGGCGCGGGTTACAGAAGAGTTTTCACGGTCTTTAGAAACATAATTGAGAAATCCATATATATCTGTAAGAGAAAGATTATCAAGCGTTTCAATAGGAATATCTGAAATAATTATATCTTCAAACAATGTATCTGAAGGAACGGATAGCTTTATCATTTTAATATATTTGAGAAATAAGCAAATATCACCATAATAAGCCTGAACCGTGCGTTCTGAAGAACCTTTGATTACTCTTAAATAAGTAATATATTCATTTATATAATAAGGACATTCAATAGATATATTGTTTATATTAGACATAATTTTTCCTCCCCTCAATTGCACTAAACTTTGATTTAGTGCAATTCATAGTAATTCATTTTAGGGAATTCCCCGTAGTTTCGGGATTATATGAATTGCACGAAATTTTTATTATTGTGAAATTACTATTTTTTTAATAAACAGTTCAGATTCATCACCCCCGAAAAAGTTATCTACAAACCTTTTCAAAGCAAAACGATTATCAAAACTGTTCATATAGATATTTTTATAATACAAATCATAACGATACTTAAAGCCTGTGCGTATAGGCTCGGTATCTATACCACAATTATAACATAAAAGTTCAAGTAATTCAATGATATATTGATTTTCTGTCATTTTTTCACACCTACTCTATTAAGACTTTCAAATTTCTTTATCAAATCGTAATATTTAGGATTTTTATCCTTTTTCTCAATGCGTTCAAGTTCATGAAAAAAATCCTCTACATCATATATTTGAAAAAATGTCCATAAAGCATTCCCCGCCTGTCCGAAGATATATTTTTTCAGATTTTCTTCTGTATATTGAACGCCCTTTTTACTGAATACAGACATCTTACCATATATGCCGATGAAATTTGACCAATAATCAGCAATAATAGAATCCCTGCTTTTATTCCCTGCCTCATTATTGAAAGGCTCAATAAATCGAAGATAATTATTAAGTATCTTGAAAAAAGTTGCTTTTAAATCGTCATAAGTTGTAATATCTTTCAATGTGTTATATGTGAGATTTTTTCCGAGTTGTATTTCACATCTAACCCAATGAGGAATTTTATCTTTTACACATTTTTCTGCGGATTTATCATAGAATCGGCAAAGGAATTCACTTTCACGAGAGCCGAAATATACTGTCAACCCGTCTTGATTTCCGAAGCCTTGACGAATATTTCCGCCCTTGCATTTTGAAAGGTAATTCCCTGCTATCGCATCATCCCTTATGCGTTCAAGTGGTAATATTCCCGAAAAATCATCATACGCAAGGTCTAATCGAGTACAATTATTTTCTTCATGGTCTATCACCCACGAAAGCAACTGTAAATAATCTCCGTTACCGAATGTTTCAAAAGCACGGCAACCCGTACCCTTTAATTCAATGCAAATGCCCATATTTGAATTCAACCCATTGTAAAGGAAATTCATCCCCGAAAACGTCATACAATCTCTATAAAAATTGTGCCCTTTAACATTTTTAAAATTAATATTCAAAAGACCCATTTTCATTATAATTTCTTCTAACGGCATATTTCTTATTGTTATAGTTATATAGTCAATGGATATACAATTTAAAAGCGTTTGAGTTTCCATTCCTCATCATCCTTTCATATTGTATTTTGTACCCCCCTGTTAGTAGGGGGGCTTACCGACCGCCGAACAAGTCGGTCGGTCGGTATAGACACCCCATTTCTACTGTAACAAGGAAAAAGAATTATCTTTAAAGCCTTTATGTGATATTCTTTTTATCTTACTATATGTATCGTAACTATTACGCAGTTCATCAGTATGAACAAAAAAGTATGTCCGCAGGAGTTTCATTTTCTTTAATTGCCCGTCAATGTCAATAGTAGGCTTGTATTGTCTTACAATAGTTAAACACCCTGCTATTGTCATTGGTCGCATTATATAGGTTGTTTCCTGCCTTAACTGCTTACACATACGATTGAAATGTTGTGTTGTTCCTATTATTGCTTTTGCTTGTTTTCGTTGCATACAAATTTCACCGATAAACTCAACATTTATATCTCTACTTTCGTTTGAATTAAACCAATTCTGTATTTCATCAATAAGGTTTAATTGCCCGTATATGCCATTTTCAGTAGCAACTATTTGTCGCCAATCCTCTAAAAGTTCCTTTTGCCCATCTACTTGAAGATTAGCGGAGAATGTCGCAAGAGGATTTTTTTCTATCTGTGTTTTTACATAATGAATCGCAGAAATAGTTTTACCACTTCCCTGCTCTCCCTCAAAGATATATATGCCCGTTTCGTTGTATCTATCGGGATTGAGTGTCATTTTATCAAGAATCAGCCTACGGGGGAAATCAATGTATAATCTTTTAAGAATATTATCCTGTGTAAAAATAGGCTCTTTTGTGCGTTTCGGCGGTTTCATTTTCTTTATATATCTGAAATAAATATAGAAACCAATACAAGAGATTATAAAGGGAATTATAACCCCTGCCAATACCTTTAAAGCAAGGAAAATAAAGTCTTTTAAGTAGCTGAAAATGCTACTTATCATCTGCATTATCATTTTTATCTATCCTTTCATTTTCTGCAATTTTCTTCTTTTTGTAAGCATTATTAACAAGGGGAAAAACAATAAATAACAGAAAAAGCGAAACAGAAAGCGAGATAACTGTAACTGTTGGTGTCGGGTGAAGAAAAAAGTTAAGAATTGAATATAAGTCCATAATATAAAACCTCTCTTTTATTATTTTTTTATGCAATAGGAATATATTTTTTAACAAAGCCCAAAACAGCCAAATTAAAGCGGATGTAAAACCAAGAAAAATAAATATGTACAATAGGTGTCAATTCTTTTAAAGGAAAAAGAACATTTGCATAAGTGAAAATATTTGCTATAAAGTCAATTATATGTCCTAAATCTTCACCAAAATAAAAAGGGTCTATGTTTTTTAGAAACATTTCGCCAATAGTCAATATAAAATCGACAATGTAATAAAGTATCATATTTTCACCGCCTTAAAACCCTATTTTTGTACGATTTTTATGTTGTTCATCATATACAGCTTGTGAAATGCTGTCCCCTGCCTGATGAACACCACCACCAACACCGCCTATCAAATCGGGTATTGCATTTCTAAAAAAGTTAAAAGTAGAAAGGTAAACAATGCCGATGATAATAGGGTCAGTAAATATGCGTATTTTCTTTGTAATGTTAGTTGTAACAGTAAACCCGTTTATAGTAAGAGTTTTCCCGTCATGGAGTGGGAATGTAACATCGGGAAAAGAAAAAACAACATCATTTTCATTAAATGAAGATTCAACGGCAATTTTAACACTATTCATAACCTTTAAAATAGGAAATTTATCTGCAAAAGTCAGTTGAAAATCCTCGTACCTTGATGAAATCAAAGACTTTACATTTGTATCGGAAACATCAAAGAAAGTTGTTATAACACTTATTTCTTCAGAAAGCATTATTTTTAAAGTATCTTTAAACAAAATAAAAGAATCATATAAATCAAATATTTTGTCTTTTGTAGTGTTAAATACTGTTTCAATAGCAGAAAACCAATTTTCAATAGATGTTTTTAAATCAGGTATCAACAACAAAGCATTAATAAAATTTTCTGTAAATATATCTTTTATTTTTTGTGATAAATCAGAAAGATTATCGAGCTTACCAAATAAACCTTCTTGGTCGAATATAAATTCACCTGTGGGGTTATTTGTAACCGCAGTTTCAATAAGTTTAAGTACATTGTATAAGTTTTCAAAATAAGGATTGAGCTTTACAACCATATTTCCGAAAAGAATAGGCAAGGTTTCTTTCAGCCAATCGAACAAAGAAACAAGAGTTAATGCAAGGTGTGACACTATATTTACAACCGAAGAAGTTGTAAACTGAAAGCCACCTTTTAAAGCATTGAGAATCCCTTGGCCAACTGCCAAAAGATTTCCGTCTTGTAAATCAGTAAAAATTTTATCAAAATCAACAAAATCTTTAAGTTCAAGACCCGAATACTCGGGTAAATTAAATTCGGGATAATCTTGTTCAATTAAATCTCCGAAAGGGTTATCCTCTTCCTCAGAATTGCCATAGCCGACAATTCCGCCGTTTCCGTCAAAAGTTATTGTTTCTTCCTCGCCTTGATAGTTTAGATATGTAAAGGAATCACCTTTTTCAATACCACAAGACATTGACACACTAAATTTTGACCAGTCAAATTTATAAAGATAGGAAGAATTATAATCATAAACAGTAGAATTTTCAACCAAATTATAATCATGCAAAATAAAACTTGTGTCACTATTGACCTCAATTTTATGTCGAGTATAATTTGAAAAAGAAAATTTTATACCAGTTATATTTTTAGAAGAATCACGAGACACAGAATGAATAAAAAATTCTTCACCAAAAAATCCCTCAAAATAAGTATTATTTTTTTTACGGAAGGCAAAATCTCCACCCTTACCAACGGCTAAATGATAAGGTTGAACAGACTCATTTATATAAACATAAGTTTTATAAGTATTATAGGAATTTTCGTATATGATTGCAAAAACGGGAACGCAACAAGAAAGCATTACCGCAAGAGCAAGGAAAAGACTTATAAAGCCTTTTTTGTATTTATGAAACATTTAAATGCACCCCCTCAACCTCGTCAAATGTAGGATAAAAATCTATATCAATGTTGCTTTTAACTTTGTTTTCCTCATAGATTTCATCGAGGCAATCTAAACAATAATCTTTTGTGCCATCATCGGTAAGTTGTCCGCACCTTTTACAATGGCGATATAAACTCATTTGTGTGTATATAAACATTTCTATCGCTCCTATTCTGTAACTAAAACATAAGTTTCGCCGTATCGTTCGATAGTTTGTTCAGGTTGATAATCTTCAAGTTGATATATATACCCATTTTCTTCAACAGTTTTTGGCGGATTGATTTCACAATAGATATCTTCAAAGAAAAGATGTAAAAATAAAAGTAAAAGAATAGAAGCCACCAATAAAATATCGAAATCATCTTCTTTAATATAAAAAAATACACCAACACACCAAAAAGCAAAAATAAGTACTATTAAAATAATTTTCAAAATTAACATTTTTATTTACTTTAAAATGCAGAAAAGCCGAAAAAGAAAACAGACTTGTGTGGAATACCAAGTCTGTTTTAGCGTATAAGTCCGTTATGCTTATACGGAGATTAACAAGCACCTCTGATATATCCGAGTGCGATATAGGGTATCTTCTTAACAATTGAAATAGTAACCATTGTAGGAAGTGCCCAAGTAATTGCAGCTACGAAAATATCATAAAGAATAGTGAGGTCAACGCTTGTAAAAAGAGCTGTCATCTGGTCGGCTGTCATTTCTACATTTCTCCTTTCTTCAATTTTTATATATCCATACGGCTATACCGCATTGATAACTGATGAAATCCACTTGCAAACAGAAACAGCAATAACAATAATTCCCGTTACGAGTATGTACGTTAAAAGTGTTGATATTTCCGTCAACCTGTCGTTCTGATATGCAAGTAACTCTGTATAATCAGTAGTGTCTACCGATATTTCTTCTCTTGTTTCGGTCTGAACTGTTGAGGGTAGCAATATCGAATCGACCGCAGACTCAATAGTTGTTGTCTCCTCAACAGTTTCACCCGATATTGCAATAGTGGTTACCTCTCCCATTATTTAGACTTTGTATCTTCAAAGCCAATGCGGATAGGCTGTCCGTACCTATTGTATGCAACTACCATTGATTTGCCTAAACAAGCGTTTAAGTCCGCTGTTGTAGGTGCAAAACCCAAAACATCATTAAGGTTTTCAGCTTTTACTTTAAGCACTCCTGTGCTTTTGCCGATGATGTTAGGTTTTCCAGTGTTTTCGTTAAAGTGGAAGCAATAATTGTGATATGCTCTCCCCTCAAACTCTCCTTTTTTTTCTTCGATACCTACGAGTATCATTTTGTTGTCGTTCATAAGTTCGACCCTCTTTCTTTATTTTTTTTATATAATAAGCCGTTAGGCTGATTACCTTACAAAAGTTTTTTACGGGTTTTTTTGTAATTTGTATTTTGACGCTTTTTCTTTTATAAAGCACCATTTATTATCTTTTCCATCTAATCTGCTTTCTTCTCTAATAATGTTGCATTCATTAGGGCAGATATAATAAGAAATCAATCTTCCGTTAAAATTAAATTCTTTAATATCAAATATCATTTCTTCATTACATTCTGAACATTTCATATTTTGCAGTCTCCTTTTTTTATAGTCAAAGCACTTTACCGCATTTCTCCTTTGTGGTATAATTAAAGTTGTGAAAAATAAAAATACGAAAGGAGAAATACAATGAAGAAATTAAAAGATTTAATAATTACAAGTGTAGTTATGTTTTCTTTTGTTTTAGCACTTCTTATTGCGGTAAAGGCTTCATATTAGTACATATTTGTACTAACTGTAATTAGTATACCCCAATTTTGTACTAATGTCAACATAAAATTTAAAAATATGATATAATTGTATAAATCAACAAAAAAAGGGGTGTTAAATAATGAAATATTACCAAAGATTAAAAGATTTAAGAGAAGACAAAAAACTTAATCAAACAGAAATAGCCAAATTGTTAGATACAACCCAAAAACAATACAGCAGATGGGAAACAGGAGAATATCAAATCCCATTTGACAAAGCAATAGAATTGGCAAAGTATTATAATGTATCATTGGACTATATCGCAGGAATTAAAAACGATAAAAGTTAAAAAATAATATTGTAAAATAATAAAAAAACACCTAACTATTCGATTTAGTTAGGTGTTATTTTTTTATGTGTTGTAATCGGTTAAGAGGGCGTTTATCATAAGCCCCCTTAACAATTCCCCTGCAATAACTGAGATATTCTTGCGGTGTCTGTCCTTTTTGTGCGTTGAATTGAGTTTGTTCTCCCCCCGTCTTTGCCTATTATGTTATATCATTTTCGGCAAGGCTTGTAAAGTGGCTCATTTTTTAATTGTGAGTTAAACGGAAAATAACCGAGCGTTTCGGAATGGGGTTTGTTATGGATTACAATTAAAAAATGGCGGTTGTATTTTCTACGAAAATCTCCACCGTCGGCACGACCACTTGACAAACCTTTTCGAAAAGGAAAACGGGCTGAATAGACAAAGGTCGAGGGGGCGGAGTGGGACTGCAACAACCCGCAGAACTGAGGGGGAAAAAGACATCAGACCGCAAGAACACAGAGCCGAGGGAATTTGTGCGATTACAACACATTGTATATTTTGAATAATAATATTCAATAGATTTTATGCAAAAAGTAGAATAAAAGAAATTTTGTAAAGTGCTATAAACCGCGTAGAATAGGCATTTATTGAGTGTTTTTGAATATTATTTTTCAAGGGAAATTTGACATTAGTACATTTTTGGGGTAAAATATATATAGAGGTTAAGGAATTGACCTTAATATTTGAAAGGCGGTTTTATTATGAAAGGAATTGATATGGAAATGAGCAAATACAACTTAACAATCGAGGATTTTATATACTTAATTGAGGTATTAGAAACAAGAAAAATCAATTTAGAAGGTAAATTAGAAGATGCATTATTTTTGTCAGAAGGGAGCAGATATATTGACTTTCTAAAAGAAGAAATCAAAAAAGTTGAAATAGTGCTTGTAAAACTTAAAGAGCAAAAAATATAAATAAAAAAAAGTGCTACTGTACGAGAGTAGCACTAAAGACGAAAACCAAACCTATACCGCCTTTCTTCTATTTTATCAAATAAAAACACAAATGTCAAGAGGTTTTCAAAATGACAAAAAGAGCAGAAGAACTACGAAAAATAATTCATGGGAATATGCTTGTTTCAAGAATGAGTAAAAAAGCAAGAAATTTTTATAGAAAAATGCCCATTCAAGTAACGGCAAACAATTTCAACGATGAAAAGAACATTCAAGTATCAGGATTCTATACAATAGAAAGTATAGATTTTGATGAACTTGAAAAACTCTTTGAAGAAAACGAAAGGATATTAAAATGAAAGATATTAACAACTCAAAGATGATAGAACAACTTGAAAAATTATTTTCAAGGCTGAATAAAGACCTTTTTGAAGATAAATTGCCCTTGCCTATCATAACGATTCAAAGTCGAGGAAAAAGAAAAGGTGTTTTAGGTTGGTTTACAACTTATAAGGCTTGGGAAAACGGAATTGGGGGCAGATACGAAATAAACATTGTCGCAGAACATCTTGACCGCCCATATCTTGAAATTGCTGGTACAATGTTACACGAAATGTGTCATCTATACAATGAAATAAATAAAATTCAAGATTGTTCTCGTGGCGGAACTTATCATAATCAGAAATTCAAAGATACAGCCGAAAAACATTTGCTAATCGTAGAACATTCAAGTAAATACGGATTTGCACACACAAAACCAAGTGAAGATTTTGAAAAATTATTTTCAAAGTATTATCAATACGATTTTTGTTTCAGAAAAACAAAAGAAAAGTTATTAGGCGGAAACAGTACAAAAGCAAAATCATACAAGCATTTCTGTGAATGTTGCGGAAATATTGCAAGAACAACAAAGGTTATAAAGTTAATCTGTGGAGAGTGCAACAAGCCGATGATGATTGAGGAATAAAAAAAGAGAGGTTTTACCCTCTCTTTTCTTTTTTTCTATTGTCATAGCTTTGATTTAGTGCAATTGATAATAGTTCATTTTATGGTTTTCCCCGTAGATTAATAGATATGTAAATTTCACATAATAATTATTATCACGAAATTCAGATATATTAAATTTGCAGATCCGATATTATTCCCCACGGGAAATAATATAAAACGAAACTGCTTAAATAAAATTCAAATAATATAATATAAAAATAAAATTATTTATAATAGGGATAATTCCTTTATAAATAGGGTTATATTCAGATAATACAAAATTATTAAAATCAGATGAGTTCTATATATCAGAAGGAGAAACATACTGAAACAAAGTATAATAACCCTATTTATAGTATATAACAAAATACCCAGTATGTCAACACTTAATTGCACATAATTTTTATTATTGCGAAATCCCCTGTTTTATAATAAAAGTCGGCTATAAAACCGACTTCTATCTTTATTTAAGTTCAACTATAGTTACGCCATCTTCGCCTTCACCATAGATACCTAATCTGAAGGTCTTTACGGAAGAATTCGATTTAAGTTCTTTATGAACAGCGTTTCTGAGGATACCTGTTCCCTTGCCGTGAATAACAGTAACCATTTTAACACCTGACATTACAGCGCTATCGATAAATCTCTGAACTTCAAATACGCCTTCATCAGCAGCCTGACCTCTGATATCAAGTTCGAGTTCAACTTTTCGGGTAACTTTGCTCTGTATTCCCTTTTTAGAAACGCCTTTAGACTTATTCTGTATAGGTTTCTGTGCTTCAACAAGACGGAGTTTTGAGATATTTACCTTTGTTTTCATTATACCCGTCTGAACAAATACATTTCCGCTACCGTCAACTTCCCCTGCTACAATACCGTTTTTATCAATATCTGTGATATAAACTGTATCTCCCCTCTTTAATGGGCGAGGAAGTTTATAGTCGTCTGTTTTCTTAACAACAGGATTTGCCTGCTTATACATATCATTAAGAGCAGATTTTGCTTTTGACTTTGCATCAACTGTAAGTGCTGAAAAATTAGATTTATCCTTCTGTTTTCTTATTTCAGCGAGTTCATCGAGAAGTTCGTCAGAACGCTCCTGAACATTCTCAACTATATGCATAGCTTTGATTCTTGCGTTTTCAAGCTCTTTTTCATAGTTATCGTCAATGAGTTTCTGCTTTTCGTTGATTTCTTTTGTCTTGATTTCAAGTTCTTCTTTGAGTTTTTCTGCTTTTTCGTTATTTGATTCAAGTTCAGAGCGAAGTTTTTCAAGATTTTCAAAGATATTTTCAAATCTCTTATTTTCCTCGGTAACAAGTGATTTAGCATATTCGATTATATCATCAGGAATACCGAGTTTTGAAGAAATCGCAAAAGCATTTGATTTTCCGGGTGAACCTATAATAAGTTTATAGGTAGGTCTTAATGTTGAAATATCAAATTCACAACTTGCATTTTCTACATTAGGAGTGTCCAGCGCATAAAGTTTTATATCCTGATAATGAGTTGTAACCATTAATTTTGTACCCTTATTTTTAAGATTTTCAATTATGGATACAGCGAGTGCTGAACCCTCGACAGGGTCTGTTCCTGATCCTAATTCGTCAAGAAGTACAAGAGTATCTTTATCAGACTTCTTAAGTATGTCAGCAACTCTGTTCATATGGGATGAGAATGTAGAAAGGCTTTGTTCTATACTTTGTTCATCACCTATATCAACAAGAACATCCTTAAAAACAGTTATAACACTTCCCTCTTCAGCAGGAATCATAAGTCCGCACATAGTCATAAGTGTTAAAAGACCTACTGTTTTGAGAGAAACTGTCTTACCGCCTGTATTAGGACCTGTTATTATAAGAACATTATAATCTTCGCCAAGAGATAACGAAATAGGAACAACTTTATTCTTATCTATAAGAGGATGCCTTGCTTTTTTGAGAATAACCTTTCCGCTATCTGTTATATTCGCAACAGAACCTCTCATTTCTATTCCTAAATCGGCTTTTGAGAAATAGAGATTGAGTTCTGCAATATAAGACATATTTCTTATAAGCTGTTCTGCAAAAGCACCACATTCAGCGGATATTTCTTTTATAATGCGTTCTATTTCTTCTTGTTCAAGTGCTTTTAAAACGCGTATATTATTGTTTTCTTCAACAACAGCCATAGGTTCGATAAAAAGTGTTGAACCGCTTGAAGAAACATCGTGAACAAGGCCTTCAACATTATTTTTATGTTCTGCTTTTACAGGAAGAACATATCTGCCGTCACGGATAGTAACTATATTTTCCTGAAGGCTTTTCTGAACACTTGAAGATTTTATCATCTTATCAAGATGTTCTCTTACTTTCATTCCTGAACGAATGATTTTCTTTCTGATTTTTTCAAGTTCATCACTTGCTGTATCAGCAAGTTCCTCTTCTGATAAGACTGAAAGTTCTATTCTTTTTTCAAGGCTTTTATTCGGAACAACAGAACTGAAAAGATAACTGAGTGTATTCTCTGTTTCAAAACACTGAGAATACCACTCTGAAATCTCTCTGCATTGCATAAGGAGATATCTGACATCAAGCATTTCTTTTAAAGAAAGCTTACCGTCAGACGATGCTCTGTTGAGACAATCGGAAATATCCTTGAAATTATAGAAAGGTGGACTTCCGAATTTACAGGAAAGTTCATAAGCATCTGATGTTTTTGAAAGTTCTTTCTTTACTGTTTCAAAATCAGATGATGGTTTTATAGAAAGTGCTTTTTCTTTTGTTATCGGGTTAGATGCTTTTTCTGAAAGCATTGCGAAAATTTTATGTAATTCAAGGGTTTTATGATTACTGTTCATTAAAAGTATTCTCCAATTCCTTGTAAAAATCAAGTGTCTTAAAATGTCTTTCTGTATGAGAAAGAAGATAATTTTCTGTAATATAAGAAAGGGTCTGCTGTGCTTCTTCTGATAGCTTAAAAGACCATAGTTTTTCTATATCGGTAAGACATATATACCTTATTGCGTGAAGGACAGAAGTGTTTATGGCAACTGCATCCCCTGACCTGTTATAACAGTTTTCGCAGAATATAGTTCCCTTTCTTATTTTAAAATACATAAGAGGTGTCTGATAACAAAGACAAGAATGACAAGCAACTATATCAGGCATCATACCTATATCTGACATAAGCCTTAGTTCAAATACGGATTTGAGAAGTTCTCTTGTATGATTCCCTTTTTCGAGAAAATGCATACTGTTGAGAAAAAGCCTTGTTACAGACTTTGCACTTTGTTCTGATGTTATTGTATGAAGAATAATATCACAGAAATATGAAGCAAGAGCAAAATTTTCGACATCAAGGCGTATATCATAGAATATTCTGACAGGTTCGGCGCTATTTATATAATATCTGTCGTTCTTTTTATTAAGACAGAATTTTGAATATGCAAAGAGTTGCGCAGAAGAAAAACTTTTACTGGTTATTTTTTTTACGCCTTTCGCAGAAAGTTCAATAACTCCTAAATCGCTTGTAAGAACATCTATAAATTTATCATTTTCGCCTACATTACGCTCTCTGATTACTATTCCGTATGTTGTTATCAGCATTTTTTAATTCCTCATCATCAGAAACAGACTCTCTGTATTTCAGATAATCAGATATTTTTCCGCTTTTACAGAATACATCCCATAATTCATCCATTAAACTTACCTCCAGAATATTATACATTAAAAGTATAACACCGATGGTTAAAGTTATAATCAGTAATTATTTCCTGAAATCAAGTCCGAAATTCTTTATAATTCCTTCTCTGTTTCTCCAGTCTTCCTTAACCTTTATCCAACACTGAAGATTAACTTTTATTCTGAAAAATTCTTCAAGTTCCTGTCTTGCAAGAGATCCGATTTTTTTGAGCATACTACCATTTTTACCGATAATAATTCCTTTATGTGAATCTCTTTCACAGAATATTGTTGCCTGAATATCCAAAAGATCTTTATCATTGCGTTCTTTCATTTCTTCAACTGTAACTGCAATTCCATGAGGGATTTCGTCATTAAGAAGAATAAGTAATTTTTCTCTTATTATTTCAGCAGCAAGAACACGCTCGTTCTGATTAGTGATAGCATCATCAGGAAAGAAATGAGGGCCTTCGTTTGCATATTTAGATACTTCTTCAAGAACAAGATTTGTTCCATCGTTATTCTTTGCACTTATAGGAATAATGGCAGAAAAATCATAAAGTTCAGAAATTTCTTTTATTTTTTCAGCGATTACCTTCTTTTCAACAAGGTCTGTCTTATTAAGTACAAGTATAACAGGAGAACGGCTGTTTTTTATTTTTTCGGCTATAAGCTTGTCCTGTTCGCCTATCTTTTTGGAAACATCAATTATGAAAATAACAGCATCGATATCAACAACAGAATGTTTGACTGTATTATTCATATGTTCACCGAGTTTGTTCTTTGTTTTATACTGAATTCCCGGAGTATCCATAAAAACATACTGTATTTCATCTTTTGTAAGAACACCTGATATTCTCGTTCTTGTTGTCTGTGGTTTATCGCTTACCATAGCGATTTTTTCACCGACAAGCGCGTTAAGAAGCGATGATTTTCCTACATTTGCTCTTCCTATGATAGTTACAAAGATATTTTTGCTTCCCATAATTATACCGTTTCCTTGTTTTCTGTAAATGTGCTATCTCTTGAAATTCCAAGACTTTCAAGTATTTCTTCCTGTTTTTCCATCATAATAGTTTCATCAAGAGGAGATGTTTCATGATCATATCCTAAAAGATGCAACATCGAGTGAACTGTTAAAAAGCCTATTTCTCTTTCGAGAGAATGACCATACATTTCGGCTTGTGACATAGCTGTTTGTAATGATATAACAACATCTCCCAAAAGGCACATTCCTGTTTCGTTATTTATATCATATCTTCCGTCATCGGATAAAGGAAAAGAAAGAACATCTGTTACTCTATCTTTATCACGATACATTTTATTGAGCGATTTTATGTCATCATTACTTACAAATGAAACGCTTACTTCGGCGTCTTTATCAAAACCTTCGCTTTTTAGAACAGCCTGGCAACATTTTCTTATCAAAAGTCTTATTCCTGTCGGAACTTTAACATCTTTCTGATCGTTTCTTACATACACCTTAACCTTAGGCATCGCTGTCGTTCCTTTCTGAATTGTATTTTTCATAAGCTCTTATAATATCCTGAACAAGTTTGTGTCTTACAACATCGACATCTGTAAATTTTACTATTTTGATATCTTCAACATCTTTGAGAACCTTTGTTGCTTCGATTAGCCCTGATTTTCTTTTATCCGGAAGGTCTATCTGGGTTATATCACCTGTTATTACTATTTTACTGTTGAAACCAAGTCTTGTTAAGAACATTTTTATCTGTTCACATGTTGTATTCTGTGCTTCATCAAGGATGATGAAGGCATCATCAAGTGTTCTTCCTCGCATATAAGCAAGAGGCGCTACTTCTATACTTCCCTTTTCAAGAAGTCTTGTGAATGTATCTGCACCGAACATCTCGAAAAGAGAGTCGTATAAAGGTCTTAAATAAGGGTCGACCTTTTCCTGAAGGTCACCGGGTAAAAATCCTAACTTTTCCCCCGCTTCAACAGCAGGTCTTGTAAGAATGATTTTATTGACTTCATGAGAACGCATGGCTTTTACTGCCATAGCAACGGCGAGGTATGTTTTACCCGTTCCTGCAGGACCTACTCCGAATACTATTGTATTTGATTTTATTGCGTCTATATATTTCTGCTGACCGATAGTTTTAGGCTTTACGGTTTTTCCTGTTGATGTAACGCATACATTATTGTTTGAAATGGTTTTTATTTCTTTGTGTATTCCTTCGTCAACCATTGAGAAAACATAACGAACTTCTTGTTCTCCTATATTATCACCGTTTCTTATCTTGCTGAGTAAAACATCAATACAAGCAAATGCAAGAGAAACATCTGCATCATTGCCCATTATTTTAAGGTCTTCTCCACGGCTTAAAATATTAACATTATAATGTTTTTGTATAAGGTTTATATTTTCATCAAAATCACCGAGAAGAGAATGCATCTCTCCTGTATCTTCAATCTTTATTATTTTTTCAGACATCGGTTCACCCTTTCAACATCACATATATAGTTAATTATACCATATTATTTCATACTTGAACAGTATTTTTTTAAAAAAATCAGACGATTATATTCTGTTTTACACCTATTTTGCTATCTATTGTATATATAACACGGATTTTTACACCTTTACTGTCATTTTCCTTGATAACTTCTTTATTATATATTATTTTGTCAGAATAGAATATTTCTTCGTAATCCTTGATTTTTTCAATACATTTTTCTTCTGCTGAAATTGGTGTGTCGGTCATCTCCTTATATTCATAAAGATAATATGTATCGGTTGATATTTCTATTGGAAGCTTTATGCTGAAAATTGAAAAATCATTTGTTCTCGATACAATTTTAATCATTTTATCTTCAGGAATATTGTTTTTTTCATATAAATTCTTACCCCATAATGAAAGAGATTTATTCTCGATCTTACCACATTCTATTAAAGATACAGATTCAAGTGGTTGATAAAAACAAACTTCTTCTGTATATCTGGCAGTTATCTCACCTTCTGCCCTTACCGCTTGAGATTTCCCGAATTTATCAGTAACGATTCCACTTATAATAACATCGCCTCTGGCAATCCCATCGCCTTCGCTGACAGCAGGAGTTCCACTATAAACTTTTATTTTTATAATCTGAGCGTTTTTATCTGATATAATATTACATTTCTGATTTATTGGAACCATATCGGGTTTATCTGTTCCCTCACGAACATCAACTATTAAAATTCCGCCTGAATTTCTCACTGTTGCCCATGAAATTTCATCAAATTCTATATAGAGCTTTCTCCCCGTATTATCCATATCTATCTCGGGAATAAAAGACCAGTAATCAATATTATTTCTTTTTAGAAAATCAACAATTTCTTCATCGGTAACATTATCGTTTCCGTTTATATCAATTTTAAGTACTATATTTGAAAGAAAAAAAGATACAGTAAGAAATAAAAGTATACCTATTGCAACGCCGTATCTTTTGCTATATTTGAGTATTTTAAATATAGCTCCTTTTCTGGATAATATATTTATTTCAAGATTATGATGTTTACAGATATTTTCAATCTTTGAAAAATACTTTTTATATATTTCAATATATAGCTTTTCGCTTTTTATACTTACATTAAAACAAGGTATCGAACTTTCGTTCATATCATTTATCAATTTTTCGTAACCCGATCCTTTGATTTCAAGTTTTATAACCCCTTTTAAAGTTCTGAACAAACTACAACACCCCTATAAAAATTCAATACTTGATATAACGCCCTCAATTATAATTCCTTTATCTTCATAATTTTTTATAGAAAGATTATTTCCCCATATCTGAAAGGTTACAGTTGGGGTTGATATTTTTATGAATATATCGTTGTATTCAAGTATTTTCTTACAATTTTCAACTATAACTTCCCTATTATCATTTATAGAAATAGTTGTATCCAGGTAAAGATTTTTTCTTAAATAATATTTTAATTTATTTTCTTTCTTCATAGTCAACTCATCTCCCGTATATAAATATATATTAGATACTATTCTTTTATATACTTTATCACAGGAGAAATGATATGAAATATCTTAAAAATATAATTACATTTGTTTTGATTTTAGGGTTTACAATTCTTACTCTTATATATTCTGAAAAAATATCATTAGCTATTATAAATTCAATTGAAAGATGCCTTAAAATCGTGATACCATCATTATTTGCGTTTATGGTAATTTCTTCTTTAATAATAAAAAGCGGTCTACATAGATATTTCAGCAGACCTTTCAGATTTATTTCAAAGTATATATTGCATATAGACGAAAATTTATTTTCTGTATTTCTGATGAGTTTCACAGGCGGATACCCTATTGGCATAAAAAATCTTGCCGAACTTTATGACAACAATGAAATATCAAAAAAAGAAGCAGAACGAATGTTGTCTTTCTGCTATATGCCTTCACCTGCTTTTGTTATGGGGATTTCAAGTCCTATATTGTATTCATCGAAAAAGGCAGGAATTATAATATATATTTCAATATCCATATCTACTATTTTATTCGCAATAATTTCAGGTTTTTTAAAAAAAGCAGAAAGTAATATGAAAAAATCAGATAAAATAAAAATTTCCTCCGAAACTCTTATTTCAGCAGTAGAATCATCTTCTGTATCTCTTTTTAAAATTTGTATTATGATTATTTTTTCATCAGTTATAATCGTTTTTACAGAGATTCTATTATCAAATATAAGCATCAATACAAATATTTCTGTTATAATAAATTCTTTTATCGAAATAACTACTATGACTGAATTAGAAAGAGATATATTCAAACTTCTGCCAATTATAACGGCTTTATTCTCTTTCGGAGGAATCTCCGTAATAATGCAGATAAAAACAATAGCCGGAAACAGATTTTCTTTTAAATATTTTTTTATTGCAAGAATCATAATAGCTTTTTTATCAATAATTATATCCAGAATCGCTGTAAAGTTCATAAGCATTACAGTATCCACAGAAGCTATTTATATAGGTTTAAGAGAAACTTCTATCCTTCCATCTGTAATTTTAATAATAATGATAATATATCTTTTATGGGACAAAAAAACTGTTGCAAACAGAAAAAATATGTGATATAATTTTTATAGATAAACATTTTACGAAAGGGTGTTTGCTATGGCTAAGAAAAAATTATTCGGTAACGATATTCCCCCTCAGTGTCAGTATTGTCATTTTGGTTCACGTGCCAAAGACGGCAATATGGTTCTTTGTGAAAAAAGAGGCATGGTAAAGGCTGATTTCAGTTGCCCTAAATATATGTACTCTCCTTTGAAGAGAATTCCCGTTAAACAGCTTCATCTCCCTGAGAGTGAACAGTAATTGATTAGTACAAAACAGGCATTCTGTAAAACGTAGTTTGTCTGTTTTATTTTATACTTTTATTAAGGAGACACACAATATGGCAACATCAAGCATATTTGCAGATTTTACAATCAAAGACAAAGAAACCGCAGAACGATTTGTTGACGCACTCGTAGAATCTTTTGAAGAACCCGAAGTAGAATTTTCTATGCCTCGTGCCAAACAATTAAGAACCCCAGAAGAAATTAGAGAATTAATGATGAAAAGAAAAAATAACCTCCCGTAAAAGCGAGAGGTTATTTTTCTTTATTTACTTCTTAACTATCTTTGTAAATGATTTTTTACCTTTTTTAAGAATTACAAAATCAGAAACTTCGATAATTTCGGCGAAATCCTGAATTTTTCTGTCATCAACAGAAACTCCTCCGCCCTGAATAAGTCTTCTTGCTTCTGATTTTGAAGCAGCAAGTCCTGCTGTTACTAAAAGATCAGCTACTGACATATTTTCTGTAATTTCAACAGTAGGCATATTTTCTGAATGTCCTGCACCACCGAATACAGCCTTTGCAGCCTCACGAGCCTTGTCTGCTTCTTCATCACCATGAACGAGTTTGGTGAGTTCATAAGCGAGAAGTTCCTTAGCTTTATTGAATTCAGCGCCTTCCATTGTCTTTTCCATTTCTTCGATCTGTTCAACAGGAACGAAAGTAAGCATTTTGAGACACTTGATAACATCGGCATCAGAAACATTTCTCCAATACTGGAAGAAATCGTAAGGTGTTGTCTTATTAGCATCGAGCCATACAGCACCGTTTTCTGTTTTACCCATCTTCTTTCCTTCTGAATTGAGAAGAAGAGTAATTGTCATAGCGTGAGCGTCTTTTCCAAGTTTCTTTCTGATGAGTTCTGTACCACCAAGCATATTTGCCCACTGGTCATCTCCACCGAACTGCATATTACATCCATATTTCTGATAAAGCATATAGAAATCGTAGCTCTGCATTATCATATAGTTGAATTCGAGGAAAGTAAGTCCTCTTTCCATTCTCTGTTTATAGCATTCAAATGTAAGCATCTTATTTACGCTGAAACAAGCGCCTACTTCGCGAAGTACATCAACATAATTAAGGTCTAAAAGCCAGTCGCCGTTATTAACAACGATTGCCTTATCTTCTGAAAAGTCGATAAATCTGCTCATCTGCTTCTTGAAACACTCAACATTATGATTGATTGTTTCTTTTGTCATCATTTTTCTCATATCAGTTTTACCTGAAGGATCACCGATCATCGCTGTTCCGCCGCCGATGAGAACGATAGGCTTATTTCCTGCCATCTGAAGACGTTTCATAAGGCAGAGTGCCATAAAATGACCAACATGAAGGCTGTCTGCTGTAGGGTCGAAACCTATGTAGAATGTTGCCTTTCCGTTGTTAATCATTTCGCTTATTTCTTTTTCGTCAGTAACCTGGGCTATAAGGCCTCTTCTTATAAGTTCTTCATAAAGTGTCATATTTTTTACTCCTTTATATAAATTATATTTTTTCTATTACAGAAATTGCACAATAATGAAGTATATCAAACTCTTCGGGTGCAATTTTTGATAACATTTCTTTATGTTCTTTTTCAAATTCAGCCACTTTATCTTCTGAAAGAGATGCTCCTATACCTCGGCAGGCTTTTATTCTGCCGTTCCAAGTTTCACAGGTAAACGGAACTTTAACATCAAAAATCTCGTTATGAATGCGTTTAAAATACTTATCATAAACATCGGGAACAAAAATGTTGTGCCTTGTTTCTTTACAGCCTGTCCAATCGGGATTATATTTTAAAACGAGATTTTCGCTCATTCCTGCAATTTCATCCTCAAAAGGAAGCCATGCCATATAAAGAAGTGCTACTTTTCCGCCTTTTTTAAGCATTTTATAAAGCTTTGGAGCGGTTATATTATGGTCAAAATAAAAGAAGCACTGACAAGCTGTTATAACATCAAAACTTTCATCTGGAAAATCAAGTTTTTCTGTCGGACAGCATAAAAAATCAATATCCATATCAGAATTTTTTGCAAGAATTTTCGCTTGTTCAATCTGATTTTCAGCAATATCTGTTCCTGTGAATTTAGCACCAAAACGATACATGTTGCGTGGAATTACTCCTGTTCCTGTTCCGATATCAAGAACATTCTGACCATCTTTACATATTCCCAGCGAAAGAATCTTCTGATAGAATTCTTCGGGGTAAATATCACGGTATTTAGCATAATCAGATGATGTTTTTCCCCAATCAAAACCCTTACCGTTGTCGATTTTATTGTTATTCATTATCGTTACTCCCCCTTAAAAATAAAAATCCTCTGACAAAAGTCAGAGGACGAATGTAATCGTGGTACCACCTCAGTTTATCGGCAAAAGCCGACCTCATAACGCTGTAACGGGCGCAAATCGTATTTCCCTACTGAAACTTTCAGGAAATCGGCTCTGGGATGTATTCGCCTTATTTCAGTTGTTTTCTCACACCAACCGAAAACTCTCTTGAAACTAAAAGATAAAGTTACTTCTTCCCTTCATTGCCTTTAAAATATGAATATATGATAACACAGTAAAAAAAGAATGTCAAGAATTTTTTGATTTAAGAAGTTCTGATGCGTTCTCAAGCATAAGGTCGGTAATATTATCTCCGCCCATAATTCTTGCGATTTCGTATTTTCTTCCTTCAAAATCAAGTTGTTTTACTGATGTTACTGTTCTGTCATCAACTGTATTTTTTTCGATAAGAAGATGATTATCTGCCATAACAGCAATCTGTGCTAAATGAGTTACACAAAGAACCTGACGGATTTTCCCTATTTCTGATAATTTGATGCCTATCTTCTGTGCAGCTCTTCCACTTACACCTGTATCAATTTCATCAAAAATCATTGTAGGAATGTTATCTTTTTCTGCAATAACACTCTTCAAAGCTAGCATAACACGGGAAAGTTCCCCTCCTGATGCAATTTTTGCGATAGGTTTAGGAGGTTCACCTGCGTTTGCAGAAATGAGAAATTCCATAGTATCCATTCCATTTATTGTAAGTTTGCCCTTTTCGTGAGTAAAATCAAGAGTTACATTCGGCATATTAAGGAACTCAAGTTCTTTAGAAACATCTATAATAAAGCGTTTGGCAGCTTCTTCTCTGCTTTTTGAAAGTGCCTTGGCCTTTTCTGTCACTTCTGAAAGAAGTCTTTGCTTTTCTTCGTTTAAAGCAGATGTCTGTTCATCAGAATCCGAAAGCATAACAAGTTCTTCTGCAGCAGAATTATAAAGCTTTATAACATCTGGTAATTCGCCGTATTTTCTTGTTATTTTTATGATTTCATCACGACGGTTTGAAAGATACTGAAGTCTTTCTGGATTGACATCTATTTTATCGCCAAAAGATGAAAGCTCTGAAGAAATATCATCTATTTCTATTTTTGCAGATTCGAGTCTTTCGCAAAGTGATGATATTTCTTCGGAAATATCAGAAAACTGAGATAATCTGTCTATAACATCATAGAGAACATCAGATACAGAAGAACTATCATCCCCTGTTAATGCGCTACATGAAAGTGAAACAGATTTGGATATCATTTCGCTATTACTTGCAAGTTTAAATTCTTCTTCAATAGCTACATCTTCGCCTTCTTTAAGTTCCAGATCACCTATTTCATCAACGATATCAGAAAGATATGCTATTCTTTTATTCTTTTCATCAAGAGAAAGATTTATTTCCTTTATTTTTCTTGAAATATCCTGCAAGTTCCTGAATGACGCTCTGTAATCCTCAATCTGAGATTCAAGTTCTCCGAAACTATCGATTATATCAATATGTCTTTCTGGTGAAAGAAGAATCTGATTATCGTGCTGACCATGAATATTTATAAGAAGATTTCCTATATCGTGAAGTGCTGAAACAGTTGATGGTCTTGAGTTTATTCTTGCAACGCTTCCACCATCTGACGAAATTTCTCTTGAAAGAATAACCGTTTTGTCATCAGCAGAAAAACCAAGTTCTGAAAGTTTACTCGCGACCTCATCAGAAATATCGGTAAACATAGCAGAAACAAAGGCTTTATCCGTTCCTGAACGAACAATATCCTTTGTCGTTCTCTGGCCTAAAACAGCATTTATTCCGTTAATGAGAATAGATTTACCCGCACCTGTTTCACCTGTAAAGACATTGAGTTTATCATCAAAAGAAATATTAGCCTTTTCGATAACCGCAAGATTTTCGATATAAAGTTCTTTGAGCATCTATTCTCACCTTCTTTCATACAAAATACAATCAGTTTCCAAGTTTTATAAGATTTTTAGTAAGTTTTGAGGCAGAATTTTCTGTTCTCATAAGAACAAAAATTGTATCGTCCCCTGCTATTGTTCCTAAAACATCATCAAAATTCATAGCATCGAAAGCCGCACAAGCAGCCTGTGCCATACCACTTCCGCACTTTATGACTACTGTATTCAAAGCATAATCCGCGCTTATAATTGATGATTTGAATATTGCATCAAGCCTGTCTTGTTTATCCTTGTCTCCGCCGAAAGAAGAAATATATTTATGTTTTCCGCTTTCAGAAATCACTTTTGTGAGTTTGAGTTCTTTGATATCACGCGAAACTGTTGCTTGAGTAACTTCAAATCCGCAATCACTGAGTCGCTGCTGCATTTCTTCCTGGGTATCTATATCGAATTTTTCAATAAGTTCAAGTATTTTAGCCATTCTGGCCTTTTTCATTTAACTTTCCCCCTTAATAGACTGCATCAGTTTTTTATTAACTGTATTAAAGAAACAGTTCCCCTCAATCTGAACTAATTTCATCTTAATATCTGATTTTGATATGATAAGTTCATCTGTTTTCAAAAACTGAACATTCTTTCCACCATCAACAGTAAAATATACATCTTCTGACTTAGAAGAATGAAAAACTGAAATATCGTTTGATGCAGAAAAAATAATAGGTCTTGCAAAAAGAGAATGCGAACAGATAGGAACAAACTCAATACAATCTGTATCAGGTTCGATTATTGCACCACCTGCTGAAAGTGCGTGTGCTGTTGAACCTGTAGGTGTTGAAAAAATAATTCCGTCTGCTCTTATTTCGTTTATAAGTCTGTCATTGATATAAAGTGAAAAATCTCCGAGTTTTGTGTCTTTTCTGAAAATAACAACATCATTTACAGCAGTATATTCATTTACTGTTTCATCTGATTTATGCTTTATTTTCATCATTGTATGTTCTTCAATAAAATAATTTCCATCGATAACATTCTTTAAAAGATCAAATTGAGAATGTTCAATAGCAGCTAGAAAACCGAGTCTTCCGCTATTTATACCAAGAACCGCTTTATTATAAGGAGATACAGCAGCTACTGCTTTGATTATAGTTCCATCTCCGCCTATTGCTATAACCATATCACATTCTGAAATAACATCAGAAAGTTTTGAAAGTGAAACACTTTTTGATGAAAATTCATCTATGTACTTTTCATCGGCGAAAAGTTCAACTCCTGCATCCGAAAGAATATCGCATACAGACATAGCGCAAGAAAGTGCGTTTTTCTTGTCAAAATTAGGATATATAAAAACTTTCATTGTATCACTCCCTATTTATCGAAAATAACTTCCTTAAATGCTTTGTCAACTATTCCTGAAACATCTTCTGATGTAGAATTTCCGCCTTTTTTGAGATGAATAAGATATTCAATATTACCGTCTTTCCTTGCTATTGGAGAAAATGTAAGTCCGCACACCGAAAAATAATTTTCAGAAAACGAAATAATATCATTTAAAACTGTTTTATGTACTTTAATATCCTTAACAACGCCGTTTTTATTAAGATTTTTCTTTCCTGCTTCAAATTGAGGTTTTATAAGTGCAACTACCTCTCCGTCATCCGAAAGAAATTCAGATGCTTTAGGAAGAACTTGTTTTAAAGATATGAAAGAAACATCTATTGATATAAATTCGATGTCATCAGCGAAATATCCGTAAGGAATATCCTTGATATTGGTTTTTTCAAGATTCACGACTCTTTCATCGTTACAAAGTGAAATCTCCAGCTGACCTTCTCCTACATCGACAGCGTATACCTTTTTGGCACCATTTTTAAGCATACAATCGGTAAAACCACCTGTAGAGGCACCAATATCAAGACATACAGCACCTTCGAGATTTACCGAAAATTCATTAATAGCTTTACTGAGTTTAAGTCCCCCTCTACTTACGAAAAGGTTTGCTGATTCCGAAACTTTTATATCATCTTCATCTGAAACAAAAAAAGATGGTTTCTGACAGACTTTTCCATTGACAGAAACAAGTCCGTTTTTTATAAGGTCTTTTGAATTCGACCTACTTTTAGATAAACCTTTTTCAAAAAGGACAATATCAAGTCTCTCCATTGACAACTCCGTTTATAGTTTCAATCATTTTTTCTTCACTAAGACCGAAAAGTTCAAGCTGACGATTTACAGATGCCTGTTTTACAAATCCTTCAACCGCAACTATCTTATAATTTCCTTGGAAATTACACATCAAAGAAACGAAATGCTCTGAAATTCCGCCATTTTTTATGCCTTCTTCAAAGAAAATGACATTTTCATAATTTTCTGAAATTTTTACAACTTCATCTGATACGGGAAAGATTTTTGTGAGTTTCAAAATATCACATTTACCTGTACAGGAAACTGCCTTTACAGCATTATCATATATTCTACCATATGTTATAACAAGTGTAGAATTGGCTTTCCCTGTATAACAATAATCTGAATTTACAGTTGACTTATCAAATTCAGACTTATCATTACCTCTCGGGTATCTTACAACAGCGATGCCGTCTGTATCGTAAAGTGCTTTAACGAGGCAAGATGAAAGTTCTTCATAACAAGAAGGCGAAAATATTGTAACATTAGGGATTGTTGTTAAAAATGAAACATCAAAAAGTCCCTGATGGGTTTCACCATCTTCGCCGACAAATCCTGCTCTGTCAACGCCAATAACGATATGTTTTGAATCTATTGAGTTATCGTGAAGAATCTGATCATATGCCCTCTGAAGAAAACTTGAATAAACCGCAAAAACAGGTAACATTCCCTCCGATGCAAGACCTGCAGAAAATGTTACAGCATGTTGTTCAGCAATGCCGACATCAAAAAATCTTTCAGGAAATCTCTTGGCAAAATACTGAAGCCCTGTTCCGTATTTCATAGCTGCAGTCAATGCACAGATTTTATTATCGTTTTCAGCGAGTTTTAAAAGGTGCTTTCCGAAAACTGCAGAAAAACTGTCATCAGAAATAACCTCTGGGTTATTTACCGAAAGTTCAAAACTTGATACCCCATGGAAAGCCCCCGGATTCTTTTCAGCAGGAGAATATCCCTTTCCCTTGACAGTATTCACATGAACAAGCACAGGCTGATTGAAAGATTTTGCTCTTTCGAGTATACGCTGTGTTTCTTCAATATTATGTCCGTCAACAGGCCCTAAATATATAAACCCGAAATCTTCAAACATTGTGCTATGATAAAGCGCACCTTTAAGTGCTGTTTTCGATGTTACAATCGCCTTTTTGATAGGTTCTCCGACAGCGGGAACAATATCAAGAATTCTTCCTACTGCTTTTTTAGTATCAAGATATTCAGGCTTTGAACGGATAGTTGAGAGATATTTGGCCAAAGCACCGACATTTTTCGATATAGACATATCATTATGATTGAGTATGACTATAATATTATCGTTACTTTTTCCTGCGTTATTAAGACCTTCATAAGCAAGACCGCCTGTGAAAGCGCCATCACCTATAATAACAACTGTATGGTGATTATCTCCTTTGAGCTTCATTCCTCTTGCTATTCCACAAGCAGCAGAAATAGAATTACTGCTATGACCGCTTATAAAGCCGTCGTGAACCGACTCAGAAGGTTTAGGAAAACCTGATATTCCGTTTTCTTTTCTGAGTGTTGAAAATTTATTAAGTCTTCCAGTAAGAATCTTATGGGTATAACTCTGATGCCCTACATCCCATATAATCTTATCTTTAGGAGATTCAAAAACCCTGTGAATTGCAAGTGAAAGCTCGACAGTTCCAAGGTTTGATGAAAGATGCCCTCCGTTTTTTGAAACATTCTTTATAAGAAGTCTTCTGATTTCTCTACAAAGTTCGTTACATTGAAAAACGGAGAGTTTTTTTAAATCTTTAGGAAGATTAAGTTCAGACAATTTAACATGTCTTTTTGAGTTGTTTGTTTCATTATTAGCCATAATTATTTACCCTATTGTAACAGGCATAATGAGTGAGATGAAAATACCTAAAACAGCACCTCCGAGAACTTCGAGAGGAGTATGACCGATATACTCTTTAAGCTTTTTGGTTTTTTCATTTATCTCATTGCGTTCTAAAATAATATCACGAAGTTTATTAAGCTCTCTTGCATGAAGACCTGCTGCACGACGAACGCCCATAGCATCATACATAACAACCATAGCAACAAGAAACATTATTGCAAAAGAAACCGATTCTATACCCTGTGATCTGCCACAAGCAAGAGTTGCAGCACAAACAAGAGCTGAATGTGAACTTGGCATTCCGCCAGAACCAAAAAGTCTTTCAGGGTTGAATGTCTTATACTTTATTGCGTGTATAATTGTTTTGATGAATTGTGCGGCAAACCATGATGCAACCGCTGAGATTAAAGTGTAATTATACGGAATCATATTCTTATCCCTCTCTATTTATATCTTTCAAGAAGCAATTTTGTTAAATCCTTCAAAAAATCATTATTTTTAAAACTATCAAGTTTATTAAGAGCATTATCGCTGTATTTTTTAGCAAGTTCAGATGCTTTTTCTATACCAAGCACCGATACAATGGTTGTTTTATTATTATCAGCATCACTGCCTATGGGTTTTCCTAGTTCTTTTTCATCGCCGATTACATCGAGAATATCATCTCTTATCTGAAAAGCAAGTCCTAAATTATGAGCGTATTCTCTTGCCAGCATAAGTTCATTTTTATCAGCACCACCGCAGATACACCCCATAACAGCGGAACATTCTATGAGTGCACAAGTTTTAAGGGAATACATTTCAAGGAGATCATCTTCAGAAATATCTGTTCTTTCAAGAAACGATAAATCCCTTACTTGTCCATCTATCATTTTAGCAGTAGCATCTGAAATTTCAGAAATAAGACAGGATTTAGTCTTATCATCATAATCGGATGAAATAATAACCCTGAAAGCAAGATTTTCGAGAGCATCTCCCGCTAAAAGTGCAATTGCCTCACCAAATTTTTTATGACATGATGGTTTCCCTCTTCTGAAATCATCATCATCCATACAAGGCAAATCGTCATGTATGAGCGAAAAAGTATGAATCATTTCAATAGCAACAGCCGCATTTATTGATTTCTTATAATCACCAGATATAACACGACAAAATTCCATAACAAGAGATGGCCTTATTCTTTTCCCGCCTGCGTCCAAAGAATATTTCATAGCCTCTGAAACAGAGGTTTTCGGTGCAATACTGGAAGAAAATATATTGTCTATCGCGTTTTCTGTTGTTATTACATAATTTCTAAGAATATCATTATTCTTCGGATGCATTTTTTTCCTCCGCATCAAACTGTGAAACAACCTGTTTTGCGTTCTCTATCTCTTTTTTACAGGAAATAATAAGTTTTGAACCTTCCTTATAAAGTTTGAGAGTTTCTTCAAGAGTTGTTTCTTCGTTTTCAAGTTTTTCGATTATATCGTTCAGTTTTTCGATAGATTTTTCAAACTGCATATATTCAATCCTCAATTTCTGTAATTTTTGCAATGAACTTGCCTTTTCCGAGTTTTACTTCAATCGTATCTCCTACAGACAGATTATCCGAAGAAGATACAATTTTCGCGTCTTTTGTAACAACAGAATATCCTCTTGCCAGAATAATCATAGGGTCTAACTGTTTAAATTCTGCTTCTTTGGTTTCAAGAAGTGAAGTCAAACTATTTATTCTGTCAGAAGTAAGTTTCGATAATTTATATTTACTTAATTCAAGTTTTTCTTCGTTAAGAACAAGTTTCTTATCTATACCTAATAACACAAAATTATTTGAGATATTATCATACTTTCTTTCACAAGAAGAAATATTCTCCAAAGTATAATTATACAACATATTCATACAGTTTTGCAAGATATCAAACAATCTTTTTTTATCAGGAGCTACAATTTGTGCCGCTGCAGTAGGAGTAGCCGCTCTTTTATCTGAAACATAATCAGCAAGAGTTGTATCTATCTCGTGACCTATTGCTGTTATTATGGGAATAGACGACTCTGCAACAGCTCTTGCGACCATTTCTGTATTAAAACAAGAGAGATCTTCGTTCGATCCGCCACCTCTTGCGAGAATCAGAACATCACAATCACTTTTACTAGCAGAAACAATCCCATCTTTTATGGACAGAGGAGCATTTTCGCCCTGAACAAGAACAGGAAATACAATAATTTCTCCAATAGGATACCTTGTTTTGAGAGTTGAAAGAACATCTTTTTCAGCAGCACTTCCCCTTGCTGTTATAAGACCTATTTTCCGAGGAAATTCAGGCAAAGGACGTTTTCTTTCTTCACTACAAAGTCCTTCATCATATAATTTTTTCTTCAAGCGTTCTAATTCGGCGTTTATTTTCCCTTCTCCGACGAGCTGAATATCTGTAACAGACAACTGACAATTCCCATCTTTTTCATATAACATAACACTGGCAATAACTACTACGGACATCCCATCTTCGATTTTAGTCTTCAGTTTTTCAGCATAAGAACGATACATTATTGCTCTTATAGAACTTTTTTCGTCTTTTAATGTAAAATAGATATGACCTGTTTTTTCATGCAACTTAAAATTTGAAATTTCGCCTTTAATCAGTTTTGACTTTAAGTTATTATCGCTATTTACTTTAAAAGCCAGATATTTATTTATTTCAGAAACGGTAAGTATTCCGTTACCCATATCTTTCCTCCGTCATTCTTGCAAATATAGCAATTCCCGATGCGTTATCGCAGGAATATTCAGGTTCTGCAAAGAATGCATTAAATTTTTCCCCAAGTTTATTCTGTATTATTTTATCCGACATTACACCGCCAGCATAAATTATCGGAAGATTTCCGTATTTAAGCAAGGCGTATTCTGTCATAGCAGATATTGCGGAATGTATACTGTCAAGACAGAATTTAGCAACATTGCATTTTTCTTCGCCATCATCAAGCATTTTCCTGCATTTATTTTCAATTCCTGAAAGACAACAATTGCTATCTTTAAGAATGGTTTTTATTTTATAATCTTTACTGCTCATAAAAGCAAGTTTTTCAAGTTCTTTTCCACAAGGAAAAGAAAGATTCATCATAAGCCCTACTCTGTCAACAGCCTGTCCTGCTTTGAGGTCCAATGATGTTCCGATTTCGGTTATCTTTATTATTTCATAATCATCAGGTTCAACATAAAGGCAATCAGTAGTTCCGCCACTGACATGAAATGCTATAAATGGTGATTCTACCATCTCCAATGTATTTGCTGAATACAAGGCAGCTAGTATATGTCCTACCTGGTGAGATGTTTTATACAAAGGAATGTTATTTGCCGATGCTATCGCTGTTGCAACAGATTCACCAGCAAGAAAACAAGGCATATAAGATCCTTCTGCATTTCTTGGTTTTACAGATACGCCTACCGCCTTTATTTTGCAACTATTCTCATTAAACAATTCTTCAAAAAGTTCAGGCAGTTGTTTTGTATGATGAAAAAGAGCATCGCTTTGTCTTAACCCTAACTGTCCCGATTTTACAGGAAGAAGTTTTTTTCTCTGGATAACAGATTTATCCTCTGAATTATACAAAGCAAGAGATGTTGTATAGTTGCTTGTGTCGATCCCTAAGTAATACATTACTTATCATTCTCCGGATCTCTTGAAAAAGCACCAAGAATTCCGTTTATAAACGAAACATCAGAATCGTATGTATAATCCTTGGCAATAATTATCGCTTCACTTATAGCAGCGTTAACAGGCATCTCCGTGTAAAGTGCTTCATACATAGCAAGAGAAAGGATAGCAATATTCACTTTAGGAATTCTCTCATACTGACGCTTTTCACTATATTTTGATATTTTTTCTTTTATTTCAGAGATTTTTTCTATTGTTCCCTTAAACATAGAAATAACATCATCGTTTATTAAAAATTCCTCATTTTCTTTAGCGACTTCGATTATTTCATCGGGGGTATCATCTCTGAAAAGGCTTTCAAAAATGAGGATAAAAGCCTGTTCTCTAACTTCATGTCTTGTCATTTTTACACATCCTTAATATACACAGCAAGGCAAGCACAGTTTCTGTGCCTGCCGTATGCATAAATTATTCAGTTTTTTCTTCTGCTTTATCAAAAGCAATATCAGTAAATACAACCGAAACCTTTGAAACTCTGATTCCTGTCATAGACTGAACATCATTCTTTATGCGTTCCTGAAGTTTCTCTCCTACTGAAGAAACTTTGCAGCCGTATTTAGCAATAACCATTATCTCAATTTCGATTGAATCAGCGAGATTCTTGATTTTGATATTTTTAAGTTCTTTCTTCTTAAAAATAACTCCACCCATATTATCGGTAACAGGAACAAGACCTTCAATGCCATCTGTTTCATTAACCGCAAGATTAACTATAGTAAGAATAACATCTTCTGAAACTTTAAGTGTTCCCTGCTGCATTTTTTTGATATCGTCCATATTAAAACTCCTTTATCAAAATAGGATATATGTATATTATACCACTAAATTTGAAAAGGTACAACTATTTTACCTCAAAAATTGTAATATTTTCTGCAGGAACTGAAATTTCTCCCAAAAGTATATTTTTTATCTGTGCTGCCTCAGCACTTTCAAGTCCATCTGACTTAACTACAATACTTGCGCTTTCCCCATCAAGATATACTACGCAGTCTTCAAATCCTTGTGCTTTTATAAGACTTTCTACGACTGATTCACTTTCAACAAGTTTTGATGTTTCAACAGCATCAAGTTTCATAGTTGCAATTTCTTCGTCAGTAAGATCCCCACCGCTAAGCATTGTCTGCAAAGTCATAGCTGCTTCATCTCTTTTTTGTGTTCTTTCTATTCTCGCTTTGGCGAAATAATTTTCACTGTCGGAAGAATCTACAAATTCGGCATCTCCATAATTTGCAACCTCATTTACATCATCAGATTTCAAAGCAGACATATCAAACCCTGTTTCTGATGAAAGGTAATTAAGATAAACCGCTAATCCGAGAACAAGACTGAGCGATGCGATTATAATGTGTTTTTTTCCAAGAATAATTGTTGGCTTTTTCATAAAATCATCTCCTATTTTAATTTTGTTACATATATATTTTTGGTCGGTATTCCAAGAACTGTGGATACAGTTCTGTAAACCGATTCACAGACTTTATCGCTGTCACCTCCGTCACATACTACTACAACTCCGCTTATCTGCGGATTATTCACTTTACTTATAAGAGCCTCCTTTTCACCGTTTCTTTCTATCAAAACAAATTCATTCTGCATCTGTGAGCTGAATTTATCAGATTTACTCGCTTTTATTTCTTCGGCAAAAATATATTCTTCCGTTCCTGAAAAAGTAATCATTACTTCAACCCTGCCTACGCCGTCTATTTTTTCAAGAGTTCCCTCTATCTCTTCCTGTAAATCGTTTTTATAAGAAGAAATATCTATGCAACCGTTTTTTTCTCCCACAGTTTTTTCAAACGGAAAAAAATCCGAAACAAAAATTATTATCATTCCTGCAATTCCTGATATAAATGCGATTTTAAGAAGTTTTTCTTTTCCTATTCTCTCTTTAAGAATATCAATATATTTTTGCATAAAATCATTGTCCTCTTATTATTTCTGTTTCTTCTCCGAGAATTTTTCTTATTTCAGAGTATATTTCTTCATCCATTTCTGAATTTTCCGTATAAAATATAACTTTACTAATAGATATGCTGTTGTTGTCCGAAATATTAACAATAACCGAAATTTCTTCTGTATACAGATTTTTTGCAAGAAGTTCATTATATAAACCTTTTTCTACATTTTCTTTTATCTGTTTTACAATTTCATCATCATATCGTTCTTTCTCAATCGAAACATCAGCCGATACTATATCTATTTCAGGAAAATCAAGAACTATATCTCCTTTTACAACAGGAGTTGCAATAGAAATCACAAAAACAAGTGAAAATATGACTTTTAGTTGTTTTTCAAATTTCTTTTCAGGACAAATCATATCAACAAAAGATATAGCGAGAGAAACAAAACAAGCAAGTCCTATAACAGAAGCAAAAGCTGACATACAGATTTCACACTCCTATATTAAAAGCAACCATCATAACAATAGTTGTTGAAATAATAAACATCATAGCAAAACATATCATAACAGAAAGGCAGACTGACATCGTATTATACGCTGTTTTAAGAAATGATGAAATTGGCTTTACAGAAAAAATATCCGCAAAAATCTCTCCTATATAGATACATAATGTAGTTGAAAAAACCGACATTATCGGTGGAATAACTATGAGAAAAATAGCAATCACTCCGAAAGTTCCAGTTGCGTTACGCAATATACTTATGCTACCTTTTACTGTTGAATACGCATCAGATACCGCATTTCCTACAACAGGAACAAGATTTGATACAACGAATTTTCCTGTTCTTAAGGCAACACTGTCTGTTGATGTTCCGACAAGACTTTGAACTGTAATAAGTCCTGAAAAAATAGTTAGAGAAAGCCCCATTATTATTTTGACCGCTTTGGATATCCCTTTTACTATTCCTGAAAGCGAAACAGAAGGATTTACAGCCTCTACTATTCCTGCTGAAAGACATAAACTTAAAAGTGGCATAATTATTTCAGATGAAAGGCTTACAAACATTTCTGTTGCAAACACAACTATAAGCTGGTAAGTCGTAGCAGTTGTTACTCCGCCACCGGTTGCTATAATTCCTGAAAAAACAGGAATGTAAGACATCATAAAAACCCCACTATCTTCTATGGTCTGAGTTGCTTGGTAAAGACTGTCCTTTATGTAATATATAATTACTCCGATGCAAGCAATAACACATAATATATTGTAAACTCTTGTCATTCCGGTCTTCTTTGAAATATCGCATATTCCTTCTGAAAATGTTGATAATACAATAACAATTAAAATTGTAACAAGCATTTTAAACGGTTTTGATAGAGAGGTTTTGAAATTTTCCCACATATACTCAAATACCATCTCTGGAGTAATGTTCATTATTCCCTCTGTTTCTGATAAAGAAATGTTATTATCTGAAATAAATTCTCCTGCATTACCTGAAATTTCAATGTTATTTATTTCTGTAGATTTTTCTTTCGTATAACCATCCGTTGCATACACTGTAACAGAAGAAAAAAACAGAAATAAAATAACTATAACAATCCACAGAATTTTTTTCATTATTTCACCGCCTTAATACGCAGAAAGGTCAGTTATAATATCAATTATCGATTTTGTAAGAGGTAGCGAAACTATTATAAGCGCTATTTTTCCCGATAATTCCGCAATAACAGAAATAGCACCTTGTCCATTGTCCTTGCAGATTTCTGACGATAATTCCGTAATATAACATATACCGACAGACTTAAAAAGTATAATTATAAAATTGTTGCTTAATCCTGCTCTTGTAAATAATTCTTCGATAAGATCCGAAATTGGCGAAAGCGTCAGAAAAACAAAGCCTGAAACAACAAGTATAACAGAAATAGCGATATATAAGGAAAACTCCTTATTGTAATGTTCAGATACTTTACAGAGTATTGTTGTAAAAATACAAAGACAAAGTATACCAAAAATCCACTCTGTCATAATCCGAACACGCTTTTTACAGTTTCAAAGAGAGTTCCAATTTCATCAATAATCATCATAAGCACGATAACCAGTCCTGCAAGAGTTGTCATCATTGCTTGTTCCTCTCTTTCTGCACGTTTTAATATAAGATTCAAGACTGAAACTATTATCCCTATCCCTGCTATTTTAAAAATTAAATCTATATCCATTTTATCCTCCGCTATATCAGCATTATAGATACAAATGCGCCCGAAAGAACTCCCAGCATTTTTATCAGTTTTGATTTTTCTGAATACTCTTTTTCTGCATCATATAATATCTTTCGTATTTCTGTATCAAAAAGTATAAGTGAAGAAATCTGTCCTTCTGTATCGGTTGTGCCAAGTGTTCTTCCTATTTCAAAATAGATATTACGTTCATTATTTTTTATAGGCACATTCCATTTTTTTACCGATTCATTCCATAATTCAGGAAACGGAATGCTATTTGTATCTGAAAAAGATGTAAATGTCATTTCATAAAGACTATCATCATCTTTTATTTCATTACAAAGTTCAAAAACATTATAAGCACGATATTTTATAAGTGTTGAAATTTTATCTATCATAATTTTTGTCTGCCTGAATATTTCAACTCTTCTTTTTAAAATTCCTGAAAAGTAAAATCCTAGTAAAACAAATGTTATGAATATAAACAACACTCCTATTAACTTAAACATCCGAAACCTCCTTGATGATTATTTTTCCGAATACGGATTCAAGAAAAACAATATATCTGAAAACGCCTGTTTTAAGAAGTTTATTGATATTTTCTCTCTGTTTCAAAGATGTTACCGATGAAGCATGTGCAGTTGCTATAATCTCTGCTCCACAAGAAACGGAATGAAAAATAGCGTTATAATCTCCATCTGTTCCTATTTCATCAACAAATATGTAATCAGGCGACATAGTTCTTATAGCTATAAGTATACCTTCTGATTTTGGATAGCCATCAAAAACATCTGTAAAATCTCCGATTTCATTCTGCGGAACGCCTTTATAAACCGATGCTATCTCTCCTCTTTCATCTATAAGAGAAACTTTGTATTTATTTCCTAATTGTCTGCATAAATCCCTTAAAACTGTTGTTTTTCCACAAAGCGGTGCCCCCGCTATTATAATTCCGCATTTTTCTTTGCTGAAAATATCGGTCATAATCTTATCAGCAACGCCTTTGCGTTCATTGGCAATTCTGAAATTCAGACCCGAAATATAATTCAAGTTATTCACTTTTCCATTTTCTGTAACTGCCGTTCCGCATATACCTACTCTGTGTCCGCCATTTAATGTAATAAAACCTTCCGAAAGTTCTCTTGAGTAACTATATACAGAATAATTACAGATGGCCTTGAAACTATATTCAACATCTTCTTTTGAAACGATATAACCTCCAATTAAAATATTTTCAGAGCCTATTCTGAGAGCGATATTTCTGCCTGTCCTAAGTCTGATTTCTGTTATATTTTCACACATTTCATAGGGATAAAGAATTTTTCTTACATTCTCACCGAAATAGAATATAATGTCCTTTATTTTGGTTGTTCTCATAATTTTCACTCTCCTTTTTAGAAATATATGAGGACGAGCGTTGTTATAGAACAAAAGATTAAAAATCCATAAAATAATAAAAAATCCAGAGAAGAAATAAAAACTTCTCTGGATTTTTGTTTTATAATTATAACGAATTAAAACCAACTAAATTCAGTTTCATGGCAAGTAGGTCGTTTCATGAGTTCTGAAAGTGCCTGTTTTATGCTCTTGTTTTCGACAAAAACATCGTAAAGTTTTTCTGTTATAGGCATTGAAACTCCCACTTCTTTAGCGAGTTTCCATACTATTTTAGCACAAACATAACCTTCAACAGTTCCTACCTTTGCAACCGCTTCAGCAGGATCAACACCCTGACCTATAAGCATTCCTGCGCGACGATTACGGCTATGCATACTTGTGCAGGTAACAATAAGGTCGCCCATTCCTGAAAGTCCTGAAAAAGTTTCAGGTCTTCCACCAAGTTTTACACCAAGTCTTGCGATTTCTGTCATTCCTCTTGTCATAAGAGCGGCTTTGGTATTATCGCCGTATCCCATGCCATCACATATTCCTGCGCAAAGAGCGATAATATTCTTCATGGCACCGCCCATTTCAACTCCTATGATATCATCACAAGCGTATATTCTGAATGACTCGTTTGAAAGTTCATCCTGAATATAATACATAGCGTCTCTGTCGAGAGATGCTACCGTTACTGTTGTTGGGTAGCCAAGAGCAACTTCTTCTGCGTGGGATGGTCCTGATATAGATACTATCTTATTATTTGGGATTTCCTCTGAAAGAACTACTGATAAACGCTTGAATGTATCGTCTTCAAGACCTTTACCTGCGTTTACAACAACCGCACCCTTTTTTATAAAAGGTGCAGCCATTACTGCAATTTTCCTGACAAAAGATGATGGTATTGCAAAAATAACAATATCACAATCTTTTATTTCTGATATATCTGTAACAAGATTTATGCTTTGACGAATTTTTACACCAGGAAGAAGTGCTTTATGCTCTCTTTCCCTTTTAAGCATTTCAATTTCATCAGCAAACGCTGACCACACTATAACATTGTGATCATGAGCGTCTGTCATAACAGCAAGGCTCAATCCAAATCCACCTGAACCGAGAACAGCAATTTTGGCCATATCAAGTTTCCTCCTTGGGCTTTTTCTTTTTACCGAATTTATTTTCGGTTCCTGCTCTGAGTCGCTTGATATTTTCCTTATGCATATAAATAAGTATTACGCTTGTAACACAAACTAATGCAACATTAAGCCACACATAAGGATACTTTCCACTGAGTGTCTGAGTAACAAATGTTGTTATTGGATACAAAACTGCTGCTGAGATGGATGCAACAGAAACATATCTTGTTATGATTACAATAAGAATAAAGAAAGGAATTTCAATACAGAATGTTATCGGGTCTATAACAAGAAGGATTGAACAAGAAACAAGAATTCCCTTTCCACCCTTAAAACCGTAATATACAGGGAAAATATGTCCGATAATTGCAAAGATACCTGCTACATACCCAACAAATACTGTCGAATATTCTTCTGTAACAACATCTCTTAAATGATCAGGAACAACAAGACCTGTATTGAAAAGTCTGAAAATAGTTATCCCTATTATAACAGCAACAACGCCTTTTGAAAGGTCGCCTATCATAGTGAGAATAGCAGGTCCTTTCCCGAAAACACGGAGTGTGTTTGTAAAACCTGCGTTTTTACTTCCTACTGTTCGGATGTCTGTCTTCTTCCACAATCTGCATATAATAATAGCAAAGTTAAGGCTTCCGAGAAGGTAAGCAATAACCGCTGTTATAACAAGTGCGATAGAAAAACTAGAAATATTATCAATCATAGAAATGCTCCTTATTTATCGTTTTCTCCGCGTTCTCTTACAATAAATCTTACAGGAGTACCTTCAAGACCAAATGTCTGTCTTATCTGATTTTCGAGATATCTCTGATAAGAAAAATGAAAAAGTTCCGCCTTGTTTACAAATGTTACAAATGTAGGCGGTTTTGTAGAAGGCTGCGTCATATAGTAAATTTTAAGCCTTTTACCCTTATCTGAAGGAGGCTGAACGCGTGATGTTGCGTAAGCAAGAACATCGTTGAGTGTACCTGTTGATAATCTCATAGAGTTCTGTTCGTTTACATATTTTATAAGTTCATAGAGTTTTTCAACTCTCTGACCTGTTTTTGCTGAAATAAATGCAAATGGAACATAAGACATAAAACTGAATTTTTCTTCAAGTTCTTTACGATATTTATCCATAGTAGAACTGTCTTTATCTATAATATCCCATTTATTTACCGCAACAATACAGCCTTTTCCCTGTTCATGAGCATATCCTGCAACTTTACTGTCCTGTTCAGTAAAGCCAACTTCAGCGTCAATAACAATAACACATACATCTGCTCTATCAACAGCCATATAAGCACGAAGAACGCTGTATTTTTCAATTTCTTCAAGAACTTTTGATTTTTTTCTGATACCTGCTGTATCTATGAATACAAATTTATCTTCCCCATATTCAACGATTGTATCCGTTGCATCACGGGTTGTTCCTGCAATATCAGAAACTATTGCTCGTTCTTCTCCTGCAATGCGATTTATGAGTGATGACTTTCCTACATTAGGTTTACCAATAACGGCAACTTTGATGTATTCATCGCTATAATCATCTTTTCCCGCATTTTCGGGAAATTTCGCAAAAACTTCATCTAAAAGGTCGCCTGTTCCGTGACCGTGAACAGATGAAACTGCAATAGGATCTCCTACCCCGAGAGTGTAGAAATCATAAATTTCGATAGGCGGTTCGCCTACACTATCGCACTTATTTACACACAAAACAATAGGTTTACCGCTTTTACGAAGCATCGAAGCAACTTCAGCGTCACTCGCAGTAACTCCGCTACGCAAATCTGTAACAAATATAATAACATCGGCTTTCTGTATAGCAAGTTCAGCTTGTCTTTTCATCTGAGAAAGAATTATATCATCAGTTTCAGGCTCAATACCACCTGTGTCTACAAGCATAAACTCTTTGGAGCACCATTCACATTTAGCGTAGATACGGTCTCTTGTAACACCCGGAGTATCTTTTACAATTGAAAGTCGCTGACCGATAAGTTTATTGAATAAAGTCGATTTACCAACATTAGGTCTACCAACAATTGCTGCAACAGGTAATGCCATAGTAATCCCTCCTTACATAGAAAAACAGAGAAGGAGCTTACACTCCTTCTCTGTAAAGAAGTCTTACGCTTCCTTTTTGATTACTTCTACACCCTTATAGAAACCACAGTTCTTGCAAACTCTATGTGGTGTTATAAGAGCTCCGCAATTTGTGCATCTGCTGAATGCAGGTGTTTCTAACTTCCAAACAGCTGATCTTCTCTTATCACGTCTTGCTTTGGATACTTTTCTCTTTGGTACTGCCATCTTTAAAGCACCTCCCCTTAATATCTATAAAAAATTAAATTATTGACTTCATTTCTGACAATCGCATACCGATTCGTTTAAATCCGCCCCACAAAACTGGCACAAACCTAAACAATCCTCTTTGCAAAGCACTTTTGACGGAAAATGCAGAATCAAATCGGATAAAATATGCTCGTCAAGATTAAGCTCATTCCCTCCGACAACGATATAATCATCGTTATCTTCAGAAGAAAGCGACTTTACAACTATTGCATCTGTTGACACAGAATAATCGCGTTCGAACTCAACCAGACATCTGTCACATTTGTGAAGAAGCCTGTAATCTGCCTTATAATCAAGACTGATTACTCCGGATTTATTCTTGATAACGCCTTTAACCGAAACAGGCAAAGCCAAATCAATATTCTTGTAATCAGCAGCGTTCTCAACAGCAATTTCATAATCAAACTCCTGTTTTTCGCCCGGAATTTCAAAAATACGCCTTAAATCCAATATCATTTAAAGACACCTCTCGAATATCACAAATTATATTATAATAGTTATTTTTCCCATTGTCAATAGTTTTAGCCAATTTTTTGTTTAATAAAACAAAATATATGACGCAAACTACTTTGCGCCATATATTTTTGATTAAATTAAATTACATTTTATATTTCATTACACTGTCAGGAAGCTCATCGTCATCAGCTGAAACTGTAATGATACACTTGATGTCATCTCCTGTAATCTTATCGAGCTTATCGAAAAGAATACCGAGTTCAGCATAATCTCTGCCTACTACCTTAAGAATACCATCAACATAGATTTCCTTGATATCGAAGTTTCCTGCAATCATTCCGTTTACAAAACCATAGAACATATCAATACCTTCAAGGTTGTAATCTTCCATGTCTGTAAGTCTTACACTATGATTGATGTCGTATGTAAGTTTAAGACCTTTTTCAATACATACTATATTTCCGCTTGTTGATTTAGCGGCTTCGTTAATCATGTCAATGAGAACTTTTGTTTTTCCAGAACCTTTTTTTCCTGTGATAATCTTTACCATAGAATAACACTCCATTCCGCCGAATTAACGGCAATATATTTCAAATGCAGAATCCGCATTTGTGGACAATAATTAAATTTAGTTAAGTTTTGCTTCGAGAGCAGCCTTGTCGCCTTCGTATCCGGGTTTACCGAGAAGTGCGAACATATTTTTCTTGTAGCTTTCTACACCGGGCTGGTTGAAAGGATTAACTCCTAAAACATAGCCTGAAACTGCACAAGCCTTTTCGAAGAAATAAATAAGATAACCGAGAGATTTTTCATTTGTGTCATCGAGTTCGAGAACGAGGTTAGGAACTCCTCCCTCTGAATGAGCGAGAACTGTCGCTTGGAAAGCTCTGCGGTTTACAACGGACATATTCTGGTTTGTAAGGAAATTAAGTCCGTCAAGATTTGCTTCATCATTTTCAAGGAAGAAATCCTTCTTTGGTGTCTTGATATCAAGAACTGTTTCAAAGAAGAGTCTTTCGCCTTCCTGAATATACTGACCAAGTGAATGAAGATCAGTTGAGAATGTAACGCTTGATGGGAAAAGTCCCTTTCCGTCCTTACCTTCACTTTCGCCGAAAAGCTGTTTGAACCATTCAGTCATCATTGTAAAGCTGGGATCGTATGTAACGAGAAGTTCAAGAGCCTTGCCCTTTCTGTAAAGAACATTTCTGTATGCGGCATACTTGAAACAATCATTATTTTCAAAATCAGCTGAAAGTTCCTTCTGTGCAATCTGAGCACCTTCCATAAGAGCATCAATATCACAACCTGCAACTGCTATTGGAAGAAGACCTACTGCTGTGAGAACTGAAAATCTTCCGCCTACATCATCAGCGATAACGAAAGTTTCATATCCTTCCTTATCAGAAAGTTCCTTAAGTGTTCCCTTCTTTGCATCTGTAGTAGCAAAGATGCGTTCTTTAGCACCTTCTTTACCATACTTCTTTTCAACAAGATCCCTGAAAACTCTGAAAGCAAGTGCAGGTTCTGTTGTTGTTCCTGACTTTGAAATAACGTTTACAGAGATGTCTTTTCCTTCACAAATTGAAAGAATATCATTAAGATATGTAGGGCTGATATTGTTACCCACATAATAAATATCGGGTGTATCTTTCTTAAGAGAATTATAGAAAGGCGATTTGAGAAACTCAATAGCTGCTCTCGCACCAAGATATGAACCACCAATACCAATAACAATGAGAATATCAGAATTCTTCTTGATTCTTTCAGCAGCAGCCTTTATTCTGGCAAATTCTTCCTTATCGTAATTAGTAGGAAGATCATACCATCCTAAAAAGTCATTACCTGCTCCTGTTTTATTTTCAAGAGTTTTTGCAGCAGCTTCAACCTCTGGCTGTATAGCCTTGATTTCAGCTTCACTGACAAATTCATTGACATAATTTGAATTCAATTTTACGAACATTACAATTAGCCTCCAAAATAATATGCTAAATACATTTTACTATATAAGCAAAATTTTTGCAAGATATTTTGGAAATAGCCGATAGTTTTGTTGAAATACAACTAAAAAGATATTGCGCTTTTTAGCAAAATTAACAACGCATTGAAAAATGTCATTTTTTCAACAGAATCGGTAGTTATTATATCGGTTCGATATATTTCGTCATCATACAAATAGTATGTAATTTCGCCTATTTTCTGATTTTTAAAAACAGGCGCTTCAATGCATTCGGGTAAAATTATTTTGTATTCAATATCATCTGAACAACCTATCGGAATTATTGTTTCAGAAAGAATCTCGGGCTTTACAAGTATGTTTTCGGCTGTACCGTTTTTCACCTTTACACCACTCATAAGTTCTTTAGGTACGGCAGGTCTTATTGTTTCATAAGAAGAAAATCCTTTATCAAGAATACTTTTGGCTTTTTTTATACAATCTTCCTTTTCATCATATCCTATAATAACACTTATAAATACCGAATCTCCTCTTTTTGCTGCCGAAGAAAGAGAATACCCTGACTTTTCACTATATCCTGCTTTAACACCAAGAATTCCATCGTATGTTCTGACGAGTGTATTTGTATTTACAAGTTGAGTAGCACCATTTCTTAATTCATCCATATAGGTTGTCATATAAGGGATGAGAAAATCATACTTTATAAGTTCTTTTGTAATTATTGCAACATCATAGGCTGTTGAATACTGTTTTCCTTCGCCTGTTCCTTTGCAATCAGTGAATACAGTATTCTTCATACCGAGTTCATCTGCTCTTTTATTCATAAGTTTTACAAAATCTTTTTCAGAGCCTGATATTTCTTCAGCAAAAACTATACAAGCATCATTAGCATTACCTATTATGATTCCTTTTAAAAGATCTGAAACCAACATCCGTTCGCCTGTTTCTAGCCATATGACTGCTCCTGTTTCATTAAAGGCATTGTTCCCTGCTGTAAGTTCATCATTTACAGATAATTTACCTGATTCTATATATTCTGCAATAATCAGAAGTGTCATAAGTTTATTAAGACTTCCGATATGAACAGGTTTGTCGGAGTTATTTTCATATAAAACCTGACCTGTGTTTCCATCGATAAGTATTTCCGAAGAAATTTTTTCTTCGGTTGCATATAAAATAAGATTTGTTCTGAAAAGAAAAATTGCAAAAACAATCAATACTGCGAATACTTTTTTTATCATATTCTTTTTCCTCCAAATATATCAGTATTAAATGTTATGCTTTAAAAAGGTAATATAAAACAAAAAACGCTCCCGCGAAATGCGAGAGCGCAAAATTTTACCCAATCAAAAATTATTCAACGATAAACTGCTTGATATCAGCGAAAAGTGCTGTTGCATCATCTGTGTGAGCAACAAGTTCAATAGGCTTTGAAAGGTCAAGGCTAAAAATACCCATAATTGACTTAGCGTCGATTGAATATCTGCCTGAGTTAAGGTCTACATCATATTCAGCTTTCATAACTGAACCTACAAAATTCTTTACATCATCGATTGTTGCGAGCATTACTTTTACATTTTTCATTTAAATCTACCTCCATTGTTTGATTTACTTTTTTCATTTTCTCTTGGGTACACCCTTAATATAAGCATAAATTTTCCCTCTGTCAAGAAAATTTGAAAAACTTAAAAAAATATTGTATAATCTTCTTAATTCAAAAAATAAGGTTAAAACCTTTTGTTAAAATTATACAATAAATATGTACTGATTTTGTACAACTGTTACGAGGTGGTTACTATTAAAATACATTATATGACATTTGGATGTAAAGTTAACCTTTACGAAACCGAATGTATAAAAGAATTGCTTGTTTCTGAAGGGTATGAAATTGCAGAATCAGAAAAAAATGCTGATATTTTTATTATAAACACTTGCACAGTAACCTCTGAAAGTGATAAAAAACTCAGAAAAACAGTAAATCGTATAAGAAAATTATCTCCCGATTCTATCATTGCGTTAATCGGATGTTTTGTTCAGGCATTTCCTGATAAAGCCAAGGAACTTAATGCTGAAATTCTTATAGGGAACGGTAATAAAACAGAGATTTTATCTGCATTAAAAGAATATCTTGAGTGTAAAGTCGATCAACTTTATATGCGTGATAATTCCGTAAATTCAACATTTGAGCCAATGTGCCTTGGTGGATTCCAGAAAAAAACAAGAGCTTTTTTAAAAATCCAGGATGGCTGCAATCAGTTTTGTACTTATTGCATTATACCAAAGGCAAGAGGAAGAATTTGCTCGAAACCTGTTGACGAAATAAGAAAAGAAGTAGAAATTCTTGCTGAAAACGGATATAAAGAAGTTGTTATTGTCGGAATAAATCTTTCTTTTTATGGAAAAGAGTTCGGTTTAAGACTTATAGATGCCATAGAAACAGTATGTTCTGTTGACGGAATAGAAAGGGTCAGACTCGGCTCTTTAGAACCTGAGGTTATTTCCGATGAGGACATAGAAAGAATGTCAAGTCAGAAAAAATTATGTCCGCAATTCCATTTATCATTGCAAAGCGGATGTGACCGAACTTTAAAGGCTATGAACAGACATTACACTTCTGAAGAATATGCAGAAATCGTTAAGAAACTGCGTTCAACATTTAAAAACTGTGCTATAACAACAGATATAATGGTAGGTTTCCCTGATGAAACAGAAGATGATTTTGAAAAATCATACAATTTTGTAAAAAATATGAATTTTAGTCAGGCACATATCTTCCCCTACTCAAAAAGAGAAGGAACCATCGCCTATAAAATGGAAAATCAGGTAGATGAAACCATAAAAAATGAACGCGCTAAAAAAATGGCAGCTGTAACAGGAAAAAGTCATATTGAATTTATGGAATCCCATATCAACGGCGTTTATCCTGTTTTATTCGAGCGTGAACAATCCCTCGAATTCCACAATGGACATACCCCTGATTATCTGTTCATAAAAGTTCTAAAAAAAAGTTGCGAAAAAAGTTTGCGTAATCAAATATTTTATGTTAAAATAGATAAGATTGAGAATGACTGTTGTATTGGTCATATTATTCAATAAAAGGAGTAGAGCAAAATGTCAGTATTCAGAATTTTTGTTGAAAAGAAATCGGATTATGCGGTAGAAGCAGGTCATGTACTTGCTGATGCTAAAACTGCCCTTCGTCTTGAAGGACTCAAAAGCGTAAGACTTATCAATCGTTATGATGTTGAAGGTCTTTCGGAAGCAGATTTTAAACTTGCTTTGCCTATCGTGTTTTCAGAGCCCGCTGTTGATGTGATTTACAGCGAACTTCCTGAACTTTCAGCAACAGAAAAGATTTTTGCAGTTGAATACCTCCCCGGTCAGTTCGATCAGAGAGCAGATTCATGCGAACAGTGTATTCAGCTTCTCACACAGGGAGAAAGATGCAAAGTAAAAAATGCAAGAGTTTATATCATCGATGGTGATGTTTCAGATGCGGAGTTCGATAAACTCAAGGCTTACCTTATAAACCCTGTTGAAAGTTGTGAAGCATCTCTCGAAAAGGTAGATACTCTCAAGACAGTTTACAACATTCCTACAGAAGTTGCTGTTCTTGACGGATTTATTTCACTTGACGAAGAAGGCCTCAAGAATTTTATTGCTGATTATGGTCTCGCTATGGATCTTGATGACATAAAGTTCTGTCAGAAGTATTTCTCTGAAACTGAAAAGAGAGAACCTACAATTACTGAAATCAGAATGATCGACACATACTGGTCAGACCATTGTCGTCATACTACTTTCGGAACACATATTGATAATTTCAATATTGAAGCAGATTACATAGAAAAAACATTCAAGGAATATCTTGCTGTAAGAGATGAACTCGGCAGAACAGACAAGCCTATAACTCTTATGGATATTGCTACTATCGCTCCTAAGAAACTCAAAAAAGACGGAAAACTCAACGATCTTGACGAAAGTGAAGAAATCAATGCTTGTTCTGTAAAGATCAAAGTTGATGTCGACGGAAATGAAGAAGACTGGCTTCTTATGTTCAAGAACGAAACACATAACCATCCTACTGAAATCGAGCCTTTCGGTGGTGCGGCTACTTGTCTCGGTGGTGCTATAAGAGACCCACTTTCAGGTCGTTCTTATGTTTATCAGGCAATGCGTGTAACAGGCGCTGCTAATCCACTTGTTCCCGTTGATGACACAATCAAGGGCAAACTTCCACAGAGAAAGATTACTGTTGGTGCTGCAAGCGGTTATAGCTCATATGGTAACCAGATAGGTCTTGCAACAGGACATGTTGCTGAAGTATACCATCCCGGATATGTTGCAAAGAGAATGGAAATCGGTGCTGTTGTCGGTGCTGCTCCAATGGAAAATGTCATTAGAGAAGTTCCTCAGCCCGGTGATGTTGTTATTCTTCTTGGCGGCAAAACAGGCCGTGATGGTTGTGGTGGTGCTACAGGTTCATCAAAATCACATACAACTGCTTCTCTTGAAGCTTGTGGTGCTGAAGTTCAAAAGGGTAATCCTCCTATCGAAAGAAAACTTCAGAGACTTTTCAGAAACCCTGATGTTACAAAGATGATCAAGCGTTGTAACGACTTCGGTGCGGGCGGTGTTTCCGTTGCTATCGGAGAACTTACTGATGGTCTTATCATTAATCTTGATAAAGTTCCTAAAAAATACGATGGTCTTGACGGAACAGAACTTGCTATAAGTGAATCACAGGAAAGAATGGCTGTTGTTGTTGCCAAGGAAAATGTTGAAAAATTCCTTAAAGCAGCAGATACAGAAAACCTTGAAGCAACACTCGTTGCCGATGTTGTTGCTGAACCCAGACTTCGTATGTTCTGGAACGAAAAGGAAATTGTAAGCCTTTCAAGAGAGTTCCTTAATTCAAACGGTGCAGAAAAGCATACAGACATTTCAGTAAATGTACCAATTCTTGCTGATTTCAAGAAATTCAGCAACAACGAGGAAAGTTGGTATGCCCTCGCTTCTAACCTCAATGTATGTTCACAAAAGGGGCTTATTGAAAGATTCGACTCAACAATCGGCGCAGGAACTGTCCTTATGCCTTTTGGTGGTGCTTATCAGCTTACACCTACTCAGGCTATGGCTGCCAAAATCCCTGTTCTCAATGGTCAGACAAAAACATGTTCACTTATGGGCTGGGGCTTTAATCCTAATATCAGTGAAAAGAGCCCTTATCATGGCGCTATGATGGCTGTTATTGAATCAATCGCAAAAGTAATCGCTGTCGGTGGTTCTTACGAAAAGTGCTGGCTTACATTCCAGGAATATTTTGAAAGAACTCAGAACAATCCTACTCGTTGGGGCAAACCTTTCTCAGCACTTCTTGGTGCATTCAAGGCTCAGCTTGAACTCGGTTGTGCATCAATAGGTGGGAAAGACTCAATGTCAGGAACATTTGAAAATATTGATGTTCCTCCTACCCTCGTTTCATTTGCAGTATCACTTGCAAACAGTGACAAGGTAGTTTCTCCTGAATTCAAGGCAGCAGGAAATGAAGTTATCTACATCAAGCCCGAATTTGATGAAAATATGCTTCCCGACTTTGACAGTGTTAAAAGATGCTTTGAAAAGGTTGAAAAATACATTGCTGATGGTAAGGCTGTTTCTGTATGGGCAGTTTCATTCGGTGGTATAGCTGAAGCAGTTTCTAAAATGTCACTCGGAAATAAGATTGGTTTCAAATTCACATCTGATGTATCTGAAGAAGATTTATTTGGTGCTATAAGCGGTGCATTTGTAATTGAAGTTGATGGCAAGGCTGATGAAGGTGACAATGTAATCGGTATTACAACAGTTGATTACGCTATTGACTGCGGTGCTTACAAGGTTGATATGGAAAAATTCCAGAACCTCTGGGAAAATAAACTCGAACCTATCTTCCCTGTTAACGCAAAAGCAAAGAGTGAAACAGCAAAGATTTACACATACACTCCTGAAAAGATTGTTACTCCTTCGGTTAAGATTGCAAAACCAAGAGTACTTATCCCTGTATTCCCCGGAACAAACTGTGAATATGATACTGCAAGAGTATTCGAAAGAGCAGGCGCTGTTCCTGAAGTTATCGTTATCAAAAACCTCACAACAGCAGGAATTACTGAATCAATTGAAAAAATCGCAAATAGCATAAAGAATTCACAGATTGTAATGCTCCCTGGCGGATTCAGTGGTGGTGACGAACCTGACGGAAGTGGTAAGTTTATTACCGCGTTCTTCCGCAATCCTCGTGTCAGCGAAGCTGTTATGGATCTTCTTGATAACAGAGACGGACTTATGCTCGGTATCTGTAACGGATTCCAAGCACTTATCAAGTTAGGACTTGTTCCTTATGGTAAGATCGTTGATATGAAGGATGACTCACCTACTCTTACATTCAACACAATCGGCCGTCATCAGTCTATGATGGTTCATACAAGAATTGCATCAAATAAATCACCTTGGCTTATGAATACAGAAGTCGGAGATATGCATACAATCGCTATTTCACATGGCGAAGGAAGATTTGTTGCAACTCCTGAACAGCTTAAGGTTATGGCTGAAAACGGACAGATTGCTACACAGTATGTAACTCTTGACGGCGAACCTACAATGGATATCAGATTCAATCCTAACGGTTCTGTTGATGCTATCGAAGGTATCACTTCTCCCGACGGACGAGTTCTCGGTAAGATGGGACACTCAGAAAGAATCGGAACAGAAATCTGCAAGAATGTTCCCGGCGAAAAAGATCAGAAAATCTTTGAAAGCGGAGTTAAATACTTCGGATAATAAAACTATAAAAAGACCGTACAGTAATCTGTACGGTCTTTTAACTTGTATAGTCTTCAATAAGCCTGTTCAGTTCTTCTTCGCTATATGCAACTATTCCTTTATAAAGCGCTTGTTTATCATATTCTCCGAAACTGTTTACTGAAACATCAAAAACATCTATCGGATCTTCGTCATCATAATAAAAAGATGCTATTTTTCCGTTATATTCTTTGAGTATATAATACTTTTCTTCACTTACTATTGTTTCGGCATTTATTACCTCAGTTTCCTTTTTTTCATCACCATTCATTACGGATATTGTCATAGTTACAAGCGAAAGAAGTGCTAACGAACCAAGAGTTAACACCGCTATTTTTTCTCTGATAATTTTCATCACCTTCTTATTTTGTAAATTATTAAATGACTATATTAGTATTCTTGACCAAAGAAACCTTATTATTCCTTTCAATTTCTATATTTATTGTATTTTATTTTGATAAAAAATGTGATATAATAATTTTAGTTGTATCCAGATTATAAAAATGACTTAAATATACAAAATTTTCAGGAGGAATTATGAGAAGTTCAAGTGACATCAAAATCAGAAAAAGAAGAAAAAAGAGTAATCCTGTCTTAAAAACACTTGCGGTTATCGGAACAACGTTCCTTTCTCTTTTTCTCATAGTTGTAATTACACTCTGCATCGTTGCTACAGCCCTTACAGTTTATGTAATCAAGTTTATGGAAAACTCCGAAAGTGTTGACATAGACCTTTACAATCTCGATGTAATGACAACTTCATTCATCTATGCAGAAGACCCTGTTACAGGAGAACAGGTTGAAATTCATCGTATGAGTCAGGATGCAAACAGAATTCTTGTATCTCTTGATGAAGTTCCTCAGCATGTAAGAGATGCTTTCATCTCAACAGAAGACGAACGTTTCTATGAACACGAAGGCGTTGACTTTAAGAGAACATTCCTCGCTTTTGCAAACTATTTTCTTCATTTCTGGGACGAAAAACAAGGTGGTTCTACAATAACTCAGCAGCTTGTAAAGAATATTACAGGTGATGATAAACAAGACCCAGCCAGAAAGATGCGTGAAATTTTCAGAGCGATGAATCTTGAAAGAGAATATCCTAAAGATGTTATTCTTGAAGCTTATCTAAACTATATCGGTTTCGGTGGAAACACTTATGGTATTCAGGCGGCTGCTAACAAATACTTCAACAAGGATGTTTCTGAACTTACGGTTGCAGAAGCGGCTTGTCTTGCGGCTATTCCGAAAAGTACAGTTGAATTCAATCCTCTCATAAATCCTGAAAGTAATCAGAACAGAAGAAATCAGGTAGTACTCCCTACTATGCTTGAAAACGGGTTTATTTCATCAGCACAGTACGAAGAAGCAATTAATGCAACTCTTATTTTCGCAGGTCAGTCACTTGATGAAACAACGGGTGAAATTGTTGAAGAAGATACTGTTATTCAGGACTATTTCGTTGATATGGTAATTTTCGATGTGGCGGAAGACTTCCAGAAAAAATATGGAATTGACACTCAGGAAGAGGCTATAAAGATTATTTCAAACGGCGGTTACAGAATTTACTCAACTGTTGACCTTGATATTCAAAGAGAAATGGAAGCTAAATATCTTGATAATGCTACATTCTCAAATTCTGAAGAAGCACTTGCAAACCCTCCTCAGTCTGCAGCTATTATAATGGACTATAACGGACATATCAAGGGTGTTGTCGGTGGTATCGGAAGAAAGCCTAATCCTATGTGTTATAACAGAGCAACAATGGCAAAGCGTTCAATCGGTTCAACTGTAAAGCCTATTTCTTCATATGGATATGCTATTTATTCAGACTACATCAACTGGTCTACAGCATTCTTTGATGAGCCTATCGAGGTTGTTGAAGACTGGAATACTATGAAGAAGATGAAATGGCCTAAAAACTATTCAAACAAATGGACAGGTCAGAAATATTTCACATACGATGCTCTTCAGCGTTCACTTAATACAATTCCTGCGCAGTTGGTTGATCATTTTACACCTAAGACAGTTTTCGATTTTATGCAGAATAATATGCAGATTACATCACTTGTTGCTGCCGATGCGGACTATTCTGCTATGACTGTTGGTGGTCTTACTGATGGTATCACACTTCTCGAACTTACATCTGCATATCAGGCATTCGGAAATGAAGGCAAGATTTATAAGCCTATTTCTTACTACAAAGTTCTTGATTCAAACGGAAATGTCGTTCTTGACAACACAGACAACACATACATTCAGGCTATTGACCCTGATACCGCATATATAATGAATAAACTTCTTCAGACAGTAGTTTATGGCCCTGCTGGTACCGGTGTTGCTGCTAAGGTTGAAAATGTTACTATCGCAGCAAAAACAGGTACTTCTCAGGAATGGGTCGACCTTGCTTTCGTTGGTGTTACACCTACCTATGTTTCTGCTATATGGTATGGTTATGACGAAGCATATAAATACGACGAGGAAACAGGAAAATATGTTCCTAACTCATGTAAGGATATTTATTATTCATCAGCTGTTGTATGGAAAAATGTTTTCGGAAATATAATGGCAGAAAAGGATACGGGAACGGCTTTCCCTGAAAATCCTAATATTATCAAAATGGAATATTGTATGCATACAGGTCTTATCGCAGGTCCTTCATGCACAACAAGGGCTGAAGGATATTATAAACCTACAAATATCCCAGGATTCTGTAATGGTCAGCATAACGGAACTATTTATAATCTTCCCGGTGGAGAAACTATAAGAGTTATTGAGGAAGAAAGCGAAGAAACGACTCCAGGAACTGCATCAACTGTTGATATCAACTCACTTCCCCAGTAATAAGGAGATTTATGGACAGAATTAAATTTGCTTGCCCTTGTCATTTCGGGCTTGAAAGCGTTTTGAAATTTGAAATTGGAAAAATTGGCGGAGAAGATATAACCGTTTCTGACGGAAAAGTATCATTCTATGGCAATTTTTCCACCCTTGCAAAAGCGAATATTTCTCTTGCCACTGCTGAAAGAGTGCTTATCATACTTGCTGAATTTCATGCAGAGTCTTTTGAAGAATTATTTCAGGGAGTTAAAAAAATACCTCTTGAAAAATACATCGGAAAATACGATGCATTTCCTGTCAAAAGCGGACATGCGCTTAATTCAACTTTACACAGTATCCCCGATTGTCAATCAATAATAAAAAAGGCCGCCGTTGAAAGACTGAAAGAAAAATATCATAACAGTTGGTTTGAAGAAACGGGAGTTGTATTCCCTATTCAGTTTTCAATTATAAAGGATGAAGTTGTTATTTATCTTGACACAACAGGAACAGGACTTCACAAAAGAGGATACAGAAGAAACTCAAATGATGCTCCGATAAAAGAAACACTTGCCGCAGGAATTATCGACCTTGCAAGAATAAGAGGAGATTCTGTTGTATGCGACCCGTTCTGCGGAAGTGGAACTCTTCTTATAGAATCAGCCTATAAAGCATTATCAGTAGCGCCAGGGCTTAAAAGAAAGTTTTTGGCAGAAAAGTGGGACTGTATTCCCTCTTCATTCTGGAAAGATGCAAGGAATGATGCTATTTCGCTTGTAAGACACGATACCGCTTTTAAAGCTTATGGATTTGACATTGATGAAAATGCAGTAATACTCACTAATGACAACGCAAACAAAGCAGGTATTTCAAAGAGAATTTCTGCAAAAAAAGCCGATATAAAGAACTATAAAAATCAAAAAGGAACAATAACTATCTGCAATCCGCCTTATGGCGAAAGAATGCTTGATATTAAAGAGGCTGAAAAGCTCTATCAGGTTATGGGGCAGGTTTTTGAAGGAAGCAAAGATGCTCCCTGCTATATAATCTCTCCTCACGAGGATTTTGAAAAATTCTTCGGCAGAAAAGCAGATAAGAGAAGAAAACTTTATAACGGAATGCTGAAATGTCAGTTGTTTATGTATTATAAATAAATAGAAAGGGATGAATATCATCATGCAGAAAAACAAATTGCTCGCTATAGTGATATTCATCCCTCTTTTATTTTCGCTTTTTACAGGTTGCACATCTGAAAACAACGATTATAATCTGAGAACCGCAATAATGTATAATAATGGTGATGGTAATATTGACATTGCAAAACAACTGATCGACAATGGAGAAAACATCAATAAATTACCTTCTGCTCCGTTTATGGAAGAAAATCATTCACTCACTTTTGCATATAAAGATTCTCATAACAGACTTGATATGGTGTATTATCTTATTTCAGAAGGTGCTGATGTGAATTATTGCAGTACTGTAACTAAATCGCCTTTGATTACACTTTCTGCTTATAATGCAGATTATGAGCTTACATCATACCTTATCGAAAAAGGAGCAGATGTAAATCTTTACGGAAACGGAAGTTCGGCTCTCACCTATTCTGTAAGCAATTCTATGGCTGATGAATACTTTCAGATTGAAGTTTTTAATCTTCTTCTTGAAAATGGCGCAGAATTTTCGGATGAAACAATGCAAGAAGCTATAAAATCAGGAACAAACGATGGGAAAATGCTTCTTTTACAGACTGTTGCAAAAACAGCAAAGAATATAGGATATTCCACAGGGCTTCCGCTTATAACTGAATGTGCCATGTTCGGTAATTCGGAAGGCGTACTTAATAATTTTTCGGAGTTTGAAAAGCTTAGTGAGGATGAGAGGAAACTTTGCATATATGCCTGTGCCGCTTTTTGTAATCCCGATGTTATACAGAAACTCGATGAATCAGATGTAGATTTCTCACAGGAATATTTCTTCGGCGGCGGATACATATATCTCCTCGCTTGCGCATACGGAAATATGAACTCATTGGAATACATATATGAAAACGGCTTGTATCCCGATAACGCATTTAGCGAAAAAATCAACACCCGCAAAATCAGCTTTTTCTGTCCCGATACATTAAGAT
>JAFTTI010000100.1 GCA_017466865.1 Oscillospiraceae bacterium | reverse complement strand
TTTAATTGATAAGTAATGCTGTCGTTCTTTAATGTAGGAATAAGTTTACTCAATACAGTATGCGAGTGTGCGTACCAACAGAGGTTCAATATTTTCCCTGTTTCATTTTCAGTAGGATAAAGCTTCGATATTTCTTCATAAAGAGTATCTACGGGGATGCCTTCAATACAAATCAAACGGCTTCCTAAAAGATTTTTATGTTTTACGGGAAGTTTACGTACAATTAAACCTCCACTGATGGTGCGGAATGCAATTGGTGCAAGGATATGCGATGTGGTTTGTTGGGTTGGGTAATTGATATAGGTGTGTCCATCCTGCAACGGGGCAAGAAATGAGCGAATCTGCCAGCAAAGTTCTTCGGCGGTTGTTGTATTCTTTTCTTTCAACGTTTGGGAGGTGGCAAGCACCGAACGATGAAACAGAGCTTTTCCGCCATAGTTTGTATAAGGGTCCGGATGTGTTTCTTCCAAATATTCAATAAAGTGGCGAAAATCTGCAACGATTGAGTCGTTGGGTATTTGTGCCATACAGGGAAATTCTAATGAGAAAAGAAGTATGGTTAGAGATAATTTAATTGATTTTATTTTTGTCATAGTTTTCTTTATTCTAAATAATCTTCAAAGATACATCCTTTTTTAAGAAATCAGAAGCTTTTGGAACAAAATTGGTGCCGTTTGCAAATATTAATTTGTATATACTCCTTTCATGGAGAAAATATAAACACAAATCCCGATGGAATCGGGGAAAACAGCTTTTTTTCTTCGGTCTTATATAAATTCCGAAAGGTTGTAGAACCCTTGATTTCAAAGAAATTCAATTAGGTACGAAAAAAGTGTCACTCCTGCAACGCTCGTTGATAATCAGTGTGTTGTGGTGACACTTCCTGGTTTCTCCTTTTACACATCTTGTATATGTAGTTTCCTCCTGATTCTTTGGCTTAATCTATGCAAAAGACTACATTTTGACAAAACCGAGAGGAATAATACCCTCAAATCTGATAAAACCAAGAGGAATGAGTGTAACATATCTATATGCTCATAGAAGAAAACACCGAAAGACGAGGACATAAACTTGTATTTGTCTATATCTATTCTTTAAACATCAGTGTTGTACAGCCATTCAACGACGGTGAACAGCAAAACATCACTGATGAACGACGGAACAACACTGATGATTTAGGAATAGATGCTTTTCTTTTTGCTTATGAGAGTACATCGAAAGAAGTTTGGTAGATATTTCGACATGTTACCTTTTGAGGAGAAATAATAATCCGGCACTCCAACCGATTGAATATCAGTGTAGAGTGCCGGATGTGATAGAGTGAAGATGAGTAAACTTACAAGTGTAGGTCTTCTTTCAATCCTGTCTATATGGTAACCATACGCATGATTAATACCAAAACGAATTGAAAAATCAGCATGATTAGGATGCCTAATATCACATAACAAAAAACTTAAAAACGTTCTTCATTTTCCTTTCTTCCTTTTAAAATGTTTATAATCACTGCCCAATGAACCTTCTGAATATTCGGTTCCTTCCATTTGCCAAGCCATCTCATTTTTCTTGAACTTGACTATGTGATAGCGTAATGCGTTTTCTGAATGCTCTGTATTCAGTATGAGCAAATCATCTTGCAAAATGTAAGTGTTGGTGCTTGTGTGTTCCATATGCGATAAAGCATTGTATGAATACACCTGGTACGTCCCATTCTCATAGAAAGTATATTTCACGATTCCATCCATGATAAAATAAGGATTGTCATAACACTCATCCCATGTACCAACTAAGTTTGTAATGTTTATATCTTCATCTTTGGAGCATGAAGAAAATAACATGATTGCGGTTGCGAATAA
>JAFTTI010000099.1 GCA_017466865.1 Oscillospiraceae bacterium | reverse complement strand
TTTGAATTTGTCTTTGCAAATGATAGGAGAAAGATATGAGAATACTAATTATAAATGGTGGTCCACACAAGGGAAATACGTGGCGATTGACGGAGATAGTAAGAGAGATTTTATACAATTTTGATAAGACTATTATGTTCGATGAAATACATTTATCAGATATTGACCTTCCGTTTTGTACGGGATGTAGTAATTGCTTTCGTAAAGGACATGTAGTCTGTCCGCATAATAAAAAAATGCAGCCGATCATGGATATGATAGAAGAAAGCGATGCAGTTATCTTTTCGGTTCCGTGCTTTCAGGGGCATTTGCCGGGAATATTGAAAAATTTTACCGACCATATGGCATTTATGTTGCATCGACCAAGATATTTTACAAAGAAAGCGCTTATCATTAGTACAACTGGTGGAGTATCAGCTGATAGTACAACAAAAACTTTAGCAGCAACACTGCCAGGGTGGGGATTTAACAAATGCTATCAATTACCTATAACAGCGCTTAGTTGGAATGATTATAAACCTACAGAAAAAGATTTGGAAAAGACAACTAATCTCACAAAGAAGTTTTATCTAGATGTAAAATCCGGAAAAATGCATGTTCCAGGTATTGGAGTGCTGATTCCGTTTAATCTATTTCAGGCTATGTATGTTGGTAACAAAGGAGAGAAAGAGTATCCAACGGAAGATAATAATTTTTGGCCTAAGTATAAAGGTATGAGATATGCACCAGGCATACCTATGACACCTTTAAAGAGATTTCTAGGGTGGGTGATTTACTTGGTCGGGAAAAAGTTGTCTAAAACAATGATAATCACCTATAAGAAATAGACCGTAAAATTTCAGTCTTACTGAGAGATTGAAAGCACGTGATTATTTGAAGTTTCGTAATTGATATGTATAAAAAAGGAGATTTTTATGGGCAAGGTGTGTGAACATTGTAAAAAGTTAAAAGATATAATGGAGGTTGCAGAAACCAAACCCCATGAATATTTGCGTATAGTATATGACCAAATGTATGAGATGTATAAGAACAAAAATCTTAAGTTATATTTTTCAGATTGTTCATTTGAACATTTTTTCAAAGAATTATGCGAGGAAAAACACTATACTTATGATATTTATATGCAATGTTGTGAATGTGAAAGAATATTTGAATTGGGAGTATGTATTAGAGGATGTCCTGTGTATAAAGTTCTTGATGAAAAGCCTGATATCAATAAACTTGCTGGAATGGCACGGATGGATAAAAAGCAATGCTATTATGATGAAGATTAAAGCACGCGAAAATTTGAATTTGGAGGCGTCATATGAATTTATTTATCAACAAGATAGTGAGTAGTATAGTGCAAATAATTTTGTTTGCGATTATACCATTTATTTGGTGGTTAGCAACTGCAAGAAAACAACAAAAATTTTCAGAGTGGATTGGATTGAAGAAAATTGAGGGTGGTAAGAAAACATTAACTGCAATTATTATTGTTTCCATTGCTTTTTTATTTTCAGGAGCATTCACCCTATATGCGATAAAAGGGATTGAAACAGCAACTTCTGAATTTACAGGACTTGGAATCATGGCAATTCCGGCAATAGTTGTTTATGCTGCTTTTAATACTGCATTTCCGGAAGAATTGTTATTCAGAGGATTCTTGTTGAAGAGACTGGCAAATAAGTTTGGATTTAATATAGCAAATATTATACAAGCATTATTATTTGGTGCGCTACATGGAGTAATGTTCTTTTCGCTCGTAGGTGTGGTAAAAGCTATTTTGATAATCCTGTTTACTGGAGTTATTGCATGGTTTATGGGATATATTAATGAAAAGTATTCGAATGGTTCAATAATTCCGAGTTGGATTATACATACTATTTCCAATTTATTTTCGGGTATTTGTGCTGCATTTTTGATAATTTAAATACGATGAGCATTTACTATTCAGCTTTACTTATACTATGAATTTGCAGTTATATACGGGCGACGCAGAGTAGGAAAAACAGCACTTATCAAAGAGTTTATAGGCGACAAAAAATCTATTTATTTTATAGGTGTTGAAAGCATGCAAGAATTTGAAGTTTACGGAGAGATGAAATGAAGAAAAAACCAAAACTACTTAAAATATTAAAAGGTCTAGCTCTCGTCATATTGATATTGATTGTTGGTTTCTTTGTTGTTAGGGCGATAGGCAAGGCGATTTACAATCAGACACCAGAAGGTGGCATCAATGAATCAATGTATGTTGATATTAATGGTACAAAACAGTGGATTAACATATATGGCGAGGATGTAAATAATCCTGTTCTATTGTATTTGCATGGTGGTCCAGGCTCAGCAACCAGCGATATTGATTATGCATTCACAAGAAAATGGGCAGATGTATATACTGTGGTAACATGGGACCAGCGGAATTGTGGAAAAAGCTATGATGCAGAACAGAATAATATCGTATTGACACGTGAATTATTTATGACAGATGGAAAGGAAGTAACAGAGTTTATACTGAATTACCTTTCGAAAGATAAAATTACTATTCTTGGGCATTCATGGGGCTCTATTTACGGAGCAAATCTGGTACTTGAATACCCAGAATATTATGAATGCTTTATTGGAACAGGACAGCTTGTTGATTATTTGGAAAATGAGGAAGCTTTTAAACAAGAGGCAACGTTATGGGCTGATGGTGATGAAGAAACACTAAAATTAGTAAATCAATTAACACCTAACAATGTTACGATGGAACATATTAATGCAAGAAATACGATTATGCAAAAATATGGCTATGACATGATGGTGAATGGCTCTGATTACAATTTAGTTGCAACCATAATATTTAATCCGAACTATTCAATTGTTGATTGGATAAATTATTTTAAAAGAGATATGAGTGTATATTTAGATTTCTTTGCTTCCGAAGAATTTGCTTCATTCTCTTTAATAGGAAAATCTGATTATCAAGTGCCTTATTATAACATAAACGGAGATATGGATTATCAAACAAATTACAAATTGGCGCAGGAATATTTTGAAGAAGTAAACGCACCATATAAGCAGATGTTTATAATGGAAAATATGACACATGGTTTATTAGAATCGGATTCAGATGGATTTTCTGAGATTGTTCATCAAATTGCAAAAACAGAAAGAGAAAGATAAATTTTAAATTTGTCGAACACATGAAACTTTCAGGTTTCATATGACAGTTTTTATGGGATTTAATAACTGTTATATTTTGCTATAAAAATCAGATTATTTGTGTAAAAATAAAAAATAACGCAGCGTGATATATTGCTTGTTACGCAGCGTTATATGCTAATATAGACCTTGAAAGGAGGCAGGATATGTCATTATATACAACAGGAGAACTTGCAAAGAAATGCAATGTTTCGGTAAGAACTGTTCAATACTATGATGAAAGAGGTATTCTCGTGCCAACGGAGTTGACAGAGGGAGGACGAAGACTTTTCTCTGAAAAGGATGTCGCTACATTGGAAACAATTTGTTTTTTGAGAGACTTAGATATCTCAATTAAAGATATTG
>JAFTTI010000098.1 GCA_017466865.1 Oscillospiraceae bacterium | reverse complement strand
TTGCAGGAATTTCGGGAACTTTACATTTTCGGTAACAACCATTTTGTTCATCAGTTTATATGTAAACGGAGAAAACATTGCAATAGCAGGCTTGTTGAAGATACCATAGTTCATATATTCCGCACCACTCAAAATCACTCCGCCGATGCTTATATCCATCTGTGTAAGCCACGCCCCAGGAACACTTCCCAACGATTCGGCATAGATAAGGTCAATTCTTCCGTCAAGGTTTTCCTTGATAAAAGTAGTAAGTTTTTCAGCCTGTTCTTTTGCTGTTGTGTAGAAAGTTTCACCTGTTTCATCATAGCCGTCAAAAGAAACTGTTATAACATGGTAGTCATTCTCCAGAAGCGGAACTATATTTTCAAACTGTCTGTGTGTCATAAAATTGCCAGGGAGACACATTATTGTTGTTTTATTTTCTTTGCCGAATTCGTAGATTTTCATAGCGACTTCTCTCTTTCCTGAAACTTTTTAAGGTCACTATTGAGCATTTTTGCGTCAATGGAACGCTTGATTGCATACACCCAGAATGTACAGAGATAGCAGATTATCATATATGCGCCAAATCCCAGAACAACGGGGATATTACCGTCAAACCAGCCGAGAAAATGCCCCGTGGCAGCATACACAGCCGAACCACAGATAATCATCAACCATTCCTTTAAACCAAGTCTGTCAACCTCATCAAAATCGCAGTGAATAAGCACCTGCACCCATTCAAGAATATATGCCGCCCACACCATTCCAAACATATGAAGTATACCCGCATCTGTAAAACCGTTTACCAGTCTGTAGACGCAGTAAAAACACAGAATAAGGAGAAATGTAAGACAACACTTTATTTCCGCACCGATTTTTCGGGTAAGATATTGCTCGAGAAAATTTCTGATTTTACTCATCTGTGCTTTCTCCTTTCAGTATTTTTCTGAATTCCGACGCGTATGTACGGGAAATTATGATGTGTTCACCGTTGACAAGAGTTGCATCTATACGATTTGAAGCAAGACTTTTCAGCGTGGAAATCTTGTCTATATTGATAATCATTGATTTTGCACATCTGAAAAAGTTTACAGTATTCAGAACTTCTTCAAGCTGTGTAAGAGTAAGTTCCGACCTGAAAACATCATCTGCGGTATAGATAAAAGTTTTTCTGTCGACAGTTTCGGCATAAAGAATATCTGTAAAATCAATGACAGCCTGAGTGTCATTCTTTGTTCCGATAATCTTTTTAGGAGGAGCATTCATAAACTGAAGTACCGACTCAACCTCGTAATTAAGCCTCTGATAACGGAGAATGAGTTCATCCTCGCCTTTCTGTATCTGCTCAATAGTGTATTTCATAGCTATGTTTCCTTTGTTCTCTTAAGATGTCTTTATTATAACAATCGCCACCTGAGTTTGCAACAAATACAAACGCAAGTGGCAGTTTTTAATGTTCAAGATGCACTTTTCATTCAAGTCCAAGGGTTGATACGATTTTTTCACAGCACTCATTACTGTACTTCATAAGAAAATCACCATGGCCGAAACCATCCATAATTTCTTCCTCATAGTTTTTCAGATATCTTTTTAATTCCTTGTGAGATTTCAAAGCATACGGCTCTTTACTTCCACACCAGAGGCAGACTTTTGTTTCATTCTCTGCAATTTCAGGACGGGTATGGTAGGTATAATTCTCTGTAAAATTGCGGTCTATCGTTGTATCGGTTGCTTTCATATAAAGACTGTCCATCATACCAAGGTCATCTTTTGTAAGTCCCATAAGTTTCATCATAATATGAATTACAGCAGGAAATTTTCCCGTGTTCTTATATTTCTTGAACATCCACGCTGTAACGACACCAGACAGTTTCCCCTGATGAGCAACATAACAGCCGTCCATAATAACCTTGCCCATATCAATTTTGTTTCGGGTGAGAAGTTCAGTAAGCATAAGCCCACCCTGTGATGCACCGTAAGCACCATGAATTTTCCCACCATAGTTCTTATGGATATATTCTTCAATCTGTCTTGCCTGGTCTGCAAAACTTGTGAAATCATCGCTTCCGTCATAAAAGCCGTCCTGTGCTGGAATTATCAGACGGTAGTGTTCTTCCAGAGGCTTCAGCATTTCATATTCGCTGTGCCAGTCCTGCATCATTCCGTGAAGCAGAAGCACGGGCGGATTTTCCTTTGAGCCGAATTCATTAAATAACATAGTCTTCTCTCCTTTATGTTCATTTTTCTTCTAAAATAATGTTCTTAACAATGTCACGGCTCCTGCATTCAGAAGAGCACCCAAAGGACAAATCCCTATAAGCCATATTCCGAAATGATTGGGTATTGCCATT
>JAFTTI010000097.1 GCA_017466865.1 Oscillospiraceae bacterium | reverse complement strand
TTGCGACCTCTTTCTGAGACCACCGACTGTGAGCCTTTCACCTCGGTATATAACTCCGGATAATCCTTGCTGATTATGTGCTCATTCTTGAGAAAATCCCACAGTTCGTTCATTGTTGCCAAGGTAACAGTCTTGACATTGAAGCGGAAGGTTTTATTGGCAGACTTCTGCTTATAGAGCTCAAAGCGCATCACAGCCTTCTTCACCACAAGCTGCTGATCCCTTCTGGTATCGGCCATGCGATGCTCCTTCATGAATCTGGTGAAAAGGTCATCGAAACTGATAGATTTTTCCTTTGGAGGTGGAGCGTCCTTTTGCTTACTGTATTTTGCGAGAACCCCAACAAGCCAGTCCTTGCTGATTATATTCTTTGCGGCATCCTTATCGTAACACTGGCGTATATATTTACGAAGATCGTGAATCTGATCAGAGAATTTCTCCCTTTCAGCCAACGACATTACCACCTTGGCCTTAAGGTCTTCTGTCTTCGGATCCCACTTTTCAGGGGCGACCATCAGGAATGTCTTCTGTAAGATATCGACACTCTCATCCCTCAATCTTACATAAACCGGCACCTCTTGAAGCTTCTTTTTCTTGGCGCGGATTCTGAGAAAAAACGTCAACTTCATAGTTCAAAATTTCTTTTCGGCAAATATAAGAATTTTTTGGAGCCAAAAACAAATAATTGGTTCCAATTTGGTCCCAAAATTTTTACGAGTGACGGATTCGAACCCCAGTAAAGGCATGTAACAAGGACAACAAGCAATATACTTATATCGCTATTACTCAATACTTTACAAGATTTTATAAGATAAAATATTTTTACAGGAATTTAAAATAACTTCTCGGAATCCACCGTAAATTTTTGACCCCAACCGAATCACCAGAAACAGCCTCTCAGGTATCTGAGAGGCTTATTTTTTACAACTTGGACAACATTTGGACAACATCCGTCCGGTAAGATTCATTGCAGTAGCATAATGCTGCCATTAATCTTTTGCCACTCCTATAGCATTCTTGAATTTACATTAAATGTTATGAATCGTCCTTAGATCTTATTTACCTGTGCAAACAGATCTTTACACAGTTTTAGATTTTTATTAGACAATCATATTATGCTTTCCTTCAATATTTACTTAACGCATCAGCAGCCCATTTAAGATACTGCGCTGCCTTTTCATCTGCCTGAGTTGCATATCTCATCTGAGTCTTGTATTTATCCATTGCAGAATCTGCATATCTGGTATATGTCTTTGCACTATCAATCTTACCCTTCTTTGTATAATAAGCGGCTTCTCTCTGATAACCTTCTGCCTTCTTCAGATAATATTCCGCCTCGCGACGGTATCCATCTGCCTTTTTCTGATAGTATTCTGCTTCCCTTGTGTAACTTTCTGCCCTTTTTCGGTAATAGTCATCCTGTGCTGAAGCAGAATACACACTGAATAGAAGTAGAAACAATATTGTCCAATATTCTCTCATTGTAAATAATCATTGGCTAATTGCACATTATTTGAAAGCAAAAGGAATTTGTTTGTATAAATTATTGTAAAATCTTCCCTTTTCTTTACGAAACACGACGTAATCTTTTGATTTCAAATAATCACTATGGACATAGAATGACTTCTGTTTAAAATCAGAGACCCATCCTTCACCGGTATAGATAGCAATATGACCATACTTTCTGTTTCCTGTAGGCATGAAGACAACCACATCTCCCGGCTTATATGGACTCTCTACGACAGAATATCCCAAGATTGGTAAAAAATCTTTGTAAAGGTATGCACAAGATGGCTTAACAACGATACGAATTCCAGCATCTTGCAGAGCCTCTCTCACATACTTAGCACATAAGGAGTGAGATTTATTTTCAGCATTATCCACAGCAGACTCTACTGCCAGTACTGGATCATAACAACCAAAACCTCCGACGACCATCAATATATTGACAATTACAATCAGTATACAGATAGCGTACATTATTCCTTTATACATTATGAATATTTTATCACTGATATATTGTAAATCTCTTTTCATAAAGAAGTTTACCTTTATGCCAAACTTCAATTCGGTAAGATCCATTACGCCAATGACCTTTTGACTTTCCTCCCCATCCGCTTAAATATACAGTTTGTTTTTTATATTTTGATAATGTTTCCTCATCTTTATATGAATATCCAGACGGAGATGTGCCAGGTGTAGAAGATGTAGAAAGGCCATTGGGAGTAAAGAACTTAATGTAAAAATCGACATTACCTTCAACTAAACTATACACTTCTATACGAGGATATATATATGTGGTATTTTTACTATATATAGTATCCCCATAATCGCCATCACCTGTCTTTAGTACCATACTAGATATATATACAGGTATCTGTTGAGCCACGTTATCTAAAACAGACTTTGCCTCCGCCAATTCGGTTTGAATGACTTCTTTTTCTGTTTTAATAGTCCGAAGTTCTCTATCTTTCCTATTAATTATCTCCTCTTGAGTCGTTATTGCCTGATTCTTATTTCCAATAACTACATTTAAAGAATCTATCGAGACATCCCGGCTTTTTAAAACACTACGCAGTTCATTTACATTCTGATTAAAAGAAACAATAGCAATCAATCCGATAGCAACCAACAAGGACAATATAATCACCCATTTATATTGTTTCTTTTGGCGTTTTAGTGCTTCTATTTCTACCTCCAGTCCATTCTTTTGAACTAACAACTGCTCTTTCTCAGAATTAAGTCTGAGTACAGTTTGAGAGAAACTTGATGGTAAAGTATTTTCCATCGTGACAACCACATTGTGATAATGTCTCAATGCTTCTGTTATCTTCGCTTTATCATCATCATTGAAAGCAAGAGCAATCTTGCTAGTCAAAGGAACTGACAAATCTTCTGGTGGAAGTTGCTCCCAAAATAACGGGCGTCTTTCCAAATCATCCTTTATATCTCTGAAAATATTGTCTATTTCCGCTGCTTCAGTTGCAAAACTGACAACATTCTTACGAATCTGTCCTTGCTTATCATAATTAAACAATACACCTTTATTGGCTGACACTTCTAACGTCTTCTGCAGGTATTCGTACAGCCATTTGAGATTGAGACATACCTCACCACAAACAACACTTAATCCGTAAATAGAAGACGCATTCTTCTTATAGAAATATGAATAATACATCAGATTGCCATCGCGATGAATGGCAATCTGATGAGTGTCCTTGCAGTCAATACAGCACTGCTTTATGAATGCTTCCGAATGATCAGATGTATATTGCTGATAGTTACCGGAAACATAACTGAAAATATAGCTTTTTAGTATCACTATTCCTTGAAATATATTGCTTGATCGTACTGCGAAATTTCATGAGAGTATCCCAAAGCCTGCATTACCGGAAGACCGATAAGAATATCAGTACCAACATTATCATCAATAACGGCTGGGACATCATTAATCGTATGCTCAACTCCGTCTTCATCCATAAATGAAATAGACTTGAGTTTGTAAACATCGTATTCACTTGTCTGCCCATTAGCGACTGTGATAGGAAGACTTGAGTGATAATCACTCTCAGAGAGCGTACCAGCCTTAACCAAAGCTGTTGCTTCCAATGTAGATATCTTCAACGGCACACTACAACCAGAATCCCAAGTTCCTTCGAACTGCGGTCCTCCATTCAAACGAATACGAACAATTATAGAACTATTCTTCTCCTGATATGGAATAGCAAAAGAAAAATTACGTTTGCTTGATTCATCCGGAAATTTTGACGGACGATATACTTTATTATTTCCGCAAGAGCATAGACAAACTATTGCTATGCTTAAAAATATGAGTTTCTTCATCATGATTCAATATTAGATAATTTATTATTGCTGTTCCACCGTTTCTTCTATTTCAACATTAGACATTTTTAGTCTAAACGGGGTTCGTAACTTTATATTACTCAATCCTCCGTAAGCAATTACTACATCTTTTGAAGCGTCATTTCCTACCGTAACATCCACCTCCTTTACATTGCGTCCCTGATCATTTCCAGCGCAATTTGAATACTTCCAGCCATAACCAGTAGCAGCTTTACTTGGATTTGAAACTACTACTTTGAGTTTCTGACCTGGATGCACAGTCTCCCCTGATTGTATGCTTGTTCCTGTAATAGCATCGGTAACATTGATTATATAAGATATTTGGGGCGAATTATTCTTAGGAGCAGCAGATTGTAACACTTTTACTTGTTTCTCGAATTGACCTGATTTAATCATAAAAGTATGAGTCCTCTCCTCTCCAGTAGTATTAGCACTAGCGATTATTTCAAGAGTAGAACCATCTTTCTTAGAACAAGAAATCCATTCAATATCATTTAATGAAGGTAGATCCCAAGTTCCATCAGTCGCAACTAATACCTCCGATGCTCCTCCTTCCGAGGTAAAGGTAACCTCTTTAGGCGTAACCGTAAGACTGGTTGCAACCGAAGACACCTGTTTCGATTCTGCACTTCCTACGCCTTCTTTAATCTCGCCCGTTTGTTCTTTTTCAGGAAGTAGCGAGAGATAGCGAAAAAAGCCAAAATTTGCTAAAGCACTGAATAAGGTCAGTATAAAAATCAAAATAAGCAGACACCACTTCAACATATCCCGCCAGCCTTTAGACTGACTCTGAGATCTCTTATTCTGAAAATCAGCAACAGCTTTGCCCACCTTTGCATACTTATCTAATTCCTTACGAACAACATCAATACTAGCCTCGTAATTTTCGTTATCCTTCTGCAAAGCATTGATTTCGATATCTTTCTGCCTGATTTGAGAATTCAATTCTTCTATTTCATCACGTTCTTTAGATTTCTGTGAACGTTTCGCCTCTATATGCTTAGTTTCGATTTCTGTTTTCTCTGCCTGCAATCTTTGTACTTGAGCCCGCAGTGTATTTATGGTCACAGATGCAGATTCATACTCCTCAGAAATATACAATCTTCCTACTTCAGTCAAGGCCTTCAGTGCAGAAGTTGAGTTACAAACATCGAGACTAACTTTATCGCCACGCCAAGAATCATAATCCGCTGATGATACATTGGGACTTATGGCCTTCCCTTCTCCTGAGACTAACTTGTCAAATGCCTCTTCAACTTTCTTCAAAAAGGCAGCGAGATAATCCTTCTGTTCGCTGAACTGTGAAATCACATACTGACATCCGTTGTTTTCAATTCCCTTAAGGATTTTACCATTTTTGAAAATAGTATCATAAGCTGAATTAAGCATATTATATATGGACTCCGGATAAATATAGACTCCTTTACACAAAATAGAGATTGCAAAGTACTGTCCTTCTCTTCCATTAGCTCCAAAACATGCATTATTCACAAAGGAATACACAGTATAAATACCCTGTGAACTATGGTACAAATCCACAAACATAGCCTTCATAGCCGCCGACTCCTTCTGACGAAGTGTTCGTCCCTGAAAGTACTTAGCCGCTATATCGTTACATATTAGTTCTGGAGCACCGGCAGGGACAAATGCACTTTGACCCACCGATGATCCATGTATAAATACAAATCTTTCCATATTTACCAGAGTTGCTTTGTTATTTCCTTCCAAAGTGCAGCAGGATATGCTGGACCAGATGCCGTATAACTACCATCATCTGGATACGACCCAGTGCAGAATGGCAAGAACGAGTAATTCTCGACATCCCAGAACAAGAACTTTTTCTTAAAGAAAAGATGAGGATAATTCTGCTGAGCATCTTCGATCACAGCCTTTGGGTTTGAACAACCATTTGAGTTTGCCCATAAACCCTGACGAGGAATATCCACCTTATTGTACAACAAGATTACTCTACTTGGATGGTGAAGCACAAAACGATTATAAAGTTTTGTCATCTTCTTTTCATACTTATCCCTTAAACTTGGATTATTTCTAAATGATGTAGCAGAATCAAGATCAAGGAGCATAATATAAATTACCTTGCGCGGCTTGTCAGATGAAATCTGAGCAACTTTCTCCAAATAGCCCTTAAACTGAATATTTGGTTCTTGTGCAGCGTTATTGAGACTAAAGAAGTCCTCACCAGGAGCCTCCAAGAAATGAGCTACTACGTTACCCCCATTGTCTATGATATCGGCCATCAGATAATCGACTGTATTAGGCATACGTGTATCTGGATCACCAATAATACTATCAAAGTATGCACAATCTTCTTGATATTTTGCAGTATTCAACAATGTTGTATTTGCCGCTATAGTATATCCAAGACCTGACTGATAAAGATAACTTGCCAGACTCTTCAATACCATACTTTTACCGCTGGCAGGAGGTCCGCACAACACAATAAATGGTGCCATATCGCCAGGAATTTGAGGCTGAGCCCTAACAGGCGACTGTGGTGATGACGGAGTACTTGGAGACTGCGGTTCAGGTTGCTGCACATTGTCAGTCTGATTTTCATCTACATTGAAATCGAATTCAGTTGAGTTGTCAATAGTTCCCATATTATAACATTTTTGATTAGACTTTACTACTATCTGGCCAGTATTCTTAAAATAAATGCCACGAGATCGACTATCAATGCAAACAATATCCAGCCAAACAGTTTCATGTCATTTGGTAATCTTCCATGCATCATATCATCCCAAACATTGAAAGTGCTAAACATTCTGGCTGATGGATAATTTCTGTAGCGATAATTTCCCTTTTCAATATCCTCTTCATTATCGGTCTTACTAACTTTCATGGAACGTTCAAGTTCAAGTTGAGCATTCTGATTCAACCTATCGTAAACATTTCCTTTTAATTGAAGTTTTGAAAACTGATAGTAAACATCAGGAGTTGCAATCTCTGTTATTTGTGGAATATCTACAACATAAAGGCTATCCTTTATAAAGCGTCTGATAAGATCTAGATCCTTAGTTTGAGGAATCTTCATCTTATAATAATTACGAATTACGTTTTCCCTCCGTAGAAGTCTTTCTACAACCCTCAAAGAATATTTTTCTTTCAGAGCATTTACTTCTCTTGCTCCTGTTTTGCCTCGATCTCCTCTATCCTTATCATCGTCAAAAATCGAATTTTTATATGAGTATTGGTCGTTAAACTTACCTCCACTACTTGCGAAATAATCTTCAATATCTTTAAGATAGCCTATAGCACGGTCACCAAAGCCATAACGTATAGAAGACTCACATTCCCTCTTGAACTCGTCCATAAGATTTTGAACTGAAGCCTCACAAAGGGCAATGTCAGCCGCTTCCTTGTCCTTGATACTGTCCATATTGTCTTGTACGGTTTCCTCGACATAGTTTTTATATATTCCGAGTTCTGTACTAACTACCTTCAAGCCTTCATTACTCATAAGCATATAATGCACATTGGTAGCGAAACTTACTCCCCAAAAAAGAATAAAGCCAATCAATCCTAATGCAAACTTAGATTTACTAGGATTAAAACTGTTCTGCATTTCGCCAATAACTACACTCAAGCAATATCCGGCAATCAGAGCAACAATAAAAACAAAAATAAATACCATCCAAACTTGAGTCATTTCAAATGACATAGCAACTGATTTTGCCGTCATATATGCACTATAACCGGCAAATAAACAATAACCTACCCAGCAGGCTATTTTCATAATAATACTCGTTTTGTTCATATGTGTTAGAATTATTGAATTAATTGCAGTACAAAGGATTAAATAGTCTGTTTTCGAAGCCTCCCCGATTCGAATGGGTACAAAAAAAAGACGTGGGAGTCTGTACTCTTGCTCACCCTGCTATCAGGCCTTGGCTGCCTTCACTAAGGATAAGCAACGCAGCTAGCCCACGTCAGGGATGATATACAGAATTCCACGCCAAAGGCGCAGTGACTGAATCGTCATCACCGATATGGACGTTCCCGTTGCCGTATCTTC
>JAFTTI010000096.1 GCA_017466865.1 Oscillospiraceae bacterium | reverse complement strand
CTGACTCCCGAAATAGAAAGAATAATAGCAACACTCCGTATTCTCGACCAGCAGATAACAGTAATCAAAAACGATGAAAGTTATATACTCGATGTTGCAAAGATAGTCTATATCGAATCGGTTGACAGAAAGACATTTGTCTATACACAAGACGATTGTTTCGAATCAAAACTAAAACTCTATGAGGTTGAAGAACAACTCTGTCAGGGTGGATTTTTACGCATAAGCAAATCCTCTCTCGTTCAGCTTAAATTCATCCGTTCGCTTAAAGCCGAACTCAACCGCAAGATAAGACTTACTCTTGAAAACGGCGAACAGATAATAGTTTCAAGGCAATATGCCGATGAACTCAAACACAGACTGGGGGTAAAGTAAATGGAAAAGAAAAAAGGAATTTTAGGCTTTCTTTCACAGGTATTTATGCTTTTCGGAATAATCGTTCTTTTAATGAGTGTATTTGCTGTAATTGTAGGAGATGAAGCAAAAGAAGTTTCAACAATTTTTTCACTCGGCAGTAAAGGACTTTCTTTCGCAACACTGATACAGTTTCTTTTTGCAATAGCAATTATCTGCGTTCTCCGTTTTGTCTTTATGACAGATACAATAATAAAGAAAATGCCGCTTACATTAAGAATAATTCTGATGTTTATAAGTGTTATCGCAGTTATAGTAGGATTTGTTCTCGCTTTCGGCTGGTTCCCCGTAACAGAAATAAAAGCCTGGATAATGTTTATCCTATGCTTTATAGTAAGTTGCGTTATCAGCACATTTGTATCCGTTGTTTCTGAAAAACAGGAAAACAAGAAACTCGAAGAAGCCTTAAAGCGTTTCAAGGAGGGACAGTAATGGAAAATGCTATTTCTATAAACGGTATTACAAAATCATTCGGAGAGAAAAAGGTTCTGGATGATATAAATCTTGATGTAAAAAAGGGTGAGATTTTAGGGCTTTTAGGTCCTTCGGGAGCAGGAAAGACAACGCTTATAAAAATCCTCACGGGACAACTTTCGGCTGAAAACGGAAAATCCGTTATAAACGGTATAAACTCACAGAAATTCTCGGGTGACGATTACAGAAACTTCGGGATTATGATGGATAATTTCGGTGTATATGACAGACTCAGTTGTTTTGAAAATCTCAAAATTTTTGCAAGAATTTACGGCATTAAAAATGATAAGATAAACGAGGCTTTAGAAAGCGTCGGATTATCGGATGCCAAAAAAACACCTGCACAGAATCTTTCAAAGGGAATGAAAAGCAGACTTCGCCTTGCCCGTGTTTTTATGATAAACCCCGATATACTTTTTCTCGATGAGCCGACAAGCGGACTTGACCCCGCGACAGCAGACGAAATCCAGAAAATGATACAAAAAGAAAAGGAAAAGGGAAAGACAATCTTTCTCACAACACATACAATGACCGAGGCTGAAAAACTCTGCGATAATGTAGCGCTTCTCAGCGACGGAAAGATAGTTGAATACGGAAATCCGAAAGAAATATGCCGTAGATACAATCATCAGAAAAAACTCAAAATTCATCTTACCGACGGAACTGAAAAAGAAATCCCACACGATGAAAATTCAGCAGAAATTATTTCTGAACTTATAAAATCGGGCAGGGCAGAAACTATCCACACAACAGAGCCCGACCTTGAAACCGTTTTTATGGAACTTACAGGAAAGGAGCTTACTGCATGAAAAATATAACTGCCGTTTTCTTGAAACAGATAAAGGAAACATTCAGGAATAAAACAATACTCATTCAGTTTCTGATGTTTCCCGTTATGGTTATCATTATGGAAAACGCCATAAAACTTGAAAATATGCCCGAGCATTTCTTTGTAAAACTCTTCGCTGTTATGTTTGTCGGAATGGCACCGCTTACCTGTATGTCGGCAATTATTTCCGAAGAAAAGGAGAAGAATACTCTCCGTGCACTTATGATGAGTAATGTGAAACCCTTTGAGTATCTTTTAGGCGTAGGCGCTTATGTATTTATTATGTGCATTATAGGAGCAGTTGTTTTTGCAGTATGCGGTGGATATGAGGGAAAAGACCTTTTGGAATTTATGGTTATTATGGGCGCAGGAATTCTTCTTTCATCACTTACGGGTGCAGTGATAGGAGTGTTCAGCAAGAATCAGATGTCAGCGACATCGATAACAATCCCCGTTATGATGATTTTCTCTTTTCTTCCCATGCTTTCTATGTTCAATGAAAGTATCGAAAAGGTTGCAAGAATAACCTACTCACAGCAGATGAGTATTTTAATAAACGGCATCGGAAATGCAGGAATAAAACCCGAAAGCATTATAATAATCGCAGTGAATTTTGTTGTCGCGTCAATACTTTTCACACTCGCTTTCAGAAAAAAAGGTCTTGAATAAAAACAAACCCGTGAAATTTCTTCACGGGTTATTTTTTAAGCATCTTTTCAATCGGGGTTTTCAACACTTCAAGAAATATTTCATACTTTGCCATTACACTCCCTTTATTATACAACTGATTTTTCAGGTTAGCAAGGGAGAAAACCCCCTCTCATAAGAGAGGTATTCATAAAGAAGTAAATCCAGAGAAGATTCAGTTTTCTCCTCCGGATTTATATTTTCATACCTTCGCTCTGTAAAAATCTCGATATTAATTGAGCGTATGGATTTTCAGTAGTTTTCTATACTGTAGCCAATTCTATAAAGTCTGCCGTTTGCTATTGTTTAAAAGTGTATCAACCAGCAAGCATACAATTGATTATATAATTGAAGGTTGTACAGTGCATAATCAATGCAATTAATGAAAAAATCACATAGATGAAATACCACAACACTTTCGGTATGGGTATTTGTTTTAGTTTATATTTGGGGATTATGTTTTTAGTTGCGTAAATAACATTTACAAATGCAATTAAGATGCTTATAAGCGATGGAATCCCATCCCAATAAATATCTTCCAGCGTATCTGTAATAGGATTAGAATTAATTGCCTTTGAAATTTCAGAACTGATATTGGGAAGGATGAACAAGAAATTCCATATGAAACCAATAAACAACAACAATAACAATAGAGCGTTTTTCATTGCCGTTTTCTTCACTTAACCAAATCCTCCCCATACCACATTATCCATATCATATTATAATCACCATCAAATATTACATCTATAGGCTCATCACTTGTATAAAGATATTTCAATTCCTTTTCTCTTCCGATAAACATTACAACACCTCCGTCTTATTTTTCTATATTGTATCCTATATTATAAATTTAGTCAATTACGATTATGAAAATCGTACTTGACTTTTTTGTTTTTCTTATATAAGAGAACAAAACTGCAAAATGTCGAGAGAAATTATGATAAGAAAGATAAATAAGGATACAAAACCCCTCTCATAAAAGAGAGGGGTATTCTATTTATTCATCACGCTTTGTTAAATACTACCGTAACGCACATATTTTTGTCTTTGATTTCTGCGAATATTTCTCCGTTCATCTTATGCATAAGTTGTCGGCAGATGTAAAGCCCAAGGCCACTGCCTTTCTGATTTTCGGCATTTTGTCCTCGCCAGAAACTATCAAAGATGTGTGGTAAATCGGTATCGGGAAGAGTGCATCCGCTACTTCTGACAGCGACAAGAATACACCCGTCCTCTTCGGAAAATGCTATGGAAATTTCCTTTCCGTCACCGTATTTTATCGCGTTTTCCATAATGTTCTGCAAAACT
>JAFTTI010000036.1 GCA_017466865.1 Oscillospiraceae bacterium | reverse complement strand
GGACTACGACGAAAAGCACGGTACTCCTAACGCATCAAGCCCGAAAGTCTTCATCAAGTACTTCTTCGTGAACACAGTCACCGGCGAAAAATCCGGAGAGATGATGACTATGGCCGTCCTTCAGGAAGATCCCGCTGCCGGTGAATAGTCCTACATACCGCCTCACCAGAGGCATACAATTCCCCAACAAAACCATTCCCCTCAAGACAACCGTCCTGAGGGGAATTTCGTTTTATATTGACGATATTAATAAGAGGGTACTAATACTTACTATATCTACTTTATGGTTATATATCCCTCAAATATCAGTCGTTCAAAATCCTGTAATTGGCAGTTAAAAATTCCCCAATCATCTCTACCATAAAAGCCTATCTCCCGCATCTTATCTCTTATACGCTTCTGTTCAGATCTTCCTGCGTTCACTCGTAGTTTAATTAGTGCTCGCAAAGCATCAGCCTCTTGCTTTGTAAACACATTTTTCCCCTTAAGCTTAGTCATAATTTTTCCTTTTTGATATTGATTCTAAGCGTCCATTGTAGAATTTAAGTAGTGTTTTATCATTGTCGTTATAGAACCACTCTTCAGTTTCAGAATGTTTTGATATCAAAAGAGTCTTTCTATAAGGATAACCCAGTTTTTGACTACATTGTTTTTTACTCCAGCCAATAGAAAGATCATCCGTTCTTACATAACTGGTAGAGTTAGACTTATTGATTTTTGTGATACAAATGGATTCCAAGCTCAATCCGTCGAACGTAAGAATCGTATTCAAATTATCTCGATATACCCATCTTTCCCTTGTGCCATATTGTGACTCATAGGAATCAACTGTGTGAGGTGTGCCCATTATATGTTTACATTCATACTGGTCACATCCAATTTTTACTTTTGGTCTGAACGCCTGTTCTTCTTCATATTCTCTCTTCTGCTGTGCACGCAAGCGTTCTTCTGCTTCATTCATTGTTTTGTCAAATAATTCTTTTTCTTCTTTTGTCAAATCGTCGTATTGCTTTACTACTATACTTGATTTCCATTTTTCTTCACGAACCTCTCTTAGTATCTCTGATATTGCACCATTGTTAACGTTTTTGCCTGCTCCTTCAAGCAATACTATTATACTATCGCGATAGCAGCTATTACGATAGTTTGTGTTACATTCATTATAACAGTTAACGAGTCTTTTGACTTGTAGTAGTCTTGCAGCATCTTTTGCCTCTACCCAAAGCAAAGAATCTTTTCTAACATTTTGAGTTAATAGATCGTTTCTTTGAATAGACTGTTGAGTGTTCCGTTGAGATGATTGCTGATTACAAGAGAGTAAGAAAATAGGAATAAGCAATAATAACTTAAACGCAGATTTCATAAGTTCATTATTTTAGCCGTCACTCCAAACGGTCAAAACAATAAAGAAAGTGTGGAGTTACTTTCGTCTATCTTCAACGAGGCTCTGGTAAGCCCTTAAACAAATAAACGGAAACAATCCCCACACCCGTATCGATGGTGTTGATACACACGCACGCGAATACAGATGATGGTGCTGTCGTCGTCCCTGTTTAACTAAAATTTACCAGATTTCGTTGAAAGGACAGTGCGAAAACACTTTCATCAAATATGTCCGCTATCCAAAACGGATAACAGACACAAAAATAGAAATTATTTTCATTTGACAGCACACTGGGGATTGTTTTCTTCTCAATATAGAGCTTTTGTAAGCCGCACTACTAGGAAGATCATTATCACAGCACATATCCCGATGAAAACATACCCCAGCGAGATCATTGTCTTCTGCCACTTCGTAAGACGATTCACTTCGACGGTCTTGATTTCCGTGATTGTCTTCGTATGGAGTTCGGTTTTGGCTTTTTCAGGAAGTTTCGCCTTG
>JAFTTI010000095.1 GCA_017466865.1 Oscillospiraceae bacterium | reverse complement strand
TTTCTGTGCCTTAGAAGATAACTTATCTTCGCTGGATTTTATTTTCTGTGCATTGGGCTGCACATCTTTTGCTTTCTCTGTGTTATTTTGCTTACTAACAGTATTACTCTTATAATAATCTGTTACCTGTGTTAAATTAGCTGCTCTAATCATGGTATCATCCTCCTTGAAAATTGATACAGAAATCCGTTTCTATATCTGTAATATCGGCACTTTATATCCAAAAGTTAATAGTGCGTCAAATTCAAATTCTTGCATGCTTTCAATCTCTCCACAAGACTGAAATTTTCACTTCTACCTAGTTTATATAGAAAGGTCAATGTATGCTCCTGTTACACCAGAACCCAAACTCATTACTTTCATAGAAGAAAAATCGACACCTGATGAATCAATTTCTGCTATGTTTTCTTTTTGAGCACTTGAAAACTCTTGTGAACCTTCACCAATTGCAAGTGCTGCTTCATTTGACGCATCGCCAAGTTCTTTCATTTTAGCTTTATGTGCTTGTTCCTCTTTTTCATCCCACTGTGAAGCATGGTGTTTTCGTTCTGCTTGTTTAGCCCTTAATTGAGCCATTGATTGAGCCATTTTAGCCGCTTGATATAAATCTTTATCATATTCTTGCAGTTTTCTCTCATCACTCGCTGGTACAGTATCTCCATTTGCCATAGCTCTATAAACAGCCATAACCTTCGCATTATCTTTAGCTATCTTTTCATTTGCAGCATCCTGTGTTTTCTGTGCCGCCATTTCTGCCTTTTGTTGAAGCATTCCATTATGCTCGCCACGGTCTTTTACCAACTGCTTACTAGCTTTCTCCGTAAGAACCAGCACATCTTCTTCATTCGATAACACAACCTCTTTTCCAGTTGCATCCTGTACCTTCGTTCCTTTCGGAACACGATATGCTTCATATGTATGAAGATACCCTGACATATTTGAATCAATTTTACTCATAATACCAATCCTCCTTGAATTAATCTACTCAAAAACATCTGATGAACCTGTCTGAATTGTAACCTCTTTTAGAGCAAATCCATCCTGTGTTTTCTCTATATCCATTGAAACAGTATGATTTTGTAATTGTTTCAATGGGCTAACCCATTCTTCTTCCTCTTTATCACTGAGTAGCATATTTAATAGTTGCAATTCTTCACTTTCCGCACTTCTGAGAGCTTCTGCTTGTTGTTTCAACACGTGAGCATTATGTTCTATTGTAGCAGTCAATGTGTCTTGTTGCATTTGATTAAAAGCTTTGTCTGCTACTTTTTTTAATTCAGATTTCTCTTTTTCGCCCAACACAAACTTCTCGCCATCAATATCTACATAACTCTTCTTGATAGCTCTATATGCGTATGCGGTATTCTTGAAAGAAATATTATAATTGTTATTCTCTTTTGTGATTTTTACACCTTTGAAAGTCGAATTCAGAGATTTTTTAATGCTTCAAGTCCAGCATCTGATATTTGTATAGAGTCTGTTCTCTTTTCTTTATTACGGTTGGCAACAAACTCCGCTGCACTTTTTGCATCACCTTTAGAAATATTTACAGCACACGCCTTGTTCTTTTCAATCAATGCTTTGGCTGTTGGTTGACTTGTCAGCTGATTCAACTCAGCTTTTGAAAGATTTGTAAGTATTTGCATAAAGCACCTCCGATGTTGGATTAGCGTTTGTATAACATACCTTCATCTTATATATCGGCATTTTTTTGAAATTCTTAATAGCTAAATTGAAATTTTTTAATTATAATACATACCCTGTTCACAGGGCAAATAAATCACAGAAAGGAGGTATCAGAGTGGCAGGAAAAGAGCTAAAAGCGACGGAGAAAACCGTATTGAAACACTCCCGTGAGGGCGTTCTCGAACAAAATCTTGCAGACGGCTCGGCAAAGAAGGTCAGCAACAAAGCCGAAGAAGCCGTGCTGAAAACAGCAAGACCCGATGACGAACGCTTTGACAAGCTGAAAGCGGCTGGACTTGTAGTCGAAGATGTGAAGAAGCCTGACCATCGCAAGTTGCAGTTTGGACGGAACAATCCCGATAATACTTGGGCAGAAGCGGTTTTATGTTACTTCTGGAAGAAGTAACAAGACCAGAGCAAACTTATTCAGAAGGCAGAAATGCCATATAAAAAGTGATTTACCTCCACCCCTATACTGCCGGAAAACCGAATATTTCAGATAGCTGTTTTTGTGCATATTGCACACGAACAGCTATTGTCTTTTCCCGAAAAGGAGCTTGAAAAAGTTTCTTTTTCGGGATTTTTTATGTAAACTGCAACAAAACACGAACGGGAAATACAGCACATTGCCAGTCAAATAATCCCTATTGCTATCAGCAATATACCCCCGGAAAATCGGCTTTTTCAGACCCGATATTTCTGGTATTTTGTCAATTGTGCCGAACGTATATTTCGTAGTATAATGGAAATGCGAACAAAATGAGTGCACTCGTTCGCAGTACCTTGAAAATTTAATATACCTCCACCCCGAATGTCCTTTACATATACGAAAAGTGTATGTCAGCTTTACGCTGTATCACATTTTAAGGAGGAATTTCCTATGAGAAATCCAAACTGGGACATCTTCGGGGAAGTCAAAGAAACCATCAGCGTTCCCTCTGCCGCAGAATATTACGGTATGAGCGTACGCAATGGAATGACCTCTTGCATTTTCCACGAGGACAGAAATCCGTCTATGAAGTTGTACGACGACCATTTCTACTGCTTCGGCTGCACCGAATACGGCGACGTTGTAAAGCTTACAGCAAGGCTGTTCGGCTTGTCGCAGTATGAAGCGGCGAAAAAGCTCTGCTCTGACTTCGGCATTATCCATTCAAGAGATAAACCTATTATCCGACAGAAAATATGCGTACAAAGCCAGAGAGAAAAGGAGCAAAGGGTATTTCGCATTCTTTCCGATTATTGCTCATTACTACGCAGATTTCGGACTGAATACGCTCCCAAAAGCAACAGCGAAACCCTACACCCTTTATTCACCGAAAGCCTGACACAGCTTGAAATGTATGAGCATTTCTGTGATGTTTTTATCTCAGGCACAACAGACGAAAGAAAAGACTTTATGGAAAACTGCAAGGAGGTTATCGATTATGCAGACAGAAGAAACAATGACTACAACACCAACACCCGTATCGCCTGCTGATGAAAATATTATCGGTTGGTTTGACGGAAAGAAAATTGACGAGCTTGCTTTCTGTGAGGAATTTGTAAAGCAGTACAACTTCAAGTATTTTGAAGGCTGTTTTTACAATCTTGACGGAGTACAGGAGGACGCTTATGTTGAAAGCCTTATCACAACAAAGCTGAAGGACGCAGGAGTGCGCTACGGACTTGCGAATAAAATCAAAAATCTAATGAACGCTCTCAGGCATATCTGCTTTATCGAGGAAATGGAAACCGACCTGAATGAAATCCACATCCTTAACGGAACTTATCGCATTGACGGGACATTCTCGCCCGAAAAGAAGCACTGTCGCAACAGAATTAACGTCAGCTACACAGAGGAAACAGCAAAGAAAGCTGCTGTGTGGGAAAGGTTTGTAAACGAACTCCTTGAGCCTGATGATGTAAAGACGTTGCAGGAATTTATCGGCTACTGCTTACTAAATACCACAAAAGCACAGGCAATGCTCTTTCTTGTGGGACGAGGCGGCGAAGGTAAAAGTCGTATCGGCGTTATCCTTGAAAAGCTGTTCGGAAAGGCTTGCTACTTTGACAGTATCGTAGCACTTTCAAAGAATAAATTTCGTCAGGGCAACCTTGTAGGCAAATGCGTTCTTGTTGATGATGATATGAGCTTCGAGGGAATTAAGGACACGTCATTTCTGAAAAGTCTTGTAACAGCAGAAACCTGTATTTCCGTAGAAAAGAAAAATGTTCAGGCTATTCAGGCAAAGCTCTGTGCGAGGGCAGTTGTTTTCTCAAACAGCAATCCGAATTCTCTTTATGACAAGACGGACGGCTGGCACAGGCGACTTATCGTTCTTGACACAAAACCTGTTCCCCCTGACAGAAAGCCTGACCGCTATCTTTCAGAAAAGCTTATCGCAGAGCTTGACGGAATTTTCTTCTGGGCACTTGAAGGACTAAGGCGACTTATCGAAAATGATTTTATTTTCACAGTCAGCAACAAGACCAGAGAGATAATGGAGAATCTGAAACAGGAAAACTGCAACGTCGCAGAATTTATGAACGACGCTCAGGCAGTTCAGCTTTCTCCCGACAGCACAACTTGTTCCGTTGATATTTACAACGCTTATGTCAACTGGTGTCAGAGCAACGGCTTGCAGGAACTGAAACAGAAAAGCTTTTACGACTGGCTGTATCATAACTGTGAAAGCTATAATCTCTCCCCTACGAACAAAGCTCACAACGGAAGAAATTACGTCAGAGGTTATGTCGGTATCAGCGTTTCTTACAGAAGCAAGGCAGCATAAATTTTTTCATTCCAAGTGAAAAAGGTATGTACGTACGTACCAAGGAAAAGAAAAATCCGAAGCCTTATGGTACGTACGTACGCAGTGTTTTAAACTGAAATGAAAAATCTTTCTTTCGGAAAAACTATCAAGGCTGAATTTATTTTTACGTTGACAGCAAGCATAGCCTGTGTAAAGACACAGACACGTTTTTGCAAAAACTGTATGCTCGCTCTCTGTTATTATCATTGAGAGCAAGCATATGATTTGTGGCCACACTCAGCATTTTTTCATTAAAATCTGAAAAAATAAATGCTCGCCCTCAACCTTATTCTGTTGAGAGCAAGCATCGCCTGCGTATAGACACAATCAGTTTTTTTGTAAACTATGCTTTCTGCAACTTCGTTGACAGCAAGCATAGCATTTGTCTATACACTCCCTCATTTTCAGAGAAAATCCGTGTGCCGACAAATACAAAAAACTTGTTGGGAGAACCCAAACCCCTTGATTGATTTTCTGAAAAATCTGTGTCAGTCCATAAGGGACTTGACAAAAATATTCTATTCGTGTATAATCGCTTTAAAGCGTTAAACTCTTTGAATTTGGAGGATATAAAAATGACAAGAAATAATTATTTTGATATAAGCACACTCGACAGAAATCGTGAACGCACAGTCGTATTCTACGGACGAGTTTCCACAGAACACGAAGCTCAGCTCTCGGCTCTCGAAAATCAGATGCAGTGGTATAACGACCAAGCAAAATATCATCCGAACTGGAATGTAATCGACAAGTATATCGACGAAGGTATCACAGGAACTCAGGCGAAGAAAAGACCCTCTTTCCTCAGAATGATAGAGGATGCAAAGAGTGGAAAGTTCGATTTGATTGTTACACGTGAGGTGTGCAGATTTGCAAGAAACACAGTTGACACTCTCAACTTTACTCGTGAACTTAAAAACATCGGCGTTGAAGTTTTCTTTGTTGATGATAATATCTGGACTATGGACGGTGATGGAGAGCTTCGACTTTCTCTTATGGCGACTCTCGCTCAGGAAGAAAGCCGCAAGGTTTCTGAAAGAGTAAAAGCTGGACAGCGTATCAGCAGAGAGAATGGAGTGCTTTATGGAAGCGGCAACATCCTCGGTTATGACAGAAAACCCGGAGAAACCTACACAATAAATCCCGAACAGGCTGAAACCGTGCGTATCATCTTTGAACTTTACTCTAAAGGGTATGGCGAAAAGAAAGTTGCCGACGAACTTTTAAAGCTTCACAGAAAAGCTGCTGACGGAACTTATCGTTGGAACGCAGGCAAGGTCGGACGTATTCTGAAAAATGCCACATATATGGGATACAACTGTTACAATAAAAGTCGAAGTAATAATTATCTTGAACAGAAGCGTATTAAAAATCTTGACAGCGACAGCTATGTATATGTCAAAGGAGATTTCGAGCCGATTGTTTCAGAAGAACTCTGGCACAAGTGTGATGAAATCCGCAAGAGCAAGGTAATCAAGAAAGAAAATAACGGAGTTATTACAACTTACGGAAAGAGAAACTCCACAGATATATGGCTGAAGAAAATGAAATGTAGTTGTGGAGCGAACTTCCGTAAGAATAAGTGGAGAAAGAATAAGCGTGGTGATTCCGCTTATGGCTACCAGTGTTATAACCAGCTCAACTACGGCAGCAAATCCTTTCGTGAGAAGAACGGGCTTGATACCGAAGGCTACTGCGACATCAGAATGGTAAGCGACTGGAAGCTTGACCTTATGGCAAAGACAGTTCTCTCTGAAATCTGGCAGAACAGAAAAGAAGATGTGCTCGACGCTTTTGAAATGGTGAAGAAGTATGCGACTGCAAGCCAGAGCGAAAGCAAAACTTCCGATACAGAAGTTGATATTAAGATTGAAAAGCTCAGAAATCGTCTTGAAAATCTTGTTGAGATGAGAGCCGACGGAGAGATTACAAAGGAAAGCTTTGCCGCTTCTACTGCAAAGGCTGAAGCAGAAATTGCCGAGCTTGAAAAGATGAAAGCTACTGCAACAAGCGAAGCCGAGCCTTTACCTGAAATCAATCTTGATGTTATAAAAAGCAAGCTCGACACCATAATTGATTTTTCCGAGCCGACAATAACGGAAGATATAATTGACTTATGTATTTCCAGTGTAAAGCCTGTTAACGACAACCGCTTTGAATGGACGGTTAAGCTTTCCAATGAAAAGGAAAACAATGTTATTTGCAGTGTCAGCGGAAGAAAGACCAATCCTACCGCTGAAATCGAGGGTGAAAGCCCTCTTACATATCAGATTTGCTTCATAAATTTCGGAGCAATAAAAAACACTACACAAGGTGGGGCGCTGCACAGGCTGCATTACGCTAAGGTAGTCAAACCTGAATTCGCACTCGTTTGGGACTTCAAAATCACATACGAAATGGCGAAAAACTGGAGAAAAGC
>JAFTTI010000094.1 GCA_017466865.1 Oscillospiraceae bacterium | reverse complement strand
CGACACTATATTTTTCATTTAATAAAGAACAAACAACTTCCAATTGTACTTTTCCCAAAAAGGAAAGAATAATTTCATGAGTAATAGAATCAATCATAAAATGCAGAAGCGGATCAGTATCCGCAATCTCTGTAAGGGCATCCAGTAATGCTTCCCTTTGCTCTGCTTTGATTGGCTCTATCGTTGTCCGAAAAAACGGCAGGGGACTATCCGTCCATGCCTTGCGTGGCAATAGTTTTTCATCTCCCAGAACATCATTTAGTTTTAATGTATTGTCAGATAAAATAACAATCTCCCCGGAATCAGCGGTGTCTGTTGGGACGATTTCTCCATCAAATGGAATTGACATCTCTGTAATTTTAATTTTTTCCTTTTTTGACAGAAGAATCGTTTCCCGTAAACAAAGCGTACCGCTATACAGCCTTAAATAGCAACGTCGTTTTTTCTGCTCGGTATATTCAATTTTAAAAACATACCCGCACAGTTCCGATTGACAGTTATCTGTTTTCGATGAAAAAATATCTGTGATTACATCAAGCAATTTTTTTGTTCCGATATTCTCTTTTGCGCTTCCATGATATACCGGAAAAAAAGTTCCCTGCTGTACCCTTCGCTTTATTTCTTCCTGAAGTTCCCGCAATGTCAAAGGCGCTCCTGAAAGATATTTTTCTAAAAGATTATCATTCCCGGCAATCACAGCATCCCACTTTTCAAAATCCGCAACGTCGGAAAGTGTTAATTCTGAAAATAAATGAACTTCCTGCATAACCATCATATCTTCTGTCAATTTTTCTCTGATATTTTGATAAGTTTGCTCAAGAACAACACCACTTTGATCTATTTTATTGATAAAAATGATTGTTGGTATCTTCATTTTCCTTAGCGCATGAAACAGCACTCTGGTCTGGGCTTGTACACCATCTTTTGCGGACACTACTAAAATTGCTCCATCCAGAACCGATAAGGAGCGATGCACTTCTGTTAAAAAGTCCATGTGTCCGGGGGTGTCCACAAGATTAACTTTGTACCCTTTCCAGCGAAAAGATGTAACGGCAGCCTGAATTGTAATTTTCCTTTGACGTTCCAAAGCCATAGAGTCCGTTCTTGTTGTACCTTTATCTACACTACCTGGTTCCATGATTGCCCCGCTTGTATACAGCAGGCTTTCTGTCAGTGTTGTTTTTCCTGCATCAACATGCGCAAGAATGCCGATATTAATTATTTTCATATGTCGTCCTCCATTCACAGCCAAAAAAAGGCATAAAAATCCCCAGCAGTAAAATACTTTTACCACTGGGGATACAATCTGTGGACATACACATAAAAGACACGCACCAATAGGTACTTGCCACTTTTCTTGCCATGTCAATATAAATAAGGCAAAAGTATTCTTAAATTTGGTACAAAAAACTAAGCCCTTGTTCCAAAGGACATCCCAAAGTTTTTTGTTCCCACTATTTGATTATAGTTTTATTTAAGAATACCTTGCCGCATATTTTTTAACTCCTTTTTGGAAATGTAGTAATTATAACACATCTGCATCTGAAAAGAAAGCATTAAATAATCTGATTTTATTATATCATATATCTTATG
>JAFTTI010000035.1 GCA_017466865.1 Oscillospiraceae bacterium | reverse complement strand
GTTGTACCACCTAGTTCTTTTACAGCATTACTTGCAGTTTTACCTGCAGATGCCATTTTTGAAATACTTCCGTGAGCATTTACAGCACTTTGTGCAGTTTTTCTTACACCTTCTTTTCCAGCTGAACCGACTTTTTTTGCAATTCTTCCAGCTCCAACAGCAGTTGCTGCAACAGAACCTGCCATTTGAACAAATTCGCCCATACTTAATTGTGGATGTCCTGTTAAAAGTGTCATTGCAATTTTTGGTCCATTTGAAGATAAAATAAATGCAATAAAACAGAAGAATATTTGTCCGGCAAAAGTAACCCAATTCATTGAGGAATTATCTGCCATGACTTGAATTGTATTTACAAGAATTTCATTAAAAATATAGAAAACAATAATATTCATTGTTATCATTTTAATTAAGAATCCCGTAAATACCGGAACAAGTTTTTTAGGCATTTCTTTAGTCCCGTCAAATAATATGAACGGAATAAAAAAAGCTCCGATTCCAGTTACAATTATGAATTCAAGAATACACATCAAATATTGAATATCTGAAAAAATGATACATATGATTAACGCTGCACAACAAATCATAGTCATAATCATTGATGGAACATGTGCTAATGTTGCTGTAAATTTTGTAAAACCTTTTTTCATAAAATTAATGTCGTCTTCTTCAATTTCATCCAAGTCAGCTGTCAAAACTAGCTGGTTTTTATCCCATAAAATTTGACTTGATAATGTTGCAACACGCAATAATGAAGCTGGAGAAATGTAGTGAGTTTCATTCCCATTTGCATCCTTTAACCAAATATCCAAATCGATATAAGAATTAGTGAGTTTATCACCATCTGTTCCATCAAGATTTTTTTCAACTAGAACATTTTTTATCGCTGTTAAAGTTTTTGCACCAAAGACACTTTGTCCAGAATCTCTTTGTCTATATTCATCAACGATTGCTTGTGCTTCCTTTTTTTGAGCTCTTGAATTAAATCTTCCGTTTCCAATAGATTCACTTACAGAATCAATATACTCTTTGTAAGTTTGATTTCCTGCACTTTGAATAGAAGGAAGTTCCAAGTTAGCAAAGTTAGATTGAAGTGTTGTTGATAAATCATTTTTCCATTGTTGTTCTGTTGCTAAATCTTTTTCGATACTGTTCTTCATGTTTGTTAATGCTGTGATAACGGTTTGTTTTCCATTTCCAGCAGAAACACCAATTCTGTTACCTAAATAAGCAATTCCAGAAGTAACAGGAACATATAGATTCATTAATAGAATAAATAAAATCCATTTATAAAATGTATCCCACCAAAAATCCCTAACAGTAAAGCGACTATTAGCAAGTTTAAAAGCAGACCAAGCTAATCCTATTACTCCAAAGAATTGGGCATAGTGGACTGCCCAACCAAAGAAGGAATATAAAACACCAGAGAAATAATCTATTGCATCAATGACAGGAATATCTATCCAACTACTTGCATTTGTATTCATAAATTAAAATCTCCTATTTCTTAAAGTAATTAGGAACTCGACTTTCTACGGTTTCAAGTTGCTTTTGCGCTGCTTCTAATTCATCTGCTTCTGCTTGTTTTTCATTTTCTACTGCAATCATTTTATTAGCCACAGCGGCCGCCATATCTTCCACAGATTCTGTAAGTTCACTTGTTTTATCTACTAACTCACTTGAAAGATATAGTTGTGCTTCATTTGCTGCACCTTGTGTTATATTCCCTTCTGAATCAC
>JAFTTI010000093.1 GCA_017466865.1 Oscillospiraceae bacterium | reverse complement strand
TTTCCTTTTTAAGCGCCGCTTCTTCAATCTCAAGTTGCATAATTTTACGTGCAACGTCATCCATTTCCGCCGGCATACTGTCTATTTCCGTTTTGATCATAGCGCACGCTTCATCAATAAGGTCAATAGCTTTATCCGGCAAGAATCTATCGCTTATATAACGATTTGAAAGGGTTGCTGCGGCGATTATAGCGTTGTCTTGAATTTTTACGCCGTGATATACTTCATACCGTTCTTTTAGCCCACGAAGTATAGAAATAGTATCTTCAACCGTAGGTTCGTTAACCATAACGGGTTGGAAACGACGCTCTAACGCAGGGTCTTTTTCAATATACTTCCTATACTCATCCAAAGTCGTCGCACCGACACAGTGCAATTCGCCTCTTGCTAACATAGGCTTTAATAAATTACCCGCATCCATTGCGCCGTCCGTTTTACCCGCACCGACTATTGTATGAAGTTCGTCTATGAAGAGTATAATATTCCCTTCCGATTTTTTAACCTCAGAAAGAACGGCTTTCAAACGTTCTTCGAACTCGCCCCTGTATTTCGCACCGGCAATCAAGGCGCCGATATCAAGTGAGAACAGTTTACGATTTTTTAAACTATCCGGTACGTCGCCCTTCATTATACGAATAGCCAATCCTTCGGCGATTGCCGTTTTACCAACGCCCGCCTCACCGATTAGAACAGGATTATTCTTGGTCTTACGAGAAAGAATCCTTACTACGTTTCTTATTTCTTCATCTCTACCGATAACAGGGTCTATTTTGTGCTGTTTTGCTCTCTCTACAAGGTCCGTTCCGTATTTATTCAAAACGTCGTATGTGGATTCTGGATTATCGCTGGTAACTCTTGCATTGCCACGAATTTGCATAAGAGCCGACAAAAAATTATCCTTCGTGATCCCGTTATCTTTTAAGATAAGCGAAACTTCTTTGGAAGGTTTCTCAATGATACCGTACAACAAATGTTCAACCGATATAAACTCATCCTTCATTTCTTTTGCTTTTTTCTCTGCAAAATTCAATACTTCAGATAAGTCTTGAGAAATATATTCTCCGCCTTTCCCTTGCACTTTTACAAGTTTATTAATAGCAGATTCAATATCTTCTACCGTTTTCTTGGAGGGAACACCCATTTTCTCAATTACTCTTGCGCATACGCCTTCTTCGTCCGTTAAAAGGGCGTGCAAAAGGTGAAGCGAAGTAATTTGTTGGTTTCCATTTTCATTTGCCAACGTAGTTGCAGCATTTAACGCTTCAATTGATTTTTGTGTAAATTTTTCAGCATTCATAAACTATACCTCCTTTAGTTTATATTATTATTTCTCTATCAAACAATTCATTAAACCTCTTTTCTACCAAGGTAAAGGCTACCTTCTCATCCTCTTGATTAGACAAGAAAATATTTAAGAGTTCATTAAAGTTTTTTACATACTCAGTTATTAATTCGGCTAATTGTTGCGTTGTAAGTTCTACATTCGGGAAATCTAATACCCTAATAAACTTAATACCGTTGAATTCATATTGTGCGTTAGGATTATAATATCTTTTTTCAAGTATCGTAAATAATTGGTAAAAAGCATTTAACAAACTGGTTAAAGTGGGATTTTGTGTTCGCAGGGTTATTTTTAATTGTCCTAAATAGTTGGAATGAGGGAAAAGTTCTACATTATACTTAATCGCAGGATTATATCGATAAGGTAACGCCGATAAAATCGAAGCCATATAGCGCGAAGGCTCTTCTAAAAATCTCATCATATCGCCTTCTCCAATCAATCTTTCTATTTCATCAAATAAATTATTAGCACGAATTACAGGCGTTTCATAAGAAACTGCCTCTGCTAATATTTTTTCTATCATGTGGGACCTGCTACATTCGTTAACTCTCGCCAATTTATCTACAAGTTCTACTACATCGTCATTTAATACCAAACTATAAACTGATTTTGACATACCCCTCTCCTTTTTTCATATATTATATACCCATTTTATAATTTTGCAAACGTTTTTATATAATTTTTCTTACAATTTAAAAAATAAAAAACAAGTCCCTGTAAATATCTAAAATATCTACAAGGACTTTATTTCTTATTTATGGAAAGATACGGTTACGCTTGTTCCTAAACCAAAATCGCTTTCAATGGAAAGCTTTGCATTATACAAAACACAGATATGTTTGACAATCGCAAGCCCTAATCCTGTTCCTCCCGTCTTTTTTGAATGCGATTTATCCACACGGTAGAATCGCTCGCAAAGTCGCGGTAAATGTTCCTTTTCAATACCTATACCCGTATCAGAAACTTTGATGGATACTGTTTCCTCATCTTCCGTGATTAGAATGTCGATTTTACCATTTGGTTTATTATAATGTACTGCATTAGAGCAAAGATTTTCTATCAGTTCGTAAATTTTCTTACTCTCTGCCGAAATCACACCTGCGCCATTGATTGTAACCGCCAAATTCTTTTCCGCTATTTCACCCGAAAGTTCCGCTACTACTTCTTCCGCCACTTCTTTTAAGTTCACGTTCGAATAAGCGACTTCCACTTCTTCGCCTCTTTCCAATTTGCTCAATTTCAGCATATCGGAAATCAAAGAACCCAGACGCATACTTTCTTTATGAATACGCTCAATCTGTTTTTTAGAGCCTTCATCAATCGTTTCTTTTTCCAAGAGAATTTCCGAAAGCCCTTGCATTACCGTAACAGGCGTTTTTAATTCGTGGGAAGCATTTGCAAAGAAATCGCTCTTTTGTTTTGCCATTGCCTTTTCTTGCGTCACGTCGGACAATATAACGATAGACGCTACGTTTTCGTCGGCTATTCTTCTAATAACGACCGATATCTGGTTGCCTTTATATTCATATTCCGAAGCATAGTCGTCGCCTAAATGTCTGGATATTTTTTCATACAATGCCATATCGTCAATCAAATAGACAAACTCTTTCCCTATAACGTTAGGCTCAGCGGAAAACAGCCCCAAAATACTTTTGTTCGCAAACAGCACCTTTTTATCTGCGTCAATTGCAACAATGCCCTGCGAAACGTTTTCTAAAACGGTCATCAATTTCTGTTGTTCATCGGCAATCCTTTGCATGTTATTATGCGTATTTTCATTCAACACGTTAATTTCATTCAGGATGGAAAACAGTTCAGGCTCGCTGGAATCCGTTTTTATCGGCTCGTAACAGCTTGCATTTAAACTTCTTAAGCTTTGCCCCACTTCCACGAATTTATTAGAAAACTTTCTTGAGAACAATTCCGCCAAAATCAATGAAACAATTAACGCAACTACCAATACGATAACCATAATCGGAATCGCTAAATTAAAATATTCGGTGATTTGGCTACTTTTAACCGCCAAGCGAACGATAACTTCCGAATTATCAGAGAGCGTTGTTTTCATAGCATAATAGGTCATATTATAGCCAAATGTTTCGGAATATCTTTCTACCGTTTGCGGTTTTCCTTCCAATGCGTACTTAACTTCCGCACGATCAACGTGGTTTTCGAGGGGCGATTTCGTATCGGTTTCATACAGCACGGTTCCATCCAAATCCATAATCGTTACTCGGAACGCACTGTTATTCTCATACTTTGCGAAGTTTTCAAAATCGCCTTCTTCGTTAACCAGCTCGCACGCTAATTGTGTTTCTTCCGCAAGCCTTTCTCGCATCATTTCTTTTGAGTTTAAATTGACGGCGATAATCCCGCAAACAAACATTAAAACTACGGAAAGAAACGTAATTGCGAAGAATTGAAAAAATAATTTCTTTCTCATTTATTTTCAAAACGATACCCTACGCCACGCACGGTCACGATACCGTCTTTGCCTCCTGCTTGTTTTATCTTTTCCCGAAGTGCTGCGATGTGCATGTCAAGCGTTCTGGATTCGCCCATAAAATCCTCACCCCACACTTCCTTAAATAAATCTTCTCGCTCAATCGTAACTCCTGCTTTTCCTATGAGCAGTTTCAAAAGCTTAAACTCTTTTATCGTTAAACCCAAATCAACACCTTTATAAAATGCTTTATATAAGTTACTGTCGATCGTAAAGCCATCTGCATTCGTCACGTAAAGCTTTGTTCTTCTTAAATTGGTTTTCACCCTTGCGAGCAATTCCAGTACGGAAAAAGGTTTCGCCATATAATCGTCCGCACCTTTATTAAGCCCTTTCACGAAGCTAATTTCATCTGATTTCGCACTAACGCAAATTACCGGCAACCGTTCGTCGATTTCACGTATTTTGGTTAATATCGTGTAGCCATCCATATCGGGGAGC
>JAFTTI010000007.1 GCA_017466865.1 Oscillospiraceae bacterium | reverse complement strand
TTCAGCAACTGCATCGGTAAGCTCATCCGTCCAGACCTTTCCGCTTTTTACGACGTTTGCCCAGGGGCAGAGTTTTTTATAGTCATCATCGAAAACAATGGTGTAAGGAGGTCCGCAGCGGTCATCAACAGCCATGTACATACGTCTGCCTTGGTACATAAGGTCGCCCGCTTCACTTTCTTTCATTTTTTTGTCAAGACGGTCGAATATTTCTTTTGTTATTTCATACAGGCGATAATCCTGAAAGCCACCACATTCTCCGAAATATCTTCCGCTATTTTCATCAAAACAAGCTTTCCAGCCGGACCCGTTTTAAAAAGCATGATATAAACCTCCCCGCTTAATCTGTTCGCTAAATTCTCATTTATCGGTCTGTCCGATTTTCTACATTATACCACATCAACCCAAGAAGTTCAATCATAGTAGCAATTAAAAAGCCGTACTCGGATTTCTCCGAATACGGCGGTACATATTGAACTGTTCGACTTATTGGAATTTACTCAGTTAGTAATCTTTCAGTTTCTTCCATATCCTTTTCAATCAGCGGACGCATACTGTCTTTGTACTTCGATAAATCAGCACCATGAAAGCAGGATAGTATCCTTGGAATGTATTGTGGTTTTGCCATACCTACTTGGACAAGTGCCTTAATGCATTGTCTGGCAGTAATCGGTTTTTCGTCCGTAATATGAGCCAGATAATCTTCGAGAATTGCATCGAAACGATTTTCATCATCCCACTGTGCATTTGCAGCAAGAATATACAACACTCGGTTTCTTACCAACGACTTTGGATGGTTAAGCAACGATGAAAATGTATCAAAGTATTTATACCATTCATCAGTGTCTTGACTTTCGGAAATGATTTTATCAGCAATGGCACAAGCATATTTGTCATCTTTTGCTGTTAACTTTGCAATTATATCCTGCATAGAAACTCACCTCCAAATTGGAATTTGTTTAACAGAGAAGTTAGTCTTTTATCTTCAATCCAAATGCTAACCAACGTCCATCTATATCTTCAATAACAAACTCACTATTCTGATAATCGGTTGTGTGCAGATGTTTAATGAATATAACTTCTTTTTCGATAAGTTCTTTTTCAAGTAACTCTTGGTTTCCTGTATATAAATAGGCATCATAACCATATCCGTACAAGGTTCTATTAGGTAAAACGTTATTTGTATTTGCTTGCAACAAAATGATTTCTATATCGTCTCTATAAAGGCAGATATGCGGTTCTGTACTCTTCAGATATTCAACTGCTCTGAAACCCAGCTTTGATACATAAAATCCCGCTGTTTTCTTTATGTCTGGAGAAGGGAAAATACAGCTTAATCCACTTATACTCATATGACATATACCTCCGCCAAATTCAAGTTTATCTAATCGTTTTACAAATCTAAATTTGCTTGTTAAAAGATTTCTCTACCCATTCTTGTATAATATACCTCATTGATTGCTGACACCGTCGCCAAGGAACACACTATCACAGAACTATACATTGGTTCAATAAAACTGAGTGTCAAAGGAAAAAGAAACAGTAAAAATCCCGTGGCTTTATTCAAAATGGTATGCATGGATACCAACTTTTTGTTACAAATCAATCCCCAAACAACATTCCCTATTTTAATGGTTGCTATAACAATAATCCAAATCCATAACCAAGTAGGAAATTGTATTAGTGGTAGAATTTTCACAAAACACACTGCTACAAATACAATGTCTGCAACAGTATCTAATCTTGCTCCTGTTTCACTAACAGACTTTGTTTTCCTTGCAATCGTTCCGTCCACCATATCTGTAATTCCACAGAACAGATACATAATATAAAAAGCAACGGAAAAGACAGGACAGAGCAAGAAACAAATACTACACAAAATTCGAATGCTTGTTATTATGTTTGCAATCTGCTTTCTCATCTGTTCACCTACAAATTCTTATTTATCGGTCTGTCCGATTTTCTACATTATACCACATCAACCCAAGAAGTTCAATCATAGTAGCAATAAAAAAGCCGTACTTGGTATCTTCCGAATACGGCGGTACATATTAAAAAATATAGCTGTTCTTCCAATCTCTCCACAAGACCGAAAGTTTATTTGATCAATATAATATCATCTGCCACTATCTCTAAAATTGTTTCTGGACCATCATCTGAATCATCAACAGTTAAAAATTTATATACTTTGTCATTAAAGATTATATCGCCAATTTCATCTATCAATTCAACATTATGAACTATTTTTCTACAATTCACAGTTTTCAATATGCGTATGTCTCCATTCCACATATTTATTTCAATGACATATTCATAGTTATCTCTATATATTTTCCCGATTTCATTATCATTGTATGCTATCCTATTTAACAATTCGTTTTTTGTACCAATATCCATAATGCATTTTTCCAAATATACAAATTGCAGTTCCTCGGATACTGCTTCCTCTTTGAAAATTTTATATCCCAATCTTTCATATAATCTTATGTTGCTAATACTTTTGGTACTGGTAAACAACTCATACCTGCAATTCGGAAATTCATTCTCCATTGCCAATAAAAGTTGCGTACCGATTCCCTGCTTTTGCATTTTAGGATGTACCATCAATTTGCCGATATAAACTGTTCCGTTCTCTTCATACGCCCTGACAGAACCAATAATATCTCCGCTGTCATCCACCATTTTTAAAATAGTACCCTTTTGAAATTCTTCGCACACTTCCTCTATTGTTTGCGTTAATGGCGGAATATCCATATTTCCAAAGAGTTTAGCTTCGCTTTGATAAGCCAAATATTGCAATTCAATTATTTCCTTTAAATCTTCTGTCTGTGCCTTCTCTATCAAAATCACTTTCCTCCTAACGCAATATCGTAACAGCAAATTCTTATTTTTCGGTCTGTCCGATTTTTTTATATTATACCACATTCCCCTCAGATGTTCAATATAAAACAAAAGCCGTACATGTGAGTACGGCTTTTTTATTCTATCTCTTTTTATAAATAACAAGTTCGGGGTTTTCTCCGTTTTCTTCATAGGTAGAAACAAGAATAAACTCCATATTAGCGACAATGCCGAAACATCTGTTTCCGCCAAACTCACATTCAAGTTCGTTTCCGAGATATGTAGCGTTATCATCAAGATATTTTACTGTTCTTCCGTTAGGTAATCTGTATTCAAGATTCACATAACTTCCAACAAGTGCATTGAGTTTTGTGAGTTTAGGCATACCTTCGATATCAAGCGCATTTATTTCTTCAATCAGAGTTTTCTTGAATTCTTCAAAGGCAGAATTTCCGCCGAGTTCTTCATATCTTTTCCAGTAATCAAGTTTAGGGAGAGTTGCTTTAAGATATGAGCGGACCTCTTCTTCGGAATGTTCTTCGCTCACCATATTCTTAACGCAGACTTCTATTAAGTCATCCATATCGCTATACATATATTCCCCGTCGGCATAACACCATTTGCAGTAATGTTCGTTGATTTCACCATCTTTTTCACGGCTTGTAACGGCATCTTCAAGAGGCATTCCGCAACACTGACATATAAGTTTCTGAGGAGAGCCGAGAAGAGTATTGATTGAAACATCAAAAAGTTTTGAGAGAAGTTTCAAAGTTTCTGTATTAGGAACAGTTTCGCCGTTTTCCCAGCGTGAAACTGCCTGACGGGTTACAAAAACTTTTTCTGCGAGTTCATCCTGCGATAATCCGTTTTTTGTCCGAAGACTCAATATAATTTCTTTTGTTTCCATTATTTTTCACCTCGCTGTTATTATATCACGCGTGATATTTTCTATCAAGCAACTGTCTGTTGCTATAAAGAAAAGCCGTATTCATTATGAGTACGGCTTTTATCTGTAAATTAAGAATTAGCGCATAATTTAGCAATATCTGCGTCTGTTATGATATGATAACCTGCTGATTCAAGTGCTGTTTCAGCCTTATTGTTATCCTCTACTCTTATAACTACATAAGCGTGTTTTTCTGTACGTGCCATAAAAGCATAGAGATATTCCATATTGATTTTGTTTTCGCCGAGAACTTTGAGTGCACCTGCGAGTTTTCCAGGAGCATCCCCTATCTTAACACCGACAACTTCTGTTATCTTTGTAAGGAAGCCTTCTTCTGAAAGAAGTTTTCCCGCTGTTTCAACATCATCAACGATAAGACGAAGAATTCCGAAATCCTGTGTTTCTGCTATTGAAAGCGCTCTTAAATTTATATTCTTCTTTGAAAGTGTTTCGGTTATAGAACCAACTGCGCCCTGCTTATTTTCTACAAATACTGTTAACTGTTTGATTGCCATAATTAAAACTCCCTTCCTTATTATACAAGTTTTCTCTTATCGATAACGCGGACTGCCTTGCCTTCACTTCTTGTAATAGACTTTGGTGCAACAAGATGAACTGAAGGATTTATACCGAGCATTGTCTTCATTGCGTTTGCGAGAGATTTTTCCATAGCGAGAATATCGCCGACCTTGTCTGTGAACTGTTCGGGTAACATTTCAACATTTACTTCGAATGTATCTGTATTCTTTACACGGTCAACAACAATCTGATAGTTGGGCTGATAGCCTTCATTAAGGAGAACTGTTTCAATCTGACTTGGGAATACGTTTACGCCACGGATGATAAGCATATCGTCTGTTCTGCCCATAGGCTTTGCCATTTTAACGAGTGTACGTCCGCAAGAGCATTTTTCTCTTGTGAGAACACATATATCTCTTGTGCGGTAACGGAGAAGAGGAAATGCTTCTTTATCGAGAGATGTGAATACAAGTTCGCCCTTGCTTCCTTCGGGAAGAACTTCTCCTGTATCTGGATCTATGATTTCAGCATAGAAATGGTCTTCATTGATATGCATACCTGTCTGTTCAGAACATTCAAATGCAACACCGGGGCCTGTTGTTTCTGTAAGACCATAGATATCGTAAGCCTTGATGCCGAGAACTTCTTCAATGCCGTGACGCATTTCTTCTGTCCAGGGTTCTGCACCAAAAATACCGGCCTTAAGAGGAATATCCTCGGGTTTATAGCCCTGTTCCTTGAGTGTTTCGCCTATGTATGCAGCATATGAAGGTGTGCAGCAAAGTATTGTTGCGTTGAGATCCATCATAAACTGAATCTGTCTTTCTGTATTACCTGATGACATAGGAAGTGTAAGACAACCTACTTTATGTGAACCACCGTTAAGTCCGGCACCGCCTGTAAAAAGCCCATAACCGTAAGCCACCTGACATACGTCTTCGTTTGTTCCACCTGCTGCAACAACAGCTCGCGCACAACAATCTTCCCAGAGGTCAATATCATTCTGTGTGTAGAAAGCAACTACACGGCGACCTGTTGTTCCTGATGTTGACTGAATACGAACGCAGTCTGAAAGAGGTTTTGCAAGAAGTCCGTAAGGATAAGCATCACGAAGGTCTGCTTTTGTGAGGAAAGGAAGCTTGTGAAGGTCTTCAATGCCCTTGATGTCTTCGGGCTTAACCCCCTTTTCATCCATAAGATTACGGTAATAAGCAACATTTTCGTAAACATGTTTCACCTGTTTTACGAGTTTTTCAGACTGAAGTTTTCTCATTTCTTCAGCTGACATGGTTTCAATTTCTTTCTGATAGTAATTCTGTGCCATTTTAACCACCCTTTCTTGTTTTTCGTCCGAAATATCGGACTAAATTTGATAAATACCATTTCGGAGTGTGAAAAGGAGATATAAAATAAAAACGCCCTCCGCATTCCGATAAAGAATACAGAGGACGAGAATTTCAATAAATCCCGTGGTACCACCTCAGTTCGCCGTTATCTCACGGTAACGGCCTTGTCAGGTACTATCATACCCTTAGTTCTATGACGGGAACTCCCGTTGCATCCTACTTAAAGACGAAAGCCTTGTTCAGTGCACTGCTAACAGAATGAATTCGTGAAGGACGCCCCCTTTGCCTCGCACCAACCGGCAACTCTCTCCAGGTTCTTTCCGACCTACTGGTTTCTGCTCTCCGCATTTAATATCACATTCAAGCGATAATTCATTTTAACACGACAAAACAATAAAGTCAATATATTTTTTAAATTTTTTTAATCATCTGTATGAACCACACTGAATTTATGTAATCCAACTCTGTCAAGTGTCGCCATAATAACAGGAATGAGTATGAGCTGAATAATTATTCCCGGAACGGCATTTATAAATGCACCTGCTATAAACATTTCTGTTGTAAAAGAAGTATCGTTTATACCGAGAACAATTATCTGAACTATTCCCCAGACTATTCTTCCCGAAATCATGGATGTAATAAGCGATATATAGACAGCGACTATCCCTTGCTTTTTAAAGGCAGAGTAAACTATACCTGCAATAAGACCGTATGTTAAAAGTTCAAATGACATACTTACTGCATTCGGGAACATAACGGGCATTCCGAACAGAAAAGACCTGAGTATAGGAAGAACAAAACCTACTACCGCACCATACTGCCAGCCACATATAAGTCCGCATAAAAGCACGGGAAGATGCATAGGAAGAAGTTTATTTCCGAATTGCTGAATCTGTCCCGTTAAGAAAGGCAATACAAGTCCTATTGAAATAAACAGCGCTGAAAGGACAAGTTTTTTGGTTGAAAAAAATCCCTTTTCTTTCATAGTTCTGCTCCTTTTTATTATCTTTGTAAATTATATCACTATGGCACTTAAAAAACAAGGTTTATTTTTCTCTGTCTTATTGCATTTTACCGTGGATGTAGTATAATGGAGGTAAGATTCAGGACGAAGGAGAAAGATATGAAAAACATTGACATCATAAAAAAGCATATCGGAGAACACGCAACCGAAGAAATGCTTAAAAATATAGATTGTTATGTAAGGCCTCAGCTTTCGGTATTTATTCCTACTTCTGAAACGGGGTATTTTCCGTCAGAACATCCTCATCCATCATATATAGTAAAGATATTCTTTGAACAAAGAACAGATAAGCAGATGCATTATGAGGCAGAGATAACATCCCCTCAGACAAAATATTCTTTTCAGAACAAAAATCATTTTTACTGTATTATGATAGACAAGGATTTCTTTGAAAAGCGCTATCTTATGTATGGCGACAAACTCCCCCGTTTCTGCACGCACAAGTTTGAAATGTGCAGTGATGTTTTAAAAGCACTCAATACTTTCGCTTTTGAAAGCAGTAAGTCAATGCTCAATTCAGACATAACTCTTGATGCACAATCCGAAATAATAACCCACTGGATTATAAGAAGTATTTTCGGGGAAACCCTCGATATGCGTGCTATATCGGATGACTATTCTGTTGCGAGGGCACAGCATTATATGGAACAGCACTATATGGATAATATTACTGTTGCAAAACTCTCTGAACTCGGATATGTATCCCCTTCTTCCTTTAACAGACGATTTAAAAATGAAATCGGGATAACTCCCATTGAATACCTTATTGAAATAAGGCTCAAACACGCAAAAACGCTCCTTCGTAGAAAAAATATACCGATAACCGAAATTGCAATGCGTTGCGGATTCGGAAGCAACTCACATTTTTCATCGTGTTTTCAGAATAAAGTAGGTATATCCCCCAGCGAATACAGAGATAAATACTAATGACAGTATTTTGAAAGAATATGGTTGTATTATTAAAGTAATTCCTTTTATATAATGTTATAATCATAACAATATAAAGAAAGGAATGATAATATGACATCAAAAGAAATTTTAAAACTCGTAAACGAAAATCCTGCGTTTCATCTTGCAACAGTCGACGGCGACCAGCCAAGAGTAAGAGGTATGCTTTTATTCAGAGCGGATGAAAACGGATTTATCTTTCATACAGCATCGACAAAGGATGTTTTCAGACAGATGAAGGAAAATCCAAAAGCTGAAATGTGTTTCTCCTGTGGCGGAACTCAGATAAGAGTAACAGGTGTTATGGAACAGGTTTTTGATGAAGAACTCAGAGCAGAAATTTTTGCTCATCCTTCAAGAAAATTCCTTCAGGCATGGGTTGCGAACGGAATAGATAATCTTCTTCAGGTTTTCATTATGAAGGATTGTTCTGCTGTTACATGGACTATGGAAACAAATTTCGAACCCAAAAAGACAATAGAATTAAAGTAATAACAAAAAACGCTCTCTGTGAAAATCGAGGGCGTTTTTATTTTTTTTCAAATTACCTATTGACAAGTGTATATATGGGTGTTATACTGTGTATATCGTATATATACAATTTAATCAGAGGTGCACTATGGATATTATACTCAGTAATTCATCTTCAGAGCCTATTTATCAGCAGATTATAACGCAGATAAAGGCCCAGATAATGAGCGGTGAACTGATGGCAGGGGACGCTTTGCCTTCAATGAGAATGCTCGCAGGACAGTTAAGAATAAGCGTTATAACAACAAAACGCGCTTATGAAGAACTTGAAAGAGAAGGCTTTATCGAAAACTTTGCAGGTAAAGGATGTTTTGTCAAGACACAGAACACCGATTTTCTGCGTGAAGAAAGCATAAAGCAGACGGAAGATTTACTCTCAAAGGCTTGTGAAAAAGCGAAGATATGCGGTCTTTCGCTTGACGAAATGAAAGAAATTCTTGACCTTATTTATGGAGGAAACGAAAATGAGTAACTATGAAAACGCAATAGAAATAAAAGGTCTCACAAAAAAATATGACGGATTTACTCTTGATGACATAACTTTTGATGTTCCTAAAGGAAGCGTCATGGGGTTTATAGGACAAAATGGTGCGGGTAAAACGACCACTATAAAGGCTATATTCAACATTATAAGTCGTGATGCAGGGACTATAAAAGTTTTAGGTCTTGACAACATCGAAAACGAATACGAAATAAAGGAAGATGTTGCTGCTGTTTTCGATGAACTCCCCTTTCATGAGGATTTCAACGCAAAGCAGATAAGCATAGTTCTTTCAAGTGTATTCAAAAACTGGGACAACGAAAAATTCAAGAAACTTTTAACAAGATTTGCTTTACCTGAAAAGAAGAAAATCAAGCAGTTTTCAAAGGGTATGAAGATGAAGCTTCAGATTGCTACTGCCCTTTCACACGATGCAAAGATTCTTATCATGGACGAAGCAACAACAGGTCTTGACCCTGTTGTAAGAAACGAAATTCTCGATATTTTCAGAGAATATTTACAGGATGGCGAAAGAAGTATCCTTATGTCATCACACATAACATCAGACCTTGAAAAAATTGCGGATTGTGTTACTTTCATTGACAAAGGAAAAATTCTTTTAAGCGGATACAAGGATGATATTCTCGATACTCACGGACTTTTAAAATGCTCGAAGGCAGATTATGAAAACATAGATAAAGAAGATATTATCAGCGCAAGAATTACAGATTTCGGCGTTGACGCTATGGTGTCGGACAAAGAAATGTGTAACAAGAAATATTCAGGCGCTATTATAGATAAAACTACTCTTGAAGAAATTATGCTGTTTTATGTAAACAGAGATAAGAAGGAGTGGAACTGATGAACGAAAAGAAATCCACATCAATAAAAGGGCTTGTTTTCAGAGAATTCTTTCTCGGAAGAAAATCATATGCTTCGCTTCTGATTATGGCTATTGTAGTTCCTTTTATGTTTATGCTCTTTATGCTAAGCGCAAAATTCGGAAACTTAAGGCTTATGGAAGATGTCGACGAGATAATTGAAACAATTTATATTATGTCGCTTTATATGCCTGCATTTATTTTCTCTTCTGCTATTTATGGTATTCTCGATGCTGTTTCAGCCGATTTCAATACAAAATGGAACGGATATATGTTTTCAACTCCTGTTAAAGCAGAAAAATTCATCGGAATAAAATTCGGGATAATCACTTGTTTTACAATATTTTCTGTTATTATGTCAATTCTTTCGGCGGTTATTTTTTCTTCTGTTGCAGGAAAATCCATCACTTCTGATGATATTTCGATAATAATGTGTATTATTGCTTTATGTGATTTCGCTTTCACATTCTATATAGTTTTGGCATACGCGCTCGGAATAAACAAAGCGACATCTGTTTTTTCATTTGCGGTAGTGGCGTGTATTTTAGGCGCTCTTTTCTCATTCATAAAATTTGCTGATGAACACATGGTTGTCGATAATCCGTTTGAACTTCTTATTTTAGAAAACGCAAGAATGATTGCTCCTTTTACACCCGTTATAATAATTGCAACAATTATAATCGGGTATATTCTCTGCGTTAAATTCTCGAAAAGGAGGGAAAGATAGATGCTTGGTCTTTTATATAAGGAATTTATAATTTCAAAAAGAAGTCTGATAATGTCCTTGATTATATATCTCTTTTCAATCGCTGTTGTATGCCTCACTCTTTGCATCTCTCTTTTTGCGGCTAACGGAGAAACGCCTGAAGACTGGGCGGTTTCTGTTACTATGATGAGCGGTATACTTACCCTCATACTTTTCGGATCGATAAATTCATATTACAATAATCTTTTTATATCAGACGAAAAAAGAGTATGGGCGAACTTTTCGATATCCCTCCCTACATCTGTAAAAGGACAGGTTAAGGCAAAGTATATCTATTTATTCTTAATCAATTCTATCGCTCTCTTTATCACAAGTATCCCCGATGCTGTTATAGCTTACATAAGCGGTGAATTTTCGGGAGCAGGCTCACTTATCGGTCAGATGATTTTTATGTTTCTTATCTTCAAATACTCGATAGAAATTCCGTTTACACTCCGTTTCGGAACAAAGGCGGGAAGTTATATAATGACAGCAGGATATGTAGTTTTATCGTTTGGTTTGATTATATACGGCCTTTTCGGAGATATATCATTTTTTATGGAAAATGAATTTATGGATGTGTTTGTAAAAACTATCGAATTCCTAACATCAGATACTGCATCCATAATAGGCTTTGGTATTTTTTCGTGGGTTGTTCTTATACTTTACATAGTATCCTATAAAATTTCCTGCAAGGTTTATAAGAAGGGAGTTGAAACTTATGAGCAGTGATAAAAAACTCACCTTAAAAAGAATAATCATATTCATTCTGATTGCTTTTATTCCGCTTATAATTATCGTTGCGGTAGTAAATGCTTTTTTCGATGAGCCTATATATGTAAATGAAACACCGGAGGCCCTTGCTACCTCACAACTTTTAGGCTTTATCGGTATGATGACTCCCACTATTGCAAATATCATAACAAGAATAATAACAAAAGAAGGATTTAAAAATTCATACCTTAAAATAAACCTTAAGGGTAATATAAAATACTATGTCTTGTCTGTTGTTGTTCCTTTAATATACGTTATAGCGACTATGTGCATTTCTTTTATGATATACAGTAAGGAATTTACCCTTTCGGAAATGGTAGATTTCAGCAATATCCCTATTACAATAGGCGGAACATTGCTTTCGTTATCTGCGATATTCTATTTTTTCATTCCGTTTTTTGGCGAAGAATTCGGCTGGCGCGCATATCTTACTCCGAAGCTCACAGAGCTTATGCCCGAGCCCGTTGCCGTTTTTGTAAGCGGAATTATATGGGGATTATGGCACGCTCCCCTTACCTGCGTAGGACATAATTTCAGCGTTGATTATCCTTTCTTCCCCTTCCTCGGAATTCTTATGATGTGTATTATGTGTGCTAGCATGAGTTCTTTCCTCACTCTTCTTACAAAGAGAACAGGCTCCGTTTTCCCTGCCGCACTCGCACACGGTGCTAATAATCAACTTACGGGAGTTATAATCTCTTTTCTGGCGACAGAAAAATTCTTAGAAAGATTTTCAGCAGAAAACAACATAACCGTTATTGAAATTCTGCCAATAGTGATTGTTGGTATAATCTCTTACATAATACTGATAATGGATTATATGAAAAAGAAAAAAGAAGCATAAGATAAAAACCTTCCGTAAATTTTGCGGAAGGTTTGTTTTTCCTATTGAAATGAAATAAAAAATATGGTAGAATTTTCTAAACAATATTTATGAAAGGGGCAAAACTAATGAAGGCATTATTCATAGGCGGAACAGGCACTATAAGCATGGCGATAACAAGAAAACTCGCTGAGCAAGGTCACGAACTCTATTTAATCAACAGAGGAAACAGAAACGAAGACCTCCCCGAAGGAATAAAAGTTATTACGGCAGACATCAACGACGAAGCAGATGTTGCAGAAAAAATCAAGGATTTATCCTTTGATGTTGTATGTGATTTCATAGGTTTTGTAAAGTCACAGCTTGAGAGAGATTATCGTCTTTTCAACGGAAAGACAAGACAGTTTATGTATATCAGTTCGGCATCGGCATATCAGAAGCCTCTTTCGGATTACAGAATAAACGAAGGCACTCCCCTTTCTAATCCATATTGGGAATATTCGAGAAACAAGATTGAATGTGAAGAATATCTTATGAAGATGTATCGTGAAAATGGATTTCCGATAACAATTATAAGACCAAGTCATACCTATGATGAGCGTTCTGTTCCTTTAGGTGTTCACGGAAACAAGGGCAGTTGGCAGGTTGTAAAGAGAATTATGGAAGGAAAGCCTGTTATCATTCACGGAGACGGAACTTCTTTATGGACAATGACTCATAACTCCGACTTTGCCAAGGCCTTTATTGGTCTTATGGGAAATATCCACGCTATCGGAGAGGCTTTTCAGATTACAACAGACGAAACTTTAACCTGGAATCAGATATACACCGCTATTGCTGATTCTTTAGGTGTTAAACTCAACGCATATTATGTTCCGTCATCATTCCTTGCTGATGTAAGCGACTATGATTTTACAGGATCACTTATTGGTGACAAGGCAAATTCGGTTGTTTTTGATAACAGCAAACTTAAAAAGGCCGTTCCTGATTTCTTCCCCGAAATGAGATTTGATATAGGAATAAAGAAAACAATAGATTATATTCTTTCACACAAGGAACTTCAAATTGAAGATAAAGAATTTGATGCCTGGTGCGACAAGGTAATAAACGCCCTCGAAAACGCAAAGAAAGAAATAAGAGGATAAAAATAAAACAGTCGGATTTTTCAGAATAGTCCGACTGTTATTTTTTACATTCAAGTTTCCGAAGGCGCGGAGTTATTATCTGGTTTTCGGGGATAAGAGAATAATCATACAAAACCTTTGAATGATTTTTAAGGACAGTTTCTTTTCTTACAATCTGCTTATTCTTATCAAGGGTAAGTCTGTAAACTTCGCTTACACGGTAAAAATCGCCGTCTTCTTCGGTAAATCCGTAATTTTCTTCGATAATACGATAAATATAAGGAAAACGCTTTGTTGAACGGAGTTCGCCGAAAAGCTCATCTTCAGTCTGCCATATTATAATCTGAACAGGTCTGTCGGTTATGTTTTTAAATCTGTAATCAAGGTTTTTATATGAAACGCTCGTTCCTGTTCCGAACGGAACACGGCGCTTTGTATCGGGAAAAAGTGCGTCGCTGTGATGGTGCATTTCGGTTACTTCAAGAGGGCTGTTGAGAATAAGCCAATGAATAAGATTTGCCAGCTGACAAAGACCACCTGCTGTTCCTTTTCCTATCTTCCCTTTTTTAATGACAAGTCCGTCGAGATAACCTTTCTTTTCGGTAGGTTCACCGACAAGTTTCCAGAAAGAAAAGGTTTCACCGGGGTTTATTATTATTCCGTTTATCTTTTCACCCGCAAGACGAAGATTTGTTCTTTTGTTTTCCTGAAGTTTAATATCTACTCCGTGAAGTTTTCGGACAATTTTCGAACTATGCCTTTTTATTACCGCGGGGAAAGGATTTTTATCGAATGTATCAGCAAATTTTTCGTTACTGAGTAAATCTTTTATATCGTGGAGAAGATGCTCTTTTTTGACGGAAATTTTATAGCAAAGCGGTGAAATTTCGCAGAAAAGTTTTCTTTTTTTCAAGTCCTATCCCCCTCTATAAAAAGATTACTTTTTTATTATAAAACAAGTGTATTTATTGTCAAGGGAAATTATGAAACTGTAATAAAGTTGTAAACTGAGGTTACAGAATGTAATAAATACTAAAGTTTTATGAAAATCAGACGATATATGATATGTATAGGTTTATATAGGAGGTTATATTATGCAGATACTTAAAAATATATCGAAAGCAGAACTTAATCATCTTACAAGTCAGCCGACAGCGAAAGCGCTGATTGAAAAGAACAAGGCTTGTGCTATAAACATTCCGAAAGGTGATGTTAAAAAAGCTGAGGAATTTGTTGCTATAAGAGAAACCGAAAAGAAAAAGGATACCTTTGAAATATCAGATGCTGGTCTTGCTGTTATGAAAAAGACTCTGGAAATTACTTCGAAATAAAAAAAGAGTACCATTCGGTACTCTTTTTTATATGTCTTACAATAAAAAGATTTAAGACAATCATTCTATATATGTTGATTTTTATGTTCATATATGATATAATTATTTTGTATAACTAATTACTGAAAATATCTCTTTTTTTTACAAAGGTTATCTGATATAAAGATATTCCCCAGGGGGCTTTTTGATATGGAAAAAATAACTTTAAATAAACTTACGAAAGAAGAACGAAAAAATTTCTTTCAATCCAAGTATGACTACTACAAAGCGTTCAACGCAAGAATGATAATTGTTGCTATACTTGCATATCTTTCTTTTTTCATTACAGACTGCAACATATTTGGACATTTTGCATTTGAAACATTTATCCCGCGTATGATTGTAATTCTTCCGCTTATTATTTATTTTGTTCTTTCTAAAAAGACAAGCAATTATCGCATTATGGTTCCTGTAACCTATCTGATGATACATATAATTATCTGGTGTACCGACTGGGCAACATACATCCTGCCTGACAGACAGTTTGCCATTCCTGGCATGGTTATTATGAACATCATATTCGTATGTGCAGGATTCTCTGCACCATTCGAACATAGTACAATAGCACATATTCTTTTTATCGTTGATATTTTTGTTGCAAACATCTTTATACATTACGAAAATTTAGATATGATGTATCTCTTTAACATTCCCTGCGTTATCGCTATATGTGCTATGCATAAAATGATGCAGAATGTATATTGTGAGCATTATTTCGCAAAAGACCAGTTAAAACAACTCGTTGTTCACGACCAGCTTACAGAAGTCTATAACAGAAACAAGGTCAAAGAACTTGTTGACCCTGCTACAAACGCATTCAGCAAATTTTCGAGCCTCAGTACAAGTATCCTTATTATTGACATAGACTTTTTCAAGAAAGTAAATGACGAATTTGGCCACGAAGCAGGAGACAGAGTTCTTGTCCATATGGCTTCTGTTCTTAAAAATACAGTAAGAGAATCAGACTATGTTATCCGTTGGGGCGGAGAAGAATTCTTGATTATAATGCCGGGATGTTCTATAGATAACGCCGAGAAGATTGCAGAAAAACTTAGAGAAAAAGTAGAAATATCCGATAACGGAGTATGCAAATGCACAATTTCAATAGGCATTGCGGAATACACAGGTGGAGATTATATCAACACTGTCAAAAACGCGGATGTTGCGTTATACAATGCCAAAAATTCAGGAAGAAACAAGGTTGTTGTTTATACCACCGAAGGCATAATAAAAGGCTATGCGTAATTTCGCATAGCCTTTATTTTTACTCTTTATTTTCTGTTGTAAGTCCGTAACCTACATCAAGCCAAACTTTTTCATTTTCTATATCATTGACATCACTATACCATGGCATTGAGAGTTTTCCTGAAAACTCTGCTTCGCCTGAAAGTACATCTGCTACGCCCTTACCCTCTGTTCCGGGCAAACCACACATTACTATTGCATCCCAGTCATCTTTATACTCTTCTATGATAACATTTCTTCCTGCTACTATAAGAGTTACTGTTGGTTTTCCGATAGATTTTGCAAGTTCTATGCTTTGTTTATTTCCTTCTGCGCTATGAGACCCTGTTATCGATAAATCAGCAGTATCGCCGTTCCATTCGGCATAAGGGGTTTCTCCGAGGCAAAGGAGGGTTACATCGGCATCAGATGCAAGATTTTCATCTGTTATGATTGTGAGATTGTATTCATCGGCAACCTGCTCTAAACCTTCTAAAATGGTTGTTGTTCCCTGAATGAACTCACCGCTCCAATATTTATCACTTCTGCAGTTCCAGTCTCTTGTCCATCCACCGCACTGAATTCCGCTGTCATCGAGTGCAGGGCCTGTAACAAAGATTTTTGTTCCGTTTTTAAAAGGAAGGATATCGTCTTCGTTCTTTATAAGAACCTGACTTTTTTCAACAAGTTCTTCTGCAAGTTTTCTGTATTCTTCAGAACCTGTTTTCTTTTGAACTGTTGTTATGTTATTGAGATAAGGGTCTTCAAAAAGACCAGCGTCAAGTTTAAGCTGAATAATTCGCGTTACGGCTTCATCCATTCTTTCCTGAGAGATACTTCCCTCTTCTACCGCTTCTACAAGATAAGATGCACATTCTTCGAATGTGTAGGGTTCCATAAGCCAATCTATTCCTGAATTTACCGCTATTATAATCTGTTCTTTATAATTCTTTGTCGATTCGATATTCTGAATTGAATTCCAGTCGCTGACTATAACACCATCAAAACCAAGTTCGTTTCTTAAAACATCTATGAGATAGTATTTGTTTTCGTGCATTTTAGTTCCGTTAAGTGCACTATGGCTTACCATTATCGACTGAGCACCCTCATCTACAAGTGTTTTATAGATTAAGAGCTGTTCTTTTATTTCTGCCTCTGTGAGTTCTGCGTTTCCTCTGTCTATAAGACGGTTTACGCCCTCACTATTTTCGCCTGTTCCGAAAGTAACACTTCCGTCGCCTATATAATGCTTTGCGCAGACTACTATTCCGCCTTCTAACTGTCCTTTTGTATATGCAGATGAAAGTGATTTTACTATTTCGGGATCTGATGAATATGATTCGTATGTTCTTCCCCAGCGCGGGTCTTCCGCAACGGCAACGCAGGGAGAATAGTTCCATATCATTTTTGTGAGTTTGATTTCATCGGCAACGGCAAGTCCCATTTTATAAGTAAGTTCTTCATCATTTGCACAACCGATATTTATATTATGTGGAAAAATAACTGTATTAAGGCAATAATTTACTCCGTGGACAGAATCCTGTCCATAAATAAAAGGAATAGGAGAATTTGCTGAAAGAGCGTTTTTCTGTAAGTTGTCAACCTGCTTTCTCCATTCAGATGCATCATTTTCTGTAGGATCATACTGAGAAAGGATACTGCCGTAACAATGCTTTTGCATATCCTGATTGCTTATGTTATATATCGCAGGAATAACCATCTGATAGGCTTTTTCTTCGTTTGAAAGAGTTGCTACTATTTCTTCTGCGGTCATACCCTCGTATTTATTGACATACGAACTTATAACTTCGGGTTTCACCGTTTCGTTGGTAACTGCGGGGGTTGTTCCCTCGTTCGCCTTACTGCATCCTGATGCCAGAAGAATAAACATCGAAAGTATTATCGCTGTAAGTTTTCTGTTTTTCATACAATTCCCTCCGTATAACTGATACATTAAATTATACACAAAAAGGATATTCAAATCAATATAAAGATTTAATATTGTTCGTATTGATTTAAGTGAAAAAAGATATTATAATAACTAAGGTTTGATTATATAAAGGGAGGCAGAGGAAAAATGTATAACAAAAAAGAAACATACAAAAAGCTGATGACGATAGTAGCTCCTATTGCTTTACAGTATCTTATGTCATCGCTTGTTACGGCAAGTGATGCATTTATGCTGGGATTTCTGGATCAGGATTCACTTTCTGCGTCTTCCCTTGCGGGACAGGTTGCTTTTGTATTCAGTTTGTTCTTCAATGCGTTTGTATTCGGTCTTAATGTTTTGGCGGCACAATACTGGGGCAAGGGCGACGAAAAGACCGCAAATGAAGTTCTTTCAATATCAATGCGTTTTGTTCTTATAGTAGGATTTATATTTACTGTTGCTACCGCTACTGTTCCACAAACCATAATGCGTATTTTTACAGACGAACTACCTCTTATTGAAATGGGTGCAGATTATTTAAGAACTGTATCTCTTTCGTATATCTTAACAGGATTCACACAGATTTATTTCGGAATGATGAAGGTATGCGACAGGGCTAAACTCAGTTCATTTATAGGCTCTATAGCGGTTGTTGTAAACATAATACTCAACGCTTTACTCATTTTCGGAATATGGATATTCCCCGAAATGGGAATAAAAGGTGCGGCGCTTGCTACTGTTATTGCAAGAATATTTGAAACTATATGTGTTATTATCGCAGTTATTGCAAAGAAGTGTCCTGTGCTTAATATAAAACTTATGATTTATTCTGATAACAAGGAACTTTTGAAGGACTATTGGAAATACACTCTTCCCCTGCTTATAAACCAGCTTGGCTGGGGCGGCGGTATTACAATGTATTCCGTTATAATGGGACATTTGGGAACAGACGCTACTGCCGCAAACTCGATAGCAAGTATTGTAAGAAGCATTATAGCAAGTTTCTGTTGGGGTATTGCTGCGGGTGTCGGCATTATAATCGGAAGTATGCTCGGCAAGAACGAGCTTGAAAAAGCGAAAAAAGCAGGCGGAAGTTTTGTAAGATTTTCTATCGTTGTAGGCATTGTTTCGGGCGTTGTAATTCTTCTTATAACTCCGCTTATTCTGAAAATCATAACACTTGAACCTCAGGCGCAATATTATCTCAAATATATGATGCTTATGGCGGCATATTACATCATAGGAAACTCCCTCAATTCTACCGTTATAGGCGGTATATTCCCTGCGGGAGGGGATACTAAATTCGGAATGATATGCGATGTTATAACACTATGGGCGGTTGTTGTTCCATTAGGGCTTATAGCGGCGTTTGTTTTAAAACTCCCCGTTCTTGTTGTTGCGTTTATCCTGACACTTGATGAATTTGTAAAGATACCTGCGGTTTATCGGCATTATATGAAATACAGATGGGTCAAGAACATTACAAAAGAAAATATGTCTTATTAATAGAAAGAGGTGATAGTTTGTCAGAATTATTCATGACTTTTTTCAAAATAGGACTTTTTACATTCGGCGGCGGATATGCTATGATTTCACAGATAAAGGAAGCTGTTGTTGAAAAAAAGAAATGGCTTTCGTATGACGAACTTATGGAAATTATAACGATAGCAGAATCCACACCCGGACCTATTGCGATAAACCTCGCAACATTCGTAGGATACAAAAGAAAGGGTGTAAAAGGAAGTATCGCGGCGACTCTGGGCGTTATTCTTCCATCGTTTATAATACTTTATATAATCTCACTTTTTCTTGATTCGTTTATGGAAAACAAATATGTTTCCTATGCTTTTTCAGGGATAAAATGTGCTGTTGCTTTTCTTATCTTAAAGGCAGGAATTGACCTTTTTATGAAACTTCCTAAAAAGATAATCCCTATGATTGCATTTTCTCTTGTGTTCATCACTATGATTATATTTGACATATTATCTGTTTCTTTCAGTTCGATAATATTCATCATCCTCGGCGGATTATCAGGCATTATCCTCTATTCAAAAGGCTTTGAAAAGGAGGAAAAGAAATGATTTATCTTATACTTTTCCTTGAATTTTTCAAAATCGGTCTTTTTACGATAGGCGGAGGATTCGCTATGATTCCTCTTATCGAAGAAATCACTATCAGATATGGCTGGATGACAGAAAGTGAATTCTTTGACCTTATCGGTGTATGTGAATCCACACCGGGGCCTATTGCCATAAATATGGCAACGTACATAGGTTCTTCACAAGGCGGACTACTCGGCAGCGTTGTCGCTACTCTGGGGGTTGTTCTTCCCTCTTTTATAATAATCATTATTATAGCAACAGTTATGAAGAATATGACAAAAAACAGATTCTTCAAAGGATTTATGGAAGGTGTAAAGCCTGTTATCGTTGCACTTATTATGTCAACGGGATTTCTTCTTCTTTTGAAAATAGCAGGAATGACATCAGATAACATATTCAATCCCGATTTTATTCAGATAATTATATTCTGCATTATTACCGCTGTATTTTTCATCTATAAGAAAACAGCGAAAAAGAAGATGGGGTCTGTTTTTATTATAATGCTTTCAGCGATACTTGGTATTGTTATATCTGTAATCTCGGAACAAACAGGAATTATACCGACAATATAAAAATAAAGGATACAGAGAATTTACTCTGTATCCTTTTTTGTTTTATGAGCCTGTTCCGTTATAAGCGAGAGCTCCTTTCATCCATATCTTATAACTGATATAGAAAAAGATTATTCCGAAAACAGGAGTAAACCACGAAATTATCGGAACATTTTCGGGTCTTAAAAAAATCTGGCTGGGATAGAATGACATAAATCCTATCGGGATAATGAATGTGAAAAGAAATCTTAAAATCGGGTTAAAGATTGTAATAGGATATTTTGCGTAATCTCTTAATGTATTTGAAAGAGATAACGCGAAAAATGAGTTCATTATCCAGAAACAAGTGCAGGCGGCAACATTTAAAATTGCTATTACAAAAAGCGAGGCAGAAACCGCTGCTACAATGAATAAAAGGATTGATAAAACGGAAACTCTGAGTTCTAATTTTATCCACGCAAAAACTACCGACGCTATTCCGAATGCAAACTGGCCGAGTCCTTTTACATCAGAAATTTCAGACATATAATAGAAGAAGATATTTATAGGTCTGACACAATATTTGATAAAATCGCCTGAGAACACTTTATATCTTAAATCCCAGTTGTTATCAAACATACACTGCGCGGGAGTAGCAGAAATAAGCGAAAATCCGTAAAGGAAAATCATTTCATAGAAGTTCCAGCCCTGAACTGTCGGGAAATTCTGAAAAATAATCCAGAAGCTTACCGCCCCTGCAAGATTTGTAGCTATCATACCTATCATTGAAATTATGAAATCGGCACGGTAACTCATCTTACTCTTTATATCCTGGGCGATGATTTTGAAATAGATTCTTGTATAGTATAAAATTCCTCTTTTCATATAATCAACCCCCGTTCACTGTTATTCTTCTTACCGAAACCCTGAAGAAAAGGTCGGTAAAAATCATAAGGAAAAGAACCCAGAAAAGCTGTATTCCGAGTATTACTAAAACTTCTGAAACGGGATATTCGTTATGAAGAAGTATCTGTAAGGGTGAATTGCATATCGCCTGAAAAGGAAGATACATAACTATATCTCTTAAAGTTTCAGGGAAGAATGCAAGTGGCACCGACGCACCGCTGAGGAGCCCTACTATTACTTCTTTCATTATGTTTATGCCCCAGATAGACTGGGTATACATACATATCGTTGCTACAAAAAAGTTTATGTAAAAATTTATGAGCATTCCGAGTGCTACGCTTATTGTAAAGAATATGAGATTTTTTCCGAGAGGTATCGCTCTTCCTGAAATAAAATAAACGATTATCGCTGTCGGAAGAAAAGTTGTCACAAACTTTATAATAGGCTCTCCGCATCCGCTGAAGAATACAAATGAACGGAATTCAATGGGTTTTAAAAGGTCTACTATTATCTGTCCCGATTGGATATTACGGCCTATTCCCCATACAATCCACATCTCCATAAAATTGAAGAGTGCTGATGCGAATACAAGATAAATCATAGTATCCGAAAAGGTCATTCCGTTTATAATATCACTTTCTGACGAAGCGAAAATCGCTTTCCAGAGATAATAAATCAGAAGAAGATAGAAAAGATTTCCGACAAAGGTGAGAATAAGTGCACCGCGGAACTGAAGGCTGTCGAGAAGGCTCGCTCTGACAAGTGATAAACATCGTTTCAGTTTCACTTAAATTCCCCCTTCGTAAATCTTTCTGATTACGCTTTCGGTGGAAATATCCTGAAGATGCATATCGTATATCTTATATTTCTTCTGAACCGCATTCAAAACCTTTACTACCGATGTTTTGGATTCGTCAATGAGAATTTCTGTCTTATCATCGGCAAAGGAAAGTGAAAATGCCGATGTATCGGAAAATTCTTCTGAAAGAAGCGATAAAACATCATCGGAGAGTTTCTGCATATGTTCTTCATCGCATTTTGTTCCCTTTTTATTAAGAGAAAGTATAAGCGTTCTGTATGCACCGAAAAGTTCGGAAAGGTGTTCGATATCGTTATCGAAAAGCATTTTGCCCTTATCGATTATGACAATTCTCTTACAGAGGGCATCAACATCACCCATATCGTGAGTTGTAAGGATGACTGTTGTGTTCTTTTCGTGATTGAGAGTTTTTACAAGTTCTCTTATCTTGGCTTTCATGGCAACATCAAGGCCTATTGTTGGTTCATCGAGGAAAACAACAGCAGGGTTATGTATGAATGCTGCTAAAATATCGCAGAGTGTTCTTTGTCCTAAAGACATCTGTCTTACGGGTTTATGAAGAAGATTCTCCATATCGACGATTGAGGAATAAAGTTCCATCATATCGTTGTAATCCTTATCGGGCACCTGATATATATCTTTTAAAATCTTGAAAGATTCAACAACAGGTAATGCCCACCATAACTGTGAACGCTGACCGAAAACTACGCCTATATTCTGTGCGTTTTCGCTGCGCTTTTTATAAGGAATAACTCCGTTACAGAGTATTTCGCCCGATGAAGGCTCTAAAACACCTGTCATCATCTTTATTGTTGTCGATTTACCCGCGCCGTTAGGTCCCAAATAGCCGATAATTTCGCCTTTGTTTATTGTCATTGAAATATCGTTTACTGCGTTTACGATTTTATAATCTCTAGAAAATAAATCCTTTATGCTGCCCTTTACTCCTTCGTGGCGGTTAAGGATTTTAAACTCTTTCGAGACATTTTTAAGTTCTATTATAGGTTCCATTCAAACCTCCTTCTTTTTTCAGGAGTTTTTTCTGTAAACTCTGAAAAAGTGGTGTATATGATTTTCAATCATTTTTAAAAATTCTTCTTTTCTTTCGGGTTCTCTGTCACACGCCTCAATCCATAAAGTAACGGGAGATGCGTATTCTATCGCCATAATTTTTGAACCTTCATCAATAAGAATCTCCCTCGCTATGAGTTCTTTTATAATTTCCTCGAAAAATCCATACTGTGAGAATATATATCGCTCGTTATATATCTTTGAAAGTTCGGGATTTTTAGATTTTTCTGATATGATGAAATTTCTGAAAAGTCTCGGATATTCTTCTGATAAAGCCGATTCAAAAAGTTTTGTGACAAATTCAATCTGCCCGTTTTCTGTTAAGAAATAATCGGATTTTTCGTTATTCCAGAAAGAACGATGAATTTCTTTCATTCTTTCTTTATAACTTAATTCGCTCAATTCAATTATTGCATCAAAAAGGGCTTGTTTTCCCGAATAGTGCTTGTAAAGTGCCGGAGCACTGCAACCCACGCGCTCTGCTATCTGTGAAATACTGACAGAATCATATCCAAACTCGGCAAACAATTTAAGTGCCTCTGTCAGAAATTGTTTTTTGGTACTTTCCTTTTTCATAATTCCACTTCCTTTTCAAGCATAAACTCATTATATTAAAATCAAGGAATTTTGTCAAGTAATGGGAAAAACTGATTTTTATTGAATTTACAGATAAAATGATGTATAATTATTGTTGGAATTTTTTGTATAAATCCGGAGGATATGATATGGGGTCAAAAATCAAACAATCAATCGACAGAAATTATTATTATGACAATATAAAGGGCTTTCTTATAATCCTTGTTGTTTTCGCACACTGTCTTTTTGATTTACAGCATTTTCCTGTATTCAATGCGATAAATGATGCGATATATATGTTTCACATGCCCGCGTTTGTTTTCGTTTCGGGATATTTCGGAAAAAGCAGTAAATCGAGTAGTTTCAATTCAGCGATAAAACTTATTTTCCTTTATTTTGTATTCAACAGTATCGCAGCGCTTGTAACAGGTGCGGAATCTTTGTTATATCCCCTTTATTCATACTGGTATCTTGTTGCTTTGCTTATATGGAGAATTACCGCTGATAAGATAGCAAAATTCAAAGAAATAATGCTTATACTTTTTGCTATTTCTATATTTGCAGGATTTTTTTCCTCTCTTGACAACACATTTTCTATATCAAGAATAATAGCATTTTATCCATTCTATATATCTGGTTATCTCCTCAGCAAAGAAAAATCAGAAGAAATCGAAAACAAGCCTTATAAAAAACGCTTATTTACGGGAACGCTTATTTCAGCAGGTCTTATTGTTGTCGGAATTATTGCTTATAAAATATTCGGATATTCAGATTCAGATCTTATGATGTTCCCTTATGCAAACTCTATTGATGCTTTCGGAAGAATAGTCCTTTATCTTATAGCATTCGGGGCGATATACGCTTTAAGGCTTTTTGGTCTTAATAAAAAAATACCTTTTATTTCTTTATTCGGAAGAAACTCAATAGGAATATTTCTTTTACACCGACCATTGACAATTCTTTTCAGCAATATTTTCAGAACAAATACTGTTCTTATTCTTATCCTTTCGGTTGTTGTAACTTTTATTATCTGTATGTTATTCGGAAACGATTATGTTTCGGGAGCTATAAATAAAATTACAGACGGATTTGCAGAACTTTTCTCTGAAGAAACAAAAAATAAGAAAAATGTTTCAAAAACCATTGCTCTTGTTATTGCACTCTGTATCTTATTATGTTTTGTCGGAAAAATCATTATAAAATACTACGAAACTTATGTATTTACAGATGAAGAACCTGAAATTGTTGTTACCGAAACGGATGAAATATATCCCGTTATGAGTTATAGCGATGAAAAGAAAATAGAAAATTCTTTCAGAATAACATTTTCGGGTGACCTTATACTTCTTGAAGATCAGGTTAAGGCAGGATATAAAGACGGAAAATACAACTTTGATGATGTTTTTGTCTATGCAAAACCATACATAGAATCAGCAGATCTTGCGATAGGTGTTTTTGAAGGACCTATGGCAAGTGAAACCGAGGGATATTCTTCAAGTAATTATGATGATGGAAAAGAACTTTATCTCAATTTCCCTGATGAATACGCTGACGCTGTTAAAAATGCAGGTTTCGACCTTGTTACAAACGCAAATAATCATCTTCTGGATAAGGGTGTAGCTGGCGCAAAAAGAACGATAGATATCCTTGACAAAAAAGGAATAGACCATACAGGTTCTTACAAATCAGAAGAAGATAAAGAAAATAAAGAAGTAAAAATAATTGAGAAAGACGGACTTAAATTTGCTTTCCTTTCTTATACATACGGTTCAAACTATTATCCGAGAGAAGAACTTGCTTTCGGGCAGAATTCATATCTCACATCTGTTATATACGGAACAGAGGGTGAAGAATTTGAAAAGATGAAATCTTTTGTTGAGGAAGATTTTAAAAAAGCAAAATCATATAACCCGGATTTTATAATTGTTCTTCCTCATATAGGAACACAATTTTCAAACGAAGCGGACGCTGAACAGGAAATATGGTTTGAAATATTCAAGGAAAACGGTGCTGACATTATTCTTGGTTGTCATCCGCACGCTGTTCAACCCGCTTTTATCGAAGAATATAACGGAAAGAACATCCTTATAGGATATTGCCCGGGAAATTTTGCAAATATATACAGAGAATACGGCGGAGATGCAAGTATGCTCATTGATGTCTATATCGACAAGGCATCAAAGAAAATTATATCGGGCGGAATTGTTCCGCTTTATACAAAAGCACAACTTGACGGAAATTACTCTGCTGTTCCGATTTTCGAAATCGAAAACAATAATGATGTAAGAAAAATGTTCAGTACTGATGATTATAACAGAGCAAAAGAGGCATATTCTGAAATAACAGAATCAGCACTTTCTGTAAACCCTGATATTTCAGGCGTGAGCAAGGCACTTATATTCAATGAAAACGGATATATCAGAACAAGAACAACTGGTCTTGTTATCACGGATGAAATGAAATCAGGAAAATTCTATAAAAAAATATCCAAAGTTGAAAATATATGTTTTTTGGGCGATAGTCTTACCGAAGGAACGAAAAACGGCGGTTGTCCATGGTATGAACCGATTGAAAAGCACATAGATGCAAATGTAACCAACTTTTCAAAAGGCGGTGCTACTGTAAAATATCTTATTGATAATTCTGATATGATTCCTACATCTGATTTATATGTCATCGCAATAGGAACAAATGATGTAAGATACAGAGATACCGAAACCTGCGCTTTAACTTCTGATGAATATATAAATTCAATTGACACACTGAAAAATATAATTCTCTCTAAAAATAAAGATGCAGAATTTATATTTATTGCGCCGTGGTATTCAACAGATGGTGATAGTGTGAGTGTTCTCAGATTTTCTGAAAAAACTGTTCTTAACGAAGAATATTCTTCTGCACTTGATGACTATTCAAAAAAGTCTGGGGATGTTTTCATAAATCCGAATGAATATATAAAGCAGAAATTATACGAAAATTCAGACAGAAAATATCTTCTTGACCATATTCATCCTAATTCCGCAGAGGGTGTTATAATGTATTGCGAAGCGGTATTATCAGAATAACAAAAAGGGTGCTTTTTAGGGTGATGACCATATAGAAGTATTCAAAAACACTAATGGTTATTGTCTAAACGGTGGCTAATGAAACAAACAGAGCAGTATCGCTTAATGCGGTACTGCTCTTGCTTTTATATATTATTTTGATGCATCTCCCAGAAATTTTTTCAGTTTTACCAAAAAGCTTTTTGAAATCGGCTTGATGATTATTCCGACAAAAACTGCGGCTATAACAGTTCCTTCTCTTACGCCGAGAAGCTCTCCACGTGCAATCAGGGAAATGAGTGCGGCAATTACTACAACCGAGCAATCAAAACCAATTTTGCAGATATGAAATGGAATGTTTGTCCTTTTTGAAAAAGTGAGCATAACTCCCTCGCTTGGCAGTGGGAGAAAATCGGAATTGACATACAGGAAAACTCCGACAGCGACGAAAAACAGGCTTATTATTATGTAAATCATTTTGATAATGTAGCTTTCGGGAGTAGGAATAAACGCAGTGCAGATATTGGCAAGGGTCACAAACCATCCGAAAACAAATGAGCATATAATCTGCAGAAAAGAGAACGGAGAAAAATTTTTCGGTGAAATCAGAAACTGCACAAAAATTAGTACAAGGAAAAACGCTGTTGTGCATAATCCCTGTTCAAAGCCTGTCAGCAGACTTACTGTGTAAGGAACGGAATTTACAGGCGATACACCAAGAGATGACTTTGCGGAAATACTGATTCCGATTGCAATAAGAAAAAATCCGAGGCAATAAGTCACAATACGCCGTATGGAAAGTTTATCGAGTATTTCAGATTTGAGCCGGGTCTTAAATGTCTGTTTTTCACTGTTTGCGTTCATTTTTCTTCTCCTTGTATTTATTTTTTCAACCGAAAAAGCGGTAATACAGATTATGCATTACCGCTCATATTTCAGCTTTTATAAAGACTTGCCGTTTGCCAGTTCTGAAATGGTGATACCGTCAAAATACTGATTGGTCAGACGATGAAACTCCGTCCACATAGACAGTGTTTTACAGGTGTTTTTCTTTTCACAGACCTCGGCGTTGCAGTCAAGACAAGCCACAGGAGCAAGATTCCCTTCAGTAAGTCTTAAAATCTCACCTACGGTACATTCTTCGGGAGCACGGCTTAGT
>JAFTTI010000092.1 GCA_017466865.1 Oscillospiraceae bacterium | reverse complement strand
TCGTATAATAAAGTAGTAGTTTTTAGTGTCCCTCTCCAAGGACAATATGCTACACTGTAAATGGTGCTGTGGATTGGTGAATTCCTCCTACCGTTTGACGGTTTACGAAAGGCTCCAACCGCAGACCTTTGCAGTATTGTTAATCAGTTAGATACCGCCCGACGGTTTATTTGGAACGAGGTTACAAAAGCAAAGTGCCCTGTGGATAACAGCATCACAATAAATCTGTCGGAGGTACAAATATGGTTTTTGTTGGAATTGATGTTGCAAAAGATAAGCACGATTGCTTCATCATAAACTCAGAAGGTGAAGTCCTTGCCGATGTTTTCACTATTGCCAACAGCAAAGAAGGTTTTGAGCAACTTCTTTACACTATCAAAACCTGTACAGGTTTTGGCGAAAAAATTAAAGTAGGACTTGAGGCAACCGGACATTACAGCTACAACATTCTCGGATTTCTTCTTGACAAAGGTCTGACCACCTATGTCATAAACCCTTTACATACCAACCTTTTCCGTAAGAGTCAGAGTCTTCGGAAAACCAAAACTGACCGTGTGGATGCAAGAACAATTGCTTCTATGCTGATGTCTGATGTGAGCCTCAAGCCCTACACAAACATAGCATATCACAATTCTGAATTAAAGTCACTAACAAGATACAGATTTGATAAAGTTAAAGAGCGAGCCGCATTAAAATCTTCGGTTACAAGGCTTGTCAATATTCTTTTTCCTGAACTGGAAAAGCTTCTGCCAACATTACACATAGCATCTTCTTATGCTCTTCTCAGCGAATTGCCAAGTGCAAAACATATCGCCGAAATTCACCTTACTCATCTCACAAATCTGTTACACAATGCTTCTCACGGTCACTACAACCGAGACAAGGCTGTTCAAATTCGTGAAGCCGCCCGTAACTCTATCGGCACATATATGCCTGCAAAGGCACTGGAACTTAAACACACCATAAAGCTCATAAAAGAATTTGATGCTGAGATTGATGAAATTGAATGTGAAATCAAATCCATAATGGATAAGATAAATTCTCCCATTACAACAATCCCCGGTATCGGAATTAATATGGCGGCTATGATTATTGCCGAAATCGGTGACTTCAATAATTTCGATTCACCGGACAAAATCTTAGCTTTTGCAGGATTATCTCCGTCAACATATCAATCTGGTCAGCTTAACAACTGTTATGCACATATGGAAAAGAGAGGTTCTCGCTATTTGCGTTATGCTCTCTTTAATGTGACCAAGTTTGTTTGCAATTGGTGTCCAGCTTTTTCTGATTATCTTGCAAAGAAGCGTTCAGAAGGCAAGCATTACAATGTTGCAATTTCTCACGCAGCAAAGAAATTAGTTCGTTTGATTTTTGCCTTGCAGAAATCAGGACAGCCGTACGTAGCAAAAGCTTAAATCTTTCTAACTTCAAAAATCCGGCGTCTTTGACGTCTGTTTTGTTATGCCTTTTTTCACCGTCTTACATTTCACAACATTTTTTGATTTTTACTATTGACTTTTAATAGTTAGTCTTTC
>JAFTTI010000034.1 GCA_017466865.1 Oscillospiraceae bacterium | reverse complement strand
CTGGTGTGAACGTGGCCAAACAATTGCCAAGTATCTTTGTAAGCTCCACCATAGCACAAGAATGGACAATGGTTCAGATAAATCTTCTGCTTACCAATCTCTATGTGCTTCTGCATTACAATCTCTTCAAATCTATCGTAATAGCTTTGCCTAAGATTCTTCATGTCATGGTTCCCGACAATAAGATAGATTTTCCCATTCAATCTGTTCAGTACATTTGTCCATTCAGCAGAGCCACCTAAACAAAAGTCACCTAGATGAAAGACAATATCGTCCGCTCCTACTACACGATTCCAGTTCGCAATAAGGGCTTCGTTCATTTCATTCACATTCTTGAACGGACGACTGCAAAAATCGATGATGTTTGCATGATTAAAATGAGTATCCGATGTAAAAAACACCTTTGCTCCGTCAAATTTGTAATTCATAATCTGTTCTTCTTTTGTACGCATCACTGCGTGGTTAATAATAAAGTTTGTTGATTTCCATTGGACGGAATAGACAGAGAGGAAGCGTCACCAATGGGCATAAACAAAGAATCGTTGAAAAGCTTGGTAGGGACTTTCCAACGATTCTTGTCTATTCTTCGTAACTAGGATATCTGCATCTATAATATCCTGGTTCGTGTATGTTTCTGTTGGATAGTTTCCCAAATAGAGGCTGTTGGTTCAATGCACGAAATAGTAGCATACAGCATACCCTCAAAGCATTTAGTGCCTCGATCAAGAGTGGTTGCTAATAATTTCATTCTATTTTGCTGCATCTTTAACTTTTTACAGATTATACCTAAATGGACTGCAAAGGTAATGCTTTTTTCTTCAATATATCAAAGCATACTCGCACAATTTTCAAGACGCAAATTGCCTGATAATGGGTTATATACAAAGTATATAAAAAAGTTTATGTGAGTTCTGATTCTAATTCTTGATACAATGCGACAGGACCAAGATGCCACATTTTTGTGCTTTCCACTTTGAGTTTCTTATACAACTTAGAACCGTAAATCGTTTTTATAGCCTCTGTTATATTCATGCCTTTATATTCCACAAGCATACCAGCCAACCAACTTATTTTGGATGGCAATAGCAGATGTAGATTGCCTTGATTAATTTCTCCTATCATAATATAACCTCCTTAGCCTCGATAAATTTTACAGCTTTTAATGCCTTGTCTGTATGGAATAAATATTGGTCTACCAATTTATATGCTTTTAATTCAGAGATGAGATTTTGCTTATCAATAATACCACCTTCATAGAGTGCAAATGCTGCATATACTTTATCATTGGCAACCGGACCATATACAATATCAAAATCGTGATTGAAATCTTTGTTAGTGCGGTTATCCATCACAAAATCAACCCATTCTTCAGTGGGTGATTCAAAAAGCAAAGATTTAAGACCCTCCATCATATTCTCGTCAAATTCATACACGTTGACGTAACCAGTGTGAATGTTTGTATTCAATTTCCTTTTAACCCAATCTTCAGCTTGTTTAAAAGATGTTGTTGTATAAAACCCTGAACCATAATCCAAAGACCTGCTTGGGATACGAATCTCTGGATTATCAACAATTTCTATACTTCCGTGATAAAGAATCATATGCTTATTTTTTTCTATCGTTTATAAATTCCTCAATATCCGCAACAAGCCATTGTCTACTTTGAGTGTGGAGAACATCAAAATAATCTTTCAAATAATCAAAAACACCATACTCTGAGAATATCGAGATAACTTCATCCTCGTTTAT
>JAFTTI010000006.1 GCA_017466865.1 Oscillospiraceae bacterium | reverse complement strand
GATAGAGAAGAAACATTACTCATTCGCAGAGGATAATCCTGCAAAGGAGTTCAAGCAGGGCAAACGTGCCGACCACGATACACTGCCGGAAGAGATACAGGCTTTATACGTTGAGAACCTTTCCATTCTACAGCGTATGCGAGAGGTACATTTGCGTTTGCGTACACTCTCCACAGCGGACTCTCCTTGCCCGGACTCCGAGCGTTACCCATTCCTTAAAGAACTTATCGAATTAGATAAGAAGATACACGCAAATTGGGAGCAGTACGACCATTATGTTGCCGAGAGTACCGAAGAGCCTGTAAAGGTTGAAGAGAAACCGGCACGAAAGAAACGCACGAAGAAAACAAATAGTTGATTTCTCATTTCTCCTTTCTCCTTTCTCATTTTTCCTTTCTCCTTTTATGAAACGCAATACCTCTATAAACGACATCTTGAAGCCATTGGGTGATAAGCCATACCAAGCCTATCTCTCCAATGTGTTGCAAGTTGCCGATGTTTTGGAGTGGGTGCTGGAGCAGGTAGGAACAGCCGAAGTATGGCAAACATCGTTTTCCATTTCGGAAGAGTTCCTGCGTCGCCTCTTCTTCATCGAGAAGAGCGGACGGGTGAAGCGATTTAATCTCGTACTCGACCACAAGGCGACAAACAAGACACTCAAATTGTGGGCTTTCATTACACAGGTTATTGAGCGTACATACCTTGCCGACAATCACAGCAAGATACTTCTTGTTCGCTCCGACGCTGGCGACACCGTTTCCGTCGTTACCTCGCAGAACTTGACACGAGGCAATCGCTCCGAGTCTGCTTTCATCACCACAGACAAGGAAATATTTGCCACGCTCCACGCACAGGTGCAGGAGTTGATAAAAGGCCACAGCGTACCGCTGAATGATTTATTCACCAACAAAATTGCAGAGCAATGACCTACACAGAAGAACAGCTTACACAGATAGAGAAATTCGCCAGCATATACCTCAAAATATCGGATATGGCAGTAATCCTTGACTTGCCGGCCGAGCAACTACGCGAGGATATCGCACGCAAAGAAAGCGAAGTCAGCAAGAGGTACTATCGAGGCAAGGCAAGCAGCAAAGTGAAGCTCCTGCATCAGGAAATGCTACTCGCACAGGTGGGTAGCCCTCTTGCCATTGAGAACACACATAAGAATTTACTTGATATGGAGGACGATGAATAGCGAAGCAAAGCGAGCTATCGCCGACTATCACAGCATTAGTCAGCCCGACAGGATAAAAGTCTGTCGTGGCTGGAGTGCGAATAGTGATAGGAGGCAATAATGCGTGCCGGTCTATTACTAATACTTTTAACTTCGTTGAATATCGGCTGCACTCGTTGTAAAAACATAAGCAAGCTTTGTTTTCACTCGTTGGCACGATATTTCCCTTTTCAGCTTTCCCCTTTACCCTTCTATATGCCTTTCCCCTCTGTTATTGACATAGCCCGAACCGACCTTTTCACAGCAGAAGAAGAGTTGCGACAGCGTTTCCCCGATGTTGTCGTCAATCGCCTTTTGCGAGTACGCGACCTCTACAACTGGTGCATCGCCAATCCCGATGCAAAGGATAGGCAGTTTGTCGAGGTCGCTATGGATAGGTACAGCATATCAAAGCCATTGGCATATTCTGACCTCTCCGTCATAAAGGCGATGTTACCGCACCTTGCACAGGCAAGCCGTGATTTCCACCGTTGGCGATACAACGAAATGATTTTGGAGACATACCAAATGGCGAAGAAACGCAAGGACACAAAGACAATGGAGAAAGCAGCTTCAAGCTATGCGAAGTTCAACCGCATTGACCTCGAAGACGAGCAGGCCGTGCCGTATGACCTTATCGTTGTTCAGCCGTTCACAGCCACCGATGACCCCTCTGTTCTTGGTATCAAGCCTATACCGAACATTCAGGAGAAGATACAGAAGATGATTGCAAAATATCGTGCCGAGACGATAGACATCGAGGATGTGGAGTACGAAGAGGCCGACCTTGAAGAGGATGTTTTATTCAATGACGAAAACAATGAGCAAGAGCAAGGAAATATACTTTAACGAACCGCAACGCCTTACCCAGCTTATCGGTGCCAATATCTCTGTTATTGTTGCAGGGCGAAGAACAGGAAAGACGGACAGTATTGCTGCACCTTTCGTTCTCCGCAATATGCAGCGTATGCCGGGCAGTACAGGCGGTATCGTTGTACCCACCTTCAAGCACGGACTTACCAACACTTTGCCGGGGCTTTTCGCCGCGTGGAAGCGTTGGGGATATATTCAAGGAGTGCATTATGTCGTTGGTCGCAAGCCTCCCAAATCCTTTGCACGCGCAATCATCGAGCCGAGCGATTACGAACATGTTATATCGTTCTATAATGGCTCTGTAGCAGTCATTATATCACAGGACAGGCCCGGCTCTTCCAACTCGCTTACGCTTTCGTGGTTGCTTATTGACGAAGCAAAGTTCATAGATTATGAACGCCTGAAAGATGAAACACTCCCTGCCAATGGCGGTATAAAGTCCTATTTCGGCAAACACTCCTTCAATCACTCCATAATGATATTGAGCGATATGCCACAGACACAGAAAGGCAGTTGGTTTCTCCATTACAAGGAGAAGATGGATGAAGAACTTATTGAAACAATAAAGGCCACCATATACGAGATATGGAAGACAAAAGAGCGTGTACGCAAGATGAAGAGGGAGTGTAAGGCAGTGCCGAAGTACCTTAAGAATCACCTTCGCCGCCTCGATGCCAGTCTCAATAAGATGCGTTCCGTTGCCGTATATTATAAGGAGTACAGCAGTATCGAGAATTTGCAGCTGCTTGGCGAAAGTTACATAAAGCAGATGAAGCGCGACCTTACCCCCAAGACCTTTCAGACCTCAATCCTCTGTCAGCGCATCGGCATATCCAAGGATGGTTTCTACTCCTCCATGCGTGAGGGACATAAATATAACGCATCGAACTTTGAATACCTCGACAGCCTCGGTTATGACTTCTCACCCGATGCTATGGACAGCCGTACCGACAGCGACGTGAACACCCTTGCCCCCATCTGTATAGGCATGGACTATAACGCCAATATCAATTGGATAGTGGCAGGGCAGATAGAAGGTCGCCGTCTTAACATCATCAAATCCTTTTATGTCAAGTTTGAGAGGAAAATCCCGGCACTCGTCGAGGAGTTCTGCAATTACTACACCCGGCACGAAAACAAGACAGTGATATACTATTACGACACCACAGCGCTTGGAGCAAACTACGCCGTCAATGAGCAGGATTTCCGTTGGGTCGTTATCCACGAGTTCGAGAAGCGCGGTTGGCAAGTCAATGATGTATATCTCGGCAATCCAATGCGCCACGACGAGAAATACCTGCTCATCAATCAAGGTTTCGCAGGCAAACAGCGTCTGATGCCCTTCTTCAATCGACAGAATAACGATGACCTGATACTCGCCATTCAGTCGGCAGGTGTCGTGCGTGGTCGCAACGGTTTCCGTAAGGACAAAGGCGGAGAAAAACTTGCCGAAACGGAAGAAGACCTGCTTCAGCACCGCACCGACGGAACAGATGCTTTTGATACGCTCTATATAGGGTGCGAGAAGTTCCCACAGCACGAGGTGGTTGCGTATAATACAAGTGGGGTGATGTGAGTATGGCGATTATATATTATAAGAACTTGATACTCTATTATATGATTTAATCTTGCATCGTGGTACTCGCTAATTATGGCACTTTACAATATAGTTTAAACTTAATTAATTTAGTTTGCATCTATAAAAAACATTTTTGCATTATATTTTAGCAGGTACCTCGCTTTGTTTTCGCTTTACTGCGGAACCATTTTTTGAAATATTTTATTAATTAGCAGGACATCACTAATAATTATTTCTGCATTATATGCATTACTAGATATGTTACAGGGCAGTAGTTCTATATTTACTTCTAAGTAATACAAATTTTCTTCATTTGGTATATTTGAAATATTTACAATTTCACCTGTTTCTATAATTTCATTGTTTAATTTTATGCTAACCTTAGTTCCTTTGTTAATCAATTTCCTTGTTTCGTAATTTACATATCCGAACATTATATTACAGGTTTTTAAATCTTTATTATATGGCTCAAACATAAACAGAATTTCATTTTCTGTAAAGGATGTACCTTTTTTTCGGACTTTGGGAAAGTTTATTATACCATTAATAGGACTTAATATCACATTTGAAAAATTACCATTTAGAGAATTTCTATAAATTATCAAAGTATCATTTTTAGTTACAGAATCTCCGTTACAAATATTTATACAATCTATAATCCCATTAGAGGGCGCATGAATAATAAAATCTAAATTCTCATCAGCAATAGTCAATAAAATATTTCGCCTATCAGGATATTTTATAAAACAACTACAGACAATAATAATAACTACAAACAGCATTAATATTGATGTTCCCCATTTTATAATCCAACCGGTAGGTTTGTCCATTATATCATGTATCTCGTTATTTCTGGAATGGGAAAATCCTTTTAATTTATTACTTTCCATATTCTAATACTTCATGAATTATTTTAGATTCAATTCTATTTGATTCTTAACCAGTTTGTAATAAGTATTTTGTTTATGTATTAATTCTTCATGTGTCCCTTCCTCCGAAACTGTTCCGTTATCCATAACTATGATGTTATCAGCATTGCATACTGTTGAAAGTCGGTGAGCCACAACCACTACAGTCTTGCCTTTATAAAATTCTGTTAAGTTCTCCATTATTATACGTTCGTTTCCTGTATCTAATGAATTTGTTGCTTCATCTAGAAATATAAATTCTGGTGTCTTGTAAACTGCTCTCGCTATGAGAATCCTTTGTTTTTGTCCGGCACTCAATCCGTTACCTTCCATACCTATTTTAGTACTATATCCTAACGGCAAAGATAAAATAAACTCCTCTATATTTGCTACCGTAGTCGCATGTCGTAACTTTTGGGGATCTATATTTTCTTCTCCAACTGCGATGTTATTTGCAATAGTATCAGAAAAAATAAATCCATCCTGCATTACAGAACCGGTCTTACTTCTCCACGTATGAGGATTTATTGCAGAAAGTGGTGTATTACCTATTTTTATAGTTCCAATTGTTGGTTCATAAAAACCTTGTAACAATTTAATAATTGTTGTTTTACCACTTCCACTTGCACCAACTATTGCAGTTACTTTATTCTCTGGAATTGTTAGTGAAACATTTTTTAATGCATAATCTCTGTCTGACCCTGTATAACTGAATGAAACATTTTCTAAATGCAAATCTCTATTCTTTGGTAATTCTGTCAATTTTATATCAATATTCTCCTCTTCATCCACTTGATCGTGAATTTCATTTAATCTTTCAAGGCTTATTTTTGCATCTTGTATAGATTGTGCTAATCCCAAGAACTCACCTATAGGTGAAGAAATCATACCTAATATATATGTTACCGACATCATCATACCAAGTGTCATATCTCCCTCTATTACTGATTTAGCAATAATATACGAGATAATTATCTGTGTTCCTTGAGTAAATACAGTACTTCCAGCCTGTTGTATTTGATTTAATGACAATCCACGTAAACTAATTTTAAATAGTTTCACCTGTATGCGTTCCCATTCCCATCTTTTCTGTTTTTCACAGTTATTCAGTTTTATTTCCTGCATGCCTTGAATTAATTGGATTATATTGCTTTGTTGCCCTGCAGATTGATTGAACCGTCTTATATCAAGTTCACGTCTATAACGCATGAATGATAAAACCCATATTACGTACAATATATTTCCTGTTAAAAAAATTATAAGTACTTTTAAATTATAGATTCCCATTATAATTGAGAAAACTATAAAATTGAAAGACGAGAAAATTATATTTATGGCGTCATTCATTAATAATGATTTAATACGCCCATGATCTCCAATCCTTTGTATTAAATCTCCGGTCATCTTAGTATCAAAGAATGCTAGAGGCAAACGCATAAGTTTTGCTAAAAAATCCGATATTAAAGCAATATTAATACGAGAATTTATATGTAACATAACCCATCCCCGTATAAATTCAACGAATAATTTTGCAATAAATAATGTCATTTGCACAATCAGTACCAATGTGATGAAGTTTATATTTTTCCCATTGATACCAATATCTACCATGGACTGTGTCAATATTGGGAATAGCATTTGTAGTATACTTCCAACAAGCATACCGCAACCAACTTGAAAAAATAATTTTTTATAAGGTGTGAAATACCTTACAAAGTAAAGTAAGTCTCTTTTTGTACTTCTTTGGGGTTCATCGTCTATCTTATCAAAATCGACGCTTGGCTCAAGCAAAAGTGCCGTTCCTTGCTGTTCTCCTGTATTAGCAACAGTGCTCAACCAACATTTCTCAAATGTTTCTTGGTCATATGTAGTTAATCCGCTTGCTGGATCGGAAATATAGAATTTGTAACAACCTTTATTAATTCTTTTTATTTTGTAACATACAACAAAATGATTTTGATTCCAGTGTAAGATACAAGGTAATAATGCCTCTTCTGCCAACTGTTTAAGTGTTATTTTAACTCCATTTGTATGGAACCCAACACTTTCGGCAGCATCACTTATTCCTAATAGCGATACTCCCTCACGTGTTATGTAGCATCTTTTACGAAGCGTACTCAATGTGTAATGCTTCTTATAATATTCTGCTATCATTTTGATGCATACTGGACCACAATCCATAATTTCTAATTGGAGATGTTTTGGAAATGTCATTTGTTATTTTATGAATTTTTTAAACAGGTCTGAAAAAAACAAGCGTATGAATAAATCTGAAATCACATTATTATTTTTTAGTTCTTGCAGGATTTCATTAAGTTTTAGATATAAGTCTTTATATGGTATTACTTTTTCTATTAGATAGTTATATATTTCATTCTGTATTTTTGTTGCTGTTTCTTTTTGCTTAAGCATATTTTGCATACTTATACTGCTGTCATGTATTCTATACTTTATCAAGGGCTCTTTTATTGCGTATATTGTTCCACCATTCATTGCGATATCGCTCCACATTTTATAATCTTCTGCATATGGATATTCACTTTTATACTTAATTCCCAAGTTCCTTAAGAATGATGTTCTTATCATTACTGTTGAATGAGGTATAAAATTTCCACAGAAAAGTCTTAATATAAAATCATCTACATAATTTTCCACCCACATGTCTCTGCGTTCATCTGTGCCAATGATCAACCTGTTAGAACAACAAAGTGACAAACTCTTATCTTTTTCTAGTATCTCTACTTGCTTTTGAATACGATTCGGTAACATTATATCATCAGCATCCATTCTTGCTATATAATCCCCATTACAGAACTTTAATAGAGTGTTACAAGTTCGTATATAATTATGCTCACACTTTATTATGCGGATCTTCGGATTGTCATATTGTTTACAAATATCAATACTATTATCTGTAGATGCATCGTCACCTATTATTAATTCAAAGTTTTGATAGGTTTGTGCTAAAATACTATCTATACAATCCTTTATATATTCTTTCGCATTATAAACAGGCAGAATGATACTTACTTTTGCATCCTTCATATTCTATACTTTAACTATTTTATTTTACTCTTTTCACTCCAATTTATCCTATAACCAATGTGCAACATAACATATCTTTGCAAGTGGTTGTTCCATGTATCATAGCGCCCATCGCTATCAATAACAGTCTTTATCCCCTTTTCGCGTGCAAGAATATCGTGCGCCTCAATTTTTACACTTAATCTGTTTTTTAGGAAATGTCGGCTCAATGAAGCATCCCAAACAGGGTATGTTTTGTTTAGTTCTTTCGCATAATAACCCCTGTAATCTTCCACATTAATGTTTGATGATAGTTCAAATCCATAAGGCATTTTCCATGTAATCTCGGCTGCTATGTCTGTTTTGTAGTAATCGTCATCATATCCACCGCTACTTATGTCGTTATAGCGCGTACTCCATGATAAGGATGTACGCAAGTTGCTATTTGGCGTATATCGCAGGGTTATTTTAGGTGCAATAAACTTATTTCTAATCATTTCATATTGCATATTAGTCTCCTCACTCGTTGCAAATCCAGCATATTGTGAATACCCCCCTCTTACAGATGTTGCGAGATAAATATTCCTGTCTTTATCCAAAGGTGTTGAGAATAATATTTGACTTGATACTGAATGTGTCTTTGAAGTGTTTACAGGTTTATATATGCGTTTACCCATAGTCTTATCATAAATAGAATAGTTCACTATATCATTGTCGGTGTGCAGCCAATTAGCATTCCATGTAATAGAACGTTTACTCTTTTTCCAATTGTAGTTATATCTTAACTCAATATTATGTGTATATTCATTTTTGAGTTCCGGATTTCCGATGAAAAGGTTCAAGGGGTCGCGAGTGTTGTTTAATGGTAAAAGCCATGTCATTTCAGGCATAGTTGGTGTTCCATTATAATCTAATACCCATTTACTTGTACTTCCACTTTTGTCATTTTGGCAAGGATAATACTCTAATGAGGTATGAGACGAGAATAAGAAATTATCTTTTTTTACATTGTTCATATATTCCATCTTCTCATAATCAAGAGAATGTGAATTGTATGCACCTTCTGCCATTAACGCTATTTTATAATATCTGTTGTTACGCGCTTTTCCTTTGTGAGATAACTTTAATCCGAATGATAGGATGTTGTTCGTAATCCAACTATAATAACTATTCTCATTGTCAATGCACTGTGCAAGCACTTCATGCGATGGTATAAAATCTAAATCGTTCATCCCCTCTAACCAATTCTCAATTCTATCAAGTCGATATTCGGGATGAGACTCTTTACCCTCAATACGTTTATATTGCAAATAGGGTGTAATTTGTCCGTTATTACTTTCTGTATCTAAGTATTTGAAAATGTACTCAGCATTTACATCGAGGTTGGTCATTCTATCCCGGCAACTGTTGTAGCGATGCTGTTTTTCGCTTTGTGTTTTATCTTGTTTGTATGATAATGCGTATATCTCTGTACCATTGTTCTTTTCGATGTCGTAAATAAGGTTTGCCTTTATATTAATCACATTGTCATCTATGGCGTATGTAGCGAGGGCTCCAATGTTATGGTTAATAGCGCATTCATCTTCTTTAAGAGGGTTCATCAATGTGTATAAAAGTTTACTCTCTTCCTTACGGCTTTCTATATCAAATATACTATCTACAGACATATTATACCATTCGTCGTTCTCATGTTGAAAATAAGATACACTCTTATTGTTGCCAAATGTTTTTATGTCATCATATTTGAAATTATAACTGATTTCGTATCGTTGATGTCTTAACGGACGTAAAGTAACGGCACCAAAAGCATTTATGAATGTTTCTTCCCCGTTTATGCGATTGACACTGCGTTGTATTAAATTATTAGGTGTTAGGAACTTTTCTGCATTTTTCCAACTCTCCATTTCATCATCTGTGTGCGAAACATCAATGTTGCTGCGAAAACGGAAAGCCTTGTTAGGTTCTATGTAATAATTGATACTAGCCGATTTGTATTTTCTATCCCCGCTTGATACTCTATCTACAATTCTGCCAATTTCTGTTTGTTTTCGTTTCATATTCAAATTATTTATATCTGAATGAAACGTAAACATTTGCCTATCATCCACACGCATAATGTATGACAAAAGAGCATATCTTTCGTTTGTTCCACCTCCTGCATCTGCTTGAAACAGCCATGTACCTACATATTCTCGTTTTAATTTCACATCCATGACATATTCATTGTCGTGCATATCCTTTCCTGTAAGTTCACTGAGTTCAGAACTCCTTTCGTACACTTTAACCTTGTCTACAATGTATGCAGGCAGGTTATCTAGTGCAGCAGCAATGTTTCCGTTGAAAAAATTTTTTCCATTCAACAATAAGTTGTCTACATACTTCCCGTTTACATAAATGCGTCCATCTATAAATTCGGTGCCGGGCATTTGCTCTATTAACTTTCGCAATGATTCGCTTTGAGAAACATTAAAGGCATCAGCATTATAAACAATGGTGTCTCCTTTATATACCATTTTTACTTTAGTTGCCGTTACGACTACTTCATCTAGAATTTGTTGTTTTGGTTCCGGATGAAGATAAATGCTGCCTGCATCGAAATTCTTAATGCTCCTCAGTTCATCTGCCTTTATATGTTGCACGTAAGGTAGGTAACCCAAAGCATTTATTATAAGTTTGTAATCCTGTATCTCTTTTATTGATAATTTAAATATAGCCCCACTGTATTTGTCTATAGAATACGATTCTGAATTTTCATAAACATCTTTACGCACTATGAGTTTGCTGCTATCTGATACTACTACGTTGCCATTAGCATCTAACAATTCCACATTTGCGTTTGCAACCCCTTCCATAGTGAAACAGTTGCTTATGTCTCCAAATATTAAAATGTTTTTTTGTGAATATGAAGGCAAACTTATAATTATAAATACTATGGTGAATATCAATATCTTTTTCATAAGTCATTGTTTAAAATAATTATAAAAATATCAGAATACGCATTAGAGGGCTGACTCAAAATAAATTTAAACCTCATTGGAGATTTTATTTACCCTCAATATGCTGGAAAAATAAACCTCTAATTTGTATTTTGAGTCAGCCTCTTTTTGTTTTAAAGTTCACTTATTGGTCCGGAACTTTCGTGTCCATTACATTTTTTTCTTAAGTACAAAGTTTCCCCAATACATGTTACAGTATCGCCTGAAGCAGTACAACGTCCCATACAATCGGTTATTTCTACTCTATCTAGGTAATCATCGTCCTTACATGTTACCGAACAACTGCTGGTATAATTCGCATTAGTAGCGCTTCCTCCAAATACCATTTTCATTTCGTCATTTGTAAGTTCTGTAGCCTCGTTTAAGATTACTCGTTTAATTGTTTTCATTGTTTGTTTTTTTAAAAGTTTTACTTATGGCTACAATGTAGCCGTTGATTTATTTTTCGTTGCAACTGAAAAATCATTTAATTAAATGATGACATTAGTTTTGAATAGTTTGCCATCATTCTTTCATAACTATATTTATCTTGTAAGTCTTTCTTACAGTTTTCTTTAAGTCTTGCTTTTGTTTCTTCACCCAAATTTAGAACTATTTTTAATCCTTCAATAATGTTATCTGTTAATTCATTTTCCATATTATCACTATTGTGAGGTATATGTATCACTATGGCATTTTTATAATTTTTGAACATATCTCTGAGCCCTAATCCGTCTGTTGTCAGAATTAAACCAATTTTTTTCATCATCTCTAAGCAAGTAAAACTACATTGTTCTGTATATGATGGATGAACGCCAATATCTGCAACAGCATACCATAAGTTCATCAATTCCTGTGAAATCAATCCTGTAAATGTTATTTTAGTTATAGAATTTGTTGCAAACTTAACTATTTCTTCTTGTTGATGCATTTCTCCGGCAATGACCAAACGAGCTTTAGGGAAAAAGAAAGAAATAGAATTAAAAGCCTTTACAAGTTCAAATATCCCCTTTGCTCTTACTATTCGTCCTGCATAAAATAAAATAGTTTCATCTTTATCAATATTTAGTATTCTTCTTGCATCATTCCTATTTATGATGTTTTCACTTTTTTTATTGGTTTGTAATGCATTGGGGATTAAATGAATTTTATCTTTTTCTATATTATACACATTTTGTAAAAGATTGTATGTCGATTCTGATAAACAGACAACAGCATCCACAAGCTTATACATACGTTTTTCTTCAGAAAAGTACTTTCTTATGAACCTAATATTTTTTCTGAATTCTTTTTTTACTGGTACCCTATTTAAAATATCAATCAATGCTTTTTCATTACCTAACAGCGGCGCAGTCCACCCTTGATCGTGTATCGTGAATACAATTTTTGATTTCGGGAAATATCTCTTAAGCGCTTTTAGGAAATCCACACATGGTGAATGATTAACAAAGAAAATATTATCTTTATTATCTGTTATATATTGTTTCAGTACAGCAAAACTTAAATTCCCTATTTTTAGGAATGCTCCTCTTCCACAGAAAGGGACACAATATACCTTAACACTTTCATAATATTTCAGCACAAATTTATCACTTTCATCGTTGTAAGAAATTAGATTTACTTCAGTATTCTCATTTTTACAACAATTGATTATTTGTTTCATATATGTCCCTATTCCATTCTGTTTTGAACTTATATGCTCATCTATTATATAAATGTGTTTCATTATTTATTTAGTTTAAGTTCTATCCAACCTGCAATACCGGAATATAGTGTTAGGTCTTTCCTATTATTGATTGCATTTTTGTTTATAAACCTTTCTAATTCCATAATATACACTTCTGTTTTTCCGGCAATACATTCAAGCAAATTCGCATAAAGCGTTTCCAATTCGGAATCTTTTGTATTTGCTTTTATCGCTTTTTCCGTTGCGAATACTAAAGATTGTACAAATGCGAAATCAAAAACTTTCTTTTTTGCTATATTCGCACCTTGTAAATGCGCTATTGCATAATGTAAATACCCTTTTAACCCGTCAAATAAGTTGTAATTCTCACATCGCGAAAAATCTATGTTCATGATTTGTTTATCTATATCCAGTAATATATCAGCACCACATCCTTTCATATATTTATTTTGGATAAGATATTCAATACCCCAACCTATTCCAGACAAGCCCGATGCAAATTCTGTTTTTGTCGTTTTTGATATGCGCTTTAATATATTTTCTATTAGGAAATCAACTGATTTCTCTATATACCGACATTTGCGAACTCTTGAATAATGCATTAGAACAAGCGCAATACCAGTTCCCCCATTTAATAATCCTATGGCTGACGGTATATCGTGCGAATGCAGTATCAAGTGATTTAAATATTCTTCTTCTTTAGGAAATTTAGTAGATTCCATAATTCTTCTATTAAAGCCCATTGTTTATTATATATATAATGTCGTCAAGGTTATACGCTTCTGGTAGTTTCTTTCCATTAAATAGCAGTGTCGGTGTTGCATTAAAACCACTTATTCGTTTCCAATTTTCGTGATGTCTAAACTCTTCTTCTATATTTTTATCATTTATTTCTAATTCTTTATCAAAGAATTTTTCTTTTTGATTTTTTCCTCCGGAGTACCATTCTGTTAATAAATTCCAGGTCTTTTCTTTTCCATATTTTAAATATGCTGCGATAAACAACCTATTAATATTACTTAGATCCTCTGAAAAATAAGTAAATATATATTGTATTTTGCACCCTGAGTTTAATAGACTTGAGATTCTTTCATGCATTTTTGCACATGGATTACAATATGGATTACTGAATATTGTCAAAGTATAATTGGCATCTTCATTCCCGAAAACAATTTTTGAGGTATTGGTACTTATATCATATAATTCTTGCGATTCAAATAATTTATCAATAATTTCTTTTTGATATTTAAGTAATGTTAGTTTTGCTTTCCAATCCTTTGCACTTAATGCCTCTTTTATTATATCTATAATTTTATGAACAAGCAAGACTGTAATTAGATACATTATAGGAGGAACTATTGCTTGTAAATTAACTTCTTGAATTGAACTATCTAATATTGATATTATGACTTGTAGAAAAAGGATAATTTGTACTATTAAACATAAACTGCACCAATTTTTTGCCTTATACTTTTGATACCAGATACTCCAAATAATATAAGGTGATACTATTATTGAAATTATAGGCAAATATTCGTATATGTGATTTGGAAATAATAAGATTATAATCAAATTTACAGTAAAATACGATAATCCTATTTCTCCCCACCCATATCTATTTAGAAACTTAGCAATAGGCATTTCTAAAATATCATTACAACTACTTTTCTTAAAAAGATTACAGATTCTATCTGTCGCTTTATTTTCAATATTTAAACTTTTCCCGATTATTAGGCTACAGATATAAATTCCAATTAAGTCAAGTCCACCTCGAAGAATATTCAAAATATCATATTCTGAACTTTTATGTATATAAAGATATGTAGATAAGAGTATTAAACCTGAAATTACTATTATCCATTCTGTAATATCAAGTTTCATTTTTTTTATGTGCTCCTTATAGTTTGGTTCTATTGATTGCTTTTGAGGGTATGATAATAACACTTTACCTGAGAACGATTCATAAAACCTTTCTGTTGCAACTGTTATTATTTCTCCGTACCAATCAAAAACTACTTGTTTCTCATTTATACTTTTTACTATAACCAAATCATTTGAGACTTCTGATATAAACGGAGTTTCTAATTTTAATAATTCTTTTTTATCCGATAATTGGTATGCTTTACTATTTACTTGATAACTAGATAGCATTTGTTTCATGCCATACATTGTATATCTATAAGGATGCTCATTATAAAGTTTATTTGCATATTGTGTATGCCTAATCTTTAGATGTGATAATAGTCGTTTGAACAAAGTATCCATTATATCATGTTTTTATCTTAAACTTGTAATCCCATTTATGAGAAGATGTTACTCACTCAACATAAAAATATCCTTGAAAGAAGTTTCCTTCAAAATCCAGCACGATTCTGTACACTCCACTTAAGACCTGCAAAAGTGATATTGTTATCTCCACACCTTTAGGTAATATTATTTCACCTTGTTGTGATACTAGGTTTGTTTCATCTACTATATAATAATTTACAGACTCAAAAGTTACGTTTTGACTTGTTATTGACAGAGTAGTACTAGTGTTATCATATAGCACCAATGGCAATATGGCTGCTATATCTAAATCTCTTTTTGGCAACTCATCTGTTGAAATAAAATCATCTCCCTCATTGTTTTCTAATTCTATCTGAACTGTACCTTCTGATTGTGCACAAACAGATGTTCCAAGTATAAGCAATAGAAATAAGATAAAGAGGCGACATAATGACGTTATATAAACGCCAGCTCTCCCGTTAGCAGTTTTGGTATATACAACACCACACCTCATACCATTAATTGTTTTTTTCATATCATTTGCGTTTTTTGTTTTTGCAAATGTAAAGCTGTGTCAATTAGCCACAAAGAGATTTATGTCCGACATTGCCCGAATAATTTTAAATAATCGCCCCCCCATTTTTAACACACTGTTACACAACGTGTTAGCACATTGGCTTCTTTTAAGGATAATAATATGTTAATTTGCAATATCGGACATATTCGGACATAAAATCTCTATATAGCTCGTTTTTTTGAATTATTTTTGCTTTGTCAATACCTAGTACATACCAAATGAAACACCTTATTAAATTTGCTATTTTTATTATTTTGCTTAACGCATCGTGCACCAAAGATTGTAATGAAGGGCTTATATACAAGTTGAATGAGATAAAAGCGATGGGAGATACGTTGCCCCAAAAAGCAATGGAACAACTTGATTCGCTAAGACCATTATTCAAAAACGAGCCTGAGTATTTGCAAAATAGATTATCATTACTTGACATCAGACTACGTGACAAAGCATTTATAAAGCATACTTCTTCTATAAGTATAAAAGAATTATGTAGCTACTTTGAAAAAGAAGGAACTGTAGAAGATATACAAGAAGCATACTATTATATGGGTAGTGTATACCGTGACCTCAATGATTATCCTCGGGCTATAACGTATTTCTTGAAGTCCGCTGAAATTGCCGAAACAAAAAAAAATATAGATAGTTCTTTGTGGGAAAACGCATACTCTCAGTTGTCTTATTTATATAAGGTGCAATTCAATTATACAGAAGCGCTTAATATGTCACTTAAACAGCTTTCTGTCGCAGAAGCAACCGGAACAATAAATGAAAGAACATATGCGAATGTTGCTAGTTGTTATTTTAAAGTTAATGACACACTTAATACAGTGAAATATTATGATTACATTCTGAAAGGTAAGAATAAAATCACAAGCAACAATCACGATATACTTGCAAAAGCTATGGGAGATTATACAGTGCTGGGTTATAAAGAAGAAGCATCTTTATGTTATTCTTTATTAAAAGAGAATCCTAATAAAAAATTCCCACCGAATTATTTAATAAGTCTTGCCATTTATTACGAGCGTTTTGTATCTGCCGACAGTGCAGCTGTTGCAATGGTAGAACTATACGCAAACTCCAACAGTATTGAGTCAAAATATGATGCCGCACGTTGGCTGACAAGATATTATACTAAGAAAGGAGATAAAGACAAAGCCGTTGAATATGCAATTAAATTTATTGATGCCAATGAGGCTGTAATTGACAAAAGAACTCTTGAACACACAACAAATGCAAAGAATTTCTTTCAGTACAGGCGCGAAAAAGAGGAGGAGATGGCTATTATAGAGAAAGCCACAAAAGCAAGGTACTATCTTCTATTCGGTTTCTTAACATTCATTATTATAATACTTGCCATAACACTTCATCATTATATCCAAAAAAAGCGTATGCTGGATACTATCTTTCAAAAGGAGAATAAGATAAAGGAATCTAAGTTGTTTATACAAATGAAAGAAAAAGAGATTGAAGAAGAAAAAAAACTCATTATACAGAAAGAAAAAGATTTAGAATCGATTTGCATAGCCAAGTCCAAACTTGCCAAACAATTGGAAGAGGCTGAGAATGATTTCAAAATGCTAATTGCACAGAACCGGGAGTTAACAAGACTGACAATTATGAACAACATCTCTGGTGATGCCAAAGAGATCATTGAGAAAGTGAAAAAGGCCTCCAAAGGCAAATATCATCTTAATGATGAGGAATGGAAAGAATTACTTGGAGCAATAGACAAGCTATACCCGGAATTTACATATGAGATACAAGCTAAATTCAAAAGAATAAGTGAACCGGTATTAAGAGTATGCTATCTTCTGAAGATTGGTATGTCTGCTCCACAGGTGGTCAATTTGACAGGTTATCCACGTCAAACAGTATTTGACAGAATTAAGCGAATTGAGAAAGTTATTAATATTGATAATATCAGATTTTCTTCACATACTGCTCCTCAACAATAAGAGATGACTAGCTTTTGCTAAATTCTTCACGCTATTGAAACAAGCCGCCTTGGAGTAAACTTCCCTCTTTTAATATATAACAGCCGATATGCAATGTGCCACCGTGCATTGATGCTTAAACTGCACTGCAATGCTTTCGGCCACGTTTTTTTTGAGTGCGAAGGTCGCACCACACGGATATTCACAAGGACAAGCAGAGTGATAAGGAATAATTGAAAATTCTTTGTCGCTCTTTTTTTTGTCGCTTTACCAAACAATTTCTTTCTGCCCGTCGGGTAAATTTTTCCTATAATCCTTGTGAGGCTATATCCTTACCGTGTTGCCCTTGTATGCACATAAAAAATCTCGATAAGCGAAAGCGCAGTGCATAAACATTAATCATCAATTAAAAGCATACAGTTATGACACATTCAGTTCACACATCGGCTTACAAGTTATTGCCTTTTGAAGAGGGTGGCAATAGAAGAAAAAATCTCTCCAGCTCTTGCGATTGCATAAGCACATTTCAAGTTGAGGTTGAAGATTTTGATAATGAAATTTTTGTTTTGTCGGTTGAGGCACACGACAAGGAAGAGGCAAGCAGAATTGCCGAGCGTATTTGTGCAGAGTCCGAAATTACAGTTTACAATATGTTGGTTTATTCATTTTAATAGTATAGCGATATGAAAGCAATTAAGTCAAAGAGAGTTATCACAGCCGAAAAGAAAGGCAGAGTTTGGAAAGTCTATGTAAAAAATCCTAACAAGACAGAGAGTGCAGTTTGCCACACAAAAGAGCCATTGAAAGCATTGCGATATGCTTTTCACCTAAAGGCAAAGTTTGGCTTGAACATCGGTGCAAATTTCGTTGATAGGTTAATACACGAACATAACACACTAAAAAATGTAGCAGTATGAAATACATTGAGAGGTACACACAAGAAGAGTTGAATGTGTTGTTTGATGCAGCACACAGCATACGCAAGACAATGCAGAAATATGACACTTGGCAGAATTTGGTCGGTTACAGCGATATTTACCGAGAATGTTATAACACGGAAATAGCCGTAATGAATGAAGAGCGAAGAAGATTATTAGAACACGAATTTAACAGCGAAGAGAATGAAAGTCTATCAAATCATTGAAAAGCATTTTGCCGTAGAGAAAAACATTGATATGTTGCTATCGACAAGCCCGTTTGCCACGCATACATTTACATCAATGAAAAGGGCAGTTGAAAAATTGGATAGGATTATTTGCTTTCGTATGTTTCAGCAAAGAGAAGTCTATAATCCAATTACTGCAAATCTGCCTAATGTTTCACATTCGTATGTAGCACACGGGAAAATTCGCAAGGTGCTATATATACAGCAGTTTGAAAGCGAATAGAAAGGCACAGCACCTGGCTTTCGGGTGCTGTCTTTTGTGCAACCTTGTTTGTCGGCTACTTTTGCCGGCAAACAATACAACTATGCCAATAAAACTTGATACATACGTGCCGGAAGAACTTATGTACTCCTCGCAACTATCCTCGCTTACGTTCACTACTGCTGACGATGTGGTGGATATTATTGTGTTCGATGATGACCAACAAACAAAAATGATGGATTGCAGGCTGTATAGTTACAAAGGCAAAGTTACGCTCTATGATGTAAGGGAGATTGTAGAAGAGTATATGAAAATGCACGGATTATCATTTATGAAGTTTTGGGTGAGGGCGACCAACCGCGTAGGTGGTGCTTCTATTGATGTGGGGGCAAAGGTGCTTTTCTGCTCTTTTTCTCCGAATATCGCTGCACCGCTGTTTGCTTCGCGTTATTTTCTTACCACTCTTTCAGCAATGGAATTTGACGCGGACAATGATGTCTATCTGTCGGCATACCACGAGAAAGGCGAGGCGATAGTATCTGTTATAATATCGTTTACCGCACAATAAGCGGTGAGATAAAGGCTGAACGCTTTGAGGAGAGAAGCATTGCAGGCGAAACAGGCATTACTGATTATATGGTCTGCTACTTGGATATAATGTCGTATGTATGGAGTGATGATTGCAAGGAAATGATAAGCCTTAATTTTCAGATTGGGAACAGAATGATGATATTCTACCTTCGGGAAAAGCCTGTTGAGGTCTGTTTCTCTTTCCGCAACGCTTTCAACTGCTGGGAAGATTACTACCTGCAAGGAAGCACGAATGTTAAGACTTCGACAGATAAGAGCGAGGCGATATGTAGCGGAACAATACAGCACTATGACAAGAGAAACAAACAGCTTTTTGAAGTGAAGACGGCTCCAATGCGTACCGAAGAGGCAGAATGGCTGACGCAGTTTCTGCTATCACATCACATCTTCAAGGGCTCGAACAACGAGGAACAGCGTATCATTATCGAGGAGTTTACGCACGAGGTTACAGATGACGACGCAGGTAAACATAAAATTGAGTTTACTTGGAGATATGCAAAGGCAGACAAGTTTGCATTGGAGTTGCCTACTTCACACAATGCAAGGGTATTTACT
>JAFTTI010000091.1 GCA_017466865.1 Oscillospiraceae bacterium | reverse complement strand
TGCTATTGTAACAAAAAGAAAATTCTGTTATAATTTCCTTATAACTGAAAAACGGAGTTGAAAGAATTTGAAAAACAGATTTTCTTCTTATATAAAACTATCGGGAATAATCTTTTCGCTGATTGTAACCTTTGTTATGATTGTTATGAATATCCCCGAAGAAATCGAAATCATAGCCGAGGATACCTTATATCAGAAAGCGAAAGTAATCCCCTCTGATGTTAAAATCATCGCGATTGATGAAATAACCCTCAAGGATTTAGGTCCCTATAACGAATGGGACAGAGGCTTTTTTGCCGACCTTATAGAAACCCTCAATTCAGATGAAAACACCACCCCGAAAGTTATCGGGTTTGATGTTATCTTTTCGGGAACAAACAATTCATCGGGCGAGAAAAGGCTTTCAGAGGCGATAAAAAATTCCGATAATATAGTTCTTGCGTCAAAACTTGAAACCGATTCGCGAATTATGAAATCAGAAAACGGAGAGTATTTTATAGATTATTACATAAGCGAAGAAGTAACCGCCTATGACGAAATTTCTTCTTCTGCCGATTCGGGATTTACAAACGCCATTTTAGATGACGACGGCTATGTAAGAAGATATTATACAGTAATATCTTCGGGCGATAAATCCTATAAGGGATTTTCTTATGCCGTTGCCGAAAAGGCTTTCGGAAAAGACGCTCTTTCGCATCTTGCTCCGATAGTTGAAATAGGCTATTCGGGAAACCCAGGGGATTACGAAATAATACCTATGTCAAAAGTTCTTGACGGTTCTGTTCCTTCGGGGTATTTCAAAGACTGTATCGTTCTTGTCGGCGCTTATGAAGAGGGAATGAGGGATTCTTACCGAGTTCCCATATTCCGCTCGGGAGAGATGTATGGCGTTGAATGTCAGGCAAATGCGATAACCGCTTTTTCAGAAAATCTTATCATAAAGAAATCTCCCTTATGGGCAGAACTTGTTATCGCCATAGCGGTTCTTATCCTTTCGGGATATGTTATGATGAAGAAAAAGACAAAAGGCTCGGTTGTTGTTCTTTTTGGCGTTGTGATTTTGTATCCATTGTTGTCGCTCGCCGTTTTTGAGATTTTAAGCGTCAAACTCTCTCTTATATATGTTCCGATAGGGGCAGGAATTCAGTTTCTTACATTTCTTCTTATAAGATATATCGAGCTTCAGAAGAAAAGAGCAGACGAAATGCAGAAGATGCTTTTTTCTATGGCGGATTCTATGGCCGAAGCGATTGAAGGAAGAACTCCCTATAACGCAAATCACACAAAGAATGTTGCAAAGCGCTGTATGGAAATGCTTGACTACATAAACAAGATGCATAAAGAAAAACGAACAGAAATGCATTTCTCGAAAAAGGATAAAAACCAGCTCTATCTTGCGGCTATGCTCCATGATATAGGAAAAATGGATGTTCCCGTTGAGGTTATGGATAAGCCGACAAAACTGGGGGCAATCGAAGAAAAACTCCTCTCTCGGCTCGAAATAATTTCCCTTAAAATAAGAAATGATATTTTATCGGGAAGAGTAACAAAAGAAGAGGGCGAAGAAAAAATATCCCATATAGAAGAATTCATTTCAAATCTGGGTGAATACAACTGCGGAAGACCGCTTAAAGAAGACGAACTTGAATTCATAGACGAATTTTCATCTATGGTTTATGTTTCAGAAAACGGAGAGGAAATCCCCTATCTTACCGAAGAAGAAACAAACGACCTTCATATAGAAGCGGGAACATTATCCGAAGAAGAACGGAAGATAATGCAGGGCCATGTTTTATATACAGATAAAATACTCAGCCATATGCATTTCGGCGAAGATTTTTCAGATGTAAGGGCTATGGCTTCAAATCACCACGAACTGCTCAATTCAAAGGGGTATCCTAAGGGAATAGGCGAAGAAAATCTTGATGTTATGACAAGAATTCTTACCATTATGGATATATATGATTCCCTTATTGCAGACGACCGCCCATATAAAAAAGCAAAGCCGAATGATATTGCCTTTAAAATTCTTGATGACGAGGCAAAGGCAGGAAAAATCGACAGTGAACTTTTAAAAATCGCAAAAGAAATCTGGCTTGACTAAAAGGAGAAGAAATATGAAAAAAATCAGCATAGGATTAGTTCTTGTTATAGCGGTTTCTATGATTTTTTCTGGGTGCAAGAAAGAAGAAGTCTACCGCGTTGTAAAAATCAATCATTTCGACGGCGAAGTAACCGTCCTGCGAGATGAAAAGATGAACGCTTTTGAAGGGTTGCAACTTATTTCGGAAGATACAGTCGAAACGGGCGAGAGTTCAAAAGCGGAACTTCTGGCTGACAGTGACAAGCATATTCTTGCCGAAGAAAACACAAAGTTTGTTCTTAAAGCAACGGGAACGGAAAAAAGCGGAAACATAACAATAAATCTTCTTTACGGAACATCGCTTATCGAAATCGAAAACAAACTCACGGAAGAATCTTATTTTGAGGTAACAACCCCGAATGCTACCCTTTCGGTAAGAGGAACGACATTTGAAGTAAATTATGATGAAGAAACCGAAACAACCTCGGTTGAAGTTATCGAAGGCGTTGTTGCCGTT
>JAFTTI010000090.1 GCA_017466865.1 Oscillospiraceae bacterium | reverse complement strand
CCGCAAAGGTGCAAAAAAGCAGGCAGCCTGTCAAAATTTTCGACAGACCGCCATGCAGATTTTTCTCTTTTTTATATGTTTTTAACTTTTTTAAGATTCTATCTGAAATTCTTAAAATGATACAGAAAGATTAAGAAGTGCATTCAGGTTGAATCCTTCCTGAAAGTATGATGTATAACCTCTGATGCCCAACTCAAAATGCTTCATAATTTTTATTGAATAACCGATACTTGCATTAAGTCCAAAATTGCAAATGGATGTTTCCTTTCCGTAAGATACATTCGTTTTATAATCATCGTAACTATCTCCTCGATTATGCACTCCTGTCTGATGTGATTTAAATATATTTCCTCCGATACCAACATGAAATCTATGATAATTATTATTAATTGGAAACCAGTAAAGATCAGGACCTACAAACCAATCAGAAAAGATGTCGTAATAATCAACATATGAATTTGTTGAATCCCACTTTCTGCTTGTTCCTTCCGTATGATTTAATCCATAATCTATTCCTATTCCTATAGTTTTACGAGGTATATAAATCAAAGAAGTGACCGAACCGACTCCATTAACATTTATTTCTGACAAAGTATGTGAATATCCATATCCTGACATCAAAAGCCACTTTTCTTGCGATATTCCGTCACACAAATCTTTTGACATTAGTAAATCATGAATACAAAAAAGACATAATACAGACAAGAATAAATTTTTCATCATAGAAGTCATTTTAGTGTTAATATCAGTAATATTTTATCTCAAATTTAACACAACTATTATTTGTCGTAAAAATAGTACTTTGCTTATCAATATATGATATTTCAGTATAACCGGCATCTTCATCTTTTTCTGATACCGATATTGGATAACTATTATCAAACTTATCAAATCCATATACATTTATAGTATAAGGTATATTACGACTGGTTTCTTTATTATCACTATCATGTTCATTCCATGCATAAACCATTTTATCTCCATTCTCAGATAAAGACCATAACATGATATTTTTTTTCCAAGAATACCAACTGATATTATTTCTTGTGTTGAATGCTTTCTTGTTATTTATTTCAAAAAATGATGACGTTATCTTGCAAATCGAACTACTAATTCTTTCAGCATGTACTACAAACAGTTCTAAATCCGGTTCCCCTAACCAGGTTGACTCTAAATCTTTCCATGCTGTCTTGCTTACTATAGTTACTCTTTCAACATAATCATTTGATGGTCTGCTTAGATATCTTCCACATGTTGTTACCTTCCATTTAGTTGCCACTAATTCGTCTGTAATAGCGTCATCACTTTTTGTAATAAATTCAACATTGTCGCTCATATTTAAGACATCCGAACGATAATAATAATTATATTGTTCGTTAGAATAGAAAGGAATACATTCAGAGAATATATCTTTTGAAGATTTAACTATAGTCCTTTCATTACGACTAAGCACTACAACCGGAGCATCTGCAATCTCATTTTCTGATGAAAAAGTAAAAACTTCTCCATTCATCTTATATCCTGTCAAAGTACAGATTCTCTCATCATCATAATTTTCTGGAAGAAGTACAACAAGAGGTTCAATACCGCTGTCCCAAAGTTCAGAATTCATTACATATACCTGAAGAAGAGGATCATTAACCTTGATTGCTTCAATGATAGAATCCAAATCATATGAACTCTCTGATTTAGTTGCAACAACAGAAAGCATATCATAGAATGTATTACTGCTTTTTGTTGATTTGTCATCTATCTTATCCATGATCAGGAAGTTTTCATCACCATCGAACCTTTCCTCAGCCATTTCTTTAATAAAATCAAGCATCTCATGATTATTCATTGATGAAGAAAGAATCTTTGCAAAAGCATCTGCATTTTCATCGACTGAAATATCCGGTAAAACGATATCCAAATTCTGTTTTGCCTGTTCGTTACAACCTATTATGGCAAGGGATAAAAAGAAAATGATAAATAATTTAGTTTTCATGATTTGATTG
>JAFTTI010000089.1 GCA_017466865.1 Oscillospiraceae bacterium | reverse complement strand
TTCCGTCATAATTGTCATTTAATAATTAAGTTGTTACTACTTTCTCCGAGTTGAACGCTTCTATATTTGTCATCAAATATTCTTCTAATCTTATATTGGTTACTCTCTTCAAGAACAGGATCTATGAGTCGTACCCTCTGTAATGCTTGAGTAAAAACGTATGAACGAACACCCTCTAACTCTATTGTCATTTCGGGTGTACTGCTTTCATTTCGGGTGTATCTTACACCGTCAAAATAGACATATTGGCAGCACAATATCCTGTTGAGCAGTTCGGCAAACCAAACAGGGCAACCAATGGTGTTGCCGAGTGTAAAAGATTTGCTTGTTGTTTCAAATCCAAATACCTCAAGAGTATCGTGTTCGGGGGTTGTAAATTGCTCGTTCTCCACTCCGAAAGTCCAATTGTCATCTTTGAAACCACCAGGCACACGAAAATCAAAAAAATGCTGCACTCCGTCAATCCAAAAAACAGTATCTGTTCTCTGTAAATTATCTGTCATTGAATACTGAATGAGAGCTGTATCTGACAATATCCGCTCGTTCTCTGTAATGTAGAAAGGCTCGCTCTCATAGCCATCGAATAACACTTTGTATAGCCCCTCTTCCAATCCTGATATAATACCAAAATAAAGTATCCTATCTTCACTTACCGGCCAACTCTTTAAGTTGTGTGATAAAACTCTTCCTGTATTGAGATTTTTGTAACCCAGCGAAGGTATAACATCGAAATTGTCAGCAACAACCTCAAACAATATCTTATCGCTTGGTGCAAAAGTCTGTATGTATCTGCTCTTTACACCGTGCCTGTCAGTCGTTGGCATAAAGAAAATGGGGCAAAAGGGACTTATTCTATACATATTTATTATTTTTCTAATAGTTTATATTCCAAGATGCCGGAACTCTCATAACTTATTTCAACATCTGCCAAGTACCCTTGATACTTGCGCCCCTCCCACTCAAATTCTATTAAGCCTTGAAAGTTCTTCGGTAATATAAAGTCGTTTGTTTTGAAAGCGACCTCTCCCACACTGAATAAAGGTTCGTTTGTTTCAATATCACTATTTATCGGCACACCTCCGATAATGATTGTTGAATTGCCCTCCGATGATGCGAATTTGAGTTCTTTACAGAACGAGCCAATATATTGTTTGTTAGCCTCAACCATATATGGTGGTGCAAAAGTTCCATTAAATACAGTGTCAGAGAAAGCACCCTCAATAATAAGCGTTCTGTCAATGATGTATCTTTCATTAGATAGTTCTGGTAATACTTTCACAATGAACACATCGTTATCACTGTCTCCACTCTCCTGTGGTTTTCCTATTTTTTCAGCAACTTGCTCAAAACCGTAGCAATCGGCTCTGTATGGGCATAGGAGTTCCAATGTGGTAGTCGATAAAGTAGTACCCGTTTTATAATGATTGATAAAATTAAACTCATCAAAACCGTTGTTTCCATCGTCGTAATCTTGTTTCTCGTAGCCGATTTTGAGTGCTGAGTATATAAGTCCTTTGTTGATACAGAAACGTGGTTCAGTGGCTATCCTGATACTTTTGACAACCTCGTTGGCAAACACTTCACTCCTATGTCTAAATGTTACAATGGAGTCTTCGGTGTACTCTTCAGTGGCAACGGGTATAATCTCATACACATATCCGAAAACACTCTCCATAAACGCGCTAAAGTCTTTGAATGAGGTGTATATTTT
>JAFTTI010000088.1 GCA_017466865.1 Oscillospiraceae bacterium | reverse complement strand
TGTGGTGGTAGTCTTGTTGAACGGAGAGGAAGATACGGTACTTTTTGGGGATGCTCAAATTACCCAAAATGCCGTTTTACACATAACTGAAAAACAAATAAATAACATTATTATGACAAAAGCAGAAATAGTAACAGAGATTGCAGCAAAGACAGGCGTTGAGAAACAAGTTGTGATGCAGGTCGTTGAAGGAATGATGGAAACAATCAAGGCCTCTATGATTAATGGTGATGAGGTTTTCCTTCGTGGATTTGGTAGTTTTATCATCAAGCATCGTGCAGAGAAAACAGCCCGCAATATATCCAAGAATACGACAATGATTATTCCTGCACACAATATACCGGCATTCAGACCTGCCAAAAGTTTTGTGGAAAAACTCAAGTAGTAAATTTTACAAATAAGTAAAGATAGGTTTATGTGTAAGTCGAATATTAAAGATGACTATTTTGAATATAATGAACTATTCAAGAATTTCGAGAGTAAAAAAATAGAGTCTGTAATAAATAGTTTGCGACAGCCTTTTGCTGATATAGCAAAGAACCTAGATATTACAACAAATACTCAATGGATTGTTCGTACCTATTTGGCGTCAAAGATGATATTGGCTTCTTCTGTGATGCTCACTTCTGCCGAATATGCTGAATCCAAAAATTTGAGAATTGTAAATCCTTACTTGATGTATTATCCTCTTTTAAGTTGTGCAAGAGCAGTAGTCTTTACAAATCCATATCAAGAATGGAGCGATGATCTTATTGCCATGAATCATTCAAAAACTATAAATATTATAGGCGATATTGTATCAAGATATGATAAGGCAGAGGGTGAACATATTAAGTCTCTCATTAATAAATCAAGAATATATAGAGAAATCTATTCGTATAAATTCCCCGCAAATGGGCTGAAAGAAATAGAATTGAACTTTGATAAGATAGTGGATATATGTGCTTTGTTGTCTGAAATAGCACAACTCCAAAGTGCTATTTTGGAATCAGCTATTACAAAGCATTGTACAGAAAAGTATGAAATAGATGATGAGGAGTTAAGTAAACTGTATTCCTATGGAGAAGAGGGATTTAGATTCATTGACCCAGAAGATGGATATAGATTAGGCTACATAAAAAGAAAAGTTTCCCGTCCATATTCAATTATAAATACAATGACAGAAGGGATGGTTGAAGATTTCTTCGGAGCATGGTGTAGCCTAGAAGAAAATCCCGAAGATGTATATAACCCTGACGAGAATTGGAGGATAATTTTTCCAGTCCCATAAATGACATAAGAAAAGCCAACTTAAGCCTGTGCCTGACAGACCTAAGTTGGCTTTTATTTTTATGGGCAACACCCTATGTGTGTATAGTCCACCCGTGAATAGGATTCAGCAATACAGCAAACGATTGGTCGGGCTGTCCGTGATAGAGCAAACCTCCGACAATACCCGTTCTGCCATCGGGATATACCTGTCGGAATCCGAATGAGTGCGGTGCCGAATCATAGTAGAGTTCAATCTCACACGGGCAGTT
>JAFTTI010000087.1 GCA_017466865.1 Oscillospiraceae bacterium | reverse complement strand
TTATCAAAACGTATGGCGAACAAATTGAAGAGATTGAACTTTGTGGGCTTTGCACTGATATTTGCGTTATATCAAATGCAATGATTTTGAAAGCAACGTTTCCTGAAGTAAAAATAGTGGTGGATAGTAATTGTTGTGCAGGTGTAACAGCAGAAAGTCACCAAACAGCACTTATTGCCATGAAGACAGTGCAAATAGACGTGATATAAAATGAAAGGAAATTATTATTTTTTTGAATTAGAGGATTGCTCTTTGCCGGGAATTGCATCTGGGACGTTGAAATATTTGGGAACTAAAACTGATTTTAAAAAACTGTTGCAAGGAACCGGTCCAGAAATGAAGGAACTTCGTAATACCTTCAACGATTTTTGTGCTGGAAATCAAACGATTAAGCATAACGTTGCATACTCCGAACAGAGATTTGCCTCTCCAGTAAAAGTATTAAAAAGAAGGAAAATCTCAAAGGGACCGAGTGTTTATAATCATTTAAATGCTTGGGGTTTTCCCTATGATGTTATTACGGATGCAACGGAGTTAACGATATGTTTGGCGAAACAACGTAATAACTATTACATATATTATCGTGCGAATGTAAAAAATCCTAGAATGGAAAACGAATTGTCCAACTCGGGAGATAAACAGTTTATGGAACTTGGATGTGCAGTGTGGGGCTTTCCTGGGTTATTAAAACACATAGTAAGAGAAGATGGACGGATACTATATAACACGCTCATGCTTTGCGATGGCTGTTATAAGACTGAAGAGGAAGCAATGAAAAGCTTCAATGGAATGAAAGACGTAAGTATGAAGAGATTCTATAACGAATTGTTTGGGAATGGATAATTTGTATAGGAGGAGAAAATTATCATGGGTGCATTTTTATCGACGACGATATTTGGTGTGTTGATTTCCGTTATGGGTATAATCAATATGAAGGGCAACGTATCTACACTGCATTGGTATCATAGAAAAAGGGTAGCTGAAGTCGATAAAAAGCCGATGGGGCGACTTGTTGGGTTGGGAACACTTATTATTGGACTCTCAATGATATTCTTTGGTGTTTTATTTCTAATTTTTGAAAAGACTCAAATGGATGTTTACGTATGGATAGGTAGTGGCGTTTTAATCGCCGGTTTGGTTTTTGGTCTAATACTTAATTTTTATGCGATTATCAAATATAACAAAGGATTGTTTTAATTGGAGGGGGAATGAATAAAGAAACGACAGGAATTGTAATTTCTATAAAGAAACAATGGTGGCTAAAAGTAAACACGAAACCTTTTAGAATACATGCACTAGATGGAGCTGTTTTTCCGCATATAATTACTGCAAAATATACAGTTGGGGAAAAAGAATATAAAAAAAGAAGGTGGATTCGTGCTGGTCAACCCGTTCCTGAACTTAATTCATACGTGCATATTTCCTATGATGAAAACAAACCGAAAAATTGTAAGATAACGAATATATAAACTTGATAGAAGTGTTCAAGGCAATGAGAAAAGAACTGCCCGAAACGAAAAAGAAGAAATAAAAAGGCGTTTGTTTATAGAGAAGAGTACAAAGGATTTTTAATAATAAAGATAAAATAATTATCGTAAAACATTAAAAATATATTGACAAACATAAATTTGCGTGTTATAATATCATCGTTAAACCAAAACACTATTTTTATTTGGAGGTCATAACAATGAAAAAACTTAACACGCTTGGTAAGGTCATTACAAAAATTTTAGAGGTGTTCCATTGGGTTGGAGTGGCTCTTATGATTGCCGCTGTCATTTGTTCTATTGCAGCACCCAATTGGATTGGGTACTTTGTTGGTTTTGATGCAAAGGAATGCTGTGGTGCAAATCTTGAAATTTATGGTTTTGAAATTAATGCACCTGTAAGTGACGGTAAAGTAGATTTGTCGTCTTTCTTGATTTTTGGGATTGGAGCAATAGTAATTCTTGCGGTAATGGCAATGGTGTTCCGCAATTTGCATTTAATTTTCAAGAAATCTGAGAATTCAACGCCATTCCAAAAGGACAACGTTCGTATGATGCGTGAAATTGGTATTTTTACGATTGCTATTCCTGTTATTGGCTTTATTATGAGCGTAATCGCGCGTTTGGTAATGGGATCTGACGTTGCAGAAATTAGTATAGATATGGGTGGAATTTTTATGGGAATTGTTGTTCTTTGTTTTACACAATTCTTTGCTCATGGCGTAGAACTTGAAAATGACGTAGACGGTCTTGTTTAATGGGTGAATTATGGGCAAAATTGTACTTCGACTTGACAGAATGATGGTGGAAAAGAAAATATCGCTTAATGAGCTTGCAGAACGCGTAGGTATTTCTAATGTCAACATGTCAAAAATAAAGAATAATAAAGTAACAGCCGTTCGCTTTTCAACTCTTGCAGCTATTTGCGAGGTGCTTGATTGCGAAGCGGGAGATATTCTTGAATATCAAAAGAAGAATAATTGAATATGATTTTGAAAAGGATTCCTTTGATTATATTGGAGCGACCGATTTAACGTGGCGGACTGGTAGTGTTTATATTTTTGGCATAATACCAGAAACTGAGTGAATTTGCCGTCTATAAATATTTTAGGATGATAAAATTGCAATAAATACTTGAAATTAAATCACATACAGTAGAGCCGTTGAAAAACGACCCTTCCAAAAATTTGATTGAAGACACGTTGAGTAACGGTAATACGTTATTCGACGTGTTTTTGTCTTTAAAAAATCGCTAAAAAAGAGGTGGGACCAATGGCTTATAATTGTGAATTCTTAAATTTAGAGATGATTTATATGAGAGGAAAAGAAATCACAACCTAGGAGGATAAATTTATGACAAAAAAGATAAAATTTAGCTTTATTACAATTATTTTATCAATATGCTTGTTGTTTGCAGGCCATTATTTAATTTGTTTTCTATGACAGTTGCTTTTGCGGATAGCAATATGGTATCTACGTTACATGAAGAAACAAAAATATATCGAGCGAATGAAAATGCTTTTGACGGTGCTGCAAGAGAAACACAATATGCAAATCAAACGGCAAAATCTGTAGGGCTAATTAAGGATTCGTATGGTGATGCTGCGCCTAAATTGAGTTTCGGTAATGGGGATACGACGGGGAATAAGAATGAGAGACTATTGTATCTTTTTAACTTGAACGGATTGACTGCATATAAAGTGGCAGATCTTTTGGACTATAAAGATTCAAGTCGTGTTTACAAGTGGCTTTATAACAAGGCTGAGCCGAATGCATCAACAATGTTGAAACTGTCAGAGCTCCTAAATTGTAGCGCAGAATACAGGTTCGTAGTTTGCTCACCGAGCATGAATATGTAGTGTTTCTTGTTGGCAAAGAAGGCGACTTTGACCAAATCGTAGCTTCTGCCGTGAAGCGAGCAAAGCGAATTTATCGAGATGATAACAGCTCTCTTACTTTGTGTATGCCATATCCTACGGAGGCACTCAATCTCAATATGCAAAGCTACCGAGCATACTACGACGAAATCAATGTGTACAACCCTGATGAAAAGATATCTCCCAAAACTGCACACCAATCGAGAAATCGAAATATGGTTGACCGAAGCGATTTGGTGGTTTTCTATGTAGAATGCGAACACGGGGGAACGTGGCAAACCATGAAGTATGCAATAAACCAGAAGAAAAAAATTATTAACCTTGTTGTGAAATAGATTTGATGATTTCTATTTCTAATCAAAAAAGAACTCCTTGCTATCACTTACGGTAGCAAGGAGTTTATGTGAATTTACCTTAAACAAGTTCAGTGAATACCATACTTCTCGATAATATAGTCCATATCCTTGTCGCCTCTGCCCGAGAGGTTGATAAGCACAGATCCCTTACCCATTGTCTTTGCAAGCTTCATACCGTAAGCAACAGCATGGGAACTTTCAATAGCCGGGATGATACCCTCCATTCTTGAAAGTTCAAAGAATGCATCAATGGTTTCGTCGTCGGTAACGACATCATACTTTACTCTGCCGATATCATGCAGGAAGGCGTGCTCCGGTCCGCAGGATGGATAATCCAAGCCGCTTGCCACGGAATATACGGGAGCAGGATCGCCGTTCTCGTCTTTCAGCATAATGCTGTTGAAGCCGTGCATGATTCCTTCTTCACCGTAGGTGAGACTTGCGGCGTGGTCGCCCATTTTAATGCCTCTGCCGAGAGGTTCTACACCGTAAATATCAACGGGGTCGTTCAAAAAACCTGAGAAAAGTCCCATTGCGTTTGAACCGCCGCCTACGCAGGCAACCACGGCATCGGGAAGTTCACCGGTCATATCAATGAACTGCTCTCTTGCTTCGATACCGACAACGCTTTGGAAGTCACGCACTATCATCGGGAAGGGGTGAGGTCCGACAACTGAACCTATGCAGTAGATAGCGTCCTTATATTCATTGCAATATGCGGCGAAAGCGGCATCTACTGCTTCTTTCAAGGTCTGCAATCCGTCCGTTACCTCGACCACTCTTGCACCAAGGATCTTCATTCTTGCCACATTGGGAGCCTGTTTTTTGATATCTACAGCACCCATATAAATGTCGCATTTAAGACCGAAGTATGCTGCAGCGGTGGCAAGTGCAACGCCGTGCTGGCCTGCGCCAGTTTCGGCAATGACCTTTTTCTTTCCCCTATACTTTGCAAGCAACACTTCACCCATGCAGTGATTGAGCTTATGTGCGCCGGTGTGGTTTAAGTCCTCACGCTTCACATAGAGCTGAACGCCGGTGCCGATTTTATCCGAAAGCCTTGCAAGATGGGAGATTGGTGTCGGTCTGCCTTGAAATTCCTTGCGTATACGGCGAAGCTCGTTGATAAATTTGCGGGACTTGCAGATGGTCTGGTATGCTTCGCTGATCTCATTCATAGCAACCTGCAGTTCAGGCGGGATATAGGAGCCGCCGTACTTTCCAAAGTAGCCGTTTGTGTTGGGATAGTTCTTAAAATAGGTATCAAAATCAATATTGTTAAATTTCATTGTAGTTTCCTCCATAAATAAGTTTTGTTTTAGGTTGGTTTTGGGTTTACAATCTCTTTCTGTTCAATTTCATATATTCGGCGCAAGGAGCGCCACCAGCGTTTTGTCATCATTATATTTACCTCCTTAATACAGGAAAAAGCTCCTTTGACTTATATCTTCCGTCAAAGGAGCTTTCATGT
>JAFTTI010000005.1 GCA_017466865.1 Oscillospiraceae bacterium | reverse complement strand
GACTTCATCAAGGAATCCCTTATAAATGGAGAGGGCTTGTCTCGTATCACCTTCATCACCGTTTTGTCCGTTGCCCGAAGTACAAGAGGAACCAATAAAGGATGAAGATATAATCAGACATATGCACCCGATACGAATACACAGGTCATTCTTGTTGACAGAACATGCTCCAACGAATTTAGTCAATACAGAAGAATTAAGTTCATAGTCTGAAGTACTTCTGTCCACTTGATTTGAAAAATTTGTCCGCTTCATTTGCCACACGATTAAAAGTTATTTTGATGCAAAATTATGTATTTCTGTTCAAATACAAGTATGATTTGAAAAACTTTATACTATGTTATATTATCAGACTTAAAAGTATGATTTTAATAGCGACAAATACAACTGATTGATATACATAGTGGAAGAGACATGCCATCAAGTCAAAACGGATTTGTTTGGGATAAGGTATCAATGAGTAGTGAACGAATGGTCATAAGGGCATTTGCCTATGAATGACCACATAATTTGCCACATAACAGACTCTATCATGACCACAATGTATGTAAAACACAGGAAGAAATGCTAAATAAATGAAAGATTCTTCATAGAGTATGATTTCATTTACAAATTTGTTATACCTTTGCATCAGATTTATGAACACATACATGTTATGGCAAAATTTGGATATTATTTTGAGACCAATAATCAGACTGAACTGGTTCAAGCATTACAATGGATGAGCGACTATGGTTGCAATGCCATAGCAAAAGATTCTATTGAATATGAAAAGCTCCGTCCACAATGGCAACAGACGGTCGAAAAGCTTGAAGCAGGTGACGAGTTGGTTGTGTATAAATTGAGCAATGCGATTAGAGGCGCAAGAGAACTGTTGTTTTTCTTGGAGTTCTGTCGCCTGAAGAATATCCGGATCATATCTGTCCTTGACAGGATTGACAGTCATCAGCAGTTGTTTCAGAACATCGAAAATATGACTCTTCATATATTTGATGTACTGGCAAACTTCACTGCGGAATCCGTCGAGCTGAAGAAGAAGGTTACTTCCATCCAGCGCACCAATAAAAAGCAGTTGGCAAAGCGTCAGGTAGGTGTTTCCAAGTTGGAACGCAACATGAACGTCATCAACTTGTATAAAAGCGGTTATCCCATCAATGAAATCTGGAAACAGAGCGGTTTCAGAAGCAGAAGTTCTGTGTTCCGTATATTGAATGATGCCGGTATCAAGTTACAAAGGGGAAATTGGAAAAAGAAGAAAGAGGGCGAATGACCCTCTTTTCTCACGCAATAAAACTCAATCCTCATACTTTTGTCGGTCATAGGACACTTTTATTCCACAGTGGTATAATCCACGGAAAGCATCAACCACTTTATTAGTCAACCGTTTGCTTTCTGAGCACATAAAATGCAATTCGTGCGTCCAATAGTCAAAACTGAAATCAAGCATCGTACCGCAATATCTGTCGGCTGTATTGCAGACCGTGACAGATACATATCCGCTTGTTCCGCTTTGCAACACGACCTTGTGATTATAATAGTCAAACTCACAATTCGTCTCACTTCTTGTTATCTTGTCAACAAGCCTTTTAATAAATGCATACTTCTTCATATCATATATTCATTGATTGTTGTTACATAAAAGGTTTGGGATAGTACAAGATTTGAAAAATCTGCCGTCTCGAAAATATTCAATCCGTCCGGGTTCAAATTCCATATCTTCCATAGCCACATGCTTTAGATAGTTACGATAATCTTCACCTTGCATGTTTACACCTACAAGATTGTTGTATATCATCGGAATACTGATACCGTCATCACTTGACAGTATGACCTGACCGTTTTGTCTTATCTCATCTTTCATACCTTATTCTTATTATGGGTTAATTACTTTCGATTGCTCTTCAAATGCTGCTCATAGTTAAACGGTGACATGTCTGTCTTGCGCGGCTTGTCACGGAGAATGAATCTCAATATCAGAATAGGCCAAAAGAAAGGAATAGCCCATAACAGGATATTGTTCATACGTCTATTCTTGCGTCGTGACGGACGACGGGAAGACAGCTGCCTTATCAGAAGGCAGACTATCATAAGAATTATCCAATCCATAAGTTTTGTTTTTATGCGCTCATACGTGCGCTGATTTTACATATATTGTCTTTCATCAGTTGCAAGATTTGGTCATGGTAATGGGATATGCCGTTATGCTTTCCCCTGCATTGCACTATCTGCATCTTGGAGAGTGATACCTCGATTGTTTCCATGCGTATGCCTTCAATGGTTGCGGAAAATATCAGAGAATTGTCCTTCTCATAATATTTGTTGGCATAGACACAATGGTGTAGTTCACTGCCTTCTTCCATGAACTCAACGACACTTTCAAGCACTCTTATCTTGATTGTTCCATCCGTGAACACCAAACCGAAGAATTTGCCTTTCTTCTTCCGGTATTCCTCATCATGTGACTTTGCATCCATAACTTTCTTTTGTAGATTCTCTTTATTACGTTTCTCAACCAACTTGTCATGCGCTTCCTTCAGATTGGCTGGGCATACATAATGGGCGTTACGTATATCCTTATGTTCCTGTCGCAACATGTCGATATAGTCACACCACATGGAGGCATCTACTATGGCATAGTCGTTTCTGAGGCATATCTTTACGGAATCCCAATAGTTATCAAGCCTCTTGGGAGAGTGCAGCGTATAGCGCAGCATGGATATCTGACCGGCCTTCAAGAGAGTTTCATGCCTGCTGTTGCCAAGAATAGCCATAAACAGGTCGTAAGGTCTCATCCCATGATAGTTGCCCTCAAAGCCATTACGTTTGAGTTCCTTGATGAAACGTTGCTTCGGATAGGTACACGCAGGACAGATGTCGTAGACATGATGCTCCTGATTCGGCCTAATTTCCATCTTCGACTGGGAAAGCCACAGGTCATAATAGATGGATGAATAAGCTCTGTTCCTTGCTACGGTCGTACTTGTCCCATCAGGAGAAATCCATCTCTGCGCCACCTCGAAGATGGTATACGAGGCAGGAAGACCCACCTTCAAGGTACATGCTGCACGAAAAAAGCGGATTACTTGGTATTGATTGCAGGTTGTGATGATAGAGAAATACTCGATATCCTTGTGTATTCTCTTACGTCCGACGGCAATTTCAAGTTTCATACCACACTGGGGACAGGTGACACCAAGCAGGGTATCGGCCAAGCCGTTACCGCCCTTCCAGGAATGACCACACTCAAGACAGGTCAGCACATTCTTGGCATTGCGGTGTGCCAGATGCTCGAAACAGTGCTCGAAGGCATACCGTTTCTGTGCCTCGGTAAGTCTACACAACTGACGGCTCAGTCCGATAATCTCTTGTTGTAATGGGGTTTTCGCTTTCATGGATTCAATCAAATAGTGTGGGTTGTGAAATGGTTGTTGTTACTTGCTTCGCTTTCTTGGGACGTTTCATGGCAGCCATCTGCTCCTATTGGAAACGGAGGATGGCAGCCTTTCTCGCTTCCGCTTTCTCCTCGTCCGTCAGTTCCACGGTGTGGTTCACGACCACTTGACAACTGATTTTGCTGCCGGCCTTTATGTCATCCTCATCGTAATAGTGCTATGCCATCGAGTATATCTCATCGTCATTGAATCCGTTACATCCGCTGCGTCTGACCTCGTTCAGGATATAGGTAATGCAGTCATCGATGTTCTTGTCTGCTTTGGCATAGGACACGGCGAAGAGTTCGTCTGTCTTGGTTCTTTCCTCCAGATAGGCTTGGATGGTGGCCTTGAATTCTTTTGTTCCTTTCATTTCGTCATGCTTTTGAGGGTTGTCCTTCCGTGTGCATTTTGTTTTCCCTACCGTAAAGGATTCGGGATGTCTGCTTCTCGGTTTTTGAGGCAAACAAAAGAAGGAACAGTGCAATAAGACAAGTTCGTCTGCCTACCAATGGCGCATATCGCCACTGACAGACAGACGAACGGAGTGCAACTTGATGTTTGCACCCTTCATGCTAACTTTGCCGAACAAACGGGGAACAGGCAGACTCGAAAACTCTATATTTTTTTACAAAATGGAGCACTGGTAAAATAGAAAATCACTGTAACTCTATCCTTGGAGAACATAGCAGTAATCGCTTTAATGTTATAATTATTGTACATGCTATTCTTCTAATATTCTTGAGATTATTTTTACAACACTTATCTTTGATTCACGTTAAATAGATATTCAAATAATATTTTTATAAAGATTAAAACATGCATTAATCACTGCCTGTTTTTAGACCCTATAACTTTTATTATTTATAGGTAATTATATTCAATTCAGAAAGATCTGAGAATAGAAGCAATACAAAATATTGAAGTATATTTGCGTATTTACGAAAAAAATGCGAATTTTGCATATTTAAAGTATTTCGCTGTAGTATTTTACTTAGAGGTTTAATGATTGAATAGTTTATATATGAAATATGTGCAATTTCAAAAGCATTTATGCTTGATTTTCTTATCATCGAATTAAATAATCATGCATTTAATTTTAAAATAGTAGTTAATTATAATTAATAATATATGAAACATATAACTATAACAGGAAGTCTTGGTAGTGGAAAGACGGTGGTGTCAAAGTTGTTAAATGAATATTTAGGATTTGAAATAGAATCAATTGGGAGTTTACAAAGAAAAATGGCTCAAAAATATGGTATGTCAACTTTTGATTTTAATAAGTATATGGAAACGCATCCTGAATTTGACCATGAATTAGATAGTTTTGTCAAAGAACAAGGACAAAGTGAGATTCCTAAAATATTCGATTCAAGATTAGCTTGGCATTTTATACCTGAATCATTAAAAGTCTATTTGTATGTAACGGATGAAATAGCTGCTCGCCGTGTTTACAATGACAAGTATAGAATAAATGAAAATTATTCTAGTACGGATGTGGCTCTAAGTAATATTATACAACGTAGAAAAAGCGAAGTTCTTAGATTTAAAACTCAATATGAAATTGACTTAGAGAATCTAAATAATTATGATTTAATAATTGACACTAGTTTTGTAACTCCAGATGAAATTGCAAGCAAAATTATCTTCGCTTACAAGAATGCACAATCAAAAAAAGAGTTTTGGCTGTCTCCTTATACTTTGATGCCAACTCAAAGTATAAGGAATCATTCAAGGGAAAAATTGATACTTTTAAATGGTTTATTTGACCATATAGACAAATATGCAAAAAAACCAATAGAGGTTCTCATAAATAATAATAATTTTTACATTTATAATGGACATAAAAGAACATTAATTGCAATAACAAAACAATTTGCATTATTGCCTTGTACGCTTCTAAACAGCTCATCGAATGATAAACTCATGTTTAATCAAACAGTGAATGACTATATAGATGAAAATACAAATGAAGAAATTTTTATAGACTGGAATGAATTTGTAAATTATTTAAAAAACAACTCGCTATGATGACAAAAGATAATAATATAGATGAATGGGTAAATTATATCAACCAAATTTACGAACAAAGTAATAGTGAAAGGTCTTTTAAAGATATTATTGTATTATTTTATGAAGATATAGGCAAATGTTTTCAGTTAATAAATAGGAAACGAGAGAAAGACATTGAAAATTTATTGCCATCTATGTTTAAGTGGTTTTGTGCATTATATGCTAAAAACGAAAACAAAGTTCATAGTGTCAGCGATTTGCTTTGGAATAAGTTTCCTGGGATATGTCCGTATTGTTTGAAGACGACTTGCAGATGTCACATAAGGAAAGGAAACTTAAATATTGTAGAAATAGCAGATAAGGCGAAAAATGGGAAAGAGACAAAACCTAAAACAATAAATGAATGGCAAACGCATTTTCAACAAATTTATCCCCGAAATCCAGATGCTACATTTATAACAAATGTTAGCCACCTTGCTGAAGAATTGGCAGAATTAAGCGAGGCGCATAGGAAAAGACATATAAAGAAAGATGTTTTATGTGTTGAAATGGAACTTGCGGACGTCTTCACATGGATAATCGGATTGGCAAATTTAATACATCAACTAAAAGAAACAGATGTGTCGAAGAATTATTTTTTTGGTGATGTCATATCCGCTAAATTTAAAAATGGTTGTCCTAACTGTCATAAATTCAGAAAAGAATACAAGTTAAAAACATCGTGTGGCTGTTTAATTAAAGAACAAAGTTTTGAATTAATAGCTGACTATAAATATGAAGAAGAAGTATTAGTAATTGATCAAAATACTGATGAAAAACCAAAATGTTAACATCATGAATAATAAAGAAAAAACATTATACTGGACAATTTTGTTTGTCTCTCTTATATTTTCTGGTATTGCTATAATATTTTCATGTTTTAACATAAAGAAGGTAGATGTTAACGAATTGAATTATATAGGAATAATTGTGACTCTTTTAGGAATTATATTCGCTATATTTGTTGGATATCAGATATATAATGTAATAAATATCAGAAATGAGCTTAAAGAGTTTTCTGAACATAAGGAGTCACTTGAAGAATCTGTAGATAAACTTAAGAATTATCAAATGATAAATGAATTTTATGCATTTTATACAAGAGGATTGTTTGCATTGACGATAGAGAAATATGATGATTCTATTATTTTATTTTTTATAGCATTAAAAACGATATTATCAACGACTTTGCTTAACGAGCATTTAGAAGATTTAGATAATCTTAAATATAATATTCAATATTGTCTAAAGAAAATAGATGTCCCTTTAAATGATTATTTAAAAGACCAAATATTTCCTATCATTACAGAAATACAGAAAAGAGCTCAAATTCCCAATGATATAAAAGAACTTTTGAGAAATTTAAAACCTAGTAATTCCTATTGATTTATTTTGGTTTAAAGTTTTGGATTGTATTGCTTTATCATTGCAGGGGGGGCAAACGACATAAAAGAAAATGATTACGAGCCGTCTATGTCTGAATTTACGAGAACATCTTTAAGAATCTCGTACTAGAATGAATTACCCCTTCCATAAACATATGTGAATAGGGGTAATTTCTTTAATATGAATAATCATAAAAACCAGCAGGAATAAGGATTTCTTCAAGAAAATAACGGCAAACTATTAGGTATATAAAATGGTACGGGTGGGTCGAAGGACTGGAAAACTGTGGGAACAGACAACAAAGAAGTATCTGTCCGACAAGGATTCAGCATAGGAGGGTGGCGTGTAGTCAGCTTCCGGATGAAGACATGAACTGAGGCATCTTCCGTCTATTCCTTTCGAGGACGGTGTGTTGTCAGCAGCAATCTGCCGCTGACAAGAGACATGGTCCGAGAAACAAGTTCCTAGTCCTACGGGATGGGAGTATCGTATAATAGGTGGATGATATATAATGGGTACTGTCAACAGATGACGCCAGGTGAAGATAAAACAGGTTGGGCATCTGTGTGCAGCGCAGATGCTGCCGGCACTAATAGAGATTAAGCACCGGCAGCTGCATGTTCACCGCCTTTCGGCAGGTATAGAAGGTACCGCCACGTTTGGCTCCGTCATAGTAGGCTATCACTCCGACACAATGGGAAAGCATGTAGTCGTTGCGTTCCAACAAACAACGGTTATAATAACCCTCACTGAGTACAACCACCTTGTCGGCTTGGGAGATGAGGGCATGGTAGTGCCGTCTGTCTTTGTCTGACCATCTTTCACACTGCCTCAGAAAAGGGACAACGGCAATCAGCGTAATGTCGGGATGCTGTGCCTTGACTTTCAGCACCACCTCAGCATCAAGCAAGTCGAATCCCAATGCCATACCGCAGTTGAAATTCCGTACTCCGTTCGCATAGTTCGCCTTTACGGCCATTTTGAGTTTGGCGTATAGTTCGTTGCGCCTCTGTATCGGGATGTGACGATGTCCCGTAAATGTCATTGATTTTGAATAATCTGTCATTTGCAATCTATCTGTTGACTCTATAGAATGTCTTGCCAAGAAAAAAACCGCCCAACACTTCCGCACCGCACATTTCGAGTCGATTGGCAAAACGGGCATAGGAATATCCGCGTGTGATGATGTCATCAAAGACAAGAATCTGCTTGCCTTTGAAAAAATCGGTATCGTAGGACACGTTCTCGGCTATCTCCACATCTTTCTTCTTTCTGTTCCTATGCACCTCAAGGCGGTTATTGGTCACTCTCACGTGCTCATAGCCGTTCATCGCTCCCGAAAGCTGGCATACCCGATGGGAGAATCCCTTGTAACGCAGTTCATGCTTCTCGGTGGTGGATGCAGGCACACACGAGAAAACAATATCTCTCACTCGGTCACCGAAAACCTCCATCAATCTGTTTGCTATCATTTGTGCAACCTCTTCGTAACAGTTGCCATCCTTGAAGTCCCACACAAGCTGTCGGGCTGTTCTCTCTTCAAGCCCCACATTTTTGATGCGTAGCGGATAGTATTTCAAGAAAAAAACTTTCAACTTGAAAAGCTGTCTTGTGATATTTTCATTGGTTTCTCTCATCTTTTCCCTTTCTTTTGATGGCTTCCGCCAAGTCCGGTAATCTGTTTTTTCGGCTTACAGAGGAGGAAGGGAGGAATGAGGCAAGTGCGGATCTGTGAACAATATATTCACAAAGCCGAACGAAGTGTCGCTTTCCGTTTCCGAAGTTCCTGTTACCTTTGCCGACAAAAACGGATGCAGGACTTGGGCAATGGCAAAGCTCGCTACGGTATAAGTGGCAGGAAACGTG
>JAFTTI010000033.1 GCA_017466865.1 Oscillospiraceae bacterium | reverse complement strand
GCTTTCTATAATTTTCTCACCGGTCATTTTATTTCCTTCCTTGGAAATAACAGCGGCGATAGCGCAACCTGAGGGGATTCTGATTTGACCTTCTTTTTGCATAATAATACCTCTAAACGGAAAAATAAATAGAAAAAGGCGTTCACCGAAGGACTAACCTTCAATGAACGCCTTTGCTCATCTTTACACAACATTTTACTCAAATGAAAAAGATTTGTCAACTATAACAAATAAAAAAATGAAAAATTTTTTTGAAAAAATGATAAAAAAATTGTTGACAAATCAGTTTTGAAAGAATATAATTATGGCATAAAAGGGAAAGGCAATGGCGTCTTTGAGAAAATTTTCTCATAGGCGTTTTTCTTTTTTATCGTTATAAAAAAACAAAAAGATATTATTTTGTAAGACAAAGGCAATGGCGTCTTTTAAGAAATTCTTGAAAGCGCCATTGTCTTATTTTTTATAAAGGAGTTAGAATTATGAACACAGTAACAGAAACTTTTGGCAGCCTAGTATTTGACGACAGAGTAATGAAGGCGAATTTGTCCGCTAAAGTATATCAATCTCTAAAAAAGACGATAGACGAAGGGACGGAACTTGATCTTTCCGTAGCAAATGCAGTTGCCTCAGCAATGAAAGATTGGGCTGTAGCTAACGGAGCAACACATTTTACGCATTGGTTTCAGCCGCTCACGGGTATTACAGCCGAAAAACACGACAGTTTTATTACTCCTGCACCCGACGGCAGAGTGATTATGGAGTTTTCCGGTAAAGAACTTATAAAAGGTGAACCGGATGCGTCAAGTTTTCCTTCGGGCGGTATAAGAGCGACGTTTGAGGCGAGGGGTTATACCGCTTGGGATCCTACTTCTTATGCCTTTATTAAAGGCAAAACGCTTTGTATTCCTACGGCTTTTTGTTCGTATGGAGGCGAAGCGCTCGATAAAAAAACACCGCTTCTTCGTTCGATGGAAGCGCTTAATAAACAGGCTTTGCGTATTTTGAGACTTTTTGGGAATAACGACGTTAAATATGTTCGCACGTCGGTTGGTCCGGAACAGGAATATTTCCTTATCGACAAAGAAATGTTTGATAAGAGAAAAGATCTTGTGTTTACCGGAAGAACGCTTTTTGGGGCAAGAGCACCGAAAGGGCAGGAAATGGAAGACCATTATTTTGGCGTAATTAAACCGAGAGTTGCGGCCTTTATGGCAGAACTTAATGAAGAACTTTGGAAACTCGGTATTCTTGCAAAAACCGAACATAACGAAGTGGCGCCCGCTCAGCACGAACTTGCTCCGATTTATACAACGACGAATATTGCTACCGACCACAACCAACTTACTATGGAAATTATGCAAAAGGTTGCACTTAAACACGGTCTTGTATGCGTACTCCACGAAAAGCCGTTTGCAGGAGTAAACGGTAGCGGGAAGCATAATAACTGGTCAATGGCAACGGATACAGGAGTGAATTTGCTTTCTCCGGGCGAAACGCCTTATGAAAACGCACAGTTCTTGATTTTCCTTTGCGCAGTAATCAAAGCGGTTGATAATTATCAAGATTTACTCCGTATCTCTGTGGCAACGGCAGGGAACGACCATCGTTTGGGGGCTAACGAGGCGCCTCCCGCAGTGGTTTCTATCTTCCTTGGGGACGAACTTGCTGCGATTTTGGAAGCAATTGAAAGCGATAAGCCTTATGCGGGAACAAAGAAAACGACGTTAAAACTCGGCGTTGACGTTCTTCCTAAATTTGCACGTGATACGACGGATAGAAACCGTACGTCTCCGTTTGCGTTTACAGGCAATAAGTTTGAATTCCGCATGCTCGGTTCTTCCAACAGTATTTCCTGTGCAAATATTATGCTCAACAGTGCAGTAGCGGAATCACTCAAGATTTATGCGGACAGATTGGAAGGGGTAGATAATTTCGAGCAGTCGCTTCACGAAATGATAAAAAAGACAATAAAAGACCATAAGCGTATTCTGTTTAACGGCAACGGTTATGACGAAACGTGGATTGAAGAAGCGGAAAAGCGTGGGCTTATGAATTATCGTACCACGCCCGATTGTATGCCGCATCTTCTAGATAAAAAGAACGTGGAAATGCTGACGTCGCATAAGGTATTTACCGAAACCGAACTTAAATCCCGCTGTGAAATTATGCTTGATAACTACTGCAAAACGGTTGTTATCGAAGCGAATACTATGGTGGAGATGGCGAGAAAGCAGATATTGCCAGCTGTGGAAGCTTACGTGAAAGAAGTATCGAAAACAGCGATGGCGAAGAAACAATTTGCTCCCGACGCGTCTTGTGAATATGAAAAGAAAACGGTCACGAAACTGTCGCTTCTCATGGAACAGATTTTGGATAAAACAGAAACGCTTGAAGACGAGATAATGAAACTTAAATTTATCTCCGACGTAAAACAAGAAAGCTATGCAATACGTGACAGTATTCTTCCGAAGATGGGCGAGCTTCGTGCCGTTGCCGATGAGGCGGAAACGCTTACGGCGGATAAATATTGGCCGTTCCCGACCTATGGAGAACTTTTGTTCGGCGTGAGATAAACAGAGCATTTACATTAAGGAGATGATTGATATGGATGCTACAAGCATTATGGAATTTGTAAAGGAAGCCGTAACGACTGAGGTGTTCGGTGTGTGGTTTTTGATTGGAGCCGCGCTTGTATTCTTTATGCAGGCAGGCTTCGCAATGGTTGAAACAGGCTTTACCAGAGCGAAAAACGCAGGTAACATCATTATGAAGAACCTGATGGACTTCTGCATC
>JAFTTI010000086.1 GCA_017466865.1 Oscillospiraceae bacterium | reverse complement strand
TTTTAGGGGTTGTTTTCTCTTATTTATATCTCTATTATTCAAGAATATTGGGTATTTGACTTCCGATTCCGCTCTGCCCGATGGAAAGGCTGCTGGCTTTCAGGGCGTTTGTGTAGACCTATAGAATTTTTGTAATTAATATGCTCAAGGTGTACAATAACTTGCACCTCACGCTCTACAAAGATACCAATCATTCCAATAATATCCAAATGCTTGTTAAATAATTTAACTTGGTGATTTATAGAGAATTAGAGAGATTAGTAAGAGAGTAATAATAAACATATAGCTGGGAACAAATGACCCCAACAGAAAGGTTACCAATCAGTTAGATTATTTTAGTGTTCACCTGTGATATATTAACTAAAATTTTACTATTCATATTATTTATCTATAGATTATTGTTTCTTTATCATAAACTCCACCTTTTGAAGCCCATTCTTACTTACATTGGCAAGTATAAGAGTATAGCGCACTTCCTCGCCGGACTTCATGGATTGGGTAATGTGAGTGAACTCGTTTTCGGGAACAACATTCTTGAACATCGGGCCATGTGTCTCGTTTCGTACCAAACGGATGTTATCGGTCAATGGAGACAATACAAACGAATAAGTAGCCTGATATGGCACTGTCTGGAACTTCACCCAATTAGGGTCTTCCTGATCAAGAACATTTTCCAGCCAAATACGGGCATGTTCATATGAAGGAAGTGTTGAACCCTCTTCATCCACTATTATACCATTTCCATCAACTGTAAATACTTTGCTGACAGCATACTTCTCGAAAGGACACAATTCTTGATATTCTATATCTGCTTCCGATTTGATTTCTTTGTCGATTGGAACTTCCGGATCTGCCACAAGCTTGTCTTCAAGGACTCGGATAAGTTCATATGTACGGTCGGAACCATCAGCAGGCGGATTGGCAAGAATGGTTCGCTTTACCGAGAGGTAATACTCATGTCCGCGCTCATAGGAAAAGCCTTGTATCTGTTCAAATCCAAGTTTTTTCCATTCTTCGGAATCACCTTCAGTCTTGACGAGCAGGCACTCTATGGGATTCTCCATTTTGTCGTCGCCCCACGCATACGTTACGTCTGTTTCTGCCGAAACCAGCATTCTAATCTCTTTGACTGAATCCTTCGGCTCATTATCGTCGATACAGGCAGTCAGCCCTGCCATGGAAAGAATTGCCATAAGCAGCATTCTGAGAAAAACTTTTGTTTTCATTATTATATGTTTTAATTGCTCACTATTATATAAATACCGGAAACGCCAAAATATTGCATCAAAGACACAACTTTTTTTAGAGGACTCTGTCTCTTAACCTAAAGCTTCTCTGACATTCAATACTATGTTTCAAAGGGGATTACAGTTAAAGAAAACGTGAGCCAACTATGCCACGTCTTGATTGTAGGTCGTAGGAAACCTTTTGGACAGATGTAACAATAGTGACCCACGCGTATGCGTGAGAACCACTATGCTAATCTTTGTCCTTAATGAATTTCCTACGTTCACAACCACAAGATTGAGCATAACGCTTCTTCTTTTTTCGTATGTCTTGGATAGAGTTGCCTCAATCCAGATACAAAGATAATACAAATCCCGTAAAAGGCTCTTGTTGACAGGCATAAATTTGTGTTTTAGGGGTTGTTTTCTCTTATTTATATCTCTATTATTCAAGAATATTGGGTATTTGACTTCCGATTCCGCTCTGCCCGATGGAAAGGCTGCTGGCTTTCAGGGCGTTTGTGTAGACCTATAGAATTTTTGTAATTAATA
>JAFTTI010000085.1 GCA_017466865.1 Oscillospiraceae bacterium | reverse complement strand
TTAGACCGTCAATGCAATCTGAAAGCTCATCTGCGGAGCAATTCGGAACTGTGAGAGTCAAAAACAAATAACAGTACGAGTCACAAATTACGCTCATAATCTGTGACACCTGCGAAAAAATCTTGTAAGACCTGCGCCAGCTGCACATTGGACACAATCTGTCACGACAGAAATTAGCTTTATGTAATCTAAAGTCACAATCAGCAGTTTTTGCAAATTCAAGAAAAGTACCGCAATTTTCTACATTTTCGGATTTATGCTCATACCCTATACGAGCATAAGAACCTGCAAGCAAAATACTTTGTTTCTTTTTCGGCTCAAACTTTTCCTTAATTTCCTTATCGGGTGTACCTTGACACTGCCCCGATTTTATGCTACAATTATCTTGCAATTTGATGGAGTGCAGAGAAAAGCACTTCCACATTCTAGGCTTTGGAGTACCAGTCCGAAGCCTTTATTTTTTTGCATTTCCTGCAACTCCAGTTCACCTCCATTTCTATAAAAATCTTCCCCCCCTCAAAATCGGCTCAAAGCCTTTTGCAGTAAGGGTTTAGACCACTTTGCAAAAATTTTTTTGTTTCTATAGTATCAAGATAAGGAATACCCCTGCTCCGCAGGGGTAATTTTTTACCCCTCAGACCTGCATATTTGTCTTTGAAATCATAACGCACAATCTCTGAAAATCTGCAAGTTCCTGCTGTGTCTGTTCGTCAATCTCACCTTTATCTGCTATACGCTCCAAAGCGAAACTCATGCGAGAAATAGCACCAACCATTTCTTTAGCATTAAGATACTGAGTAAGCGCAAGCGAGATTAAGCCCGAGCGACTCATATAATTTTCGTCTGCATACTCATCAACACGTTTCATTAAATCTTCATCAACGGTTATCTGCACTTTCATATTCATAAAATCACCTCAAATATAAACTTGTTGATATGTTCTTATTATACACAATACAGAACAATTTGTCAAGCGTTTTAGTTCACATCTGAACTAAATACCCCATTTGGGGTACTTAAATATATACTTTGTAAAACCACATAAGCAGTTTGTAAAATCAAATATCTATTTTATAAAACCATCTAGGTAATAAAAGAAAAATACCCCATTTGGGGTACTTAAGTATATACCTTGTAAAACTGCCTAGCTACTTTGTAAAATCAATGTGCCATTTTGGAACATCAAAAATATAACCACAGGTTACATTTTGCGGGGCGGGCGGTCTGGGTGCCCCTCGGGGGCGCCCTGAAGGGCACACCCCCGAGGACACACCCCAGTACACGCTCCGTCTGCTCCGTCTGCTCCGTCTGCTCCGTCTGCTCCAACTGCTCCATCTGCTCCAACTGCTCCATCAGCTCCAACGTGCTAAAAATTCTTTTTTGGTTTTGCGGAGCAATTCTTGACAGAACCTTGCAAAAGCGGTTTTTCGTCCTTGCCGACGAGGATAGACAAAAAACAGTTCCTGCTACCCCGTCGGTTTTCTATTGTACCGCTTTTGCAAGAACCATGTCAAGAACCACCAAAAAACAATTTTCTTAACGCAGGTACACAAGCCGATAAAAAAAGGTGATGTTCTTTTGACTGGGCAAAAGAACCAAAACCCAGCCTCAAAGGATAAACCTAGAAACATGGATAAAATGAAACACCCCGAGGGGGGAACCTCGGAGCATTTCTATTTTATTGACAAGCCTGCGCGAGCCTTGTATATTAAGGAGCTTTAATCATCAATCAGCCAAGCATCTGCGCCATAGCCAATTTCAATTTTATCTTCCTTAAGACGAACAATATAATTATCATCATCAAGGAACATTTCAAGAGGTATAGTCTGCCCCATCTTTTCGGCTATGTCGGGGAACAACTCAACAAACCGCTTAAAGGGTAACTGCAAATACTCATTATTAACCGCCCTAACCCTTGCTTTCATTCTGACACCCCCTTTGCAGGAGTATCAATTTCTATCAGCTTATAACAGCCACAAGACCAACCATAACGATAAATCTGAACTGCTAGATCTCCGGAAATATTTCCGTCAACGTGGATCAGATCTCCGTCTTCCACATCATCAAGCAATAACTGCCGTCTGACGTCCTCGAAAACACCACCAAAAGCGCAAAGCCTGCGACCATGCAAAGCATAAGACAACGTAAAAACAATATCGTCCATTAAAGGCTCATTATCGACAATAATATAATCTGCGGACTTAACAGCATACTTTGCAATCTCGGCAACAGCAGAAGACAAAGCCTTTACAGCCGTTGAACCGTCCTTTTTACCCTTTGCCCGTCTTATATCAACCTGCGTTATAGACTTATCCTTAGTCGCTTTCTGCCACAATGCAAGCCACTCATCACGCTTTATATAACTGCTATCCTTAAAATACTTTTTATCGACAGCGAGAACAACGTGAAAATGGGGGTGATAAGAACCATTTGATTTATTGCGAGTAATCTCTAAAGCCTTAAAATACCCCTTTACAGCGTCCTTAAAACGCTTATAATGGCTAAACTTGTACCAAGCATAACTTAGACCGTCAATGCAATCTGAAAGCTCATCTGCGGAGCAATTCGGAACTGTGAGAGTCAAAAACAAATAACAGTACGAGTCACAAATTACGCTCATAATCTGTGACACCTGCGAAAAAATCTTGTAAGACCTGCGCCAGC
>JAFTTI010000084.1 GCA_017466865.1 Oscillospiraceae bacterium | reverse complement strand
CCACAAAAATATTTTTTATAAATCTATAAAATACCATTGACAAATCCGCAAAAATCGGATATACTATGTATATACTAATAATGGAGGTGTTCTAAATGACAACAACCATTCAGAAGTGGGGCAATAGTCAAGGGATCAGAATCCCAAAGTTTCTGCTCGATGCAGTTCAATGGAGTGACGATGAGCAGCTTGTATTAAGCGCCGACAAAAACAAAATCATAATTGAAAAAGCAGAGCCAAGAAAAAACATCATGGAACTTTTTGCTAATTTTGACGGCGAATATGTTCCGGTTGAAATGGATTGGGGACAGCCGGTAGGAGAAGAAGTATGGTAAGTCAAGGAGATATTATAAAAGTCAGCTTTGATCCCCAAAAAGGACACGAACAAGCTGGCTACCGCCCGGCAGTAGTAGTAAGCAATGATTTTTTCAATCAGAAAACCAATCTTGCTATAATTTGCCCCATAACAAACACAAACAATAAATTCCCTTTGCATATCCCTTTAGATAACAGAACGCAGACAACCGGTGTTATTTTATGTGAACACGTCAAGGCATTAGATCTTAATGCAAGACCGCACACGGTTGTGGAGCAGCTCCCAAAGGAGATTTTGACAAAGGTAATAAATGTTGTGTTTTCAGAAATCGAACAAATTTAGAAACAAAAGCGGCTGTTACAGGCCGCTTTTGTTCGTTTTAAGCCTGTTTAATATAAAACCCCACACGATCGCCTTAAAAACGATTTAAGAGCCGTTTTTGAGCCTCTGGCAACCATCAACACATACGCATATCTTTCGGAACGCAAGATAACGGTTTTGTGTGATAAAAGGCTATTTCCCAATATCCCAATCGAAAATTCATTCTTAACTTTCTTTCAAGCATAACATTGTATTTTTTATGAATTTTTGACCATTCATTATCTTCTATCATAGCAGCATAGCCGTTTGAATAACCGGCAGTAATTCCTATTTTTGAAATAAAAAATTGTCCGTTTTCATCTTTTACAAATAATTCATCAATTATCTGCTTTCTTGCCTGTTCCTCTGTAAAATCTATCGTGTACGGACTCTGCAGAACCGTCTCCCATAAAACAATTTTATGGTTTTTTCTGTTTATTCTGAAAGTATAATCTTTTTCTGATGAAGAGCATACAACATACCCTGTATGCTCCTTTTTTGGTTTTAATTTTCTGTCGGCGTTCGCACGTTCCCGGTTAATTCTCAAAAGATTTTCATTCAGCCCACGTTGGTATTCGATTTCAGCATTTGCTGCAGCAAGCTCCTGTTTAATCTTTTCCACTTGCTCATCAGCAGCTTTGTATGCCTCATTTATTTCTCTTTTTGCTTCAACATTTGCTCTATCTATATTTTTTCGGGCTTTTTCTTCTGCTTCACTTTTCCCGGCTTTTGCTACCCTTAATTCTGTTTCTTGGTTGTTATATTCTTTCCTGGTTAATATCACATATTCCCATTCAGAGCTTGAATATCCCCCTTGCACTTCTTTATATCCGCCAAAGGGTGTTTTTTTAACATATTCAGACATTTCCGCACCCCCTTACAATCCTCTAAGGTAATTTGTAGCAAAAACTTCTGCTCTATTATGTCCGAGAGCTTTACTGCACATTGTCATCGCAGCTCTATCAAGTTTTCTCTTTACCTCGTCCTTTCTGCAGGTGTAAACATCACTTTGATATTTTCTTCCTGTTCCCTTGTTAATTTTATCATACGGAATATCTTTAATATCCCTTGCATGAGCTTTATACACCGCAGTTGCATACTCGGCTCTGTAACCGTGTATGTCGGCAGCTCCGTGTATATGCTCCCACACCTTTTTTTCTTCCGGTGTTTTTATAATTCTGTCGGCAATCTGCTTCTGATGTTCTCCGATAATCGGGCTATATCGTTCTCTGCCACCCTTGCCTATACCTTTTCGGATATGCACATAATATTCTTCCTCAAAGTATCTTGTATCTTTCAAAATTCCTAACTGCTTCTCATCGGCGGCCGTTCGCTTGTCCTCTGGTATGCTCTCCAGCTTTGTTATTTCCGCCTCGATTTCGGTTTTGGTTATTATATCCCCACCCTTAATCGAGGACAGCTCACATCTCCTCAAGCCTGTTCCCTTACAGAATTTCACAAGCTCATCATTGTTTTTTTCTGAAAAATGATGGTCTCTCTTTGCCGTTCCTCTGCTCCTCTTTATATCTTCCCTGTGTCGTTTCGGAGGCTGATAATAATTTTCATCATCGGGACTAATGCCATAGAGCTTACCCAACGCTTTCGCCTCAAGGTGCATTGTCGAAGCTGACAACCCCTCTGCCTCTCTTTTCTGCAACCACTCATTTACATATTTTTTTGCACTTTTTAATGTTGTGCATTTCAGATCGGTTTCCTGCACGTACTTAATAAAATATTTTATATGTTTCCAATAACTCTTGTAGGTGTTAAAGGAAAATATTTTGTCTTTCTCCGTTCCGTTCTTCATAGCCTCTTTTTTGCTTTCGCCAAAGGCTTGCATACTTGTCAATTTATCGTATGCTTGCTGATGAAGAGTTTTAGAATAAGCTTTGTTTTTTCTTCCCATCAGAAAAACCTCCTTTCTCTGATGTTCAAATGGTGTTAAAGCTAAAGCCGCCTCCTGCAAGAATTAAATTCTCTGCATTCAGCAAAATACACTTTTTAAGGTCTTATGTGTGACCGGTTTGGAATTAAATTCCGACACTTTTT
>JAFTTI010000083.1 GCA_017466865.1 Oscillospiraceae bacterium | reverse complement strand
CTGCAATCATTTTATTAGCCACAGCGGCCGCCATATCTTCCACAGATTCTGTAAGTTCACTTGTTTTATCTACTAACTCACTTGAAAGATATAGTTGTGCTTCATTTGCTGCACCTTGTGTTATATTCCCTTCTGAATCACGGCTTTCTGTTGCAGCTTTTACAATGTTATTTTTTCTTAAAGTGTCTTCTTCTCGTTTCATATTACGAGCTTCCTCATTTACTTTTGCCATCAGTTTTGAAGCCCCATCTTTTACTTGTGCTATTGATTGTTGAACAAAGACATAGTTTCTTGGGCTGATGCCATATTTTGTCCAAATACTTCTTTTTTGGTCTGCATCCAATCCTTCAACAATTCCATTAACTGCCATTTTCATATTGTCTGTCATATAATTAGTTGTATCTTTGCAAGCAGCAAAAAAGTTATGTTCAGCTCCATTCATTCCACATAAATCAGCAAGGGAATAAGAACCATATCCACAATTAATTGATGGTTTTGTCATTAAGTCTTTAATATTTCTTGCAGAGTTTAGAAGTCTATTAACACGTTTATTGGCATCCTTAATGTCATCTCGAATATCAAAGTCACCATCAAATCTAATATTTTCCCAATCAATACCTTTAGCACGTTCAATATTTTGTTGAATCATGTTGTATTGATTTTCAATTTGAGTGATTGTGTTCATAACCATCTCATACTGACTATAAAGCTGGTCTATTGCAGCAAGCCATCCTGAAATATCAAAAACAGGATATCCTGTAGCATTCACATTCGATACTGCAAGGATTAGTGCGATTATTACTGTAAAAATTCTTCTTCTCATTTGTATCTCCATTTTTATGCTGTTAGCATTTTTTTATATTTTGCAAACTCGAGATTTCTAACATCCCGACCAATGTTTAGCATTTTCTTTTTTGTTTCTTCCAATATTTCAAATGCCAATGGCTCTGTTGTATTTCTTCCATTTTCTTTTTCAACTTTATCAAGTATTTCATGGTCAGAACTGATTAACGCCAATTGGAATGGATCCAAATCAAGAGTAAACATTCTGCATCCGTTAGGATTTTTGAAGTAATAATCCATTTTCATTCGCGCATTACTTAATGAAATAATTTCGCTATCTGTAAGTCCAAAGTATCTATAACTTTCCAATAGTCCGGGTGTACAAGCTGATTCATCTGCTAAGTAAATCTTTGTTAAACATTGTTGGGCGATAGTATCGCTTAATGAACTTTTAGCAGCAGCAGCAACTTCTTGAGTAGCAAATATACAAAATACTTTTTTCTTTCTTAATGTTCTTAACCATTCTTGAAGGAAGTTTGAAAAAATCGGATGTTGCAAATATAACCAAGCTTCATCTAAGAAAAGGAAAGTAAGAGGTTGTTTTTCTCCAGTAGGAACATTCCAAAGTTTTTCCAAATATCTAAAAATATACATAAGAGCTGGAGCAACAGCTTTTTCTGATAATCTCATAAGGCTGCCCATCTCGATTGTTATAAGTTTTGATAATGGTAAGTTTGTTTCATCAGCATCAAAAATTGAACCGAATTGTCCGCCTGAACAGTAAGGATCCAGTCCTATACGTAGCGTATTATCTCCAGTTTTAGGGTCTGAATAGGTTGCGTACTGTTGGAAAGTTGTAAGAGTTCTCATTCGTGGTTCTTTTAATGAAATAAGTCGAAGAGTTTCAGAAATTACTTTGCTCATTTGTGGAGTAATTTCTATATTTTGTTGACTCAATAAACCTTCAAT
>JAFTTI010000082.1 GCA_017466865.1 Oscillospiraceae bacterium | reverse complement strand
TATGATATGGTACTGCATACACGAGATAGGCATAATGGCGGGTGTCAAGGAGAATCTCTCCTATCACGACAGTAGGCATACATTCGGAACGCTTATGCTCTCGGCAGGTATCCCTATTGAAAGTATAAGCAAGATGATGGGGCACACAAGCATTAGAACCACACAAATTTATGCACGAGTAACAGATGATAAGATTTCGGAGGATATGGATAGATTGATGGAGAAAAGAAAGATACAAAACTAATTTCAGTCGATGTGGTATGTTACTTTTTTATAGACATATTTGTGGTTGTCACAAATTTACCGTATTTTTGTGACAAAATATGAGTTATATGGATAGTGTAACATCGAAGATAGAGCAACAAATTTTGTCGTTGGAAAAAGGAAGTATCTTTTTCCCCGATGATTTTGTTGATTTGGGTACCCCTGATGCTATTAGGCAAACTCTTACAAGGCTCTGCAAAGAAGGCTTGATAATTAGGGTTGCTCAAGGTATATATTGTTATCCCGAAGTTGAGGAAAAATTGGGTTTAGGAATCTTGCAGCCATCGTTTGAGCAAATAGCGGAAGCAATGGCGAAACGAGATCACGCCCGAATCGTTCCGACAGGTGCTTATGCACTGAATGTACTTGGACTTTCAACACAAGTACCGATGAACTATGTCTATCTGACTGATGGCTCAAAGAGGCACATTGAAATTTCCAATGGCAGAGGAATCACATTCAAGAACACAGCACCCAAAAATCTGGCATTTCAAAGCAGGTTGGCGATGCTCATAACATTTGCTCTTAAATCATTGAAGAAAGAGAATGTTGAAGATTGGCAGATAAAACGAATTGGAGAACTATTGCAGAACGAGCCAAAAGAGTCAGTTATGGCAGACTTGAAGTTAATGCCTGTATGGATTAGAAACATAATTAAACAAGCGTATGAATAACTACTTTTTACTTACTATAGAGGAACAGAGGCAAGTATTACAAGCGGCAGAAGGACGCATTGGATTACCGGCACAAGCCATTGAAAAAGACTTGTGGGTTACAACTATTTTGCAGATAGTTTTCACTCTTCCTTTTGCGGATAAACTGATATTCAAGGGTGGAACCTCATTGAGCAAGGTTGGAAAACATATCAGCAGATTTTCAGAAGATATAGATCTTGCGGTTGACCGTTCTCTATTTGGATTGGAGGGAGACCTGACCAAGAAACAGATTAAGAAACTTCGCAAAGAATCATCAATATTTGTTCGCGAAGAATTTTATAAAGCTTTGTCTGTGGCCATTAAGGAATATGGTTTGGATGCATTATGTACGATTGAGGCCGAACAAGATGGTGAGGGCGATAATACATATCCTGAGCCAAGAAAAATATGGATAACATACAAGAGTGTCATTCAAGGTGAATTGGACTATTTGAAGCCTGTAGTTATGTTAGAAATTGGGGCTCGCTCCTTGTCAGAGCCATATGCAATGAATAAGGTCAAGAGCCTTGTAGAAGAGAACTTTCCAGCTATTCAAACTAGCGTTGTTGATTCTGAGATTGCAACAGCAATTGCAGGGAAAACATTCTTAGAAAAAGTATTCTTGTTACATGAATTATTCTCTGTTGTCGGACATGGAGCTAATGCGAATAGAAAATCACGCCATTTGTACGACCTATATCAGATGATGGATAAGGATTTTGCAATAGCTGCCGTTAAGGATGATGAGTTGTGGGAAAACATCAGACATCATAGAGAAATATTCACATCGGTTAAAGATATGGACTACACACCTGATGTCCGCAAAAGAATCGTACTTATTCCTCGTGAGGATATTATTGCAGTATGGGAAAAGGACTATGCAGAAATGTTGGTGAATATGATTTATGGTTCTAATAAGCCGACTTTTAACCAGATTATAGAGAAGATGCAAGTTCTACAAGATAGATTTAGGCAATAATCGTTATAAACATCTGATAATTATATCTAGCAATACCTGTCAGTCGCTTGTCTCCGTTGCTGTCCATTAAGTTAGTACAGACATTTCTGAAAGTGAAAAGGTCAAGCGGTAAGGCCGTTTCGGGCTGAATCTTCCTCCTACGGAGAGTATTCAGCCCGAAAACCTTTCCCCTTTCACGTCTGTACAATGGACGCTATCGGCAACGGAAACAAACGACTGACGGAAAAGTAATTAAAACACAAAAAAAGAACAGCGTACAAGTTGGTCTATGAATGATAGCCTAAATGTACGCTGTTCTCATTTTTATTCATAGGAGGGATATTTTTTAGGAATAATCATAATTGGGCAGACGGTAAACTGCACTCCCTCCAGAAAATTAATTTTCCTTCGTATCCTCCGATACCTCGTAGCAGTAGACTATGTTGGACTCATTGTTTCCTCCTCCGTCACCGCCTTGCATACCTTTGTCCAGATAGTATTTTTC
>JAFTTI010000081.1 GCA_017466865.1 Oscillospiraceae bacterium | reverse complement strand
CTCCGTCTCTTATGGGAATTGCATACGAAGTTTCCGGGATTTAATCGTAGTTTAAATACTAAATGAAAATCCCCGCCGAACGAGTTGTTTAGTCTCGGCCAGGCTGAAATGCCTTGCACTCGGCGTAGCGTCAGTAAATAATACAAGGTTATTTACACTCTTGAACTACAAGAGAACACGCACGGAAAATCTATTAATCTTGCGTTAAAGTGTAAATAGATTAAGCCAAGTACTAACCTTATTTTACAGCAGAATACCAGAACAGAACTTTCGCTTCGGGATGATTTATGACTGTCTCTTCGAGAGTGTATGATTTACTTTTCGAGAGAAAGTTGCACCTGCTAAACAAACCTTCGGCTCTCTGTAAGTTGTCATTCGTGTAATGAATGACAAGCTGCAGGAAGCCGAAGAGAATAACAAACAAACTACAAAGCAGGTACTATGACTATCATTTCTATGATGATAAATGACTGTCCGTTAGAAATGATTTATGACTCTCTTTTTGGGAGCCGAGCCGTTTCTATTGGACGATAGTCAGATAGAAACGGCTCGGAGACGACGTCGGAGAGCCGGGATGAGCAGGGCATAATACCCCGCGTCAATAAAGAATCAGTAAGAAATGAAGGTTCGTACACACCATTGACAGTGGGTGTATTATGCCCTGCGGAACTTTCCTTTTAAGAGCCATATAGAGTAATTATAGAATAATATTAGATAACATTTAACAATGACTTTAATTTGTATATGGCTCTTGTATGATTGATGATGTACTTTTCGATATGTTCTATGATTATAGTTTTGGAATGATATTTCGAAATCACTTTCATTCCATAAAAAAGGATTGTGCTGACCATCCGTTCGAGAGTACTTTCATTTCGAGTTTGGGTCAGCACAATCTGCTATAAGATTTTTGATGCTCTTCGGTTTGATATGCTATATGACTATCGTTTGCAAATGAGCAGGGCAAAATTTTCGTACACAAAACTATATCATATAGCAAGTGCCCAAATGAAAAATTTTCGTCATTAAATTTGCTTTAATGCTTTTTCTGCACTTGATACACGTTCGTTTATTTTTTCTTTAGTAGTATTCCAAGATGCATCAAGGTCACCCTCAATAAACATTAGACAATGCTTATCACTTGGATTATCAATGCACGCAAAAAACTCGTCTCGTGTTTTTAATAGTTCCTGCATATGCTCTTGGGCTTTATCCAAGTTACCCAATTTGATATTTTGAGAAACTAAACCGGGTAAAAGACAGGTTTTTTGAAAGATTTGTCGGTGCGGTAAATAATTACCACCAGATAAAAATGCATTTATTAGTCTTAGCATATACTCATCCAGTTCAAGACTGATTTTATCAGCATCGGGGTTGCCTTCTGCACGAACGATTCCTCCAGCAAGTCTTATGCAACGAGAAGTGAATCGAGCCATTTGAGCAAAACTCTTTTTTACTTTCTCAAGTGCAATATCATTCTTGCCGTCGGCAAAAGCAATCTCTGCTTCCCAATAATCCCTAAAGCCAAAAACATAGGGTAGATTTTGCAGATAACTTTCTGCCTTTTTATTATCACCACACAAATCATAAGCTCTTGACATCAAATAATGTGTTTTATAAATACGATCTGCCACGGTTTCGTATCTAAAAATACTGTTAGCATAACGCTCACATTCCTCTAAAAACTCGGATTTTGATATGTTGATTTTACCTTTGGCAAACAACTCAACATATGTTTCTAAAGCCACAACCGCAATATCCGAAACATCAGGATGTTTGTTGAAGAATTTAGAAGTAAGAAAATATAACTCTTCAGCATAACTTAAATCGCTTATAAAGTTGATTCCACCGAATTTTTGACGAATTTCCGTTACTTCTTTTTCAAAAGCCGAGTCGGTGTGCCCTAAAAGTTTATCGGTTGAAATTTCTAGAACACGCGCAAGAGGAACGATTTGTGAGATATCAGGCATTCCTGAATCAGTTTCCCATTTAGAAATTGCTTGTGTAGAAACTCCAATGAGTTCTGCTAACTCACTTTGAGTAAAATTTTTCTCTTTTCTATAAAGTTTTATGGTTTGACCTATTGTCATAAAGAATCACCTCACAAAATTTTCCGGTACCGTAACCATATAATAACAAATTAATTATACTGCGTACACCGATAAATTAGCAACAAGAAATCAACGGAGCGTGGAATTTATAATTATTAGCGTTTCTTAAAATGCTCTCAAAATAGAGAGTTATAGAAACCTATAGGAACTTATTTGAGGATTGCACCCGAATTTCCCCACAATGAAGCTGTTAGATTAGTCAAGACCACCGGCTAAGCCGGTGGCTTGCACAGCCCTAGAAGGGCATAATACGGACAAAGCCCCTGAAGGGGCGCCGAAAGGTTTGCCGACCGCATTCCTTTTTCCGGCCGCCCCTAAAGGGGCTCGTTTTATG
>JAFTTI010000080.1 GCA_017466865.1 Oscillospiraceae bacterium | reverse complement strand
TAAATAAGCGAGACGAATTTAAGCGAATGCTTAAGGATTGCCAAAATCGTAAGATCGACCGGGTGCTTGTAAAGAGCGTTCAGAGATTTGCAAGAAACTCGCTTGAGTGCATTGAAAGTGTTCGCGTTTTGGCAGAGTGTGGGGTTAGCGTTTATTTTGAGAGCGATAACATAGACACGAAAAATATGAACTCTGAAATGATTCTTTATATAAAGAGTGCTTTTGCGCAGGGAGAATCAATTTCGGCATCGAAACGAATGTCAACATCTTTTAGAATGAAGATGGAAGATGGTACGTTTGTTGCAACGAGCGCTCCATACGGTTATCGCCTTATAGATAAACAACTGATAGTTTGTCCCGAAGAAGCGGAAAATGTAAAGAAAATATTTGCTTGGTACTTAGCAGGAGTAGGAATGAACGCTATTGCGGCAACACTCAACCGAGATTTGAAGGAACCGTTTTGGGCGGTGTGTCATATCCGCTATATTCTATCCAATGAGAAATATATAGGCGATACAATGATGCAGAAAACCTATACTCCTCCAATGTTGCCTCTTCGCAATCGTCCTAACAGAGGTGAAAGACCGAAGTATTACGCAGAAGGGACACACGAAGCCATTATATTAAAGGAAGATTTCGAAGCTGCACAAATGCTACGTCGCAGACGTGAAGAAAAGTATTTGAAAGAGGGAAAGGGCGAAAAGCTCTTTTTAAGAGGTAAGATACGATGCAGAGAGTGCGGATGGGTTTATAAAAAGCTGATTCGCAAAGAGGAAGTATTTTGGGTGTGCAGTAAAAAAGGCAATTCCGGCACAGAGTGTAAAAGTCGTGCTTACTCAGACAACGAGGTGTTTTCTGCTTTTGTGAAAATGTATAATCGTTTTCGTCAAAATGAAAAAGTGTTGTTGGACGAAACTATTACCCAACTTCAAAACCTTAAAACAAAGATTACGATGGGGAACTCGCAGGTCGCGGAAATCGACGGAGAAATAGCAAGTTTGAGTGAACAAAACTCAATGTACTCCAAGCTGCATACCAAAGGTATTATTGATGACGTAACATATTTTGAAAAAACGGACAGCATAAAAAAGCAGATAGAGGATCTTCGAGTAAGAAGAAATAAATTACTGTCAGAGGATGAAGATGAGCGGTGTATTGAGGAACTTCGACACTTAAAGCGCATACTGAATGATTCTCCGAAAACATTATCGGAGATAGACAAAGAGCTTTTTACTTCTATTGTGACAAAGATTTACGCAGAACAAAATGGCGATATAACGTTCTGCTTGCTTGGTGAGCTTCAATTAAGAATGGAGGTGAAGTGATGGCACTTCGTATGATTAGCTATGGGTATAAAATGGTCAACGGTATTCTTACTGTCAACGATGAAGAAGCGAGAGTAGTGGTTGAGATCTTTCAGCGTTACGGGGCGGGAGAAATCCTTAAAGCCATCGCGGATGACCTTACTGAGCGTGGAGTCATTTTTTATCAAGAGAAAAACGTTTGGAACAAAAATATGATTGCCCGTATTATTGAAAACAAAAAATACATAGGCGAGGACGGCTATCCC
>JAFTTI010000079.1 GCA_017466865.1 Oscillospiraceae bacterium | reverse complement strand
GTCGAGATATTATGAGAGACACAAGAGGTCTCTCATTTTTTCTGCCAAAAAACAAAAAAGTGGTTTGCCTCTTGATAAAAATGGATTTATTTTAAATCCGAGAACAAAACGAAGTCGCAGTGCGCTTCAAAAAATCAGGAGGACAAACCATGAATAATGTATCACACAATGACAAAAAAATCTACCTCGGAATGGATGTTTCTCAAAAAAACATTGAAATTTTTGCTTTGATTGGAGAAAACAATTTTCCAATGGGTAAAATTTCAAACACTCAAGATGGTATAAATTGTTTCTTTGATAAAATAGCTGCTCCGATGAAGTCAATTACAGTTGCTATTGAAACAGGAACTCATTCTGCTTGGATCAGCCGTTTACTTGAAGAACGTGGTTGTGAAGTGATAGTCGCTCATGCCAGGGATTTGGCATTCATCTATAAGGGCGATAAAAAAAGTGATCGCATTGATGCGGAGAAACTGGCTCGGGTAGTTCGTTTTGATAAAAAACTGTTGCATCCGGTGAAGCTGCTTGATAAAAAACGTCAAGAGGCTTTATTAGCTGTGAAAGCCCGGGATTTGTTGGTTAAGGAACGGACTTGCATAATCAATGCCATCCGCGGTTTCCTGCGCAGTTTCGGCATTAATGACTTGGGGTACAGTCATGATACCATTGGAGAAATGTATTCCATTCTTCCCAAAGAAATTCGTGCAAATTTGCGTGAATTGTTTACCGCATTGACTGCGATAAGCAATGGAATAAAGGCTTATGACAAGAGGATTGAAAAAATAACCGAGAATTATCCGGAAACAAAAACTTTACAACAAATAAAGGGTGTTGGCCCGTTGATTTCTCTGACTTATGCATTGATAATAGGTGATCCCCACCGTTTCTGCGCGAAAGAATGTGCATCATATCTTGGATTAGTCCCCAAACGAGACCAATCAGGAGAAGTTGATAAACAACTGGGAATAACAAAATGCGGCAATAAACTTTTAAGGCGATTACTTGTACAGGGAGCGCAGTATATAATGGGACCATTCGGAGAAGATTGCGATTTGAGGAATTTTGGAAATCGAATAGCCGCAAGAGGTGGAAGAATTGCCAAAAAGAAAGCAGTTATTGCCGTTGCCCGGAAGCTGGCAATTACAATGCTGGCGTTGTGGCGGAATCCGAATGTGGCATACGATCCGCATTTCAAAGCAAACAGCAAGAAAATTAAGTTGGCTTAAAAAAATATAGTTTATATACCGATGAATTAAAAAATAAGGAAAAAAGTCAACAAAAGAAGCTCTTGAAGGAATTGCTTTTTGTCCAGTCTTGATGATCCCGGCGCCGTGCTGAATCCGATATAGCCAAATATCACAGATGAGATTGTAGTCGAGATAGGGACATCTGGACGGACATTTATCAGGCGTCGCTTCCTGGCAGAAGCAACATAGAACGCGAATAGGAGCAAGACAAAAGCACACCTTTTTGAATCATCTTTTGCTGATTATCAACTTTTTTAACGATTTTTTTGCAAACATAACTTGACAAATTGTCTCTCATAGGAGGACGG
>JAFTTI010000078.1 GCA_017466865.1 Oscillospiraceae bacterium | reverse complement strand
ATGACCTGTCAGGTCATTTCGCAGTCAGAACTATTGACAGCATTTAAAATAGGTGTTAAAATAACAATGGTTTATTTAATAGGGTGAAACGAAAAGGATATTCGTTTCTTTGTCAGCTAGTAACTGGCAACGGATTTTCTATACGAAAATCTGCCATAAGCAGGAGTGTATTCAAAAGATAACGAAAATGCAATGTTCCGAGAGGGTTAATTGCGCTTGTTTGTTATGCTAAACTATACTCCTGTGTATAGGAAAAGGCAAAAGGACAGCAAGTTAGCACTTACCTTTCGGGGTAGGTGCTTTTTGTTATCTTTTGCCTTCTTTTTATGTTTTGTTCTCCGCTAAGTGACGGGTTCAAAATAAACGCATAAAGGAAGGTGGTTCAAAATGATTGTATTTGACGTTGGAAGTTAGTTGCACCAAAGGATCGGTGCCGAGAGCTACAGCCTGAGTTCTGCGACGGACTGAGAATCACTAGCAGAAAACCTTTGGAGTTGAGGTATAACTTCATCAGTCGATGCTCTAAGGCTGATTATCCGTAGGACCGAAGAAGTGGAAATATGGAATTAAAGAGCTATCACGGTTACGGCAACGGACAGGGTGATATATGGAAGATAGGCGACAAATTTTTAATCGACCTATTACGTTGCTCGTTTTTATGGTTTCCGTAAAAAATCAGAACCCACTTTCACGCGGTGGTCCAAAGGATGATAGTAGGAAAAGCTGTGATATACAAAGCCCCTCACAAAGGCAATGTGAACTAAAAAGTGCGGATAGCAGAGCCGTTACGAAACAGAGAATAGTTCGACTGCGACCTGCCTTCACTTATGGCAGTTTATTAACGAAAATAAGTGCATAACGGTGGTTCGGATTCAGCCATAAGTTATTGACGAAAATTATGAATCCACGACGTTTTAAGTTTAAGTCGTTAAATAAAACTGCTCATGCGGTTGTGCTACAGTCCTTTATGGGAATTCTCCAGCCCTTACGGGAATAGCATACGAAGTTTCCGGGATTTAATCGGTAATGAAAATCCCCGCCGAACGAGTGTTTAGTCTCGGCTGGGCTGAAATGCCTTGCACTCGGCGTAGCGTCAGCAAGCAATACAAGGTTGTTTGCACTCTTAAATTCAAGAGAACACGCACGGAAAATCTATTAATCTTGCGATGAAAGCAAAATAGATTAAGCCAAGTACTAACCTTATTTTACAGCAGAATACCAGAACAGAACTTTCGCTTCGGGATGATTTATGACTGTCTCTTCGAGAGTGTATGATTTACTTTTCGAGAGCAAGTTGCACCTGCTAAACAAACCTTCGGCTCTCTGCAAGTTGTCATTCGTGTAATGAATGACAAGCTGCAGGAAGCCGAAGAAAGTAACGAAGAACTTCAAGAAGCAGGTGCTATGACTATCATTTCTATGATGATAGATGATTGTCCTTTAGAAATGATTTATGACTCTCTTTTTGGGAGCCGAGCCGTTTCTATTGGACGAAGTCAGATAGAAACGGCTCGGAGACGCAGTCGGAGAGCCGAGATGAGCAGGGCATAATACCCCGCGTCAAAGAGGAATCAGTAAGAAATGGAAGTTTGCAGAGACCTTTGACAGTGGGTGTATTATGCCCTGCGGAACTTTCCTTTTAAGAGCCATATAGAGTAATTTTAGATTAATTAAAGATAACATTTTATTATGACTTTCCCTTAAATATGGCTCTTGTATGATTGATGATTTACTTTTCGATATGCT
>JAFTTI010000077.1 GCA_017466865.1 Oscillospiraceae bacterium | reverse complement strand
GCAATTCGTTGGTAGATTGTTTAATACGCAACGGGCTTCCGTGGTTGTAATGCGGTCCTGAAAGACCGTATATAGATGAGTTAAGATGTAGATTTGCTACTAATCCGTTGCCTTTTTTGAGGGCAAAAATCGGTCAGAAAATCGTTCTTAATCTCCATCGGCATCTCAATAACCGCCACAAAGAACGCTTGTTTTTCTATCATTGCACTGACAAAGGTAATCATTATCTCTCGTTGGAAGAAAAATACGGGAATGAGGTTAATAGTCAAGTACAGACCTTAATGAGTTATTTTCGCTCCTTCATCAAGAACTTCGAGAGGCGTGTAGGTGTGAACCGTGTCGCAGGTTCTCTGCGGGCTTACAAGTACGCCTATATGCATATCGAGAAATTCCTCAATGAGAAGTACAAACTAACCGATATACCATTCACAGCTTTGGATCGTTCGTTTATTGAGAAGTATGATCTTCATTTGAGAACCGATTGGCATTTGGCCCTTGGTACGATAGTCCATCTAACAACTACCTTCAGAACCATCATCAATGAAGCCGTAGCAGACGGCATTCTTACTTTCAAACCATTCCGGGGTTATGAGCCTGAACGCCCACAACGTGAAGAGAAGTATCTCACGGCAGAGGAACTTGAACTGATGATGACAACACCATTGCATAATGCAAGACTTTACATCATCTGAGATTTATTCTTGTTCTCTTGCTACACCGGAATATCTTATGGTGATATGTGTTTGCTCACCAAAGAAGATTTGGTAACGGATGAAAACGGCACGCTCTGGATACGGACCTCCCGTAAAAAGACCAAGGTCGAGTATGAGGTTCCGCTCCTTGAGGTTCCCTTACATATACTTAATAAGTATCGTGATGTAGAACCGAATGGGAAGCTATTGCCCATGTATTGTAATTCCGATGTGAATCTTTCCCCAAAAAAGATTGCCGCAATATGCGGTATCAACCGTAGAATCGTCTTTCATGCGGCGAGTCATAGCAATTCTTTTTTCTCGCTGAGAACAAACGACTTACAGAATTTAATTTGGTGAGTTTATATGACTTTACCCTAAAAAGAGTGGCGTACCCTAAATGAACAGAATGGTTGCCAATTATAATACTACATAATGCTTTACTTTTATCCAACGAGAAAGTGCATTATTATACTCATAGGTAATTTTGATTAAAATTTCATTATGTTTCATACGCAAGAAATTAATGTCGTTAATTAAAGTTTCTTTTTTGAGTAGTTAGACAATTCAACTTTGTCCCTTTGCTACTGCAATAGCAAGGGGACACTTTTTCTTTACAGAGTTATTAAAACAAGAAGGCTATGATTTTATCTATTCAAACACTTTACGATATACAGCCACTACTGACCATCCGTGCTTAGGTGAATAGTCAAAGTAACTGTACATAAACTCCAAGTGATAATTCAAGATGTGTTAAATAGATTTGTCATAGCCTTCTTGTTTTTCGTACTTATAACAGGCAAGCATACGAATTTTATCCAAAAATGAATATTTAACAAGAATTTAACATAATGGACAATACAAGGCTAACAATAGCGTGCGAAGAAAACCAAGAAGGAGGTTATGATATTGATGTATCTTTTGAAAGAGATTATCGCCTCAAGTTCAGAGAAGCATTTCTATCAGTGGATAAACCGATACCACCATACTTTATTGAAGAAAGGGGAATCAAAGGAGAGTGTGCTGGAAATTCGGCAGTTACAAACATTCTATCTCATATCAAGAATGTCATCGGTAAGAGTATGAAAACCGATAGCCGTATTTTTACCGACAGAGAAATAGATTCAATGTTTGAGTTCAAAGAACTTTACACAATACGAAGATTTGCGGAAATTGCGGGGGTTAAGTTTGATGAAAGCAAATTCACGAATCGTAAAGAGTTTCAAGAGTATTTTCAAAAGTGGCTCAAGGAGGACAAGAAATGATTACAGACAAACATAATAAGGGAAAGTGTATATACAAAACACTTAAAGTAGAGTGTAAACAACACCCTACTTGCGATGGATATGCTAAAAAAGAAAAAGAGTGTCCACTTGCTGAAATAATCAACAAGAAATTATAAAATCACTTCTTCTGAATTTCTTTTTCAAGCATTTCAAGTTTATCTAAAATTTCCTTGCCATATTTTACAATTGTAGCAGGGGAATTTTCCATTGTGGTTATTCCAATTGAATGACCACACACTTTACATTGTATTGATGCAAATGAATATACAGAATTGTCAATATCTATATCTGAAAGTTGAAACTTTGCACTACCGCATTTGGGACATAATTGATTCATACTTGCCTTTTTTTAAAGTTTGAGTGCAAAAATACAAAGAAATTCCGTACCTTTGTACAGTCTTTCGGGACAATGTTTGGAAATAATAGAGAATGTGCCTCATTCCTTGTAAAAATCGCCAATAAAAAACATTGAATACACGAGGCACGGAGTAGCTCATATACGTGGGCTACCTACCGTGCGTGTATTCAGGTGTTTGGCGATACCTACAAGGATGCAAGGTGGCAGTCCACGTTTTTTTTTACAAATAAACATTGTATAAATTCTCCAATCGTCTGCCCACGGAGAGCCTTGTAAAATTCGCCATTATGAAAAAAGTATTAGTTGCGTTTATGGCTGTATTTATTTGCAGTCTAAGTGCGTGGGGACAAACATCTGTAGCCAATATTGGAAAGGCTGTAACTCAGTGTAATGATTTTGCTTTTGCAAAAAATATGCTCATTGGTGACGGACTTACTTATGATGAAACTAAAAGCAATAAGAATTACGTTAAATTCTACAATCCAAAGGCTCAATATGCAGATAAAGCATTATTCGTAGAGATTTACAAATTAAGTGATAGCAATAAGATTGAGAAATGTGTAATCACATTTTACAACGTAAACTTTCTATCCGATTTGAGAAGAGTGGGATATAAATATTGCAATCCCGAAGATTTATCCATTGAACCATTTCAAGAGTTATACGAATCTGACAAATATGCAATGGGCTTAAATAGAAATAAAAAAGGTTGGTTGGTTGCGACATTCTTTCGATATGACCAAGATGTTGAATTTGAGCATTTGTTAGAAAAATAACATTATATAGAGAATAAAACGGGAGCAGTCTTCACAGATGGCTCCCATTTTCTCATAAATTCTTTGTATCTTTGCATCGTCAAATTGCCGTTTGACGACTGTTCAGCGTATAAACATAATACAAAGAAAATTATGAATGAATCACTTAGTATTATAGCTGACTTGTATATGAAACATCTAAATTCAGCTATTGAGAAAGTTTATGGTATGAAAGTAATAGCTGGTATTTATTCCGAGAATGAAGAACTCATCCACACCACAAACAAATGATTAGAAGGGTGGCTATTTTGATCTGCCCCCAAAAAGTTGGACGGATTAATAGATAAATTTATTGGTAAAGAGTTCGGTATTGCACCGGGCTCTTTCCTTTTAGTCTCAGTTTTATTCTGTCGTTATTGTAATAATGGATATACTTCTTCAGTTCCT
>JAFTTI010000076.1 GCA_017466865.1 Oscillospiraceae bacterium | reverse complement strand
TCTTTCATAGATTTTTACAGAGATTACGCCGGCAGTTATCCTCTGAAATAAGAAAGCTGTCCTTCATATAACAATGTATGTGTCAGCTTCCTTATCTCAAAGGACAACATGGCACGAATGCCACATTATCCATAAAAATCAAAAAAGATTTCTTTGAGCTGATTTCTCAATCAGATCCCCCAGCCGGGTAACATACATTGGGACGGCTTCATCCCACACTGCATTTCCATCATGCCCATCCAGACGGAATCTACAGGGAGCCACTCCCGGAAAATGCGTTTCGCTGAAATTCCGGTGCTGTTCTATCTCATTATCTCCGGTTGCCAATCCGGTAGGCACAAACCTCTGCTTAGAACCTTCACAGGCACAATACAAGACCACCAGAACCGCAAAATAAATCTGCAAGGCAATCTGTACCGAGGAGCTTCATCGCACGAAATGGGTTTCTGCCACCCCTATCCGTATGCGAAACACATTACGGATAAAGGCGAAAATAAAATCAGATGTATGCGTGTCCTATTCAATTTTTCAATGTTCATGGCTTCGCTTTTGAAGCCTGAACAAAGTATAATTGAAAAGCCCTTCCTTCTAAAGAAACCCACACTACCCCTTCCGTGTAATTGTTCTACCTCTTATATCAATAAAAAATGCCGGACTGTACTCAACAATCCGACAATTCATATCATCTAAATATAACCATATTTTCAATCGAACTTTTTACCATCCTGCGTACAAACAACAGCTCCTTTTCATTGAGTCCCCGGCAAAGTTCATCAAATCCCACATTAGAATCTCTTTCAACTCCACAAACCAAATAATCGAGCGATGTATGAAAGAAATCTGCAATCTCTACCAAAGTATCAATTTTCGTACCATTCATCCCAAGCTCAATCTTTTTTAAAGCCTGAATAGACAAACCAATTCTTTCTGCTAGTTCTTGTCTCGTCATATCAGACTTTTCCCTTAAACCTCTTATCCTTTCTCCACTTTTTACAATATCGTAATACACCTTTCACTCTTTTCCGGCACCTATGTATTTGCTCAAGCAGATACTATTGTACTTCAAAATAAGCATTTGTCAGAGTGACTCTACCAGCTATTTCCGGTGGAATATTGTACACCTTATCGTTTATAATAAAAAAAGACCTTGCAAGCAAAGAAATACTCACAAGGTCACATTTATGTTGTATGATATACTTAATCAGCATCATTAGGCGGTACGAACTCCAAAAGGTCACTAATTGAACAATTCAATACAGTACAGATTCTGGCTAATACATCAATATCTAATCTGGTAATTTGATTATTACAGTAATTATTCAACTGTGTACGCTGCATTTCAGCTTTATGACTCAGCTTATTCTTACTGATACCGGATTTTTCAATTAACTCATCCAGCTTAATGCGGATTGTTCCGTATTCTTCCATGTGCTACCTCCTTGACCGTATTGCCAAATCTCATTTGACATATATAGTGTACCCTTGTTAGAATAGAAAAATAAGTTGCAAGAAGTCTTGTCTTACTTCTTGCACACCCATAGAAAGGTAGTATTTATGAACTCTGCACATGAAAACATTATTAAAAACAACTTGGAAAAAATTGCAAAATCAGAAGGAATTACAACCGATGAAGTAAGACAGGAAATTGCTTTAGCCATTTCCTATGCTTTGAAAAGTGATGATCCAAAAGTCCAAAACTTTTGGAAAGACATCCCCTGCGAAGGTGATACACCGACAGTTGATGAAGTGATAGATTATATTGCCACCCAGCTTATCAAAGAACGCAAATAGGACAGGATACTATTCACTCAAATAGCTATCCTGCCCTCTCAGCAGTTGCTCTATCATATGTAAAGCAAACTCTATTTCTCTTTCGTTACGCCTGTTCATCAGAAATACGAAACGCTCTAT
>JAFTTI010000075.1 GCA_017466865.1 Oscillospiraceae bacterium | reverse complement strand
GTTGTTCCCGGCTCATAAGAGCAAGAGGTGTAGTCTCTAATGCCTGGACTATACTTAAATATGTGTCAAGACTCATTGCTCTCCTGCCATTCTCAACGCTTTTTATCGTGTCTACGGACACATCTGCCCTTTCAGCTAATTTCGCTTGTGAAATGCACAGCCTTTTCCGTTCTCTCCTGATGTTACCGGCTATAATTTCATACAATTTTTCTCCGTTACTCATAGCTTTCCTTTCTGACTATGACAGTATAGCAGAAAATTTTACAATTCTCGAATAAATGTAACAAGAAAGCACTTATATGTAATTCAATCGGATATTTGCAGTGCTTATCAAAAGCACACTCTAACATCTCTACATCTGTTCTGTTGTCATCACAAATCGCAATTTTAAACATAGCACTTCCTCCTTCACTACAAAGAAGCAGGAATCACCACATCTCACTTAATCAATTTGGAAACATAAGCCAGTACGCGGTCAAAGAACAAATCTCTCTGTTCCTTGCTGCTGTTCGCCACATAGTACTCCAGATTAAAATCCATCGCATTACTGCTCACACCAGTTATCAGATATGTAGGATCAATCCCATAATTCTGATAAAGTATCAGTATCTTATCCACCGAAAGACCTGTCGAACCAGCCTCGAACTTGCGATAATGCTCTACCGTAACTCCAAGCACTTCCGCAATTTCTGTCTTGTCAATATTCATGTTTCTTCTTGCTTCTCTTAATCTTTTTCCAATCTGCATATTGGTATCTTTTCTGTCTGTATCCATGATTTACACCTCTTTTCAATATAAATCATATCAACGGACCACTCAACATCATAGTCCAGAAAACAACCCAATCCTCATCATTTTCTGCTCGCCAAAAGGTTATTTTTTGATTTTCTCATAAAAACCAGAAAACGAATGGTAATTTCAAATTACCACTCGTTTTCACATTTTGATACTAAATTTCATACGATAGTTTATATGTCTATACCAACATATCGCCTATTTTGTTTAACACACCAACTTAACTTCTTACAAATCAGTTAAATACTGGCACAACGCCACCTTCATACTGGCTATTGATATAATCTCTAACCTCATCAGACAAAATTGCTTCCACTAATGCTTTTGTCTTTTCTGATTCTTCATTTCCTTCCTTGACAACAACAATATTTACATAAGTCTGTGCCGCTAATGAATCTGCACTTTCTGTTGCAAGTGCATCACTAACTTTATATCCTGCTTCAGCAGCGTAATTTCCGTTAATGCATGCAATATCAACATCATTTACAGTTCTGGCAACCTGTGCCGCTTCCAGTTCCTTTATCTCAAGATTTAAAGGATTTTCCACAATATCCGCAACAGTAGCTGTCATTCCCGCACCTTCTTTTAACTTGATAAGTCCCTGTGCCTCTAATAACAGTAATGCTCTTGCTTCATTGGTAGTATCATTAGGAACCGCTACTATAGCACCTTCTTTTAACTCAGCAAGACTCGTTGTTTTTCCTGCATAAATACCAAATGGCTCAAAATGAACTCCCGCAACAGATACTAAATGTGTACCATTTTCTGCATTAAAGTCGTCCAGATACGGCTGATGCTGGAAATAATTCGCATCCAGTTCACCACTTTCAGTTGCATTGTTTGGAATAATATAGTCATTATATTCCACAATTTCTAATGTGTAACCATTTTCTGCGAGATCATCTTTAATTATCTCCAATATTTCTGCATGCGGTGTTGGTGTTGCACCAACTCTAATGACATTGTCACTTTCATCTTTGCCGCAGCCTGTAAATAAGGTTGCTACAATACTCAAAACTACCAAAATACTTAAAACTCTCTTTTTCATAATAATCTCCTTTTCCCTTAAAAATATATTGATAATTGTTAAAACAATTTATCTCTTATCCACTTTTCTTACAAGTTTCAGACCTGCTTCTTGAAACAGTTGCACAATTACAACAAGCAAGATGACTGTAATCCACATAATATCGCCTTGATAGCGGTAATATCCATAATTAATGGCAATGGCTCCTAAACCTCCGC
>JAFTTI010000074.1 GCA_017466865.1 Oscillospiraceae bacterium | reverse complement strand
TTGGGCTGTTCTGCACTCCAAGGCTTAACATCAGGAATTGAAGCTGATACATTTGCTGTATCGCTCTCATAAACCTTGTTTCCGTTTTTATCGATAAGAGTAAGCTTTATTTCATAATCGCTGTCGCCTGTAATATCAAGCTCAGTTGTAAGAATTCCGTTGTAGTTTTCGTGGTCATAGTCTGCGATAACCTTCATATCACGAACGTGAATTTCGGGGACAGCGTAAAGATACACATCACGGAATATTCCTGAAAATCTCCAGAAATCCTGGTCTTCAAGCCAGCTTGCAGTGCTGTAGCGGTAAACCTCAACCGCAAGCTTGTTGTTCTTTTCCTTTATGTAAGGAGTAATATTGAACTCGGAAGGAGTGAAGCTGTCCTCGGAATAACCTACAAACTCGCCGTTAAGCCAAACATAGAACGCTGTTTCAACGCCCTGAAAGCTGACAAAGGTTTCCTTGCCGAGAAGCGCTTTATCAACATCGAAAAATTTCACATAGCTTCCCACAGGGTTACGCTTTTGAGGTATCTGAGGAGGAAGGAGTTTTTCCTGGCCTTCCCATGGATACTGTGTGTTCACATATTGTGGTTTATCGTATCCCTGTAACTGAATATGTCCCGGAACTTTGATTTCGTCAAAGCTTGTTACATCAAAATCATTCTTATAGAAATCAGCAGGTCTGCTGTCAGGGTGTTCGCTATATGAAAACTTCCAAGTACCGTTAAGACTCTGACGAAGGTCGCCGTCCTTTGTAGTATAGCTATGATCGGAATGTGCCTTTTCTCTGTTAATTTCGAAAACTTCAGGGTCTGCAAGCCATTCAAGTGTAGGTTTCATAAGGTATCCTCCTTAATCGTTGTGGGTTTTATCCCATTCTTCATTAGCTTTTTCAACTGTAAGACGTGAAAGAAGAATTGTAATCAAGAGATTTAAAATCATAGGTAACCAAAGGTACATAAAATGTAGCATATTGATACAGGATTCAGGTTGTACTGCGGCATTTGCGACATATCCGCCTGCTGCGAGGAGCCATCCTGTCAAAGCTGTTCCGATGCCACCACCGATTTTTACACCAAGAGATGAGCAGGAATACATTGTTCCGTCAATTCGTTTGCCTGTTGTCCGGTATGTATAATCGGAACAAGCTGCGATAAGTGCGTTAAGGTCGCCCTGCATAGGACTCATTGCGATTGCGGCAACACCTGTAAAAATCAGCATCATAGGTATGTTGTGCATATATCCTCCTACCATTACAAGTGCTCTTGCGATAGTAGAAATGATATATCCTGTAAGATTCAGCTTATACATTCCCTTGCATTTCTTTACAAGGAAAGGAGTTATCAACAATCCGCAAATCATAGGAACATTGATTACTAAAGAGAATGTTCCAAGCAAATCAGCGTTTCCGAGAATATAAGTCATATAGTAAATTCCCATGCTGAGTGTTGAAGAAAAGAGCTGTGTGAGAATGTAAATTCCACATATCAGGATATAGTATTTGTTTGCGAAAAGAATTTTTGCAGAATCTATAAGTGAGTATTTCTTGCTTTCGTCTTTAACACGATTTTCTTTATCAGCAAGTTCAAAATCGGGATAAGCTTCGGCAGAAAATTTTGCAGATTCTTCATCGGCAGGATTTTCTTTTTTAAGTTCTTTTTCAGGAAGTTCCTTAACAGAGAATACAGAAATTGTATTTACGATAAGGCCTATGATTGCGTAAATTATTGCAACAATTCTCCATCCTTCTGCTCCGTTCCCGAAATATTCTACTGCGTCTACTGTAATGCTCTGGATAAGAAGGCTTGTTCCGAATGCAAAGATAAATCTGATTGAGCCCATCTGAACTCTTTCGTTACCGTTTCTGGTAATGAGTGCTGTGAGAGCGGAATATGCAATATTGTTTGCTGTAAAGAACACACCGTTAAGTAAAGTGTATGTGATGAAGAAATATGCATATTTTGCTACATCTCCCCATTCTAACGGAACGGCAAATATTGCAACCAGCATCAAGCTGCAGCCTATGTAAGGATAAAGCATCCAGGGGCGTGCTTTACCGAGTTTCGATTTTGTCTTATCAATAAGTGAACCAAAAATGATATCTGTAAAGCCATCAAATATTTTTGAAACCATCATCAGCGTTCCGACTATACCTGCGTTAAGTCCTGCTGTATCGGTAAGATAAATCATAACAAATGTTGCGAGAAACGCGTAAACAACGTTTCCTGCGATATCTCCCGAGCCATATCCGATTTTGTTATACCATTTAAGATACTTTTTCTCAGTCATATCAATCTCTCCTTTAAAAGATAATTCATGGATTTGATAGGTGTCCGTATCAGTTCTCGAGTTCTGTTACGGTGACAGTATTCAAAACGGTCGTATACTGTCATTCATTTAAAGGCGCCTTTTCCTTTTCTGATTACATTCTAACACGCTTTTTACCCTCGCACCATAAACACAATAGACTAAAATATGCACAAAATGATACAAATCTATTGAAATATCATCATATGTCTGGTATACTTAAGAAAAGGAGGTATTGACTATGTTTACAAATGTTGCATATCTGCATAATTCACTTAATGATATGGTTGATACAAGCAAATCTCTCGTCGTTACAAGTTGTGGGTATTATCGTGTTCATAGCAGACCTGTCGTTGCTACAGAACGCCCGACAGGCAGAAAGGATTATCAGCTTTTATATATTGCCAAGGGCAAGGGGCATTTTTTCTTTGAAGGAAAAGAGCATATCATAACCGAAGGAAATATGATTTTATACCGTCCAAACGAAACTCAAATGTATTATTATTACGCTCCCGATAAGACAGAAGTTTATTGGATACATTTCACTGGAAGAATGGTGGAAGGAATTCTGGACAACTACGAAATGCCACGTGATGAAAATGTTTTTTACACAGGTAACTCCCCTGACTACACTTGGCTGTATCGTCAGATTATTCAGGAACTGCAGTTATGCCGTCCTAATTATGAAGAATTGATTGCTATTATGCTTCGTCATATTTTTATTATGATTAACCGTTATATTAAAGAGGGACGAAAAACGGGTAGCGACATTCAGAATGAAATTGAACGTGCTACCCATTATTTTAATGAAAATTACAACAAACCTCTTAATATTGATGAATATGCAGAATCGCGGCATATGAGCACCTGCTGGTTCATACGAAGCTTTAAACAAATTCTGAAAGTTACACCTATGCAGTATATTCTTTCTCTGCGAATGGTAAATGCCAAGAATTTACTTGAAACAACTGAATATAATATCTCTGAAATTGCCGAATCTGTCGGATATGATAACGCCCTTTATTTCAGCCGTCTTTTTCACAAGCACACAGGCGTTTCGCCGTCGGAGTATCGGAAGATGAGAAGCGGAAGATAGAGAGAATTATCTCCACCTGCACAGGCTGCACTCAGATAAAGATAGGCGAACGCCTTTTCACACATTCAGCATAGGTTTTGACGAGGCTAAAGCCTTCCGAAAAGCCACAGGCTCGTACTTGAGAGAAAATCAATGGAACGACCTGACTGTTGATGTTTATCTGGAATATTAAAATGATAAATCCCGTATCCAGCTTTTCGTTGGATACGGGATTTTTGTGTGTATTCTGTTTAACCGAGCATTATCTCTTCTACCTTAATGCTTTCACCTGCTGAAAGGTCTGTGTGGTCTGTATCGTCAATAACGATAACATATTCAGAAGCGTGAGTGAATGTAAGGTCTGCTTTGCCGTTTTCGTCAATTTCATCGGAACAGATAATATC
>JAFTTI010000004.1 GCA_017466865.1 Oscillospiraceae bacterium | reverse complement strand
AAGCATTTTCTTTTCTTTTGCTGATAGTATTTTATTTGTTACAAATATGGCCAAAAGCCCTAGTAATAACATAGTAACCAAAATAGTGACGGTCCATTTTAAAATCTTACCAATTTTCTTCAACTTCAACATAATATAGTCAGTCCCCGTAATAACTCTCTGGAATTTATCTGCGATTTTTTATTAAACATGATTCGTGGGTGAATTCAATTTTTCGCGATTTCTCACACCCAAGATTATATCATATCAATTAGCTTATTTCATCAATATAATAAATGATAGCATTTTAATGGTGTTAATACATGTAATAAATTACATCCAAAAGCAGGTGCAAACTGAAAGTTTCCGTCGTGTATTACAACAAGACAGATGCCCAAACTGTTATCAAAGCGTCATATACTCCGTGAGCAATTATTGTGACACTAGAGAACAATTTTTAATCTTTAGTCTGCAAAAACACCAAAATGCTCCTATACACGCTGTCATTATCATCTGAACAATATTACCACTGAACAAATGAAATATACAAAACAATACAGATGAACTTGCTTGCTAAGATTAAGCTGTATTTATTGTTTTGAATAGGTCTTTTTCAGGAACTCTATCAGCATATCGGGGATATACTGATAGTGGTGGGAGTCATACAGCTTATAGGTCAGAGCTGCGCCGTGAGATTCCATTCTTTCTTTCAGTTTTGCAACGCCCTCCAGCGTCGTATCGTGACCGTTATAGTAGTCAGCATAGTCGGGATCTTCCAAAGAGCCTGCACAAAGGAACACGCTTTTATCGAGCTGCTCGTTTCTATCAAAGTAACCGTAATCATTTACTACATCATCAGAGCTTATATTAGAATTATCGTTATAGTTATACAGCCCCCACAGTGCAGGACTTCCGATAATGTAATTGCCAAAGGGCTGATTTTCATATAGATCGGACTTGAACAGCGCATTATGAGCGAATACACCGCCGTCCGAGTGACCGTACAGCGTTGAATTTGCGCAGTCGATATGATAGTTTTCGCAGAGGTAAGGCATAAGATTGTCGGTAATGAAATCGAGCGTCTTATCACGGTTCACCACCAGATCAAAGTAGCGGATATTCCCGTCAGCATCGTTGACATTATAGCTGTACCACATACTTACAAGTATTACAGGAGCAGCCTCGCCGTCCTCCATGACCTTTCTCAGTTCCGTGTGATTGCCAAAACGCCATATGCCGTCAGTCAGGAAGAATACAGGATAGGTCTTTTCCTTATCGTAATCCGGCGGCAGCGTCACATGAACTACAAACTCTTTGTCAAGTTCCTCATCGTAGATACTGATCTCGTCTATGGAATCTTTGATCGCTTCAACAGCATTGCGGTCATACTCCCAGAGGTCACGGAAGTCTCCGATCTCTTCCTCATACCAAAGATACAGCGAACGATCCTCCAAATCGACCGTGCCTTCAGGTAAAACCTCATAATTGCCTGTTTTCAGAGCTTCATAGGCGAGTTGTATATTAAGTATATCCTGCTCGATCATCTCATCAGAATATCCGCATTCGACATCATTTTTTCTGATCCAGTCAAGATACTCCTCAAATGATTCAAATGACATCTCCTCCTCATATTCAGGCTCGCCATTCTCATTCATTATAGTGCTGGTAAACTCAAACCGTCCGCCGTCATAATCGGGATCAATCATGTTCGGGATAACATATGGTACTATATGTCCGTCAACAAGAATGATACTGGGATGAGGATTGCCGACGTTCTCACCTTTTTCCTCGGCGATCCTGATATTCTCCATAGCCGCTTCGTATTCCTCGTTGGTCATCTGGTCACGGTAGCTCTCGATATTCTCACGCCACTCATCAATGCTTGGTGTATGGAACTCCACACTGACCTTATGCTCTGTCTGAGCCGGTTCTGCTTCTGTTGTCGGTTCTTGCGGCACATCAAGAAGCGTAAGTTCATGTTTATCAACTCTTGAAAGCTCCGTTTCCGTCATTTTGTTGACAAGCTGCGTCGGCTCGACTGTCTGCACGATCTCCGAAGACGTGTTTTCGCTGCTTTCTGTGTTACTGCTACAAGAAGTGACTGATAATAACATTATAATGAATAAAAAAATTAAAATTGCCTTTCTCATATTATTCCCTTTCGTTACTAAATTACAGGTCTGTATTCTTTCGATTTCAATCTATGAACGTTGATCGTTCTTGCAGAAATCCACTTGTGACTGCTTTGAGAAATAAACACAAAACCGAATGTATAGTCTGTCGAGTTTTTTAAGTTACGGAGTTTCTATCATAATTCCGGAAGATTTAGTATATTCGTCAAATTCTTCTTGACTATACGCTTTTACATCAATCAAAGTACCGTTTCCCTCAGAATTTAAGTTATCAAAATCACGAACAGTATAAATATCAACAGTACCATTGCCGTTTAATGTTCGGATAGAGCCATGAAATTTTCCGCTGCTTAGATCCTCACCATTTGAAGTGAGAATATCCCTAAAACGGCGAACTTTTTCACCATTGAAATAGCATTGATTGTTTGATTTATCATAGGTAACGCCAAATGCTCCGTATTCTGCGATCCATGAGTTTATTTCATTATCCGAAATAGTGTAACCGGCAATAGCCTCCTGCTTTGAATTTTTTATACGCTCTATATTACGAGAATCAAATTCTTCTTGTGAAACCTCCTTTAATCCCACCAATTCACCAGACGGATCTAAAGAGCCATCTGCATTCCTTTCTATTTTTGAAAAATCCCGAACGGCATACACATCAATAATACCATCTTCATTAAAGTAGTCTACTCCTGCCTGATTAGTTCCATCAATGAGATAATAGTCCTCAAACCAACGTACTAACTTGCCTTTAAATGTAAGTTGATTTTTATCGGCATCATAAGTCAGCCCAAACTGTTCATAGATTTTGAATCGTTCTGTATCTGTGATTTGCTCTACAGCCATACTATCAACAACTGTATCTTCCATATATTCACTGATAGAATAGCCTGTCATTGTCATAGTGTCCCCGTCTACATTATTTGTTATGGCTTGCGTTGATTCTTCCATCGTTGAGTGATTATCTTTGCCTGCACTTACGGAAGTTGCAAACACACCCGTAGTTCCGACTACGATCATACACGCCAATACCAAAGTGATAACAGACGTTTTTTTCGTTTTCATAATAGACACGACTCTTTCTTCAATTGCATTTTTGCTGAAATTATTGCAGAATGGAGCGAACAGGTTTTTTCGTTCCTCCACACAGATCAGCATTCTTGCGTAGGCTGATCTGTTCTCTCTTCCGAACTCTTTTATCACACATTCGTCACAGGCCAATTCTATATCCCTGTTGAACAGGATATACATAACCCACACCAAGGGATTAAACCAATGAATACAGAGTGCTGTTGTTGCAAGAATTTTTAATGCTGTATCAAAACGGCAGATATGCACATATTCATGGAAAAGGATATAATGTAATTGCTGTTTGTTTTCCCAATCGCTATTTTGGGGCAATAAGATAACCGGGTGAATCACTCCATAGGTCATAGGCGTTGAAATCTCACTAAATTGTCGTATTTCAATTTTTCTTTTCAATTGGTGTTCATCAAGCCACTCTGTTATGATAGCATTATGAATAGGCAAAGCTGTCCTGAACTCACGTCTGCACTTCAAATAAGACACTAAGAATAATCCTGCAAAGATCAGCATACCGATAATCCAGAGTGTAATCCAGATTGATATGTGAGGTGCTGTCTGCAATGTTTGAGTTGTATTGCTAACAACAGGAGCGTTTTGTATTTGTTCCATTTCCACTTGATACATCAGCTGTCGATTTTCATATAAAACAGTATCAGAGGTTTGGAAATCAGGCTCATTTCCTCTCATTAACGAATAAACACTAAAAGGTGATGGAACGGAAAAGGGTAAGAGCAGCCTAGCAAGGGCAATTATCCATAATACTAAAAAAGTTTTTTTAGGCAATCGGTGTATTGCAATCATCCTGATGACTACAATCACCAAGATCAGAATCGCTCCTGTAAAACTCATTTGTAATAAGCTCATAATAACCACCTCATTCCCATTGATCAACGATCTGTTTCAGCCGTTCAATCTGTTCAGCAGATAATTTCTTTCTTCCCAACAATGCAGCAAATAATTTTTCAGCACAACCGTCGTAAATTTTGTTTATAAGTTCATTAGTTTCTGCCTCCTGCACTTCTTCTTTTGGAATAATTGCGTGGCACATGAAATTTGGCTCAGAGCGTTCTACTGCCCCTTTTTTAATGCAGCGCTTGATAAGGGTATAAGTCGTATTGATATTCCACCCATACTCATTTGTCAATACTTCAGCAATATGTCGGGCAGGACAGTCACCTTCATTCCAAAGCACATTCATTATTTTTAATTCAGAATCGACAAGTTTATTATCCATTACTTAGTTTCTCCTTATAAGACAACAGTAGTATCTGCAAATCTATAATACAACAGTCTTATAGATTTGTCAACTATAGATAAGCGAATTGCCTAAAAAATCGTCGGCATGCACAATATATCAGTCTTGTTTTGTACAACAACACTTTTGTCAGAAAAAACACCTTAGAAATGTTTTTAAGCGGTTTTGAGATGTAAATTATTGTGATGTGAAGAAGGATTTCTTCTTACAGCGTGCCACAGACGCATATCAGAAAGAATGCGCCAAGTAGGAAGAAGCCTACGGAGAGAAAGCCACTCCAAAAGCCGAAACCATGCACGACAAGATACAGCGATATAAAGAAAAGGCTGACAGGATAAACGCCAGCCAACCTTACCGAAGCAGAGATAAAGGGGCGAGATAATCGCCCCTTAACCACAAAATAGCCCTATCCATACACACAATGGATAAGGCTATTTTTAAATACATAGTATGCGTAGAACTGAAAGTTTACGGTTCTCTATAAATTGCAATTATCTCTCAATGTTTATTTGAAATTCTTCTTCCGTCAGCATATCCCTATCTGTACGTTCACTACATTTTTTACATTGTATGAAATGAAAGGCAGATGAATATCTGCGATGCCACCCAACTGGAAAGAAAATATGGTTATCTTCCCCTGGAATTAAAATATGTTCGGCTATTGTTTCAAAGCACCTGCGGCAAAGCCATTTTTCATGATATTTTACATCGGTATAGCTTTCACCAATTTGGATACAAAGAGAAGAATACCAACGACCTTTGTAGAGAAATATCGTTGGAAACAGATGTTTATCAAAATGTTGTTCTGCTACGTCAATGTTGTACTGAAAAGCTTCCACATAAACATTGGGCAAATTTAATTCCCCCATGAGATTGGTGTCGGACAGCAGGAGTTTCGCATTTTCAGGGGTAAAAATATATGTTTTCACCCCTTCTATTTTTACCTCTTCCTTTGCATATTTCATACATTACCTCTATAAACTTCAAATTTATCAGTCAGTTAATTATAGCACGGATGACATATTAAGTCAATGACATAAGTAACGCAAAGCCACTCCCGACCCGAATCGGTATTGAGGTATTCCAATGGTGCTTTGCAAATCAAGCATTCTTCATTCATATATTTCACCTCGTCAAATCTGGATTTATCATTGAATTGATTATAATATTTCTTTTTCACTTCTACTGTTCTTTTTTTATTATGTATATGCCATAAATTCCGAGCAAGAGATAGGATACGAGCAGGGTTACAACGACTACTGCCGAATAGGGATTACCTGTCGAAAAGCATACGGGTATCGCACCTACATCCACAACAAAATGAAGTATCATAGAAACCCACAGGTTTCTCGTCTTTGCATATACAGCGCCGAAGTAAACGCCGAGTGCTGTTGCCCAGACAGTTTTTGCTGTTATTACCAAAACCGGCTGTCCCAATGCACCGAAAATATGTCCTGAACCAAAGAGTAAAGATGCGATAAGAATTGCATAGAGTGTTGCGTTCTTTCTATCGCCGAAAAGTTTTTCAATAGCGTTCTGCAACAAGCCTCTTAAATAAAGTTCCTCCATAATTCCGACGCCGATATAATAAACAACTCCCTCTATGATAACACGCCATACTGTCGGCTTGTTGTCAAACGGCATAAGACCTATGCAAAAAGCGACTACTGCAAGAACAGTTGCGATTAAAGCAGGAAGCCCGTGGTTTTTAAGGCCTGTGAGAAGTCCCTCAGATTTAAGACCGAAGTTCCACTCTTTAATCAGAAACTTTCTGAACAGAAAACAGATTGCAAAAGCGAGTAAGAAATTGAGCATCAGTGCGAAATAAATGGGTTCTATATCTTTGAATTCTATATTACAGAATAGCGCCATAGGCAGAGCGGACATCTCGATAAATGTCATCAGAGCAGTGAGTATAAGCACTATTACGATTTCTTTTTTCTTCTGCATTTTCTCATCTCCGTGTAGGTTTTTTGACAGGTCAAGTATAGCATATCTATCGTGAGAAAGCAATAGCAAAGCCACTCCCGACCCGAATCGGAAATGGCTTTGCTGTTTATTATAAGGAGCATGATGATGTCAGATTATTTCCCAGACAAATGTTAAAAGGTCAAATCTTGCCAGGTTGTTCACCCCCTTACTCAACCTTCTTTTCATCATCGTCAGACTCAACGGTTTTCTTATCGAGAACAAGAACTATCGCCGAAGAATGAGTTACAAACATTACTCTGCCGTATGCGTAATCATCAATTTTGTCATAGAGTCTGCCTGCGCTTATTGTTCCGTCATAAACGGTATGCGGACTATTGGCGACATAACCGATTTTGTCAATGAAAGGAAGAAATGCAACAATAGCCTCATTGTCATGTTCGTTATCGGGTTCTTTTATGAGTTTTATTATTCTTCCGATTTCAAACGGCTTTTTGCCGTAGTAAAAATCAAGCCCTGTGATAGTAACGAAATATGTTTCTTTCATAAAGATACCCCTTTTCTTT
>JAFTTI010000073.1 GCA_017466865.1 Oscillospiraceae bacterium | reverse complement strand
TTTTTATACCCTTATATACCGTTTTACAACAGCGGTAAGTTTTGTGGGTAACTGATTTAAGTCTGTGATATCCAAAAAGGAATCACCGTAAATTCTTTCTATGTTTTTCTTGTCATCACCAATAGCGGCAGCAACAAAAATAACACCTTTTCTTTGATACTCTTGCTTGATACCACGCAAGTCTTCTTCAGCGGCCGTTCCTACGTATCCTCTACCATTCGGTTGCCCGTCTGATACAAGAATAAGTATTTTAACAGTTTCAGGTCGTTTAGATAAACGCTCTGCCACGTAACGAAGTGCTGCACCGTCTCTATTACAACCCCTTGCGCCAATATCCATCATTCTATATTTATCATTATTATCAATACTATCAAACTCAGCATAGGAATACAGTTCAACGTTGTCGTTGTGACCTGTTGAATGCCCGTAAACCATGACTGGAATATCTAAGCTTTGACAAAAATCATATAAAATAATGGCTGACGCTCGTGCATAAGTCGCACGGTTTGAACTATGCATAGAGCCCGATTCGTCAAGCAATAATCCAACTGCAAGTTCAGGAATATCGTTCGGTAAATTGTTTTTATAAAAAACCTTACCGTCGTTTCGATGCAATGCACGTGCATCCAATTTTCGTCCCATCAAAAGTCCAGTCATTTTACCGCCCTTTCTTTGGTCTTTTAATTGCTTTATTATGCTTCGTTGCAATTGCCTTGAAATCATAAGTAATGGACTCGAAACAGCTTGATATCTTTCAACCATACCATCCGAAACACTACTCATTCTATTCACTTGAATATTAATTCCTTGATGAACGTTACCATAGGAAATATTTTGTGCTACTTCGTTCAGCTCTTTTAAGCGTTCGTTCTCAAGTTCTTCACAAGCGGCTTTTTCAGCCATTGATTCTAAAAGATTTTCAATATCACGACCAGCATTCTCGTATTCTTGGGATTCATAGTCGTCGTTTTTCTCCAACCTACCTTCACCAAAATCAATAACGTCGTCCGTTTTTATTAAAGGAATTCTTCCATCCTCGCCTTGCGAAATCTCTTGATATTCATTATCTCCCGAGCCACCGCCTAAGTTCTCAGCCGATTGTGATGCACCTTCACCACTTTCTCCCGTTTCTCCACCAGCATTTTCAGGCTTTTCACCTTTTGCTTTTTCAGCTTCGGCTTTGGTTTTTTCACGGTTTTTAACGTTTGGTGTTCCACCTTCACCTGCGTTTGCTCTAACGGGAGCACTATTACCTTGCGCTTGCTTTGTACTTCCTGCAAGAGAGCCTAAAATTTTTGATAATGCTTCTTCCAGTTCTTCATCAGATGGCGTTTGACCAGCTTGTGCTAACGAATCCTTAACGTTCTCACAGAAATCTTTTATATATTCCCAGCAACGGATAAGAATTAAGTTCACCGTTTCCAAACGAACCTTCATTGGTTCTTCTGTTACGCTTCTATCTATTTCAGATAAAAGACCGAATACTAATTGAATTCTTTCGTTTGAAAAATCTTCATCACCATACTTGATTTCACCGAATTTTGCATACGATAAA
>JAFTTI010000032.1 GCA_017466865.1 Oscillospiraceae bacterium | reverse complement strand
ATGACTACGCTTTAGCATTTTATTATGAGGACAAGCTATGGTTATTTCAATGTCAGACAGATAAGAGTATTCAGTTAACATTTGAAGACAGACAGACAAGCGAATATTATGGATGCGCAGAGGCCCCTCTTTATGTTGATTACCCTGAACTATGGGCATATATTACAGATACTATCAATATAAAAGGGAAGTAAGCGATAAAGTATAATACATTTGTAAGAATACAAAGTGGTCAAAAAAAGAAGAAACATGTGTATACTAAATTGCATTAAATGGCAAGGTGTATGCACCTTTTTAAATAATAATGGACATAAAAACAAAAAATTATCTTAAATATGCAATATTTTTCTGGTTTTTGCGAGTATATAAGTGAAGGGCCCTAAAACAAATTTACAAGGAGGTGTAAGGATGGACGACAAATATATAGTAGAGTTATACTGGAAACGCAATGAAACTGCAATTTCTGAAACATCCATAAAATATGGTAGTTACCTTAACAGTATTTCATTTAATATTTTAGTTAATAGCGAGGATGCTCAAGAGTGTGTAAACGATACATATCATGACGCATGGAATTCCATGCCACCTCATTGCCCTTCCATCCTCTCGACCTTTCTTGGAAAAATCACTCGCCGTATATCTATAGACCGAGGGCTATACTTTAGTAGGACGATAAATAATGCGTTCCTAAATTGAAAATAGGTTATCAAAGTCGGTTGCAGAATTTCAAAAAATATTTTTTTGATTCTTTGAAAAACAGTTCCGCTTTGTATCCCTATTTTCTCCTATTGGTAGAGGGAGTAATACTTTTAATACCAAAACAGATTACATAAAGAAAGGAGGATAAGAGAATGTCAAGGACTTCAAAGATTACAGCACTCTATGAGCGTTTATCAAGAGATGATGACCTCAATGGTGAGTCAAATTCAATCACCAACCAAAAGAAATACTTGGAAGATTATGCTCGCAGAAATGGGTTCACGAATATTCGCCATTTTACTGACGATGGTTTTTCGGGTGTGAATTTCAATCGTCCGAGTTTTCAAGAACTGATTAAGGAAGTAGAAGCAGGAAATGTCGCAACGATTATTGTTAAGGATATGAGCCGATTAGGACGAAACTATCTGCAAGTCGGCTTTTATACGGAAGTTCTGTTCCCACAGAAAGATGTCCGTTTTCTTGCAATAAACAACAGTATTGACAGCAACAATGCTTCGGATAATGACTTTGCCCCGTTTTTGAATATAATGAACGAGTGGTATGCCAAAGACACAAGCAATAAAATCAAGGCTGTGTTTGATGCCCGTATGAAAGACGGAAAGCGATGTAGCGGTTCTATTCCCTATGGATATAACCGATTAGCAACCGACAAACAAACGCTTGTCGTTGACCCTGTGGCTTCTGAGGTGGTAAAGCGTATCTTTCTGCTTGCCAACGAGGGCAAAAGTCCGAGAGCAATCGCTGAATTGCTTACCGAAGAAAAGGTTTTAATTCCGGCAGCACACGCAAAGGAATATCACCCCGAACAGTATAATGGAACGAAGTTTTCAGACCCATATACTTGGGGAATGTCAACCATAAGAGCGATTTTGAGCAGACAGGAATATCTTGGTCATACTGTTTTGCGTAAGTCGGTCAGCACCAATTTCAAACTGCACAAAAGGAAAAATACCGATGAAGATGAACAGTATGTATTTTATAATACGCACGAGCCTATCATCTCGCAGGAACTTTGGGACAGCGTTCAGAAGCGAAAGAAACGAGCCAACAGAACAGCGGCAAGAGGAACGCACAGCAATCGTTTAAGCGGTTATCTGTTCTGTGCTGACTGTGGCAGAAGAATGACCTTGCAAACGCATTACAGTAAAAAAGACCGTTCGTTACAGTATTCTTACCGTTGCGGTGGGTATGCCAGCAGAGTAAACTCCTGCACTGCCCATTCGATTAGTGCTGATAATGTTGAAGCCTTGATATTATCGACTGTAAAACGATTATCAAGATTTGTTCTGAATGACGAAGAAGCCTTTGCAAAGGAACTTCAAGTATTGTGGAACGAAAAGCAGACAGAAAAGCCAAAGCACAATAAATCGGAGTTGCAGCGTTTTCAGAAGCGATACGATGAACTGTCAAAACTTATTCGTGGGTTGTATGAAAATCTTGTTTCGGGATTACTGCCCGAAAGACAGTACAAGCAACTAATGAAGCAGTATGATGATGAGCAGGCTGAACTGGAAACGAAAATTGAGGAAATGCAAAAGGAACTGACCGAAGAAAAGGCGAATACGGTTGATATTAAGCATTTCATTTCTTTGATACGCAAGTGCAAAGAGCCGACAGAAATTTCCGATTTGATGTTTGCCGAACTCATTGACAAGATTGTGGTTTATGAAGCAGAGGGTGTGGGAAAAGCAAGGACACAAAAGGTTGATATTTATTTCAACTATGTGGGGCAGGTCGATATTGCCTACACAGAAGAAGAACTTGCTGAAATCAAGGCACAGGAAGAACAGATTGAAATGGAACGACTGGCAAAACAGCGTGAGCGTGAAAAAGTTTACCGAGAGAAGCGAAAGGCGAAAAAACTCGCTGAAAACGGTGGAGAAATCGTAAAAGCAAAGGTATGCCCCCATTGTCAAAAGGAGTTTGTACCTACAAGCAACCGACAGATATTCTGTTCAAAGGATTGTTGCTATCAGGCAAGGCAAGACCAAAAGAAAGCCGACAGAGAAGCAGAAAAAGGAAATCATTATTATCGTCAGCGTGTCTGTGCTGTGTGTGGCAGTACCTACTGGCCTACACACAGTCAGCAGAAATTCTGTTCCGAAGAATGTCAAAAACAAAATCACAACGAAAAATCTTTGGAATTTTACCATAAGAAGCAAAAGGAGAAATCAAAATGCAAAGATTTATTACAGACGAAAGAACCGGTATCCAGTACGAACTCATCGGAGATTATTACTATCCCTGCTTGACGATAGAAAACGAAGAACCGCCCACTCTCACAAAATACGGAAGAATGAGGGAAAGATATTTAAGGGAACACAGGAAAATCTTGTATATCAATCTGCTTACAAGCGGAAAGTTATATGAACACCTTGCCGATATTGATACTTCGGCGTGTGATATGGCGGAGTATCTGATAAAGGAAATGGCAAGAAAGCAGGGTGTGACGGAAGAACTGAAAGGAAAGGATATGATGAAATGGATAGGATTGATGAACAATATCCGAGCCTGTGCAGATGAGATTGTATTGAACGATATTGTGTATTCTTAATAGCATACCAGCCGAAAAGGAACTGCTGTCTTAACGGATGGCAGTTTTTCTTTTTCGGGAAGTATTTAAGAAGTTATTAAGTCGTGAGTATAATCGAAGTGGCTAAGTTGAAAAATTCACAAAAATATGGTACAATACGTCTAAATCAGCGAGATAAATCCGAAGTTGTGGAGGTAAAATATAGATGAATCAAGGTAGAATTATTGTAATCACAGGTGCGCCGGGGACAGGAAAAACTACAACGGCATCTGTATTGATTGTTATAAAATGTATTTAATAACGAATAGAAGCAATATTTCTGCTTGTAAATGTTATGAAAAAGCAGGAGGAATAAATAAAGTAGATGATGAAATTATTTATGTGTATGATTTTAAGGAGAAAAACTAATGGATATAAAAAAGATAATAGAAGAAAAATGCAATATAGTTGTTGATAGTATAAAGTTGATTGGTGAGGGTTATGACAGCAAAGCATACATTGTAAATAATGAATATGTTTTCAAAATCAAATTTAGTGCTAATAAGAAAAAAGGGTATGAAAAAGAAAAAGCAATATATGATTTTCTAAACAAAAAACTAAATACAAATATTAAAATACCAAATATAGAATATTCATATATAAGTGAAGAATTATCTATTTTAGGATATAAAGAAATTAAAGGAACTTTTTTAACACCAGAAATATATTTTGCCTTATCAAAAGAAAAGCAAGAATTAT
>JAFTTI010000072.1 GCA_017466865.1 Oscillospiraceae bacterium | reverse complement strand
TTGCGAAGTATGGTCGCTCTGCGGTTTCAAAAGCAAAGGATTCATATCCGTATGGCATGGCACACCCGCCGCTTCGGCTTGCACCGCCTGTGCTCGACCTATTTCCAAGCCTTCAGGAGTAGCATACGAATTGAGCGCCATATTCTGCGCCTTAAATGGGGCAGGTGCATAACCATCTTGCTTGAAGATACGACAAAAAGCTGCTGCTACAATGCTCTTGCCGACATCACTTCCTGTCCCCGCAAACATAATGGGATGTAATAAAGTTTTATGATTCATGTTATTACTCTTTCATAAATTCATTTATAAATTCATCTCCTTTCAAAGTGCCATACATGCCATTATAAGCAGATGTTTCATCAAATTTCTGTACTGTATCAGGTATAATATCTCTATGCCATATAAAGAACGGTACAGGGTCTGTAGTATGGCTACGACATTCGCAGGGGGTAGCATGATCAGGTAAGACTGCAATAGCTACCGATGTATTCCACCCCTTTATTGTTTCGTAAATAGGTCCAATGATTTGACTATCTAAATCTTCAATAGTCCTTTGTTTAAGAAAAATATCTCCTTCATGTCCCGATTCATCACTAGCTTCAATGTGTAAATAAACAAAATCATTATCTTGTAGTGAATCAAGAGTCGCTATTACTTTATTTTTATAATTGGTTTTATAATTTCCTGTTGCGCCAGGAACTTCTATGGGTTGCAACCCGATAGAATGTCCAATTCCACGGATTAAATCAACAGCAGATATAATAGCCCCAGATTTTACCTGAGGAAACTTATTATTAAACGGCTTAATTTGGGGCAAATACCCTCCACCCCAAGGCCAAATACTATTTGCTGGCATTTTACCATTTTTCATCCTTTTTTTATTCAATGGATGATCTTTAAGAATACGTTGTGATTTTAATATTAAATCCTGTATTAAACGGGCTGTTTCTTTTGCACTTGGCTCTTTTGCTTGAGGTAAATATGCATATAACGATTTTGATATAATATCGTGTGGAGGTGTACAATTAACATCTTTATGCCCGCCTTTTATAACCAAAAGATGCCGGTATTGCTTTCCTGTGTAAAAGTTTACAAACTCATTTCCTAAGTATTCTTGAAGATAATGAATAAGTATATCCGCCTCTTCGGTTGTAATATAATCAGCTGAATGACTTTTTAGAATACTATTGTCAATACTAACGAGATTACATCGCAAAATTAAATCATCTGCTTGCAAATTAATACTAAGTCCTTGAGCTTCATAAGGTCCTCGTCCGTCACAAACTTCGTATGGATTATAGCCTAATATTGAAAGGTTTGCAACATCGCTACCAGAAGGTAATCCTGTAGGTATAGTTTGTAGGACTCCATTACAACCTTCTTTTGCCAATTTGTTCATATAAGGTGTATAAGCATTTTCCAATATAGTTTTACCACCTAAAGAAGGAATATGCCAATCTGCCATTCCGTCACCGATAATGATTAGATGTTTCATATTCATTCTTGTTTGTTTAATTTTTTTTGTTTATAAGTAAATGAATGCCATTTTTCTTCTGGCCATTGTTGTTTCCACATATCATAACGGGCCATTACAAAGAATAAGTCTGACAATCTGTTGATGTATGGTAAAATCAACGGAGGAAGTTCATCTTGTCGATTCAATGTCCATAAACGTCTTTCGGCACGACGACTTACCACACGCGCAAACTGTAATTGTGCAGACAAAGGTGTTCCTCCGGGAAGGATAAAATGATGATTGTCTTCCATTTGGGAAGTGAAAGCATCCATCGTTCTTTCACAAACTTCTACC
>JAFTTI010000031.1 GCA_017466865.1 Oscillospiraceae bacterium | reverse complement strand
TAGGTTAAATAAGATTATTGCAGAGCAAAATATCTCAAAAAGAGAATTTGCAAAACGGATCGGAGTTTCTGAAAACTATGTTTATACTCTGACCGGCGAAAGCAAAAAAATCACTACTCTTTCTCCCTCCCTTGCAAAAGTCATTGCCTTTGAATTTGGCTACGATGCCGAGTGGGTGTTACACGGAAATAAAGAATAAATATAGAAGGCGCCGCGTCGTTTTGGCGCGGCACCTATCATTTTAACGGGCAAATCCAAGAAAAGAAGTAAGACTTGCTTCGTTATTTCTCCACTTTTTCGGGGTGTTATGTTCTTCTTCGGTTTCAAGCGTTGCAAGTGCCTTGACCTTTTCTTCTGTAGTAATATCAAGGTATTTCATTGTTGTATTAAGGTTCTCGTGACCGAGCAAAAAACTGATCTGCACTACATTGATTCCATCTTCAAGCCAATGCGATGCTTTTGCATGGCGAAATTGATGAGCGTGTGTATCAACAGGCACCTCACTGCATTTTTTGTGTGCTGCCACAGCGTATTTCTTGATTCTCTTATCAATTGCAGGTTCTGTCAGCATACCTTTATTCCCACCAACACGGGAATAAAATAAGTAGTCATCGGGATTAGGGCTTTCTCCGTGATTTTCACGTATATACCCCTTAATATTAGTAACTGCTCTGGGGAGAAGATATGCTGTTCTTCGTTTTCCACCTTTACCATGCAGATACACAAATGGCTTTGAGCAGTCCAAATTTAAGTGTTTGATCTTTACTCCCAATATTTCACCGATTCGTGCGGCTGTACCATACATCATCATTAGCAATGTGTAATCTCTGCGACCGGTTTTGGTGGAAAGGTCAGCTTCGTTTAAGATGGCAGTCACTGCATTACGGGTTAGTCCTTCTACCTTTTTCTTGAAGCACTTCTTTCTTTTTACAAGCTTAGATTCCTGATACAAGTACAAATATGCGATATCTTTATTACTGAGGAACTGCAGAAACACTCGCAACGAGCCGAGTCTGACATTGCAGGTATCGGGGCAGCAATTCCTTGTATTCGATAACCATTTCATCCATCCTTCAATATGCTCCTTGTTAAAATGGAAAATATCAAGAGAGTTAGGTGTAATACCAATGCTTTCGAGGTAGGTCACATACAGAGAAAGCGCTTCCTTATAGGATCTTATTGTATGTTCGCTATATGTAAGGAAATTCGGTGCGTAGTCATATAAAAACTCGGACATATACCGTGAAATTTTTGCTGCATTTTTGTTATTCTTCTTCATAAGAAACCTCCGTTATTATATCGTTAAATCCGTTTTCTGATGCATCTTTTATGGTGTCCGCAAGTCGTGGAACAATAGAATAGTAATGGAGCGTTGATTGCGTCCATCGGTGTCCCATTGACTTCGCAAGGTATAACAGCTTGTCGCTAAATTCAAAGCTATCCGTATCCCAACTGTTGATGTTAGTTGTTGCGTAGTGATGGCGGAGCTGATAAGCAGTAACATTATCAATGTCAGGATTTGCTTTTTTCCAAAGTGTACGAAACCATGTCTCAAGCCAACTGTGATCAAAACATTTTCCGCTAACCATTTGAAAGAAATACTCTCTGTTTGGTTGGATTTTATCAATAAAATTATCATACTGTTGTAAAAGAACGGTAATGCTTGGATGCAGCGCAACGTAATGTTG
>JAFTTI010000071.1 GCA_017466865.1 Oscillospiraceae bacterium | reverse complement strand
TGACCACAACATCCTTCAATGGTACAATCTTCATCAGCTTTACGCAACTCTTCATTTAAAGTCCTGTAATCTAAATTTTTAGCATCAATCAATTTCATATTATACCACACCTCCAAAAATATGGTTACGTTTTTCTTGCGAAAATGCAGTTGTACATGCACTTTTTTTCAAGGTCTCAAAGTTAATAGAGTTTAGTGGAATGTGTTCTCTGATTAATGAGGTATATATTCCGGCACGATTTGTAACAGAGTTACCAATTAGAATAAATCCGGTCAAATAGCCATCTCGTGTAAATAAGCGTTTTAGTGTGTTTTCTGTTTTTTCCTCATATAATTCTCCACCTTCATCAGCGGTATAGTAGCTACCAGCTGTCATAGTATGTAAACCAAAGAAACCTATAGAATTCATTGGAATCGCCCTGTCAAAAACAGCAGTGCCACCTGCCATATTGATACCTGCACAATTGCCTTGCATATAGGCATTAGGGAGAATGGCAAGGACTCGTTTCCCATTATAAGAAATATCTTCACCTTCCGTGCAGTCACCAGCGGCGTAAATATCAGGAATGGAAGCTTCCATTTTGTTGTTGATAAGTATTCCACGATTTACCTTTCCGCTGATTTCGCTTAATAGAGAAGTATTGGCTCTAACACCAACAGCAAGAACTAAAATATCGAAATTGACGATTTTTCCGCTTTTCATAAGAGCAGTATTTTTGTCAAAGGATACAGCACTGTCGCCTAACATAAATTGAATTCCGTTTGACTCTAAGTGTTTCTGCATCATGGAAGCACAATCTGAATCCAAAATGCTGGAGAGTACACGATCTGCAAGGTCGCAAACGGTAATGCTTAAAACACGGTCTTTCAAACCTTCGGCACATTTTAAGCCGATGAGTCCGGCACCTACGATTAGTACCTTAGAATCTGTGCTGATAGCAGATTCAAGTTCCAACATATTATCTAAGGTCATAAATGAATATTTATGTTCTACGGTTTCAAGTCCTGCAAATGGTGGAACAAAAGGAGAGGAGCCGGTAGCAATACAAAGCTTATTATATGGAATGATAGTTTCATCATCCAAGGTTATCTGTTTTGTAGTATTATCAATTCTTACAGCTTTTCTGCCATAAAGAACTTCGCAATTCATTTCGTCATAAAAATTAGGATTGCGGTATGCCATTTTCTCCAAATCTGTTTTACCTTCCAAATAGTAGGAGATGAGAGGTCTGCAGTAAACAGGGTGTGTTTCTTCTGAAATAACAACAATTTTATTTTGAGTATCTTCTTTTCGGATCCCCTCGATACAGCCAATGGCTGCCACACCATTTCCGATGATTACATATTGAGCCATACTAGTCACCTCTTTCTTCAAATACGATTGCTTTATTTGGACAGCCTTTTACGCAGGCGGGTTCACCGCAGGTGTTAGAAAGGCAAAGTTCGCATTTTTGCATAATACCGTTTTCATTTGGAGCCAATGCTCCATAAGGGCAGACCAAAACACAAGTAAGGCATCCCACACATTTATTCTGGTTAATATGAACAACACCGTCTTCCTTGGAAATTGCACCTGCGATACAGCTTTTGATACAGATAGGGTCAGTGCAGTGTCTGCAAGAAACGGCGTAGCAAATCTTTTCTCCTTCCTCAATATGAATGCGAGGATAGATCGGCTTTCCTTTCAATGCATCTGTCATGTCCTGTTTACCGGAATTGGCAAAGGCACAGTTATATTCACATAAATGGCATCCAAGACACCATTCTTCATTTACATAAACACGTTTCATTTTATATAGCACCTCCTTTATTCTCCGGCATAAGAAATGCCGAGAATTTCCAGTTCCTTTTCGTTCAGTCCGATACCACGAAGCATCAGGCGATTTCCACGCAAAGCTTCGATAGAGTTAATGCCCATACCGCCCATAAGTTCTTTGATTTCGTGTTTCCATGCGGTCATCAGGTTGATTAGTCGTTCACTTCCGATTT
>JAFTTI010000070.1 GCA_017466865.1 Oscillospiraceae bacterium | reverse complement strand
GATAAATAGATATTTATAAATCTTCAAAATTAAAGAATTACAGTAGATAACGGGGATAATTCTCTAAAATTGAAGAACCAACTTTTAAGCAATTTCTTTTATCTCTTCAACTGAATGACATCGTTTTATTTCTCTATTAGATTCATCATAAAAAATAACTGTTGGAGTAGATAAAACACCTTTTTCTGAAGCTCGGCTTAACCCTTCATCCGTATCTGTGTCTACAATTTTCCCATCTAAATTAGTACTTAAAATGTAGTCTTTTACAGGTGGACAATTAGGACAAGTTTTACGAATAAAAATTTCGTAATGCGAAAGTGTAGGGGTACTTGTTTTTGCAGAACTAATATTTTCAGCAGTAAACATCTTTCGCTGGTTGTATTCATCCTTTTTCCCTTTATTCCAATTTCTTACAGAACGGTAATAACCAACAATTCGTGCATAAACTTCTGTTTCTGTTCCATGCACATTTTCGAGTTCTTTTTTTGTTGCTTCAATTTCAATGTTTATTTCTTGAAGAGTTCTTTGCATTTTGCACCTCCTTATAAAAAAAGTATAAACCACTGTGTGTGCCAACAAATGACACACACAGAAAGTTTTTTCATTTTTTGAAAGTGCTTTTCTTGATTATATTTTTTCAGCCATTATTTTGCATTCAACTTGTAATTTAATTTTGTGTGCAATAACAATTACGAGTTACTGTATATACAGGAATTTCTACACGTTGTTCTATTCCGTTATGTGAGATATAAAATACAATTTTGTCTGTCATTACAGATGAAACAATTGATTTATCCTCAATAACACGTTTTGTTGCAGGTTGATTTGCAAGCTGGCGTGCAGCTTTTGCACTATAAGCTGTATCTCCATTCCATTGTTCGATTTTTCCTGTGGCAGGTCTATAATACCAAACTACTTTTTCATAATCCTCAATACTCATCCAAGTTCCGTCTTTAGATGAATTTCTTCTTCTTCCTATATATGTATAACTGTCTCCCCACTCACCACAAGAAACATTTGTCTGAAAAGCAGGAGTAGAAGTCGTATTTCCATTGGAGTCTGTTTCATAACCTGTTTGAATTGACCCTTTGTAAGCAATATAGTAATAAGCCGTAGTATCAAGGAAACCAACATCATTTTTTGCAACATAGAATTGGTCCAAATTTAATGTTTGACCTCCATAAACAGCATATGGTTCGTAAAATTCTGGAATGTAATACTTTTGAAGAGTTACATCTTGAGAGTTTATTACCTTAAATTGTGTAGAAGAACCAGAAACAGTTGCCTTTGTATTATTCGATACAGACTCAATTTTAGTTATATCAATATTTTTTAATGTCCAATCAACATTCTTTTCACCAACATCAACACCGAGAGTTACGGTTTCTCCATCCCCAATGTAAAGAATATTATTTTGGAAATAGGAGAAATTTCCACTTTTATTTACAATAAACACTTTAGGGGTAACTGTTTTGTAAACAAAGTTTGCTGTAATATTTTTTGAACCAACCACCTCATCATAATTATTTGGATTGGTTGCCATAACATTTATAGTAATATTATTTCTTGTTTCTGCTGTTGGAGTAATCAGTATTTTTCCAGTTCCATCACCGTTGTTTACTATCGAATAATTAAAAGCATCACTCGTTGAATTTACAGTGATATCTGCATAAGTCGGATTTACCTTAAACCCAACTTCGGCAGTTTCTGCAGGACTTATACTAAAAGTAGTTTTCCCAGTTAAAGAGAACTCATAATTCCACGCAACTTTAATAGAAAGATTTCCTTTTGCATTTCCATCTGTAACACAGTATAAATTTCCAGTTCCCTCTTTTATACCTTCAATCTGAACGTATCCTACACCATTTTCATCACATCCCAAATCAGTATAGGTGAACACATCATTCATTTGATCCATTGTCCAAGTTAAATTTGCATTTGCTGGACTCACTGTATATTTTACCTTTCGAGTTCCAAAAGGTTGAACAGAAATATTTGAAGCTTCTAGAACAAAACTTTTTCCTGCTTCTACCACAACAGTACATTTTGCAACAGAAGAACTATTAGGAAGTTGTGCCATTACTTCTGCCTCACCAACATTAATTGGATAAATAGTTACATTCTGCCCACTTCCCATAACACGACACACTTCTGAAGTTCCAACACTATGAACAGTCCATTCAAGTTCATTGTAATCATTTGAACTTTCTGCATTTTCAATATTTGCTTTTAAAGATGTTCCGGAACTTCCTTTTATAAGAGTCATATAAGTCTTATTAAAAGTAATTACTTTTTCTGCACTTCCAGGAACCACAACATAAAACTGTAAATCACTTGCAGCTTTTTCGTGGGAACAAGTAATTAAAGCTTCTCCAGGATTTTTTGCTGTAATGTAAATTGATTGACCAGATACAGT
>JAFTTI010000030.1 GCA_017466865.1 Oscillospiraceae bacterium | reverse complement strand
GTATATTATCCCTTCAGCGAGGTGATCATTGATAACGGACGAAAACTTGTCAGCAATACATTGGTGCAGGATGAATCCGGTAGATATGGAATTGACTTTGAGGACTTTGAGGAAAAAATAGTCACAGAGAAAATAAAACTGTTCTTTTTGTGTAACCCACATAATCCAGTGGGAAGAGTGTGGAGTGAGGAGGAGCTTAAACGCATAGGCGATATTTGTTATAAGCACCATGTAGTGGTAGTAAGTGATGAAATTCATGCAGACTTTGTATTTCGCGGAAAGCATCATGTATTTGCAAAACTGAAAAAGGAATATGAAGAAATCAGCGTTGTAGCAACATCCCCGAGTAAAACTTTTAATATTGCAGGCTTGCAGGTCTCCAATATATTTATTCCAAATCCGGAATTAAAAAGGAAGTTTAGGAAACAGATAGATGCTTCAGGATATAGTCAGTTAAATGTGATGGGACTGGTTGCAACAAAAGCTGCATATGAACACGGCGATGAATGGTATGAGGCAATGCATAAATATGTGAGTGAGAATATTGCCTATACGAAACAGTTCATTGAAGAAAAATTGCCGGATATAACGATTGTTGAAACAGAAGGCACCTATTTGATGTGGCTGGATTTTAGAAAGTTAGGTTTGTCAGAAAGTGAGCTGGAGGACTTGATTGTCAAGAAAGCAAAGCTCTGGCTGGATAGTGGCAGAATATTTGGAACAGCAGGGAAAGGATTCCAAAGGATTAATGTTGCCTGTCCAAGGAAAACGTTGACAGAAGCATTGACTAGACTTGAACTAGCAGTAAAAAATGACAAAATTGTTATAGCAAATACCTATAACAGATAAAAGGATATAGGTATTATACAAAGGAAATAAAGTATGTTATCCTTATACCATACTAAACAGATATGAAAAATAAAAAACAAATCAAGGAGGTTTTTATTATGAGTCAAATTAAAGAAAGTGCATTAGAGTTAATCGGAGGTACACCTATATTAAAGTTGAATCAGTATTCCCAAAAGGCTGGTGCAACAGATGCAACTATTCTTGCAAAGCTTGAGTATTTAAATCCGGCAGGATCGGTAAAGGACAGAATTGCGTTGGCAATGATTGAAGACGCCGAGAAGCAGGGTATTTTGCAGGCGGGAGCAACCATTATTGAGCCTACATCAGGAAATACAGGTATCGGTCTTGCGGCAGTTGCTGCTGCAAAGGGATACAGAGCGATTCTTACATTACCTGATACCATGAGCGTGGAAAGAAGAAATCTTTTAAAAGCATATGGTGCAGAACTGGTACTTACCGAAGGTGCTAAGGGTATGAAGGGTGCCATTGCCAAGGCTGAGGAGTTGAAGGAAGAAATTGAGGGAGCTGTTATTTTAGGACAGTTTGTAAATCCTGCTAATCCTGCTGTTCATAAGGCAACAACAGGTCCTGAAATTTGGGAACAGACTGATGGAAAAGTTGACATCTTTGTTGCTGGTGTTGGTACAGGTGGAACCATAACCGGTGTTGGCGAGTATTTGAAGGAAAAGAATCCAAATGTGAAGATTGTTGCAGTAGAGCCAGCAGGTAGTCCGGTACTGTCAACAGGTACACCGGGAGCACATAAGATTCAGGGAATCGGAGCAGGATTTGTTCCTCAGGTTCTGAATACCAATGTATATGATGAAATCATCACCATTGAAAATGAAGATGCATTTGCAGAAGGAAGAAACTTTGCAGTAAGCGAAGGTATTCTTGTAGGTATTTCTTCCGGTGCGGCATTAAAAGCTGCAAGTATTTTAGCATCTCGTCCTGAAAATAAGGGCAAAACAATTGTTGCATTGCTTCCTGATTCAGGCGACAGATATTTGTCTACACCATTATTTAGTAATAACTAAGAAAGTTAGGACAGTTTGTTACAGTTGAAAAGACATGACAGACTGTCCACACATACCAGAACTATCGGATAAGCACAATTAGAAAGGAGACAATGTTATGAAGAAGTTACATGTGACAAATCAGAATGTGATTGCAATGTATTGTTGCTGTTGTCAGACTGTATACTTGAAGACAGTTTACTTTTCATATGCATTGTGTACCTGAACTTAAGTTAAGTGCGAGCGGGTGCCATGTATATGGCGCCTGCTTTTTTGCCATCAAAGAAAGCCTGCTAGAATTAAGTGGAGGTGATTGTATTGGAACGGAAAGATAATAAAAGTGTATTAGATAATTCACACTTACAGACCATTGCAGATATGATTAAGGATATTAAATACGGAAGTGTGAATATCATAGTACAGGATGGAAAAATTATTCAGATAGACAAAACGGAAAAATTTAGAATAAAGAACTGACTGGTCAACCAGAGGTTTTGTAATAGAGGTTTGCTTTAGCGCAATCGGGCAAATCCATATACAAAATTTCTGGTTTTTTAATAGGATGCTGTAGCCGTTGGGAATGGCATAGGTTTGCAAAACTGAAGTTGGTGGTTCGAATCCACTCAGCATCGTTACTTCAAAATAAGTTTGTTATTTTGAAGAGAAGAATGGATGGTAGAGAAAGCAGGTGATTATTTATGAGTAATACATATAAGGATTTACAAAATTCGCATCCATGCTTTGGTGGTCACAAAAATAATGTGGGAAGAATTCATCTTCCGGTAAGTCCCGGATGTAACATAGCCTGCCGCTTTTGTGACAGAGTGATTAGTGATGTTGAAAACAGACCGGGGGTGACATCGAAGGTGCTTGCTCCGGAAGAGAGTATAGAAGTTTTAGAGAAAGCATTAAAGCTATGTCCGGAGATTACAGTAGCAGGCATTGCAGGACCGGGAGACACGCTTGCTACAGATTATGCACTTCAGACCTTCCGCTTAATAAAGGAAAAATTTCCTGATTTAATTAAATGTATGAGTACAAATGGTCTGTTACTGTACGAAAAGGCAGATGAAGTCATAGATGTGGGAATTGATTCTTTAACTGTAACAGTAAATGCTGTTGATCCGCAGATAGAGGCGAAGCTGAATAAATACATCGTTTATCACGGAAAGAGATATGAAGGTGTGGAAGCGGCAGAAATCCTGATAGAGAATCAGATTAAGGGAATCAAAAAGGTGGCATCCGCAGGAATAACTGTTAAAGTCAATACAGTTTTAGTACCAGGGATAAACGATGATCATATTGAAACTGTAGCCCAAACAGTAAAAGAAGCAGGAGCCAGTATCTACAATATCATTCCTTTGATACCGCAGCATGAATTAAAGGATATCCCAGCACCGGCTTGTGCCCAGATTGATGCGGCAAGAACAAAAGCCAGTAAGTACATAGATGTATTCAGGCATTGTCAGCGTTGTAGAGCAGATGCAGTGGGAGTTCCCGGAAAGTCTGAATTCGGAGAACAGATTTATCAGAAAAGAATTGCAGTGAAGGAGACATTTTCGCATGGATGAGGAATTTGTTAAATTCAGGATAGCAGTAGCCACTTCCGATGGAATTGTAGTGAATCAGCATTTTGGAAGAGCCGATAAATTCACAATCTATGACATAAATCAGGACAATACCATCGACTATAAGGAAGAAAGAGTGGTAGCTCCAGTGTGTCAGGGAGGTGTACATGATGAGTTGAAACTGAAAGAAAGTGTCAGCTATCTGACGGATTGCAAGTATGTACTGGTAAGTAGAATCGGGCAGGGAGCCATAAACGCATTAGAGCAGGGGGGGATTAATCCTATGGAACTGCCGGGAGTAATTGAAGAATCTATTAGAAGGTTAGTTGCCTATGATGAGGTTCAAGCCTTATTGGCATAGAGAACATAAAGAAACTCTTATCAAAAAAATTAAAAAGAAAGGAAAAAGAAAAATGAGTGAAATTAGACAGATTGCAATTTACGGAAAAGGAGGAATTGGAAAATCTACAACAACACAGAATTTAACTGCCGGATTGGTAGAGCATGGTAAGAAAGTAATGGTTGTAGGATGTGATCCGAAAGCTGATTCCACAAGATTATTGTTAGGCGGTCTTGCCCAGAAGACAGTTCTTGATACAATTCGTGACGAAGGTGAGGATATTGAATTATCTCGTATTATGCGTGAAGGTTACGGCGGAACCAAGTGTGTAGAGTCAGGTGGACCGGAACCGGGTGTTGGATGTGCAGGACGTGGAATTATCACTTCCATCAATATGTTAGAGAATCTTGGAGCATATACAGACGATCTTGATTACGTTTTCTATGATGTATTGGGTGATGTTGTTTGTGGTGGTTTTGCAATGCCTATCAGAGAAGGAAAAGCGAAAGAGATTTACATTGTAGCCAGTGGTGAAATGATGGCGTTGTATGCAGCGAACAACATCGCCAAAGGTATCAGAAGATATGCTAAAACAGGTGGAGTGCGTCTGGGTGGTATTATCTGCAACAGCAGAAATGTAGACAGAGAGCTGGATTTGCTTAGAGCATTTTCAAAGGAACTGGGAACAAAGCTTCTTTACTTTGTACCAAGAGACAACATTGTACAGAGAGCAGAGATTAACAAGAAGACTGTTATCGAATATAAGCCTGATTCACAGCAGGCTCAGGAGTACCGCAATCTTGCAGAAGCTGTAATTAATAATACAGATTTTGCAATCCCTACTCCTATGACACAGGAGCGTTTGGAAGAAATCCTGTTTGAGTATGGTTTGATGGATTTTGCAGATGATTACCACATCTAAAGCTAGGAGGAATAAATATGGGAAAAGTATATGAATCCATTACAGAGTTAGTAGGTAAGACTCCATTGTTAGAACTTAAAAATTATGAAAAGAAACATGGGCTTGAAGCAAAGCTTTTGGTAAAACTGGAATATTATAATCCTAACCAGAGTGTAAAAGACAGAATTGCATTTGCCATGATAGAAGATGCTGAGAAAAAGGGATTGTTGAAACCGGGCTACACTGTAGTAGAAACTACAAGTGG
>JAFTTI010000069.1 GCA_017466865.1 Oscillospiraceae bacterium | reverse complement strand
TTTTTCATATTATCCAATTTTTTTTACCGTTAGTTCGGTTTTCAATTTTCGATTTTCTTCTTCGAGCAACTGAATAGTTTTGCTCTTCTCGTTGATAGTTTCCTGCAAGGTTGTTATTGTATCTATTAGTCGTTCCATTCTATTTGAATTAAGTTCTAATAGAGAATTTTGGGATTTATACATAACCCCCTCTCCTCTTAACAACCATTCTGCTGATACATCTGGAAAGTTATTTAGAATTGAATTTATAGTTGATAAACTTAATTCACTTACACCTGTAAGTTGTCTACTAAGTGTATTCTGTGTAATACCACATCTTAATGCAAATGCTCTGTCAGATAATCCTGCTTGAGTGATTATCTCCTTTACTCTATTAACCATAACCTTTAATCAAAATGTTTACAAAAGTTAAATAATATCCAAATATGGATATATTATCCAATTTTATTTGCATATTATCCAATTCTGGATTATATTTGCACTATCAATCAATATACAAGCAAATATATGAATAAAAGTCAAGATAAAAAAGAAACTATTTCTAAAAGTTTCTATGATATGACAGACTCTGAAAAGTACGACTACTATCAGAAAGAAGTCGAAGAGTTGCAAGAGACTATCTCCACTATCGAAAAGATGACCGAGCCTGAGGCACAAGAATATCTGAATGCAGGCGATGACAGCAAAAATGAAATATTAGGCTATCTCAAAGAGGATTTAGAGACTGCTATCCAAAACAGAGATGAGTACGCTCAAAACGATGATGATTATGAAGACTATTACGATGATGAGCCTCCACTCCCTGCATCTTGGTTCCTGTAAAATCAACTATCAACAATCAATATTTACAATTATGGAAGAAAAACAAATTGATTTAGAGAACATCACACTCGAGGATTTGAAAAAGGAGTATCAGGCGCTTCAAATTCAGTATCAATCTTTGAAAGCCTCATCTCAGAAAGACAAGGATAGTTTGAAATTCTATCAAGACCAATGGGATTTTGTCTGTAAAAAAAACAATGAACTGCGCGGCACCCTGCGCTCCATTATCAAACTCGCAGAAAGCGAGTTGAAATAACCTCTCACTGAAAGTCAAACCAAACCACCAGCCTCATCGTGCATTGGGTTGCAGTTGAGGCACAATTAAACAGAGAAGAGTTCTTTGACGTATTGTACCAATTGATATTGATAGGCGTAATGGAAGGTGTATCGCAATAAGCATTAGTTTGCCGAGCATACACTGTGGGCCATAGCCTAACGGCAGCTTGGAATGCCGGAGCAGTCCCCTACATTAAGCAATGAAAGCGACGGGACAATAAGAGTAGCGTCTTTAGTTTCCCCCTTAAAGCGAATAAGGGAAAGATATTCGCAGAGTAGTTAATTTTTAATAGCTCGTTCCGCTTTTCGAAATCTGGTAATTTCTACAAAAAGGCCTTCGCATTGCCCACCATTGTAGAACGAGCAACAACATACCTCGCAGATGAAAGCGCGAGGACTGCCCTTGATGCCTTGTGATTTTGTAACCACTTGCAACCACATAAATAGTCCCAAGCATCGTAAGCGCAACCACCGGAACGCGCAAGGGCACATATAAAACATATCAAGATGAAAGAGAACATTTTTGTAAACATTTGGGGCGCACAGTTGCCCGCGATCCTAACAACTTGGGAGAATATAAAGAAACTCGGCTTTAAGAAACAAGACCGTTCATTTGGCACCCTCAATGATGGGCGACAGGCTTTATTCTTCAACGGTGGCAAGATGTTTCCGAGAGCAGACGGAACATTGCCAAATGGCGGTGCAGATAAATGGTTTGTAACAACCGAGACATTAGAAGAAATT
>JAFTTI010000068.1 GCA_017466865.1 Oscillospiraceae bacterium | reverse complement strand
GCTTTATGAAATAATCTGTAATATTATCTTCGGATGTAGGAAGATCTCCCACAACTATAAGTTCCATAAGTTCTTCCTTTATTTCGTCAGACATTCCAATACCTTCAAAATAGCCGTCCGAACCAATCGTAATAATATATGATTCTTCGCCAACGACTTCCGTAAATGTGACCTTTTCTACATTATTCTCAAAGGAAACTTCTTCTCTCAAATTTGAAAATGCAATAATACTTATAACGAAAATAATAACAGATACGATAACAAACGCGATAAAGAAAATGCCCAAGGCCTTTAATATCCTTATTACAGTGCCTGCCAGCCGTTCAGTATTGCTTACCTTTTCATAGATGACACCCTTAGTATCATTACCGGTCAGCTCGTCCAGACTGATGTTAAAGATCTGCGACAGAATTTGCGCTTGCTTGATGTCGGGCGCTGTTTCACCAAGCTCCCATTTTGAAATTGTTTGCCTCGATACACCGACCTTTTCGGCAAGCTGCTCCTGAGAGAGGTTTGCTTTCTTTCTTAATTCATAGATCTGTTTACCAAGTTCCATGAAATCAACTCCTTTCGCAATAAATTCTATCATTACAAGGCTGAAAACTCTACCAATTTGGCTTGGAAATGCCGCCCGTTTTCTTAACATTATCAGTTTTATGGTATCAGTCGCAATTATGCGTAAACAAAGTCATGCCCTCGCTCCGTTTTGGGAACGAGGGCTTGTATGTTATTTATTCTTCTTTTTGAAACTCCAAAATATCTCCGGCTTCGCAATCGAGCACCTCGCAGATCGCTGCAAGGGTGGCAAAGCGAATAGCCGTTACTTTGTTGTTTTTGATTTTGGAAAGGTTGACGTTGGAGATCCCCACACGCTCTGCAAGCTCGTTTAAGGACATTTTTCTCTCAACCATCATTCTGTCTAAACGGAGAATGATTTTACCCATAATGACCTCCTTACAGCAATCCATCTACATCGTTTTCAAGTTTTACACCGTGAGCAAAGAACTGTGAGAAGCAAAGAACGATAATACCCATAGAGATACCGCCCATATCAACGCTGATTTCTGCAAAATCCACTCCGCATACCAAACGAGTAATCACGCTCATAATAAAGCCGATTACGGGAATGGCAATCGCAAAAATACCGATTTCTCTCATCATACGCACATTGTCTTTTTGAAAAGGTGTGGAGTTTTCCGATTTTTTGAAAATCAGATGCAGATTACGGAAAATCATAGCCATTACAGCAAGAAGCACGGCTGCACCAATACAGAAAACGATAAAGGCTGCTACGTTCAATTCTCCATTTACAACGGGGGCGCTGATCTGAAAACCGTAAACTGCAAAATCCTCACGGACGAAATTTTCCGCAACTAAGCTTCTAAAGTTCTCTACGCTGTTATTTGCAATAATGATGCCAATAGAGGCGATCCCCATTCCAACTACCCCTATCCAATGGAATACCTCTAAAATTTTTGTAATAACCTTTCCGAGTTTATTAAGACCTTTCATTACTCATACCTCCTGAGTGATTTGTTGGCATAAGTATAACACAGTCCTTAATGCTTGTCAATATGTTTTTAATGTTATACATTAATTCTTATATATTTTGCATTAACTTTTCTTGACATTTAAAATTTGATTCGATAAAATATATTTGTCTTTAGGAGGCGAAAGCAGTATGGAAAAAGAACTCTACTCTATGATTTTCAAAAGAAAATCCTTTCATATATTTCGTGATATTGGCAATATAAACCCTGATGAACTACAAAGCATCGAAGAAAAATACAACAATCTTACGCCGTTGATAAACGGCATTGAACACTCAAAGAGTTTTCCAAGCTCTATCAATTTTTCAGTTTCGGGATATGCGATATCTGACTCCCATTTACTGATGGACTGCCGAGAAACACCAAGGATTTCGGCAAGTTGCTCTTGTGTGTAGTTATACTCTTT
>JAFTTI010000022.1 GCA_017466865.1 Oscillospiraceae bacterium | reverse complement strand
TTGATGTCAAGCATCAAATCCCTAATACCGTCGATGATGACAAGCCCGTATCCTTTGTTGTGACTGAGTGCGTAGTCTATGATTTTTATGCGCAGACTTGGGCTGTATTCACGTAGTCCGATGAAGTCCAGGTTCTCATTGTCCACTGTTGACGGAAGCCCTGCCAATCGGAGAATGCGGTCAAGTACATTACGGCAATGGTAACGGCTTTGTTCCGTATCTACATAAAGGATTCTCCTTTTTCCCTCTGGTAGTTTGGCACGATACTGGAGAACCTGTTTGTTTGCCAACGATGCGGCAACAAGAGCTGTCAAGTTAAAAGTTTTTTTGCTCTTGGCTTTGCCGGTCGAAGCACTGAAGTTTCCGAATGTGGCTATAGTGGAGTTGTCTATCCATATAATCTGTGGAGGAAGCGAATAGGTATCTGTTGCTTTTATGAGAGCATCACTGAGAATCTTGGAAAGTTCAAGCTCATGATTCTCTACTCGTGGATCTTTTTCTCTAATCTTTTCCATATCACTTCTGTTTCTTATTCATTTTTTTATCAACCAGTTTGCCTAATTGTTCTTTTGCCATTTCTCTTATTTCATCGTCTGATAATATTAAGTTTTTCGTCATCCATTTATGCAATTCTTTCCTGGAAATATAAATTAATTTTCCACTAGGCTTATATACTGATATTTCGTGGTTGCTTGTTAATTTATATATGTGATGAACAGAAACGCCCATGTACTTCGCTGCATCTTCTATTGTAAATAACTCTTTGGTAACATATATTAGGTCTTCAATTTTTTTTAAGTCTTTAATTAACGAACCTAAAGATTCATAACGAGCCAAATAATTTTGCACTAAAGTAAGATTTTCCAAAAGTTCTTCTATATCTCCTTTGTTCTTTAAAAAATCGTTGGCTCTATCCATTCTATTCAAAAGATCGAATATTTCATAATTGGTAATCATTGGTTTCCTGTTTATAGGTTCGACACATCCATTACTTTTTGTAATACTTTCACTTCTAATTTTTCTATTCTACTTTTTAATTTATGAATAGAATTGAGTTCTTTTTGGAAATGCTTGAGTTGTAATACTTTCTTTTTTGAGAAAGAGTTAATTTTTTTGTTGTGTCCAAGCACCAGCATCATATTATATTTATTTGTGCCAGTGGCTACAATCGAATCTATTTTTTTCATAATTCTCTATTATTATAAATTAAAATTGCCCCTCATAAAGGGATGTAACCGATTACGAGAGGCAAAATTAAAGTGATGTTGTTATAATACAGAGAATACAATTTAAGTCTAAAGTCCGGTCTATAGCCTAACCTTAAAGTATTACTTTATTGTATCTCACTAGCACGTATTATTTCTCTTATTTGATCAAGGTAATTGAATATTTTGAATTCAATCGATGATGAAATCTTCTTGTTGGTTTGGCTAAGTGAAGAATATAAATCATTAGCTGTAATATAACCGCTCTTCATTGGGCGAAGTACAAGTCTATTTCTTTCTATGACTTTCTTCCAATAGGGGGTTATGTAATTTGACTGTGCCAAACCCGAAAAGAACAAAGAAATCCAGCGGTTATTATTGGATTTGATTGGATTTTGAAGATTACAAGAAAAGAAATCTTTTACAACATCTGTTGTTAGATTGCCAATGAATAAATGACAGTCATTAAAACACTCTGTAATCTTCTCATAAACTTTGTAATCAAAATTGCATTGAAAGTCTATAGCTTTTTTTTGTTCTTTGTTAATAATAACGGCTGGTTCATTAGAATCGTTATCAAGAACATCTAATATCGCGGAGATAGACTTGTCATCTTGGTTTTTCAGAGGAAAATACTTCTCTACGATTTTCCTATTGCCGAAAAGTAAAGCCTTTATAATCCCAAGATTCTTTTCATGTTCATTCTTGCTTCTAGCATCCTTAGCATCATGAAACTTGTGACTATTTATAAAGTCTTCAGCAAAACGCAAATAGCGTTTATTTTGGTTAACTACTTCAGCCATGTATTGGCTATTTAATTCTCGGCAAAGTTTGTAAAGGCCCTCTTTGCCTACATAAGGAGCAGTCCATCCTGTGAACCACTGCCATCTTTCTTTTTCATACAAAAAGAGAGATTGATGATTTCTGTAATTTCATCTTTCTTTTAATTAAAATTGAACATTATATAGCGACTGGATTACACCCAATCGAGATTTTCCTCAATTTATTGCTGCAAAGGTACAATATTGCAGTTTGCCCTTTTTACATATATAATTAAAAGTTGGAAAAATTATTGTATTTGAAACCAAAAACGTGCTTTCAATACTATAATTGTAATGAAAGCACGTTAATAATATCATTTAGTAAATGGGCGGTTAAAGTTTTCACATATCGCTTTTAATGCTGGATCTAATGTTTCCATTTTGCCTTCACTTTTTATAGCACCGATACCGCTCTTAAGTCCTCCACGATTTGGAATTTGTCCTTTGATGAGGAAACAATTCTTTGCTTTTTCCCAAATATTTTTATTGGTCGACTCAAAAGCTAACAATATAAAATATGACAACCTCTTCTGGTCAACTATCCAATTTACGGGAATCCTATTTTTTGTGTCACCTATACTGAATATTTTAAGGAACTCTTTTAATTGGGTCTTTATATCTATATATCCAAGCATAATAAGACTCATATACATTTCTTCTATTCTGTTTTCATCGTATGGAACTGTATAAAATGCATTTTCGTTCTGTGCAGTAAGTAAACTAAAGTCAACTTCTGGGTATAATTTTTTTATATCATCCATATCTTTCGACCTGAGTTCTGGCATAGCAGTTTTCCCAAGGTCTTTACAATTCCATTGTTTTTCAAAAACAATATATCTTATCCTTGGTCTGATTCCTAACAATTGACCGATTGCCCATGCTATTGCCCTTCTTTGAATTCTTGACGTCTTATCTGTCAATTTGTAATTCTCATCCATATAACCGGCTTTGATTGCTCGTTTAAAAAGGGCAACAGCTTCTTCATTAGCAAAGACTTCTTCTAGCAATTCATATTTTCCAGCCTTATATTTCTTTTTATACAACTCAGCAAAATTATTGAACTGATTAATTGTGTATATTAGATTGTTGATCTGTGAAATGAGAACTTTATCTTGTTTGTCATCTGATGTGTTTACATAATCTTGTAGAAATTCAGTGCTATACATCGTATTGATGAACATAACTATGTTGTGACAATTGTTATGCTGAAGATAGTCTAATATATCTTCTCTCCAAGTTGTTAAACTATCTAATTCTAACTTGTATTTTATACGATTGACGTCTTCATTGAGTTCAAGCATACAAGTTAGTTGCTTATTCATCATATTGATCTTAGCCAGGTATATAGCGACTTCTTGTCTATTCATAATTATATTAGATTAAACGTTATTACTATTTATCTTGATTCTCTTCCATTTCTGGGAATAGAGAAAGTGCTTCTTGCTTTTTCTTATCAAGAACTTTAGCGTATATTTGTGTAGTTGCCAATTCTCTATGTCCAAGTAATTTCGAAACAGTATAGATGTCTGCACCAAAATTCAACATTAATACAGCAAAGGTATGTCTTGCACAATGAAATGTTATATCCTTGGTTATACCAGCTGATAACACCCAACGTCTTAATTCAAGAAGTAACCATGGTCCATATTTAAATCCACTAAAAACGAGTTCGTCTTTTTTACCTTTTTCACCTAAATATTTCTCGGCTTGTTTAGGGATGTCTAGATATTCTTGACCTCCAGTCTTCTTTTGTTTGAACACTATTCTTGTAAAGCCGTCAAACTTTTGTATATCACCCCAAGTTAAACGCTCAATGTCGATTTTACGTAATCCGGTAAAACAAGAAAAAAGGAATGAGTTCTTTAGGTATGGATACATACAATGGGTTTTATCAAGTTTAACGACTTCTTCCCAACTGAGATGCACACGACATGTTTCATCCTGCTTATATCCTTTTATGCCTCGTAATGGATTTACAGGAATTATCCTTTCCTCAAAAGCTTTGTTGATACACGCTTTTAGTTTGTTAAAATAAGAGTGTTTGGAATTAAGTGAAAGCCCTTGATAATATCTGCTGCCTTTTTCAGAAGCATGTTTATGATTGTCTTTCTCGACATTATCAAGAAAGGTTTTAAATCCCTTTATCCATTCAGGAGTGATTTCCTTAAATGTCGTGGATTCATCACAATAAGCTTCGAGGTGTCGTAAGCAGCTACTCCAATTGCCCCAATTACCTCGGCTATCTTTACGAAAACGTTCTTCACACATTTCTCTATAATAGGGTAGAAAATATGTGTTTGTTTTAAATTCGTGAAGAACTTCGTACTGTTTGCTCTGTACCTCAATTTGTCTTTGAGAACGAATCATTTCTGCCTGTGCCATAATCTGCCGATTATATTCCTTGTCAGCTCTTGATTTTTCTTCATTAAGATACAGTTTGAGAAATTCACGGGTTCTTTTACCATTGTGCATAATGTCAAGATAGAGACTGGTAGTTCCATCTGACAATTTTCTCTGGCGGATTTTTACAGATTCTTTCCTGCCATTTGATTCTTTTTCACTTGCCATAATAATTCTATAAATTTTAGATTTGTCACTCGAGTGACGAAAATTCTGTCACTCGTGTTACTTGAGTGACAACTGAGTGACAAAATTAGGCGTAGTGATTGATAAAAAAGAACAAATGACGGCGAATATTAAAAAAGATTAAAAAATAACAAACACCTACAAATCAGCCATTTTTTTGTAGATTATTG
>JAFTTI010000067.1 GCA_017466865.1 Oscillospiraceae bacterium | reverse complement strand
TAAATACAAATATTAAAATACCAAATATAGAATATTCATATATAAGTGAAGAATTATCTATTTTAGGATATAAAGAAATTAAAGGAACTTTTTTAACACCAGAAATATATTTTGCCTTATCAAAAGAAAAGCAAGAATTATTAAAGCAAGATATTGCTATGTTTTTAAGACAAATGCACGATTTAGATTATAGTGAAATAAGTTCATATACGATAGACAATAAACAAAATGTTTTAGAAGAATATCAATTACTTAAAGAAACAATATATGATAGTCTTACTGATATTGAAAAACAATATGTAGAAGAATTTATGCAAAGATTAAATAGTACAACTATATTTGATGGTAAAAAATGCTTATGCCATAATGATTTTAGTTGTAATCATTTATTACTTGATGATGAAAATAGATTATGTGGTGTAATAGATTTTGGAGATTCTGGAATTATAGATGAATACTGTGATTTCATATATTTGCTAGAAGATAGTGAAGAAGAAATTGGCGTGTCTTTTGGAGAAGATATATTAAGATTATACGGAAATATTGATATTTCAAAAGCAAAGGAATATCAAGATGTTGTAGAACAATATTATCCAATAGAAACTATTGTATATGGTATTAAAAATAATAGACCTGATTTTATAGAAAAAGGTAGAAAAGAGATTTATATAAGAACTCGCAAAGATGAAAAATTAAGGAAGTGATGATATGGTTAAAAACTATCCGGAAGAAGTAGAAGAACAAGTTGATAAAATAAAGAAAGTTTTATAAATGGTGGTACAAATGGATATATATGATTTAATGAAACAAGTTAATGACGCATTCAATCAAAGATACTGTTTCAGCAGTAAAAGAAAAAATAGTAAGCGGTACGGCTTTACTATTTTAGACAATCCCAGTTTGTCAGTATCTTAAATAGAATATATGTGACAGAAAACATCGTAGAAATACGGTGTTTTCTGTTACCCAAAACCCCACAATTTCATACATAACCACAGGTTAGTACGAATACCTTGTGTGATTTTTTGAAAGGCTTAGAAAGGCAATTTTGCCCGATTTTCGCCCCGAAAAATGACAGAAACAAGGCAGTAAGTATCTTCCCTGTGGTTTTTTTGTTTTCAGGCGGAAAGGAGGATTGATATGCCGAGAATGAGCAAGAAACGGAAACAAGAGTGGGCGTTGTTTCTGAATGAAAGAAATCGCATTACCTACAACGAACTTTGCAGAAAGTGCAGTAATGACTGCAAGCAGAGTTTCCGCTGTATCGTAGTGCTTTGCCCGAAGTATTTATCGAAAAGGAGAACGAAGAACAATGAAGCAGACGGAAAATGAAATGAATGTAAATGTACCTCTTGAAGTTATCAAGGCAAGTGAAATCGAACCGAAAGAAGTGAAATGGCTGTGGTATCCGTATATTCCGTTCGGCAAGGTTACGCTGTTGCAGGGCGATCCGGGCGATGGAAAAAGCAAGTTAATGCTTTCCATTGCCGCCCTACTCTCTAAGGGCGAACCTCTGCCCTTTACTGAAACGGAAGAAACCGAGCCTATGACTATCATCTATCAGACAACGGAAGATGACGCAGACGATACGGTAGTACCCCGATTTAATTCAGCCGGTGGGAATGGAGAAAATCTTATCTTCATCAAGGAAGATGAAAAGTCTTTATCCTTTGGGGATAACCGTATTGCTGAAGCAATCGAAAGGTATCACGCAAAACTTTTAATTCTTGACCCGATGAGTTCCTATATCGGAGAGAACTGTTCAATGAACAATGCCAACGAAACACGAGCAGAGTTTAATCATCTGATTGCGGTTGCGAAGAATACTGGCTGTGCAATCGTGATTATCGCTCATATGAACAAGATGAGAGATACCAATCCACTTTATCGTACCAATGGTTCTATTGATATTGCGGGTGCTGCAAGAAGTATTCTTGCAATCACACGCACACCGAACAAAGAAGCACCAGCGGAAAGATATATGGTGCAAGTGAAATCCAACCTTGCCCCGACAGGCTCTGCAATTCTCTTTGAGGTTGCAGAAAAAGGAGTGGACTTTATCTCTGAAATGGAAATGACAGCAGAAGAAGCGTTCCAATCCCTTGCCCCTAAAATGGGCAGACCGAACGATAAGGAAATCAAGGCAAAAGAATTTCTTTTGGAAATGCTGAAAGACGGAGAAATGCTTTCTTCGGATTGCGAAGAAAGACTTGAAGCCGCAGGGTTCAAGAAATCGACCATCAAAAAGGCAAAGAAGAAAGCAGGAGTTATCTCCAAAAAGAAAGGCTTTCTGTGGTACTGGTCTTTGCCGATGGGCGATATACCGAGAGAATAATGCAGGCTGTCTGATGAGTGGACAGTCTGTTTTTATGATTGAGGTATCATAAGGAGGTCAAGGGGGAACTCCCTTGCCCACGACATCTTTGCAGACGAAGTCTGAAAGTGTCATAGTGGGTTACACACATTCAAAGAATGTTGTGTAATGGCTTCGCCCCTGTCTGGAAAGGAGAGTAAAATGGCAAAAACCAACAAGGCAGATATGAGTTGTGCAAGGGTAAAACAGTACACCGCTTCTGATGTGAGCAAGGCGGAAAGGCACAACGAACGCAAGAATGAAACCTATGAAAATATGAATGTAATTGTGGAACGAATACCCTTTAATGTGCATTTCAAAAAACCGACTGCCCCGACCTATATGGAACAGTTAAAGCAGATGGAAACAGACGGGCAGGTGTCGCTTCGTGGGTTAAGGAAAGACGCAACACTCTTTAATGAGATTGTGATTGATGTGAACACGATGTACTTCGAGCGTAACGGTGGTTATGAATACGCAAAGCAGTTTTATGAAGAAGCCTATCATTTCATCAAAGAAAAATTCGGTGCTGACAATGTTATATCGGCAGTAATGCACGCTGATGAAATCAATGTAGCGGCAACCGAAGAACTTGGAAAAGAGGTTTACCACTATCATCTTCACGCTATGGTTCTGCCTGTGGTGGAGAAAGAAATCTTATGGAGTAAGCGTTGCAAAGACCCCGAACTGCGAGGAACGGTCAAGGCGGTTGTTAATCAGATAAGCCATTCAAAGAAATGGAAATCGGATATTCCGCTGACCGATGAAAAAGGAAATCCATTGCTAAGAAAGAACGGGAAACCGATGTTCCGAGCTTCGTACAGCATACTGCAAGATGAGTTGTTTCACTATATGACGGAACAAGGGTTCAAAGGCTTTCAGCGTGGCGAATACGGAAGTACGGCAGAGCATTTGACTTCCCTGCAATATCAAATCAAACAGGATAAAGAGCGATTGGAGAAGTTGCAGAAGCGTATTCAAAAGGAACAGGTTAAGTATGAGCCTGCCCGTCATATTTCCAAAACCTTAAACGAGATTGACAGTATGGGGCAGAAAACAATCACAGGTAAAATGGCAATCTCCAAAGAGGATTATTCTGAGCTGACTTCCCTTGCCAAAGAGGGCATTACCAGTCGTGCGGAAATCAATAAATTGGAGCAGAGTGCAAATTATTACCGACAGAAATATTTTGACAGTGCAAATGCACTGGAAAGAATGAAAACCAAATACAACGAACTGAAAGAAAAGTGCAGACCTTTTCTTGAAGCGTTGGAGCATTTCCCCGAAGTTGCTAAACTTTTTACCGAAAAAGTGAAGCAACTTTTTTCTTTTAAGGAAGCACAGGAACGAGCCGAAAAAGAAGCAAGGGAAAAAGAAAGACAGGAGCGTATCAAGGCACGAAGAAACAAGCGTGGTATGGAAAGATAACCATTTCCATTGTACTTGCAACTTAATGACTTCTTGATATGTTCAGATGAAACAGGCTGTATTTGTGGGGTGTTCTAAACGGAATGCCCCACAGTCAATTTATGAAAAGGAGAAACGGACGATATGAAAGAAAACACTTTATCTTATACAACACGAATAGGTAAAACCACTTTTATTGTAAATGTGAAGCAATCGGAAAGTGCGAAGAAGCCTTTGAATACGGTGTTTCAAGAAATATGCAGACACGAGATGTTGGGAGATTTTTCAGCGGATAAATATTTGAATTTAGAAAACTTACAAAAATCATCTTGACAAACTCGTTCCCGAAGGAAC
>JAFTTI010000029.1 GCA_017466865.1 Oscillospiraceae bacterium | reverse complement strand
TTTGTTCTGAAACCGAAAATCTTTACAAGTGAAATTCCGAAAGATGCACGGTCTATCATAACATTCAGCATAAGATACATTACAACGCAGAAAATCACTATCGACATAGAAATCATCATTGTGAACATTCCTCTCATCTGGTCAACAAAAACCGATGCCGATTTTTCTATATCCGCCTTTGTTGTAACAGAATATACCCTTCCCATATCGATATCAAGTTCCTCTTCTGAAAGAAGCATATTGTAATAATCATCTTCTTTTAAGAAAAGTTCACGCATACTTTCTATATCCATAAAGACAGAAAGCCCTACTGAATAATCAACTATCTCTTCGACTGTAAAAGCATAGTCCATATCGTTTGCTGTATCGGACAAAATGAGTTTGTCGCCTTCTGAAAGGTTATATTTCTCTGCTACCGATGATGAAACTGCGATACTGCTTTTTCCCTTGACGGAAATTTCGGGGTAATACTTATTTTCATCGTCAACACCTATGATATTCACATCAAGGGTATTGCCCATATATTTTTTCGAAAGACTTTCCGTATAACAAGCCTCTGCGTTTTCGGGGACTTCTTTTTCGGGATATTTCAGTGTATACATATATCCGAATTTTGTATCCTCTGAATTTTCTGTCTTTATGTTCTGACAGAGAATGTAACAGTTCATACCAAGCATAAATACAAGAAGACATATAAACATTCCGAATATAACAGTAACGCTTGTTCTCAGTTCTCTTATTATCTGTCTTGTCTGAAAACGACGGATAAAGCCCATTCCTTTAAGATTCAACCTGCTTCTTTTAGGGATTTTCTGTTCGTTTCTTATGAGTGAAAGCGCTGTCTTTGAAAGACGCTTGCTGATTACAATATAGTTCACGATTACAGAAATAACGGGTGGCATTATAACTGCATAGATGATAAGGTAAAGTGGATACAAGGGTTTTAAATCGGGGATTGAAAAATAGTTGTAACTATCTTTCATCTGCCATACTATACCTATATCGCTGAAACCTATTGCCGAGCCTATAAGTCCACCGATAAAGCAGATGATTGTAGGAAGAGTTATGTAGTGGAAAACAAGGTCTTTTTTCTTAGCGCCCAAAGCATAGAATGTTCCTATGACACTGCTTTCGCGCTGAATCTGATGAATAACAAAAACCGAGATTACATAGGTAAAAAGTATCATTATAACAACCCCTGCAACAAGACCTATCGTTTTATTCATCTCAAGGTCGATAGTAGCAGCGAGTATACGGGGGTTATCCTCTGCCTTTATAAAAGATGTGAGATTATCTATCTCGATTTCAAAGAATTCATCTAAAAGTTTGTCGGTTTCTTTTTTGAGTTCTATTGTTCCGTCATAGAGTTCATCTGCGCCGTTATAAAGTTCGGTTTCTTTAAATCCCATAGCAGAAATCCCGTCACGAAGTTCTTTAGCGCCGTCATTTATATCGTTTACACCATCTCTGATTTTTTCTTTTCTGTCGGTTATTTCTTCTATCGTTTCAAGAAAATATTTGTCCTCAACTTTTGTGTAGTCAAAATCCATAGACTTTATCTTTTCTTTCAGTTCATCGTGCGTCATAGCGTCATTTAAGCGATAAGCATAACAATATTCCTCAACGATTTCTGTTTCTGAAAGTATATTTTCGTATTCTTCTTCTGTTACAAATATAAGCCCGAAAAGACTGCTTTCAACTGCTGTATCAGAAAGTTTATTCATAGGGCTGTCGTATTCGGGGACAGTTCCTATACCCGTTACGATAAGTTTTCTATCGCATATTTGGGCAGTATCACCGAGCGAAATATCATGCTCTTCGCTGTAACGCTTCTCGATAACTGCCTCACCCTCTTTTTCGGGAAGTCTGCCCTCATCGATATGAATGAGATTTATATTTTCTCTTTTCTTCATAAGGCGAAGCGTCGAGCCGTCTTCCATTTTAACATCGACAGAAAACATCTTTTCGATAGTAACTCCGTTTTCCGAAATTTCTTCTTCCTGCTCTTTTGTCAGTGGAAGAAAAACGCTGAACTGTCCGTCTTCAATCTTATTTTTCTCTGTAAGGTCGGTTGTTCCCGTGATAATTGTTTCAGCAGCGCCCACAATAGCGATGATTATAAACATTCCTGCGATTATCATTAAAAGAAGTGCGAGATAACGGGCGAAGTTCTCTTTTAAATCACGAAGTATCCTTTTATTAAGCACCTTGTTCATTATAAATCCTCCAACTGAGAAGCAGGTATTCTTGTTTCGTTTATGTATTCTTTTTTGATAAGTCCGTCTTTTACGATTATTACCTTATGCACCATATTCTTTATCGAATTATTGTGGGTAACTATCAGCATTGTTGTTCCGTATTTTTCGTTGATTTTTTCAAGAAGAACTAAAATATCCCTCGATGTCTTACTGTCAAGCGCACCCGTAGGTTCATCGCATAAAAGAAGTTTCGGGTTTTTGACAAGTGCTCTTGCTATTGCGCATCTTTGTTGCTGACCGCCTGAAAGTTGCGAGGGGAATTTGTTCTGATGTTCTGTAAGTCCTAAAGTTTCTAAAAGTTCATCAACATCAAGCGGATTTTCGGAAAGGTATTCGCAGACAAGGATATTTTCACGGACAGTTAAATTCGGAACTAAATTATAGAACTGAAAGATAAATCCCAAATTATCTCTGCGATAGTCTGAAAGTGCATCGGGTTTAAGACCGAAGATTTCTTTTCCGTCAACCTTAACAGAACCACTGTCCATTTCGTCAAGTCCGCCTATGCAGTTGAGGAGTGTTGATTTTCCGCTACCGCTCGTCCCCTGAATTACACACATCTGACCCTTTTCGAGTCCCGTTGTTATTCCCTTTAAAACCTGAATGTAGTTTCCGTCGTTGCCATAACTTTTCTTTACTTCTTTTACTTCAAGATACATAATTGCTACCTCCATAATTTACATAACGATGTTATGTTTTGTTATTTAAAAAAAGCCTTCCGGCATAATTCACTCTGTTTAGATAACATAACAGCGTTATGTTATGTTCGTAAAATAAACCGCGTTGTGCGGTTTACTTTATCAGTCAAGGACAGTTTCCGTCCAGTTGTGCATAGTCATTTTAAAGACCTTCTTTATGCTTTCGAGCGCCTTTTTCTCATCAGGCTCATGGATAACAAGCTGAACAAAAGAGTCAACAACGATATGAACTACAAGATGAAGCATATATTTGTTGAGTTTTTTCTTCTTGCCTGTTTTTTCAGAAATCTTATCCATCATTTCAATGCTTTTGTTTTCGGTTATCTCAACTATTCTGTCGACGACATTTTCATATTCCGACCCCTGAGATTTAGTAAGAACAAGCATCGCAACATCGTAATTGCTGTAAATATGATGAATGAGAAGTTGCGCGATTTCGCTATGGTCATCTATATATTCATCGGGTTCTGTATCAGGGTCAGCACCTGCAACGAGGTCTTCATCTTCTTCAAAATGCGCCTGCATAATTTCAAAAATGCCGTCAACAGCCTTTCCGACGATTGCTTTAAAAAGGTCTGCCTTATCTTCAAAGAAGAAATAAAGTGCGCCCGTTGTAACGCCTGCGTCACTGCATATCGAACGCAGAGATGCCTTGTTATAGCCCTTTTCCATAAATTCAGCCTTGGCGCTTTTTATGAGCAATTCACGGGTTTCTTTATCCTGTGCCATAAGATGACCTCCTTTACATAACAGTGTTACATAACACCGTTATCTTAACATACCGATATTTGTTTGTCAAGGGGTTTTTGAAAAATTTTTTTCAGTGGAACAAATGAGAAAATATGGTATTGTATTCCGGAAAAGATTGTGATACAATGTAATCGGTTACAAAACCACGAAAGGAATGAAAAAAATGAAAAAAGCACTTTCCCTCTCCTTAGCACTTCTTATGTCAGCATTTCTCTTTGTCGGTTGCGCAAAGGCTGACGAAAAGGAAGAAGTTGTTACAACAGCCGAAGTTTCTTCCGATGTTCCCGAAACAAAGACAAGCGAAACAGAGGCTACTACAACAGAAGCACCTGTTACAGAAACTCCCGAAGAAACAGAAGTCCCCGAAGAAACAACTGCACCCGTAACAGAAGCACCCACAACCGAGGCTACTACTACTGCTACTACTGCTACTACAACAGTTGCAACAACTGCGAAAGCAGAAGTTCCGACAGAAAGCCGTATCACACTCAGCGGAAACGCAAGCGACAAATTCATAGCGGACAAATACTGTTATGCCGAAAGCGACAAGGTTGTAATCTATTTTGAAAAGGGCGTTGAAATCAGAGGCGATATGTTAAAAACAGCCGAAGAGGCAATGACCGACCTTGAAAACTACACAGGTCTTAAATTCAGCAAGAACTATCAGGGAAATCATTTTTGTGCCGACACCATATATCTTTTTGAACCTGACATGAAAAGATTTGAAAATGTAAACCCCGATTTCAAAAAAGTAAACATCTATATTGTTACCCTCGGAAACAGCATTCAATATACAGACCAGACGGGAATCGTTGTTGAATCTTCTGACTTTTATCGTGAAGAAACATTCTGTCAGGTCCTCTATCACGAACTCACACATCTTCTTCATTTAAGAAACGGAAATTCTCTCGGAACTGTTCTCAATGAAGGTTTTGCAGAACACACAACATATGAAGTTCTCAAAAAACGCAAGTCAGCACCCTGGAGCATAATCCAGTATTACGGAAGCACATACCAACTCGACCCCACTCTTTTCGACCAGAAGGACGCAGGTTTCAGATATGTCATTGATAAAAAAACCGACAACTACCATTATGGTTACAGATTTGTTACATTCATCTATCAGACATATGGTCCTGATGTTATGAACAAAATCATAAGCGATGCAACAGCATCAGGTTTTGACGACAGTTATTCAGACAATCCTTTCATAGAAGAAAAAAATGAAATGATGAAAAAGATAATCAAGAGAAACACATCTGAAGATGTATTCGAAAAATTCTCTGTCTGGGTAAAGAACAACTGGGCAAAGGAAGAAAAAGAATACTACGATTATATGCAGTCGGTAGGACTTCTTTAAAATAAAATAAGGCACATGGGTTTTCCGTGTGCCTTTTGTTTTATTCAAGAATAGTAACCGTTCCCGATGTTCCGTCAACCTTTACTCTGTCGCCCGTTTTCAGTATACCCGAAGCGCACTGACAACTTACAACGGCAGGGATACCGAGTTCTCTCGCAACGATTACTGCGTGTGAAAGTGGCGCACCTATATCGGTAATAAGTGCTGACGCTTTGGGGAAAAGTTTTATCCAGCCGATATTCGCTGCC
>JAFTTI010000066.1 GCA_017466865.1 Oscillospiraceae bacterium | reverse complement strand
TGATCTGCTCCCTTAAAAAAGGACAAAAATAAATTCGACTGGTGCAAAAAAGGTGACAATCGAGGAGGTAAAATGAGTGTTGCATCAGTTGAATCAATTCCTGATAGATTCAATGCTTTGTATGATTACGAAGTACTGCATATGCCTAAAACTCAAATTGCAAAAAGATACGGGGTTTGTACATCAACGGTAGATGGTTGGGTACAACGCCGTAATTATTTCTTGAACAGAGTCAAAGACATTATTAAAATTGTTGACAGTGGAAAATTTAATTATTTTTTTCCTGGAGACAAAATGGAAACAGAAAAAGAATCTGAAAAGGAATTACAGAGAAAAATAAAGTATCTGGAACATAAAGTACAGTATCTTGAAGCTCTGGCAGAGATCTGTGATATAGATATTGCAAATGTCACAAAAAAAAACGCTACAGAGCTATCAGACTTGCTGTCGAACGAACCGGAGGAAATCTGACTTTATTTTGCTCAATAGCAAATGTAAACAGAAAAAACTATTATTCCTTCCTGAATCAGAAGGAAAAAACAGATGATGATAAACTTATTGAATTCATTGTGACAACCCAGAGAAAACATCATTTTGGAATTGGATATAGGACAATGACTTCTATGATAAAAAATCATTTTGGAGAGACTATCAGCCAAAAGAAGATTTTACGGCTCATGCAAGAAAACGATGTTCTTTCAGTAGTACGAAGAAAACGTTATAAACAGGATGTTTATGAGAAAATGAAGGAAACTCTCAAAAACATCCCGAAAAATCTTCTTCAAAGAGATTTTTCAGCTCCTGAACCTAATAAAGTATATGTTACGGACATTACTTACCTGTATGGCAGAGAGCGAATCGATTATTTGAGCATCATTGTTGATCTGTATAACAAAGAAATTGTTGCATGGCAGATTTCAAAACATCCTGATAAGGAGCTCTGTATTGAGACTCTTAATATTCTTGCAAGTAAAAGAGATTTAAGAGGTACGATAATACATACTGATCAAGGTTCATCCTATCTGTCTCATGATTTCAGAAATAAAGTACTGGAACTGGGAATGATTCAAAGCTGTTCAGCCAGAGGAGAATGCTGGGATAATGCAGTCATGGAAAGTGTGAATGGGATTATTAAGACTGAATGTCTTTACAATCGATTCGGAAAATCAAAGTTCAAGAATCGACAGATTCAAATCGAAAATGTTATTGAAGCTGTAATTCCATTTATTGGTTATTACAATAATGAAAGACCTAAATCTGAACTTGGGGGACTTCCACCGGTGCAGTTTCGGTTACAGAATAATTCTGTAGTTACAGCAACTAAACACAATAAAAAAGTGATTACTGCAGCTGTTTTTTAGGGTATTGTGTAGGCACTTTCATAAAGATATCAAAACTATTTTTTCTGTAAGTGCCATTAATACATAGATATGCTTCAGAAGAAGCTTTATTTTAAAATAAAAGTTGTCCCCTTTTTGTCACCAGTGGGGGTATATTTTTGTCACCTTTTTTTGGAGCATATCA
>JAFTTI010000028.1 GCA_017466865.1 Oscillospiraceae bacterium | reverse complement strand
GTGCCGACGTTTTCTTGTGAGTCAACGGTAATCAGCCCACCCAAATTTTCAACCATTGTTTTTACTTGGTAGAGACCAGTGCCACGGTTTTCGCCTTTTGTAGAGAATCCGTTTTCAAATATACGTTGTTTATTTTCTTCCGATATACCTAAGCCAGTATCGTCAACTGTTATTAAGATAGAATCCTCTTTAGAGAAAAGTCCTATAATGAGTTCGTTAGGATTAGACGGGTTAGGTTCTTTTGCGTTCATAGATTCAAATGCATTTTCAATTAAGTTCCCAATAACCGTAATAAGTACTTCGGTAGGGATATGCATATCGGTATTTGAGAAGTGAGAACCATCGCGTAACGTGAATTTGACGTTTAACTCTGCGGCTCGTGCTGTCTTACCGATAAGTAGTGCAGCCAAAGCGGGTTCGCTGATGCAATTCATGATTTTGCTGATAGACGCACGTTGAACCATCGTAATGTTTTCAATATAAGAAGTTGCTTGGTCGTACATCTCCATTTGGATGAGTCCAAGTATTACGTGTAGCTTATTAGTGAAATCGTGGTTATTTGCACGCATGGAATCGACGAGATAACGAGTACCGGCTAAGTCTTCCATAAGCTTGGTATATTCCGCACGGTCGTGCAAAATGCAGATTGTATCAATGGGGTCTTCTTCGTGTTTAATTGGGATCCTGTCTATTATGACGTCAGTTCCATCCATTCTTTGACCTTGAATGCCGAATTCCTTTTCCGATCCGTTTAAGACGGTTTTAATGACGTTACCATTTTTAATTTGTTCTATGTTTTTTCCGATGAATTCCGTAGCAGTACTGCTTTTATCTAACATTTTCACAGCGGAATTGTTGGTAAAGAGGATATTGCCGTTTTTATCCACGGCGATAACGCCTTCTTTTAACGATTCAAGTATGTTATCGCGAACGAGATACATTGCTGAGATGGTATCGGGCTCATAACCTAACAAGCTATTTTTTATGCTTTTAGATATACGAGAGGTGATAAATAATTCTATAACAATAGCGACAACGGCAAGGATTGCGTAAGTAGTAATAATTTGCGTGATGTTTTCATTAACGTGTTCTGTTAGGATAATAACCATAATAAAACCGAGATATTCTCCGGTTTCGGAATAGAGTGCGCTGTATGCTCTTCGTTGCGCCCCAGAAGGACCATTTGTGTTGACAATGTAGAAGGTTTTTTCTACGGGGGAGAAGTCAGGCTGTTCTCCGTCGTATTGTGTGCCGATTAAAGAGTGGTTCGTGTGATAAAAACGTTGATTATTTTTATTTACTATGGAAATAACGTCAACGTCATATAAGGACTTTTTTAAGGAATCGAGATAACGCATCAAATTTACCTGATCTTGGGCTGTCCCGTTTTGGATATCGTTTTCCATAAAAGAGGGGGAAGTCGCAATGGTTTCAGAAATGTTTTGAAGGTTTCTATCGGTTTTATCTTTTTCAAACTTAATGTTTGTTACAATGCCGATAATTGCAAGAATAATTGTCAGAGATACAACTAATATAATCTGCGTTGCAGAAATTTTTCTTTGTATTCGGCTTAATGAATTAGACGATTTTTGCATCATTGCAATTTACTCCTTTGTTCGACTGACAATATTATAGCATTTTATAAGTAAAAATTCAATTTATTTTCCTTTCATAAATACTTTCGTAAGTAAAATAAATGAAAAAATAAAAAATTCATTTATAAAATTTTTCTGTGGGTTCATTTCAAAAATATAGCTGTATAATGAAAGCGTAGAAAACAAGGAGGCTTAATTTATGGGCGCTATTTTTGAAACAGTTATGTTGGTGTGTTTTGGTCTTTCGTGGCCGATTAACGTGGTGAAAGCGTATAAGACGCAAACCACAAAGGGAACGAG
>JAFTTI010000065.1 GCA_017466865.1 Oscillospiraceae bacterium | reverse complement strand
TGCAACTTGGTTTGCACCTTTGTTAGTTGGTTTGCAAGTTTGTTAGACAAAGATAGCAAATTTGGGTAACATATACAAATTCCCACCCACCTTTATAGCGTCTTGGGAGCGAAAATTTTCGCTTTCAAGACGCTTTTTTTTACACTTTTTTAGGTTCACAATACAGAAAATGACATTTATGCCTAAGGACTTTTATGACCTTTTTGCCCCCTCTACTTTTGTACTGAACAAACTCACTAACGAACATTTCTAATCCTTATTAAGGTTCACAGTTGTTTAATGTTTTTAAAAACTTTTTACAAAACATTATCAACAAATCTTATGAGAACAAAGAAATTTAGTGCAGAGCAGTGTGAATATTTTTCAAAGGTTTTCCCTGTAATGAGCAACACCGAAGTCGCACAGCTTTTGAACGTGAGTGTAACAACAGTAAAGAACTATGCAGATATAATGGAGCTGAAGAAAGACCCGGCATATCTTTCAAGTGTAAGAAAACAAGTATCAATTAAAGGTCATTTAGTACGATGGACATTATCGAGAACAAAACAAAATGGCTCCGCAGCCTCAAGCGTGGAGAAACGAAAGTAGGTCGTTTGGCATCATCAAAAGAGTGTACCACAATGTCAGTCCTGATATATAGGTGGAACATTGACGAGGGGGCAAGCAAAGGCATACGCATATCTGCTTCATACGATAGGCGCAACTGCCTTGTTACCATTACCGGCAATGTGATAGACAGTTATAAGGAGTTACGACAAAAAGCGATGAAAGCCTATGCTGAAGCCGAGTGAACTGGAACTATTGGCCGACAAGATAGCCAAAAAGCTCCACCGTCTCAATGATGAAGTGCTTTCTGTTGCCGAAGTCGCAAGAATGCTCGACAAGACAGAGGGAGCAGTGAAAAAGATGTGTTACAGGGGGCAGTTGCCACACCGTAAACAGCAGAAGTCATATTACTTCAGCAAGAAAGAGATAACAGAATTTATTCTATCTAATGAATAAACTATAAACATTCCTTTTTCAAAGTCCACTCACAGCCTGCTGTGAAGCCCACTGTGAGTGGCATTTTTTCAACTCTCAAATTACAGGACAATGGAAGAAAAACAAATAGCATTGAAAGCCTCATTATGCAACCGCCTATCGCAAATGGTGCTCGACCATAATCTACCTGTGAATATCGTTGTCGGTGAGAATCTGACCTATTTGCGTACAGTAACATTGACATATCACCTGCGCGATGAAATGCTTGTAGAGTGGTTAATCTGCCGTGTAACCGAAGATGACGATTATGCAGTATGATACAGGCAACCGACCTTTACAAAGCGACACGCGACGGTTTAGACATCATTCTCCGCTACTATCCACAAGCTGCTGATGTTGTCGGAACGAAGAACAAATTCAGGGCGAGGCAGAACGAAAAGACTGCTTCGGCCTGCTTGCACTATTCCGGCGGAGTGTGGAAAGTCGTAGATTTCGGCGACGACGGGCACGCTCTTTCTCCCATTGATATATGTATGAAAGAGGAAGGCATCACCCACTTTTACGAAGCTGTTCTGCTATTGGCCGGTATCTTCGGCATAAACGAAGAACTCTCGCCCTCAATCAACAAGCCACGCATCGAGAAACGCCCGGCAACGAGCGAAGAGAAAGAGGGAACACGCATATTCTCCCTTTTGGAGTCCATACCCGAAGAACAT
>JAFTTI010000064.1 GCA_017466865.1 Oscillospiraceae bacterium | reverse complement strand
GGCAAACACTTCACTCCTATGTCTAAATGTTACAATGGAGTCTTCGGTGTACTCTTCAGTGGCAACGGGTATAATCTCATACACATATCCGAAAACACTCTCCATAAACGCGCTAAAGTCTTTGAATGAGGTGTATATTTTGGCACCCACCATTTGTCGTATTGACTCTGCTGCTACAATCTTGGTATTCTTCAATCGCTCATTCTCTACACCGTTTATTGTTTCACAAATAGAGCCTGTGAGTGTTACCGAGTTAGAACTGATAGATGATAGTATTTTGCCGAGCAATGTGTTTAATGAGATACAATCAACATCTACACTCTCAATTTTGCCTTGCCACGTTATAAACGACTCATTAGAATAAATATATGCTTTACTATGATACTGTGATACTCCATTTACATAATTAAATCCTATTGGAATAAGTAACTGCATTTTATCACCAACTTCTAAAGCAACATTACCATTTGTAAAGTTAGATACTCTATTTCCACCATTTGCAGGCTTGCGAGTACCGTCTGCTTTTATAATAAATAAATAACGACTTTTTGGTAAGAATCTCTCAGTATCTGTTTCTGTTCTTATTATTAGTTTTGTCAAGTCAATTGATATAGTACAATCTTTTTTACATTCCAAAAAATATTTAGTTGTGTCAGGTTCTCGCATATCACGAGTATGAAAACCTTCTGTTTGGTCGTGCAATGTAATACAATCATTGATAGGAAGATTTTCTTCTGTTTTGAACAATGGTGGATACCAATACTGACCACTACTTGTAAATTCTCTTACAAGGTAATCTTCTCCATCAACATTGTCGGCTGTAATAACATACTTTACGCTATTTCGCATTACAATACCATCATACTTGAGTTGATTCTCATCTTTCAACTCATCTACGGGAAACTCAAACTTTGTATTGTTATTTGACTTAATCAATGCAGTTGCAGAATTATCCTTGCAGAATAATTCGGCATAATAGGTGTCGTATTCGAATGTGGCGAAATCAAGGGGACACTCCCAAACCTTGTCATATCCCCAACGGTTGTTGATACAATACACCGAGAATGCAGCTTTTGAGTTGAGATAGTTTTTGCGGTACTCCTCGATGAGCAACCGTCTCGCCTTACCTATCAAAATCAACTTTGAGTTTGATTTTCTTATAACTCCATTATAGTATGGTCGTGTATAAGATGTAACAAAGTTCCTCGAGTCTGTCATCATATTAGTAACCTCAATACAATTCGGACTCTTTATATCTACTGTATTCTCTCCAATGTGCAGGTAGTATTTACAAAGCATAATTCTTCATTTTTGAGGTTTACGCAACAAATATAAAATCTGATAACCGTTGTTCCTCGAAATTGAAAAAAGTTGAAATTTTGAAAACGCTCAAAAATAAGGTTAATGCTTTATTTTACAACAATATACAGAGATAGAAACATTTTTATAAATTTTTGTAGGGGGATAAAAAAAGTCCCTGCATAGACAATCTACGCAGGGTACTATAAGAAATGCCCCCTAACGGCTCAGCGTGTTAGGGGGCGAGTGTAATCAAAAACACTATCAAGCGTGGACAGTGTGCGAGCCTATTATTTGCGCTATATCTTTCAAGGCTCTGTTAAGAGTGTTAATCTCTTCGTTATTGAATGTCGCTTTCTTCCCATTTACAGTACAACCATTGATACGTTGAGATAACCAAGCCTGTGTTTTACCGAAATATTTTTTTGCAATATACGAAAGGTTTACAATCTTCAATACTTCGCCCATTTGTAAACGAATTGTTTCATTGTACAAATCTTCTACCTCATCTTCTGTTTCTAACAAATGATGCTCAACAAAAGCCTCAAGTTCTGCACGTTCTGTATCAGTAGTTATAGAGGCTTTAATTTTCTCTATACGCTCCAAGTTCTCAGGAGTTAAGCCTGCTTTCATCAAAGGCTCTAATTCTTGTAATTGCTTGCGTAGTTCCATAATACTTATTTTTTGTGCCCCCTTTCGGGGGCTTGTTTTACTTATTTTTCTAATTCTCTCAAAAGTTTGTCAATGTCGTTTATTCTGTCGAGCAACCTGTCTATTTGTTTTTCAAATTTTGTTACTCCTAAACTTCTTAACACCTCTAACTTCGCTTTTGCTTCCATTCTTTTGTGGAGCAGTTGCATTTTTAACTCTTTTTTGTCCATATTGTTTTGCGTTTTTGATTACACAACAAAGATAATAATGTTTTCATTATTACGCAAACAAAAAGCGAATTATTTTCAAAATTTTCGATATTTTTTTCTTCAACGACGTTTTGCCCCATTTTTAGGGGCAAACATCGTAACCTCTTTCAGATTAAAGGCGCATTCTCAAAGGGTGTTGCACCGAAAACTAAGCCTTTGAAGATATACCTTAATATATTGTTATGAGGTTTT
>JAFTTI010000063.1 GCA_017466865.1 Oscillospiraceae bacterium | reverse complement strand
TTTTTCTCCTTGGTCTGACCTTTCTGAATATATTTGAATTGGGTATTTTAATATGGTCAGTAGCTATTATAATGGGAATCACTTAAAAAAACAACCTAGGAGGCAAAGAAAATGGCAGAAAACAGATATAAGTTAAATAAGGAATTGGCACAGATGTTAAAAGGCGGAGTTATTATGGATGTTACCACACCCGAGCAGGCAAAGATTGCTGAGGCGGCAGGTGCCTGTGCAGTTATGGCATTGGAGCGTATACCGGCAGATATTAGGGCAGCAGGTGGAGTATCACGTATGAGTGATCCGAAGATGATAAAGGGTATTCAGGATGCTGTATCTATTCCTGTTATGGCAAAATGTCGTATCGGACATTTTGTTGAAGCACAGCTTTTAGAGGCAATAGAAATTGATTATATTGATGAGAGCGAGGTATTGTCTCCGGCAGATGATGTGTACCACATTGATAAAACAAAATTCAAGGTTCCATTTGTATGTGGAGCAAAAGATTTAGGAGAAGCGCTTCGCCGCATTAATGAGGGAGCTTCTATGATTCGCACAAAGGGTGAGCCTGGAACAGGAGACGTGGTGCAGGCAGTACGTCATATGCGTATGATGAATAGTGAGATTGCGAAAATAAAAAGTATGCGAGAGGATGAATTATTCAACGAAGCAAAAATATTGCAGGTACCATATGATTTAGTATTGTATGTACATAAGAACGGACGACTTCCAGTTGTAAACTTTGCAGCAGGTGGTGTGGCAACACCGGCAGATGCAGCATTGATGATGCAGCTTGGTGCAGAAGGAGTATTCGTAGGTTCTGGAATATTCAAATCAGGTAATCCGGAAAAGAGAGCTAATGCAATCGTAAAGGCAGTAACTAACTATACTGATGCAAGCCTTATTGCTTCCCTTTCAGAGGATCTTGGTGAGGCAATGGTAGGCATTAATGAGCAGGAAATAGAACTTTTGATGGCGGAAAGAGGAAAGTAAGATGGTAATTGCAGTTTTGGCAGTACAAGGAGCATTTGCTGAACATGAAAAAATGCTTGGCAGATTAGGTATTTCTTTTGTAGAATTACGAAAGAAAGAGGATTTACTCCAAAAATATGACGGTATTGTTCTGCCGGGAGGGGAGAGTACCGTACAAGGAAAGCTATTAAAAGAGTTGGATATGTTTGATACATTGAAACAACAAATACAAGATGGAATGCCGGTTTTAGCTACTTGTGCCGGATTGATTCTTTTAGCTGAAAGCATTGAAAATGATGATAGAGAATATTTTAAAACCTTACCAGTAACTGTAAAACGAAATGCTTATGGTAGGCAGTTGGGAAGTTTCTATGTGGAACAGGAATTTAAAGGTATAGGTGTCATTCCAATGACATTTATAAGAGCTCCATATATCGAAAGTGTAAGTGAAGGAGTAGAAATACTTGCAAAAGAAAAGGAGCATATAGTTGCAGTTCGGTATGAAAATCAACTTGCAATGTCTTTCCATCCTGAGTTAGATGAAGATGAACAGATACACAAATACTTTGTAGAAATTGTTCAAGAATATTCAATAAAATAAGAGAAAACGAGAAGTGTCAAGTCATTGTAGATTTGGCACTTCTTTTTTGCTATAACCAATACCTATAACAGATAAAAGGATATAGATATTATACTTTGAATTTTAATTGTGCTATCCTAAAACTATATAAAGCTGATAGGAAAAGTAACGATAGAAAGGGTACTATGATGGAAAGTGTTATTGGAAAAATAAATGAGTCGGCTATAGAACTTAGCAATAATTATAAAAAACAAAAGGTGTTCAATACATCTATAGGAGGGAAGCTTCCTGACAGAGATATTATCATTTCTATTGTTGATGAGCTTAGAAGTGTTACTTTTCCGGGGTTCTTTGGAAAAGATAAGAACATATATGTTACAAAAGAGAGCTTTGCTGACGGTAAGTTGTCCGGAATATATGAGAGGTTGAGTCGTCAAATCAAAATTGCATTGTTACACGGCAATACGAATCGAGCCTATGAAGATATTAAGCGAAAAGCGGAAGAAGTGAGTCTCGCATTTATTGAAACAATTCCCAAAATTCAAGAGAAACTTTTAAAAGATGTAGAAGCAGGATTTGATGGAGACCCAGCTGCTAAGAGTGAGGAAGAAATCATTTTTTCATATCCCGGTTTGTTTGCAATATTTGTTTACAGATATGCTAATGTTTTGTATAAAGCAGAGGTTCCGTTTATTCCACGAATCATGACGGAGTATGCACATAGTCAGACGGGAATTGATATCAATCCGGGAGCAGAAATAGGTGAATATTTTTTTATTGATCATGGAACAGGAATTGTAATTGGTGAAACAACAATTATTGGAGAGCATGTAAAAATATATCAGGGTGTCACCCTTGGCGCTCTTTCTACCCGAGAGGGACAGAAACTTGCTGGGAAAAAGAGACATCCAACGATTGAAGATAATGTAGTAATATATGCAAACACCACGGTACTTGGGGGAAATACGGTTGTTGGCAAAAATTCGGTTATTGCAGGTAATACCTTTATTACGAATTCTGTTCCGTCAAATACAAAAGTGGCAACCACAATACCTGAATTGGAAGTAAGAAATAAGAATACGAGAGGTGAACAGTAGATGGGTGTAGATGTATTAACAAAATGTATTCATTTAGAAAATGAATCAAGAGATAATTTTTATGGAGCTGTGAGTTTTCCGATTTTTCAGACGGCAACCTTTGCACATCCCAGCGTGGGAAACAGTACAGGATATGATTATAGCAGACTTCAAAATCCAACCAGAGAGCATCTGGAAAAGATAGTGGCAGCTTTGGAAAATGGAGTAGATGCATTGGCGTTCTCCAGCGGAATGGCAGCCATCGCTACGTTGATGGAGTTGTTTCAACCGGGGGATCATTTAGTTGTTGATAGTGATTTGTATGGAGGCACTGTTCGTCTTTTTGAT
>JAFTTI010000062.1 GCA_017466865.1 Oscillospiraceae bacterium | reverse complement strand
TCAGACTGTTGAAAAAGCCTGTTTTGGAAAAATTCCAAAGCAGGCTTTTTACGTTATGAATTACATAACAAAATATAGAATTGTTTGAAAAAATATTTTTGTTTTGACATATCCTTCCTTTGGGAGTAGGATGTGTCCGTTTCCACTTCCAAAGTGCCATCTTCTTCAAATTCATGGCAGCAAATTTAAGCTTCACCCAGTTTGTTACCTGTGCCAAGCCTCTGTAATGCGTATATCTCATTCCATGTTTTTCCTTTGCATCAGCAAATACACGCTCTATTTTCTCTTTTCGTTCTCTATACAATTCTGAATACCTTTCAGTGTGTCGTGCATCTTCTGCCAATTCAATATAGTCGCTCCATATGTGCCTCGTTATAGTTTTTTCGTACTTAGCATTCGTGGTGCACCTTTCTCTTACTGGACAGTCAACACATATCTTAGAGTCACTCTTGTATTCCCTATAGCCTTCTCGATTTGTAGTACTATACTTCAAAGTCGAAAACTCGGGGCAGATTACACAATCATAGTATTCATCATAAACATATTCGTACCAGGACAAATTTCCTTTCTTGGTCTGGGGTCTCTTGTATGCTGTGGATAATACCTTGCCGTCATCAAATATCCTCTTGCAAATGTACGGTGTTTTGTATGCACTGTCAGCTACTATTACTTCGTGTTCTGAATAATGTCTGCTGATGTAGTCATAAAGGTCATGGAACGCAACACTATCATGAATGTTGCCTGCTGTAACGTGAACCCCAAGCACGAAGTTATTCTTGTCACAGGCGGTATGAGCTTCATAGGCAAAACATTTCTTATGTTCACCTTTGTGGAATACACCGCTCTCTGGATCTGTGGTGGATTCAATAATTACCTTTGTCTTGGGTGATTTGTCATCATCAGCAAAAGGTTTCTTATTGTGTTCTTCTCTGTCCTTGTTCACTTCGTTATGTAGTTCGTCAGCATAACGCTTTGCGACTACAGGAACCACCTTTTTAAGATTCTTTTTTATGTTTGCGCTTGCTTTTATGTGAGTTCCATCGATAAATATAGCGTTATAATCTAAGAATCCAGCCAAGGATGCCTCTTCAAGTATCCATCGGAAAATGGTTTCAACCGTTTCGGGAGTAAATCTATGCTGAAAATTGTAGCTTATGGTGGAAAAATGAGGTATGGGTTTACTAAGAGAGTAACCAATGAACCATCTGTAAGCAATGTTCATATTTACTTCTTCTACGGTACGTCTAAGTGAAGGTATAGCAAAAATATGTTGTATTAGAACCATCTTGAAAAGAACAACAGGGTCTATGCTCGGTCTACCATTGTTTTCACAATACAAGTCCTGAACGAAATCATAAATCCTGTTGAAATCAATCGCAGAATCAATCTTTCTCAAAATATGGTCTTGTGGAACAAGTTCTTCCATATTAACGAATTCCAATATATTACGCTCGTTTTCTTCTCTGACTAACAATTTTATCACCCTGTTTAATTATATCAAAAAAGGCCACCTTTCGGTGACCTTTATCGACAGTCTGA
>JAFTTI010000061.1 GCA_017466865.1 Oscillospiraceae bacterium | reverse complement strand
AGATTGTTGATGCCGATTGCAGAAAAGAAGTGCGAGATGATATTAAATTGCAATTCTAAAACTGAAATGGATAAGATTATAAAACCCAAGTGTCCGCACTACAATGGGAATAAGTTTGTTCCAGGAGAGTATAACGTACTGGAAGAAGAACTCATTGGATGGAGTCAAGCTTCGCTTACGGCACCACTTAACGACGCTGGATTTAAACGCTTTATGGAAGTGTTTATGTTAGTGTTTCCAGACGATTACAAAAGAATACTTGGTGCACAAGTAGGAGGATTAAAGGATGACGGTTCTCATTGATAACCTTAACCAAATCGAAAAGGATATTCCGACATTATCGTTTGATGACGTAGACCATATGTATGGAACCGGAAGAAGTTCAACTTATCTTAAAAATGGGTATGAGAAAGTGGTTAAATACCGAAATGGCGTCATGACGAGAGTTGGGGATTTTGAAGAGTCGGTTTGGGAAGAACTGATTGTGCGAATGATTAAGCGCGATAACGAAGAAACCTTGTATCAACAACTGTATGAGTGGGTGAAAGAATCCATCGTGTGGGCGAAAGAAGATAAGGAAGTTAAGAGTTATACGTTAAAGTTGTTTGCTGCGAGAATCTTTGATAATCCGGAGTGGTGTGATTATTATCAGTTTAACAGGAAATATCGTCCTGATAAGATAGATAAAAATTAAAGGAGGGCATACGTATGTCAAAAATAAGTGTAAAAGTTCCTGGTGGAAGTATCGTTGCTTCAATTGCTGGTGATACCGATTATCCAGGGATTGACGTTGAATTCGTCGCAGATAACGATACGGGAGAAGATTTAAGCCGTCCAAGAGTGTTGTTTGAGAAACCAAAAGACGGTGAGCTTCGTGTATTAGTTTGGGATGATAAAAACAACGAGGATTACACAAAAGAAATAACATTTAATTAAAGGAGGTTTTTGCATTAATGAATGCGAATATTTTAAGAGGCCATAATAATTATGGCGAAGTTTTGGCGGAGTCTATCATAGGCTCCGCTTTGCTTACCCGGAGGTGTAAATATGAGTGCTGAAATTTATTACAAGAAAGCGTACATAAAGGTAGGCGATAAGTTTATACCGATGGTAAATCATGGTTCCACTAATTGTTGGGAATTAAACTGGCGTGGACGTCACGTTCCCGAAAAAAATTGGAGTGTTCTTGGCTATGGTTCTAACGGCGTGTTGTTCTCTAAAACTGAAATGGAATCTTTAGCAAAAGAATATGAAGGTTACAGCGCAGATAATACGGGAATACTAAAATCAAGGAATCGTGGATTTGGAATTGGAGAGTTTGAAAAATGGATTCTTGCAGGCATGCGCTCGGCCTTAACCGTTGAAGATTACGTTGGGGCAGGCAACGTGCTCATGGGATATGATAATGCAACTGACGATACTTGGTATATTAGAACCACAGACGAATTATTAGAAGCGTTAGACAGAAACAGGATGAACACTCGTTTCCATTTGACGTTTCGAAATAATCGAGACGTAAGAAGACCAGTAAAAAGCTCTAGAAACATGAACATAAGGAATATGTCTGAATATTACGTTCTTAAGGGCGATAAAGGGTATTTTATCCGTCAAAGAGCAGGAATTATTTTTACAACGTTGAATCTCAAAAGTGAGCAAATTAAAAGATTTCAAACCGAACTTGAGGCCATCAATTATCTTGAAAAATATGAATGGAAATTGAGTCAGTTATCTTTCGGGGTGGAACATATAAAAAACGGAGGTAATTAAAATGGAACCTAAAACAGAAAGATTTAAGAGAATTGCTTCGGCAAGAGTAAATAAAATTACGGCAATGATACGATTGCTTGGTAATTGTGCACATACGGGAAATTATGAATATACGGATGAACAGGTAGAACTGATTTTTGAGAAGTTGCATTTCGAGCTTGATAAAGCACAAGCAAGATATGAATTAGAACGAAGAAGGTTTTCTTTGGCTAATTTCCCAGAAACCCATTTTCCGTCTGTAAAACTGAAATTACCAGATGGGACGGTGCTGCATGCAATTGCTATTGACGATATTAATGTCCCTGCTGTAGAAGTTAAACTTTTGGAAAAAGACAAAGACCCCAAGACCATCTGTTGTGTTGAATACAATTACAACAGAACCAAAGGAGAACATCTTTGTGTGGGAATGTTTAACAACAAAACGGATTTTGAACGTTTTTATGAGTCGTATAACGAAAGAACTCTTACAATGGCGCAAGAGTTCAAGGGGCTTATGCTTACCTGGGATATGGTGTCAAAATTGATTTCAAAATCAGTTAGACAAATTCTTAAAAAAGAGTTTACGTGTAAGGCTAAGAGGGACGATTACGATTATTGGACGGTATCGTTCAAAGATCAACGTTTGTTAACGGAAGAGGTAGAACAAATATTGAACTATTTCAAAGTAACGGGCGACGATTATGAAGATTGTATGCCAGAGAAAGGGAAGAAAGACGTTCCTGATTTCGATATGATGCTTGCCGAGTTATTGCTTGGTAAACAGCTTGGTTGCAGTTGGGAAAAATCTATACCGTATGAAGATAAGCTTGTCTTATTAAACGTAAGAAAAACAGTATAAGGAGAAATATTATGGAACCTAAAATAAATTGGATTATTCATTGCGTTGCTAATGGCGCGTGTGGTGAAGGTGGTTTTGAGGACTGTATGTTACCGAAAACATGCAATGCTCATACGCATGGTATGGAGCAATACGGACATTTGGATTTCCAACTCGTATTGCGCTTTGATTTTAGAGAAGTTTGCAGAATTTTGAACACGCTTGGACTTCGTGTACAAGCAGGTGAAAAATTTCAGGCAGGTGATTTAGTCTATGGGATTTATGATGATTGTCAGGTAAGATTGGATGAATATCACGAAACGGGTAGAACACTTTTAAGAGTGGTTATTCCAGATAAAAACAACAAGTTCCCTGAAGATTCGAGGTGTACGGATTGGTATCCATTGCAGTTGCTCTCGACCGAAGAATTAATGATGGGTAATAAGCCATTAAATATTCGTTTGTATCAAATGAAGCACAACGAACAGACAAGGCAATACATATTTGAGGACTCGCTTTACGTCAAAAAGAAGAATGATGATAAGATTCCTTTTGAACAATATGAAAAAGTGTTTGACGGGAAACTTAAAGTTAATAAGCCTGATGATGTATTTACTCTTTTTAACATAGGGATGAAACCTAATGGATATAAAGGACGTTCAATGTCGGTTTCGGATATTGTTGAGTTTGAATATGGCGGAGAACTCAGTATTTTTTACTATTGCGAACCTGCGGGATTTTCAATAGTGAAAATAGAAAACAAAGCAAATAAAAATTTTAGTTAGGAGAAATCAAATGGATAAAAGATTACAGGCAATTGCTGAAAATTTTGATAAAATGAAAATAGGTGTAGACGAGCCGTTTAAGTTCAACTGCACGATGTGTGGGAAGTGTTGTAAAGGGAGAACGGATATTCTTCTTAATCCCAAAGACGTATTTAACCTCGCAAAAGAATTAGATATGGCGCCAATACAAGTAATAGAGAAATACTGTGAGGTTTACGTGGGCGAATCATCTCGTATTCCTATCGTAAGACTGGTTCCTGTTGGACCGTATCAAATCTGTCCACTCCTTAAGGGGAATAGATGCTCGGTACATAATGCTAAACCAACGGTATGTGCTATATTCCCAATTGGCAGAGCCTTTTCACTTCCTGTTGAAGAAGCTGGAAACGCAAAGTTCTCGGGGAAAGATATTCAATATATTTTACAGCCGATTACTTGTGGGGATAAACGCAAGGAACATACGGTAAGAGAGTGGCTCTCGGATTTTAATATTCCAGTAGATGACCAGTTCTTTGTTGATTGGCAGACAAGTGTATGTAGGATAGGCGCATCGATACGAGAAATTGAAAAGACGTTTCCGGAATCAGTTATGGGACAAATTTTCAATCTTATTTTTGCAAGCGCTTACGTGAATTATATAACGACGCAAGACTTTAAAGAGCAGTTTGATAAGAATATTGCAAAGGTTGTTGAGTTAGTTGAAATGCTTCCTAAGAAACTTGGTGATTTTTATAAATTCATCAAGGAAAACGGTGGAGGTGATAGTGATGAATGAAGAACAACGTAACCAATATCAGATTACTCGCAAAGACGCTCGTAATTGTTTTGTGGAAAGCCTAAACGATGCTTTTGGGTTGGAAAAGGTTCATCTAACGTTTGCAACGTATGACGTTAATCGTCCTATAGGGCAACGTCAAACAAATAATATCGGTATTTATATTGCAACGGATGAGTTCTTAGAATTATGTCGTAAGCTCGAGTGTGGTGAATTGAAGTTCATTATGCAACAGCGACAGAAAAACAAGGATGTGTCTCCGATATTTGAGAGCTTAGGTGGAACTTCTTCAGATAGACTTAAAGCGATGGGGAAAGCCCGCGCTGACGGTAAAAGTATTTCTCGAACCGTAAAACTGATAATAGGAGAAAGGTCGGATTTTCTGCTCGTGGCGGATAGTGGACCTGGAGAACAAACGAAAACTGGTTTGATTGCGCCAAAGTTTGGTAATAAACCGGAAAATCACGTTGCAGTCAGTATGACATTTGAAACATTAAGCGAACTATTGCTTTTAACAAAAGCACATTACATGGCCTGGAGAACAGCATGGTATCAATCTTGTTTTGAAGAGTTGAATAAAAACAAGTCTTCAAGTAAAAAACAAGAACAAAAAAAGAGTACTGAAAGTCAACAGTTTTTCAGTACGGAGTAATACGAGAGGGGTGGTTCATACGAATCACCCTTTTTCTTTTGGCTGTTGCGCGTTGCAATATCAATTACGCGATATATTGGCTTCACTTGATTCACTTATAAATGAAATGAATAATCGCTATGAGATGTTTGCAAATCTTAACGTAAGAAATATTGACGAATACAATAAACATGCTCAAGAAGCAGATATGCCGTTATTACAAAAAATAGTGGTTGTTGCTGATGAGTTTGCAGATTTACTTTTAGTTGATAAGAAAAAGTTTGAAAATGCAGTAATGACATTAGCAACAAAGTGTAGAGCCGCTGGTATTCATTTGATTTTAGCAACACAACGTCCGTCAAAAGATACTATTACTCCTACAATCAAAGCATGTTTACCTAGTAGAATTGCATGTAAATTAATAACGGAAATAGATTCTAAATTAGTACTTAATGAGAACGACGCTCAAACCCTTGTTGGAAACGGTGATTTATTATATAGGGATGTAACGATGTTGTCAACAGTTCGCGTCTTAGCTGGGTATGTAAGTCTCAAAGAGATTAAAGAAATAGTTACACTAATAAAAAAGGAATATAATGAAAACTAACGATAAAAACGAATTGCTTAAAAACATTGATAGATTAAAAACAACTCTAAACGGAGCGATTAGAATTAAGAAGAATTTAAAGATTAATTCTGTTAATCCTGTTGAATGGTGTAAAACTCAAATTAAGAGCAAAAATTCTACAGTTCATAAAGAAGGTAAGAATTACTACGTTAAAGCAAATGGCTATGAAATAACCATAAATTCATCCTCTTTTACGATAATTACAGCACACGTTTTATAAAATCTTTTTCAAAAAAACTTAAAATGACACAATAATGACACAAAAGTGATACAAAATTGAGTTTTACATAGAAATTAATATATGTTATAATGCTATTGTCAAAAATTGTAATCAAACGAACGCACCGCTTAGGAAAAATATCCTAGACGGTGTTTTTGTTTGGTAAAAAAGGAGGCTTTATGAAAAGAAAGAAGAAAAAACAGTTAGAACAGGAAAGGCGTGATAGAGATTTTGGTTATGACGGTTATTATAATGATGTTGAACCAGTAGATATCAACGAGCAGTCAAGTGAAAAGAAAGATAACAGTTCTACAGCAATTAAAGTAAGCGCTTTATTATTTGGTGCTGTTCTTATTATTTCTTTTATTATTGTTTTAATGGTTGCATTTTAAGGAGGATGTATGATTAAAGATAATTTTAAGAAAATCCCTGAGGCTATACAAAAAGAAATCCTAAAAAGAATTGGATATACGGCACTTGTTATTATAGTTTCGCTTATATTAATTTTAACGACAAAGGATTGGATATTGTGTTTTCCGTGTTTCTTTATATCATTATATTTATTAATTAGCGCTATAACATTATATATAAATAGTATTAAAGGCAAGATTATCTGTATAACGGGTATATGCGTTGAAATAGAGAGTTCACGCCTTAAGAGGAACGGAAAGAGTGTTTCCTTGGACGTTGACGGAAAGTGCGTTAAATTGCCGTTTAAGCGTCGAATTAAGGGTATCGAAGAAGGTTCAATGGTTTCTGTTTATATGAATGAAAAAACGAAAGTATATAATAATCAACTTGGATTTGTTATATGTGACTACTATATTTTGGAGGTAAAAAAAGATAATTCGTAAAATTTCTTGCTAAAAGTTACGCAAATAAAACTAAAATGAATTGACTAATGTAGATTTGTATGCTATAATTTTTATATAGAGTATCAGATTTTCCTTGAGGGAAGAAATAGTTATCAGAGTTACATAGTGTCAGTAGACGTATAATGTCATACTGGCACTT
>JAFTTI010000060.1 GCA_017466865.1 Oscillospiraceae bacterium | reverse complement strand
TGTGGTAAATCGGTATCGGGAAGAGTGCATCCGCTACTTCTGACAGCGACAAGAATACACCCGTCCTCTTCGGAAAATGCTATGGAAATTTCCTTTCCGTCACCGTATTTTATCGCGTTTTCCATAATGTTCTGCAAAACTTCAACGCTTCGGTTAAAGTCGCCCGTTATAAGACAATCGCTGTATTCCCCGACAGTAAAATCTGTTTTTATAAGCGACAGTTTTTCTGTATAGTAAATCTTTATTTTCGTTACAAGTTCAGAAAGATAGAATTCGCCCATATTGACATCAAGGCTTAAAAAGTCCTCTCTTGATGCAGTTATGATTTCTGTTACATAGCCCTCGATTTCGTCAGCCTTTGCGTTTATATTCTCTGCGATTTCAAGTTGTTTTTCCTTGTCGGTATAAAGCCCTTTCGAGAGTGCTTTTGAATAAAGTTTTATCGCCGAAAGAGGAGTCTTTATATCGTGGGATAAAGAAAGCAGAAGCATTTTCTTTTCTCTCTGAAGACCGAGTTCGCGTTCTTTCTGTTGTTCCATATTCTCACGGAGCATATCCACACCCCATATAAATTTACCGAAAAATTTATTTTTCGTTTCCTTTACGGGTGTTATGAGATTTCCCTTTGAAAGTTCATAGGGAACATCCGTCAGTTTCTCAAACGGACTTAAAATTTTCACTCTTATATAAACCATAACGCCGATAATAAGAACTGCCATAATCAGAAGAATTATATTGACTGTTAAAAGAAGATTTGTTCTCTCTGAATTTTCATTCCTCTTATAATCAAAACGATAGAGTTTTCCGTTTATTTCTCTTATGACATAATCACTGTCAGAATTATAGAAATCGTCATTTTGCTCTGTGATTGCCGTTATAAATTCACATTCCGAAATATCGGGTGTATCGCCGTTTTTAATTACCTTTACAAGCCTTGAAACCTCGACAAGATAAGGTCTTCCACTCTCTTTGTTTTCTTTTAAGAGTATAACATCTGCCGAAACGAAAACTGCAATTATAACGAAAATCACGACAGCAAAAATTCTGTTAAACGCTTTCATATTTATAGCCCACTCCCCAGACTGTCTGAATGTGCTTCGGATTTTTAGGGTCATCCTCAATCTTCTGACGAAGCCACTTTATATGAACAGTAAGCGTCTGCTGTTCAGAAAAACTGTCGCTTCCCCATATCTGATTGAAAAGATACTCTTTTGTGAGAGTTTTTCCCTTGTTTTCAATGAGAAGAGAAAGAAGGTCAAATTCCTTTGATGTCATTTCGATTTTGACATTGTTTTTATAAACGGAATTACTCACTTTATTGATTCGTATTTCTCCGTCGATAATTTCATCAAGGGCATATCTTCTTTTAAAAATCCCACCGATTTTTGCAAGCATAATGTCAATATCATAAGGCTTTTCGATATAATCGTCAGCACCCGCAATAAGCCCGTTCAGTTTATCCTCTTTATCGGTTTTGGCACTCACTATCAGTATGGGAGTGTTGCTGTCCTCACGGATTTTTTTACATACCGCAAAGCCGTCTATTCCGGGTAGCATTATATCAAGCACAACAAGCCTTGCCCCGTATCTTTCATACAGCGACAAAGCCTTTTCTCCCGTGTCTGCTACCGATACAACATAATTTTCCCTACGGAGAAAATCACACAGAAGTTCTGATATTTCTTTATTATCCTCAACTATAAGAATGTCAGTCATAATTTATCCTTTCAAATGGGAATAAGGGCGACAGTATTTTGCCGCCCGTATTCGCCTTACCAACCAAGTTCTAAAAGCCAGTTGTTAAGCGCTCTTTCACGTTCTCTCATCTGCGAATTGTTTTCGCATTTTCCGAGGTTGTATTCGCCCTTTATGTTTCCGTCAACTATATAGAGCACTCTTGTGCATTTAGCAGCAACCTTTGAATCGTGAGTTACCATCATAATTGTTGTGCCGTCTGCATTGAGTTTCTGAAGTTCTTCCATAACTTCATCTGATGATGTTCTGTTGAGCGCACCCGTAGGCTCGTCGGCAAAAATCATCTTAGGGTTATTTATCATACTGCGACAGATGCAGGCTCTCTGTAACTGTCCTCCCGAAACCTCGTTTATGTCGTTATCGGCGATGTCGATAATACCGAGTCTGCGCATTAAATCCTGCCCACGCTGCATAGTTTCCTTGCGTGTTTCGGTGTTCTTATTTGATTGTACAGCAGGGAGTATTATGTTGTCAAGTAATGTGAGATTTTTAAGCATATACATCTGCTGAAAGATAAATCCCATTTCGTCAAGTCTTAAATCAGCGAGTTTCTTTTCGCTCATTTCTGCGATGTTCTTTCCGCAGAATTTCGCCTCGCCCGATGTAATTCCGTCCATACCCGAAACGGCATATAAAAGTGTTGATTTTCCCGAGCCCGAGGGGCCCATTATGGCTACCATTTCGCCGTCCTCAACAGTAAAGTTTACATTCTTGAGAACATTGTTCTGACGCTTGTTTACGATATATGTCTTGCAGAGGTCTTTTACTTCTAAAATATTCATAACAGTTTCCTTTCTTACTCAATGTTGGCAGTATCTGATGATTTGATTTTTCTTGTGTAGAGCGATGTTAAAAATGCACTCATAGTTGTTGTCAGAAGAACTACAATCGGGAAAACGAGATAGAGTTCCATAGGATTTGTAATGTAATCAACCGCAAGTTCCATACCCATCATCTTGAAAATCGGGTCGATGCAGAGATGTGTGAGTGGCAT
>JAFTTI010000059.1 GCA_017466865.1 Oscillospiraceae bacterium | reverse complement strand
TGAAACAATAAACATCTATGTTTCAAAGGAATCGGGCGAAAAGGTTGAAAAGTTCCTGAGCCATCAGGACAGTTTCAAAAATGCGAAAGTAAGCGTTTCTCTCAAAGACAACGGCTATGAACTGAAATCGGGAGATTTCATCGACGGTGGTGCTACCGTTATTGTAAAAATCATCCCCGATAAGAATTATTACATAACGGGAAACAACATCAAGGACAATATGTTTGAAAAGGAGATGAAATATTCCGACTATAAAACAGATATCTTTGAAATTAAAAACAGCCACGAAATCAAGAAGTTTATAAAGGTTACCTTTAAAGACACGGAAAGCGACATCGCAAAATACACCTTTTATCTTGACAAAAAAGCAATCGGCGGAACAGTCGACCTTAGAGAAGAACAGAAACTCACCGTGAAGTGTGAACTCAAAGACAAGGAAGGATATAAAATCGCAGGCAAACTTCCGTTTATATACACAGCGACGGAAGAAATCGAAATTACAAATACACTTCACGACAAGACTATCTCGGCTGAAGATTATATAAAGGTCGAAAGAAAGGGGTAGGATATTATGAAAAAAGTAGTTACTTTCTTTCAGAATCACTGGGAGAAAATCGTTGCCCTTATAGCAGTAATTCTTCTTGTGATTTCGGTAGTGGTTTTTGTATGTGCCAAAAAATCAGGCGAAGTCGCAGGCGATGCCCTTGCTGTCGGAATGGGAAAAGCAGTGGGGTCTTTTGAGGGAATAAAAGACGCTTCTGAAAACTATGAGGCAGGAAAAGAAGAAGGTCTTGGCGCCAAGGATACAGAGGCAGAATTTGCAAGTGAGATAAGAAAAATATCAAAGCTTCAGGTTCTTGTTGCAGGCGTTAAGGTAGAGAATTTTCATAAGCAGAACAGCACCAATCCTTTCTCAAAAGACAAACTCGCATACGCATCGCTGACAGTTCAGGAAGGACAGGCTGTTTTCACAGTTGACCTTACTAAAATGCATATAAAAGAAAATCTCACAACGATAAATGTAAAAATCCCCGAGCCTGAATGTGAGGTTTATATTGACAACGCAACATCAGAGGTTATCGGAACATACGAAAGAACTCTTTTCAACGGAACAACCGAAAACGGACTTAAAGGTGCTGAAAATTCAGAAAAGGAAATGCGTGAAAAGATAAACGAAAAGGTAAAGAAAAATTCTGACCTTCATAATCAGGCAAAGGAACGCGCTTTAGCGCAGGTTACTGAAATGTTAAATTCCGTAAACACAACGGGAAAAACCATAGACGTTACATTTATAGAAGAAAAGGGGGATGAATAATGTCTGATAAAAAAGAAATTGTTACTACTGATTCCAAAAAAGTAATAATAAGAATGATTATCTTTATTGTCGCAGTCATCGCCCTTGTTGCAAGTTTTATTCTCTTTATAACCTCAGGTTCTGTCGCACTTGATTCTGCTATTAAATCAAGCGAAGAAACATTCCTTTCAGAAAAGGAAAAGACCTATGAAGATTTCAAGGAAACCTTTATGGAACTCGGCGAAAACAATCACCATGTAAGCAACAGAGTTGACATAGATATAACATCTATAAAAACGGATAACAGATTACAGGTTTTAGAGGTTATAAATACAGAGTATATAAACTGTGATGAACCCGATGAAAAAATAACTGCCTGGTTTGA
>JAFTTI010000058.1 GCA_017466865.1 Oscillospiraceae bacterium | reverse complement strand
AGAAATCTATAAAAGAGCGTTTATGCTCGCCGTTCCGATGATGATTCAGAACGGAATTACAAATATGGTAAGCCTTATCGACAATGTAATGGTAGGCAAACTCGGAACGGAAGCGATGACTGCCGTTTCAATAGCAGGACAACTTATATTCGTTTTCAGCCTTGCGATTTTCGGCGGACTTTCGGGCCCCGGAATTTTCGGGGCACAGTTTTTCGGTCAGGGGAACACAGAGGGAATAAAGAACAGTTTTCGTATGAAAATGATAATCGCAGTCGTTTGTTCCGTTATAGGAATGACGATTTTCGCTCTTTTCGGTGAGGAACTTATAAACCTTTATCTTCGTGGCGAAAGCGGTGATATAGATAAAGAACTTACGCTATATTACGCGAAAGAATACCTTACCATTATGCTGATTCAGATGCTACCATTTGCACTGATTCAGGTCTATGCGACAACGCTTCGTGAAACGGGCGACAGTGTTAAGCCTATGGTCGGCGGAATTGCCTCGGTAATAGTCGATGTTGTTTTCAACTATATTCTCATCTACGGAAAATTCGGTGCTCCCGCGCTTGGTGTAAAGGGTGCCGCTATCGCGACAGTTCTCGCAAGATTTGTTGAATTCGCAGTTGTTATTATATGGGCACACGCACGAAAGAAAAAACATACCTTTCTTCAGAAAGTTTTCAGAACTATCAAGGTGCCAAAAGACCTTGCAGGAAAAATTCTCATAAAGGGTTTACCAATATTCTCAAACGAACTTTTATGGGCAGGTGGACTTGCGGCTCTCACACAGTGCTACTCGGTAAGAGGGCTTGACATAATAGCAGGTCTTAACATATCAAACGCATTATGTAATCTTTTGAATGTAGTTTTCGTTTCTTTAGGCTCTGCTGTCGGAATACTCACAGGGCAGACGCTCGGCGCTATGGAATACGAAAAGGCTGAAAAGGACGCTTTCTCGCTTATGAAATTTTCTTGTGGGATATGTGTTCTTCTTACTGCTATACTTATTCTTCTTTCGGGCATCTTCCCGAAATTCTATGACACCACGGAAGAAATACGCAGTTACGGACAGTTCTTTATAATAATAACGGCTTGTTTCTTCCCTGTTCAGGGATTTTTGAATGCGCTTTATTTCACGCTCCGTTCGGGAGGAAAAACTCTGATAACATTCCTTTTCGACAGCGTTTATTCATGGGTTATATGCGTTCCCGTTGCCGTTATTCTTTGTGAATATACACCAATCGATGTATTTCTCATCTACGCGATAATTCAGGCACTCGACATCATAAAGATAGTAATCGGCTATACACTTGTAAAACGCAGAATATGGATAAGCAATATAGTAAATGAAGAGAGTAAGGCTTAAACTGAAATAAATAAAAAGGAGAACTAAAATGAAAAAAATATTTCCCATAGTTTTTTCGCTTCTTGTCTGCCTTTCGTTTGTATTGTCGCTTGTTGACTCAGAAGAACTTCCCGTAAAATCTGATTTCAACCACGACAATATCTATTCCCACATTGAAAATATCTGTGCCGACGGAACTCACTCGATAGTTCACGATGAGGAAAACAAAAAGGTTCAGGAATACATTATATCAGAGCTCGAAGCCCTTGGCATAGTAAATTCCGATACCACCGAAAAACCAGCCTATCTTATACAGAGTTTTGTTACCGATGATAACGACCTTTCAAAAACAAGGTATCAGAGTTTTTATCTCGATAACATAATAGTACATATCCCTGCGAATTCGCAAAATAAGACAAATCAAGCCGTTATGACAATGGCGCATTTCGACTCTGCGAATACAGGCCCCGGCGCTGCTGATGACGCCTGCGCCTGCGCTACAATGCTTGAAGCAATCCGTTATTATATGGATAAGATGGAAAAAGGCTATACAATAGAAAACGACCTTGTATTCTGTTTTGTAAACGGTGAAGAATACGGTCTTTTCGGCTCAAAGGCATTTATGGGCGAATTCAAGGGT
>JAFTTI010000057.1 GCA_017466865.1 Oscillospiraceae bacterium | reverse complement strand
TTTGGATAAAGAAAGTGGAGAGTACAAAGAGATAGAATTATCACACCAATATATAATGGCGACATTGGATTACCTAATCCTCGAACAAGGCGCTTCGGGTATATTTAATCAGGTAAAACCAATTTCAACCTATTGGGGAGCAGATATAGAAATTCTACGTCATTACCTTGAGGATAGTCTTGGTGGTTACGTTGGCGTTGAGTATAGTGAACCTCAAGGACGTATTATATTCAAATAAATATTGTTCTATAGGGCAGAAAGTGAGATGATGCACGATTTATGGTCAAAAACAAACAATAAAAAACCTCACTTTGACTATCCATAGTTCTATTATTTTGCCACAAAGACATTGAAATTTGTTTCGTGGCAAGTTTATATCGGTTTATTTTGCCACAAAGATACTAAAAGTTTGTTTCGTGGCAGGATAAAAAAAGAACCACCTTGCCGCATAGCTTTCTGCTACGGGTTTGGTGGTTTAATAGTTTCAGTTCTTTCGTCTAAGGTGCTTGACTCATAGATTACTTGCGCATCTTCTATTCTTCCAATAAAATATAGACGCTCTTCGCCCTTTCTATATCTTACCAGGTATATAATTGTTTGTTAGTTGCTATGTCCCCTCTCTAAAGGCCGGACTATAGCTCTTTCTATTTATAAGGGTTTTAAGGAGTTGAAAACGGAGGAGAAAAAACATAATTTTTGAAACAAAACTAACTTACTCCAAAAACATTAATTTTTCCAATTATCAAAGAATACGCAGAATTATTTTGGTTTGTAAAGCGGTGGTTTGTATATTTGTGATGTTTTGTAAAATGTAATTTAATAAAGTGCAGGTATGCCGATATCAAGAAGTGTATTAAAACAGGTGATGCTTGACAATCAAAAGGATGTTGAAAAATACAATATCCTTTATCGCGACTTTGACCTGGATTCTTTTCCCTTGCAAGTATTTGTAGGGGTAAGGCGTTCGGGTAAATCTTTCCTTCTATTTTAATATTTCATCGATTTGATATAATCGCTTGAAGAATAAACACTTGAAGTTATTTTGAAAAGAGCGTGGTAACGATTTGGGAATCGTGCGAATTTCTGCGGTTTGCGGTAGCAATACTCTCAAATAACTCTTGTACTGCAAAGGTATAATAAATTTCTTGAATGCGTTTATTATACCTTTGTTTTTTATCATTGGCTTAAACTTTCAAACTTTCCTTATCAAGCAGGAACTCATAAATGTTCATAAAGACTACTCCGTTTTCGTCTTGGTAGCGTTTTATCGGGTCTTCAGTGATGACAAACTTTTGGAAGTTATCCGATATATTCATCAACGAGCGTAATTCCTGTTCTCGTTTCTCTTCGTTTGGCAATCGCAGTGCCGATTGTATATAGCAACGCTTACTGCCTTCGTTACATACAAAATCAACCTCCAATTGTTTGCGCTGGCTCTTACCCTCTTCATTCTTGGTATTTACCACTACAACACCAACATCAACCAATAACTCACGGATACGAAGCTCATTATAGATAAGGTTCTCCATTAGGTGGGTTACTTCGTGCTGACGGAAATTTATACGGGCATTACGCAAACCTGAATCGGCAAAGTAATATTTGGCAGGGGTGTCAATATACTTCTTGCCTTTAATGTCGTATCGTATTGACTTTTCCACCATAAAGACATCTTGCAGTATTTCAAGGTAGAAACTTATGGTATTTGGAGATATAGAAACATTCTTGACCGACTTGAAGGTGTTTACCAGTTTGTTTGGATTGATAAGCCCTCCGATTGAAGATGCAAGAATATTGATGAGTTCCTCCAATTCCTTTTCGTTCTTGATTTTATATCTATCCAATATATCGGTAATGTATGTCTTTTTGAAGAGCGTTTGAAGATATTTCATCTTCTCTTCATTGGTTTGCATAGTTGCAATCTTAGGAAGTCCGCCAAAAGTCATATACTCTTCCATAGCTTCCTCACGTGAACCCTCAAAGACAGAAAAAAACTCACTGAACGATAAAGGTGCAACTTTTATCTCATCTCCACGGCCACGAAACTCTGTAATAACGTCACTTGATAGGAATTTGGAGTTACTGCCTGTCACATATACATCTACATTGGGAATTTTAAGATAACTATTCAATACATCTTCAAACTCATCCACCCATTGTACTTCATCAAGCATCACATAGTGCATCCCCTCTTTGGCAATACGAGTATCTATGTATTCAAGCAAAGCATCGGGGTTACGGAGGTTCTTGTTACGACGGTCTTCCAAATCAAC
>JAFTTI010000056.1 GCA_017466865.1 Oscillospiraceae bacterium | reverse complement strand
TTTAACAAAACAATGGAATATATCATACAGGCGATGCGTGAAAAGGGCTACGATCCGTATCAGCAATTAAGGGGTTATCTTTTGGAAAACGAGCCTGGGTATATTACACGATACAAGGATGCCCGTACACTAATTCAAACGCTTGATAAAGAACAAGTAGAACAATATCTTGCTCAATATAAGAAAAAGGAATAAAAACGAATGAAAAACATCATTTTAGTGGGAATGCCCGGCTCAGGAAAAAGCACATTGGGTATTCTGCTTGCAAAAAAGATACATTACGGCTACATCGACAGTGATAGTGTCATCGTTGCAAAAGAAGGAAAACTTTTGCCGGAGTTGATTGAGGAACTTGGCAACGAAGGTTTTCTTGAATTGGAAGCCCAAGTGAACTCTTCAATCAAGGCAAGGCGCTGTGTGATTGCGACAGGAGGCAGTGCCATTTATCGTGGCGATGTGATCGAAAAAATGAAAGAAAACGGTATTGTTGTTTATCTGAAGATCCCCTATGAAGAGGTAGAAAAACGGTTGGGTGATCTAAAGAAGCGTGGAGTTGTATTAAAAGAAGACTTTACACTGAAGGATCTGTATAACGAGCGAGCACCTCTGTATGAACAACATGCGAATTATATTGTTGAGCTAAGCGAAAATTCTGTGGAAGATAGTGCCGAAAAAATCCTTAAAGTTATAGAGACGCAGAAATCGTAAACTACGATATGATTTACCCCTAACAACGAACAGCGGCAGGGAGAATAATCATCTCTCTGCCGCTATTTTTGATATTTTTGCAAAACCAATTGACATTTAATGGCTAAAGTGATAAAATATCAAGCGATATATAACAACGACTATATTATGGAGGTGCATTATGCCGCCCAGAGTTAAAGTGACAAAAGAAGATATTGTAAAGGCCGCAGTTGATATTGTTCGAAAAAGCGGAGCACAAGCAATTAACGCAAGAACGGTTGCTTCTGTGTTAAACTGTTCTACGCAACCGGTTTTCTCCAACTTTGCAACTATGGACGAACTACGCCTTGCAGTTGCAAAAAAAGCGGATATATTATGCCAAGAGTATATGCAGAGAGAGGTAGAAAGCGGAGAGTTCCCTACATACAAAGCGAATGGTATGGCTTATATCCAATTTGCAAAAGAAGAAAAAGAATTGTTTAAGCTTTTATATATGTGTGATCGATCAGATGAAGCAATTTCCGAAGGGTCAGAACTCAATGACAAAATGGAGACTATTGTTCACAATAACACAGGCCTTGAAAGTTCGGATGCGAAGCTGTTCCATTTGGAAATGTGGGCGTATGTTCACGGTATCGCAACAATGATAGCGACGGGATATTATAAGTTTGATTGGGAACTTATAAGTAAAATGCTTACGGATGTATATCAAGGCTTGAAAAAGCAATATGATACGGAGGGATAAACTATGGATGCTATCAAAATCAACGGTTTAACCAAAAAATATAAAGATGTGGTTGCGGTGGATAACCTTAGTTTATCTGTGCACAAAGGCGAATTATTTTCTCTGCTCGGCGTAAACGGTGCCGGCAAGACAACCACTATAAAAATGTTGTCCTGTCTTACCCAGCCCACAAGCGGAAATGCATTTCTTAACGGAAAAAGCATTTGTAAAGATACTGCCGCCGTGAAATCGCTTATAGCCGTTTCTCCGCAGGAAACTGCGGTTGCGCCAGGTCTTTCAGTTCGAGAGAACCTTGAGTTAATGTGCGGTGTTCACGGTTTTACAAAGAACAAACAAAATACAAAAATCGCAGAACTGACCGAATTGCTCGGACTTGAATCTGTTATCAAGAAAAAAGCAGGAAAACTGTCAGGCGGTTGGCAACGTAGGTTGAGCATCGCTATGGCACTGATAAGCGAGCCGGAGATTTTATTCCTTGATGAGCCTACGCTCGGGCTCGATGTGCTTGCTCGAAGTGATCTGTGGGATTTGATCCGTTCTCTCAAAGGGAAGGTTACGATTATTCTGACAACGCACTATATGGAAGAAGCAGAAGCCCTGTCTGACCGTATAGCTATTATGAAAGATGGTAAACTCCTTATCTGTGATACCGCTGAGAGAATCAAAGAAACAGCGGGGACAGATAATTTTGAACAGGCTTTTGTTCGTATCGTTAAGGGGGTAGCAAAATGAGAATGCTGACATTTGCAGGCAGAAATACTAAAGAAATACTTCGAGATCCTCTAAATTTGGCATTTGGTCTTGGCTTTCCCCTTGTATTGATTTTGTTGCTTAGTGCAATACAGGCTAATATTCCTGTAAAGCTATTTGAAATACAACATTTAACTCCTGGTATTACAATCTTCGGTCTTTCATTTATGACACTGTTTTCAGCGACCATTATTGCAAAAGACAGAGGCAGTTCGTTACTTCAACGCTTATATACTACACCGCTGACTTCAGTTGATTTCATACTCGGTTATACGCTACCTATTATTCCGATTGCAATTGCTCAAAGTGTTATTTGTTATATTGCGGCAATCATTCTTGGAATTGATATTACGATAAATATTATATATGCTGTTATATCTATCATCCCCGTTTCTATACTCTACATTGCCTTGGGGCTTCTCTGCGGAAGCGTATTGAATGATAAGCAGGTTGGCGGAATTTGCGGTGCTTTGCTTACGAATCTTTCAGCCTGGTTGTCGGGCATTTGGTTTGATCTTGACCTTGTAGGAGGAGCGTTTAAGAATGTCTCATATTTGCTTCCGTTTGCTCATGCCGTTGATATGGAGCGAGCAATTCTTGCAGGAAATTTTGTTGATATTTTCCCACATTTATGGTGGGTGCTTGGATATGCAGTCGTACTGCTCGCGTTAGCTGTATTGTTGTTCCTGCAGCAGATGAAAAAAC
>JAFTTI010000055.1 GCA_017466865.1 Oscillospiraceae bacterium | reverse complement strand
ATCCTTCTTCGAGGCAGCCATAAACTTCGAGAACTGCGGGAAGGTAGGCTCCGACATATAGGCCACATAGACCTCCTTCTCGTCACCCTCTTCGCCAAAGACAACCATAGGGTAAATCTTGCGCAGCTTCTTCTCCTCCTTCAGCTTTTGAGCCTTCTCCTTAATCTCAGACTCCTGTTTCAATGTGAGCATTTTCTCTTCCATAAATGAAATTGTATTATGTGAATTATACCATGTAAGTTATATCCACTTAAAGTGTAGGGAGAGAAAAGAGAAAAGGGTTAAAACAAAGTCTAATTTTGTGCTATTATCAAAGAAAATGCACATTCTCACAATCTTTGATAATGTGCAATTTTGTTGAATAAGATTGATATTCTTAGGTTTATCACAACTTTTGCACAGTTTTCATTAGTCGTGAAAACTGTGCAATTTCGAATTGATTTCGTTGGAAAAATATCTGTTTGAGGTATTTTTTTACCGCAATCGGCAGATCTTTTTATGGTAAATCGAGCGACAAATGTTGCCGCTCGATTCTTGTTATTCGCCATCTACTATCTTATTATTTGATATAGTCTCTTTGGCGATGCTTACTTTCATTTGATAATTATTCTCTGCTTTTTGTCGATGATGTGCCATTACTCTAACGGGTAAATATTTTCGTTTAGCGCCACATAATTTATCATACTCTTCTAATCTTAGATTGTCTAAATCATCCAAGTCAATTAACACATCTGGATGAAGATGTCTAAAATAATATCCTCTTGAATGAGTGTACCGTCCAGTGCAACAATGTGATATAGATTGAAGATTGTTATGAGTTAATTCTGCCACACAGTGAACGGAACGCATTATAGCGACAAGGACTCTAGCACTATTGAAAATTAGCACGATTGTTGGTGCTTTGAAATTACTTTTTCTCATTTGTATTGTGGTTTAATGGGTTTAAGATGTACTTCAATATGTTTATTTTTCAAGATACTCTGTGCCGATTTATATATTGGTAATTCCTCCAGCCCAGCTGCACGCAGAGCAGTCATTAGAATATGATCTTCTACCAATTCCAAATAATCTCTGTCGGGCATAGATATCCACTTATCTACTTCTGACTTTAATTTTGCCATATTATCAATCGTGTATAATGTTATAAATGAAGTATACACCTGCATACTATTTGATTTTATCATTTTAGAAACAATGTCGATGTAATCAAACATGCATTCTCTCATAGGGTCAGCAGCCGAATCGTTTTCTACCTCCGTAGACTCAAACACTTCATTTACAGGTTGACTATGAGGCTTTACTTGCTTTAACAATGTTCCATCTTTAGATAAAATACTTGCCAGTCAGTTATAGGCTTCCTTTATTCGTAATTTAATCGCACTTATACTGTCTGAAACAATATAGCCTTGCTCGTAAAGTATTTTTGCTACCTCCACAATTTTATATCCTTTCATTCGAAGCGATATTATTTTATAGTGTAGCGGACTTAAGGATTCTATTGCAGCGTGTATATCCTCATAAGAATTATGATTATCGACGACAGAGATATGAGAATATGGATACTGTTCTAAATCCACATAATCAATTGGAGATGCCCACTGTCTTTTCTGGAATCTAACCATATCATGCCGTATGGCTGTGTACAGCCACGGTCTAATCGGTTTTGAAGAATCATAAGTGTGAATATAGCAAAGTAAATCTGCTAGGACATTGCTATGCAAATCTTCAAACTCAGTTGTTTTATCCCAATATTTCCAGCATACATGTTTAATGTAGTTTAATTCTGGTATTATATACTTTTCAAAAAGTTCTTTATTATTCATCTTGTTTCTTATTTATTTGTTATACAATTAGTTTAATTGCAAGGAAATAAGAAACATTGGTGGATCTCTATTTTTCATTATCATATCATTCAAGATATGATAAAAATTAATAGGTTTTATAATTTTGCTGTCGCCTATGTCTGTATTATGGCGTTTGAAATCATCGTTTTTTACGAGTTATGGCGTTTGAGAATTGCTAAACCCTTAAATATGAGCAATGTGCAAGGAATCAATACTTTTCCTTGCACATTCTTATAGTATAATTAATTTTCCTTCGATTCCGCAATTTTTTAGGATTTCCGTGTTTGCGGTATCAAACGAAATCAGGCACGAGGGAGCACCTGCCGTGCCGCCTTGCTCTCCCGATGCGTGGTAGAAACTCAATCGCCCTTTGATAAAGAGTATCGAGTCGGCATTGGGGAATATCAGTTCGTGAAACAGCCGTGTGTCGGTCCTGGCAAAGGTCAGCGCAATGGCGTTTTTATGCTCTGCACATCGTTTTATGAACTGCGTGATGAGTGCGGTATCGTAAGGCGGGTTGCAGAACACACGCCCAAACCACGGTTGTTTCAAACCATCGTCCTCAATAGTATAATGATGCTCGGCAGTCTCCCACGGTCGGTTTATGGGAGCACACGGGTCTAAATCAAATGGCCCCAACCGCCTCAAGATATGTGGCGGTGTGAGCCATTCATTTTTACCCGTCGAGGACTT
>JAFTTI010000021.1 GCA_017466865.1 Oscillospiraceae bacterium | reverse complement strand
GGTGCTTATCTGATATGGACTATATCATTACGGCATTCACACTCATCGGTACCTTTGCAAACGCTCTCGGCTATCGCTGGGGGTTTAAGGTATGGCTTGTAACTAATATCTACTGGATGCTTCATAATGCTATCGCAGAGGACATCCCTCAGATGATTATCTTTGCAGTGAATGCTGTTATTTGCATCATAGGTCTTAAAAACTGGAAACACAAGGAGGTTTCGGAATGAAGATAAACTGGAAGCAGAAACTCACATCAAGAAAGTTCTGGGCTGCGCTTATTGCTTTTACAACATCAATTCTTATTGCATTCAATGTAGACCCGGGCAGCATCGAACAGATTACAAGTATCATAATGTCAGGAGCTGCTCTCATTGTATACATGTGCGTCGAAAGTCATGTTGACGGAAAAAGAGCGGAGGGCGAAAAGAACGATGAACGAGGAGAATAAGAAGTGTCCCTGCGATATGGTCAGAGAACTTGAAAAGAAAGTCGAAGAACAGAAAGACAAACTCGCAAAGGGCGAAACGCAGTTCGCAGTTATCAATACAAAACTCAATCTCATTATGGGGGTTTTGGGAACTGTCGGTGCTGCCCTTGTGGGTATTATTGTTAAAATGATGATGACGGTGTAAAAAGAAAAGCAGGAGGATTATTCCTCCTGCTTTTTGTTTTTTCGATGTATTCTTTACTTATTTTTTAGTCAAGAATCCTGACTAACATTCTGACTAACTTTTGACTAATTTTTCAGGTTACACCCATTACCGAGTGTTACCACTTTTACAACGGATAAAACGCGTAAAATAGATACTTTTCTCTATTTTACGCAATATCCTCATTGGCGGAGACGGTGGGATTCGAACCCACGGGACGTGTTACCGCCCAAACGATTTCGAGTCGTTCTCGTTATGACCACTTCGATACGTCTCCAAAAAGGCGGTTCCGCCTTTATTTACATTTCTTCAATTAATGTTTTGAGTTCGAGGAACTCATCTTCGCTGAGTGTAACACCCTTGCCCATTTTATCGTGTTCGGGTGACCATTCGCGGATATCGTATTTAGGTTCACGGTCATTCCACGAAACGAGGTTGAGTTCTTTTGTCCAACCCTTTGCATTTTCGCTGAGAACACCGATATTTCTGACAATTTCGTATTTAAGTTCTGCCATAATAAATACTCCTTTGATTATTAGTCCTCTTCAAAAGCGTCAGCATCGAAATCTTCTTCGCTACCATATTCATCTTCTTCTATGATGACTTCATCCATTTTAATATCGAAATCTTCACCACGAAGTCCTGCTATTTTTGCGTGACCTGTGTAGAAATCGAGTACAGAAAATCCTTCTCTGTAAAAAGGAAGCTGAACAGTGATGTAATGTTCATTCTTGAATATAAGAGTTCCACAATATGTCTGTCCCTCTTTATAAACCTTTATTTCATCGCCGATATTGACATCGCCAAAAGTCTGTGTGTAGAAATCTTCATAATTTCCCATAATAAAACCTCCTGAACGCTTTTATAAATACATCGTTTTCTATTATATAAAAAAAAGAAAGATAAGTCAAGAAAAAAATTTATTTTATTTTGAGATGAACGGGAAGTCCGTTTTCCTTGAAAAGATTTACTTCGCCCTGAATGAGAGGCATAAAGTAATCAAGTGCTTCATCTTTTATATTATTTCCCTTTTCGTTTATCCATTCACGAGGGAAAAGTTTTTCCTTATTTGCAATATCTCTTATATCAGCAGAAGAAATCTCAACCGCATAAGGATTGTTTCCCTTTCTTTCAAAAATCATCATTTCGCCTGTATGTCCTGAGAGGGCATATCTTACAGCAGCAGAGCCTATCTCCTGTGATTCGTCTATGTCTGTAAGCGATGCCAAATGACTGCTGCATCTCTGCATAACGTTAAGTTCAACCGATCTTACCTTGCAGGAAAGTTCTGTCGAAATAAGGTTTTCGAGATATTTTCCCACACCTGAAAGATACTTGTGTCCGAAAACGTCAACGCAACCAGAAAGGTTATCTTCAGCAAGATATTTTCCGTCAGGAGTTTTTATTCCTTCAGAAACAGCAACAATACAAGCCTTGTGATGATTATGCGCATCCTTTATCTGTTCAAGTATCTGTTCTTTTGTAACAGGAACTTCAGGAAGATAGATAAGATGAGGTGCATCCTCGCCCATTCTTCTCAAAACAGAAGTAGCAGCAGTAAGCCAACCTGCGTCTCTACCCATAATTTCGATAACAGTAACGGATGTGAGTGCATAAACCTGACTGTCTCTTATAATTTCAGCAACGGTTGTTGCTATGTATTTTGCCGCAGAGCCAAAACCTGGTGTATGGTCTGTTAAAACAAGGTCGTTATCTATGGTTTTGGGAATACCCATTACCTTTATATCTTTTCCGACACTTCTGAAATAATCCGAAAGTTTCAAAACAGTATCCATAGAGTCGTTTCCGCCTATGTAGAAAAACGCACCTATATCAAGACCTTCAAAAACCTCAAGGATTTTTTTATACTGTTCTTCGTTTTCTTCAATATTTTTAAGTTTGAGTCTGCAAGATCCGAGTGCTGTCGAGGGAGTAAGTTTCAATATCTCAATATTACGGTTATCAGAAAGATATTCTGATAAATCAACAGCATCGTTTCGAAGCACCCCTTCGATACCATTCTTAAATCCATAGACTTTTTTGATTTCGTCATTTTTAATTGCCTCAACAAAAACTCCCGCAAGAGAGGCGTTAATAGCGGCGGTAGGTCCGCCTGACTGTGCAACTGCAATATTCATAATTTCAACCACCATATCAGAATTATTCTTACAGAGCCTACTCCGCAAACGGCTTGTCGCAAAAAACTGCGGCAGGCTGTGTCCTTTTAGATTATATCATCTTAAGGATAAATTGTAAATAGATAATACAACTTTTGGATAAAACACAAAAGGGCAGATATACTTTCTGCCCTTTTAATATACTGTTTTACCATATTTTAAAGTTTTTTACCGCATGAAGAACAGAAATTGCAGGATGTGGGATTTTTAGCGCCACATATAGCACAGATTCTGTGGGGCTTTAAAGTTCCTATCTGTTCGCTTATCCATTCAATATCCTGACGAAGATTCTTTATTGTTTCTATGCAATCTTCGATAAGCGCCATATTTTCCTTTGCGGAATTTTCATCGTTTTCTTCTGAATTTGAAACAAAGTCGAAATAATATTTTCCGAGTTTGCGGTATTGTTCGCGTTCTTTCGACTGCAACTTTGCCTTATCGAGTTTAAGTTTTGAAAGTTCAATAATTTCATTTGTCTTTTCAGCCGCAATATCGGCATATCTTTTTGCGCTGTCGATAACAACTTCAAATTTCTGTGACTGTGGCATAATCTGCTCCTTTTCTGTCGCTTATTGGATTTTATAAAGATACCTGAAAAGCGACACGGCATCTTTATTTATAAGATGATTTATAAAAATCTGAATTAACTTAATTTATAGGATATTTTTCATAAAACGCATCTATATCCTTTTTCTTTTCCATAAGGGTTTCAAATCTGTTTATGTATTCATAAGGGAATTTATAGTTATATATTCTCTCTATCTTTCCACTCTTAATGTCGCAGAGTTTTGTCGATGCAGCAGCACCCGCAGCTAAAATCGTCTGAGATTCTTCCATTATGAATATGTTGTATAAACTTTCTTTGCCTTTTTTTGCATATCCTACATTTTCAAGGTTACTCAGTGTATTCTTCTGTCTGTAAAGATAATATGGATTATATCCTTTTTCCATCAGTTTTTCAACCGAATAAGAAACCATTTTAGCAATATCCTCATCGCTTACAAGGTCTGCTTCCTTAAAAAGTGATGATGCCCTTTTAAGTGTCAGCGTATGAACTGTTATACTTTCAGGGTCAAGGTTTATAACCTCTGTGAGAGTGTCTTTAAAACTCTCGAAATTGTCCGAAGGAAGCCCTGCTATAAGGTCGGTATTTATATTATCAAAACCAACTTTTCTCGCAAGTGAAAAAGCCTCTCTCACCTGCTCTGCCGTATGACTTCTTCCTATAGTTTCTAAAACCTTATTGTTCATTGTCTGTGGGTTTACAGAAATTCTCTTACCGCCGTTTTCTTTTATGACAATAAGTTTTTCTTCAGTGATAGTATCCGCGCGTCCCGCTTCAACAGTATATTCTCTTACCGCCGAAATTGTGAAACACTCCGAAACTGTTTTCATTATAATATAAAGTTCTTCTGCTGAAAGTGATGTCGGTGTTCCTCCACCAAAATAAACCGTATCAAGTAAAAGATTATGCTTATCGGCATAGTCTGCGATTATTTTTATTTCCTCGCAGAGTTTTGCGATATAATCGGGGATGAGTTTTACAGCACTGTCCATTGAATGTGAAACAAAACTGCAATAACGACATCTTGTCGGACAGAAAGGTATCGAAATATAAAGGCTGAATGAGTTTTCAGGAATTTTTATCAGAGATTCCTGCGTAACAGCCGTTTTATAAGCAAGGTCAAATTTCTCATCAGATATGAAATATTTTTTCTTTAAAGACGAGCGTATTTCATCCTCTGATAAACCTTCAGACATAAGTCTGTTAACTTCTTTGACAGGTCTTATTCCCGTTATAGCGCCCCAGGGCTGAACTTTTCCCGTTATCTTCAAAAGACATTTATAAAGCATTCTGCATAAAGGAAATTCACACTTTTTGAGCCCTTCTGACTTTGGTGACTTTCCATTCATAACCGCCTTTTTGCCGTCAAGACAAACAATAACTTTAAGCGAGAAAAAATCATCTTTTTCCTTAACGGATATTATTGTATAGTCGCCATCTGAAACAGTTTCTTCATAAAGAAATTCAAAATTTGTAACAGGAAGAAAAAGTTTCATAACCGCTTCGGTTTCATATTTGAAATCGTTGCCGTTAAAACATATCGTCATAGTCAAATCCCCTGAGATAAACGTTGTTTTCGCGTTCGGTATTCAGAGTGGTGTTCGCTCCGTGCCCTGCATAGATATTATAGTCATTGTATCTTCCCTTGAACACTCTCAGTTTGCGGAGCGACATCGCCATATCTGTATGACTTGCGTCAACAAGGTCTGTTCTTCCTCTGCTGTCCTTGAAAAGTGTATCTCCTGTGAACATATTATCATCAAGAATAATACATACACTTCCCGACGTATGTCCCGGAGTATGAAGAATTTCAAACGAAAGTTCATCGAGAGTGATAATGTCACCCTCCATAAAACTTATCGCCTTTTCAACCTTTTCAAAGGTATCCGAAATCCCGAAAGCCTGTGAAAGATTAAGTGTGCTGTCTTTAAGTTTTGAAAGGTCTTTATCGTGGATATAAACTTCAGCAGCTGTTTCTCTCGCTATTTCTCCAGCAGAGAATATATGGTCGAAATGGCCGTGTGTAAGAATTATTTTTTTAAGAGTTGCGTTCCCGATAGCCGAAAGGATTTCTTCTTTACCTTCAGGTGCGTCTATAAGGACAGCATTACCTTTTTCGGAAATAACAACATAACAGTTTGTAGCACAAACTCCAAGTCCGCTAATCTGCCTGATTTCCATACTTCCTCCGTATGTGTGTGATTTATTTACCCGTTCTTTCTACCGATGAAACGCCGGGTATGCGTTTTAGTCTCATAACAACATTATTAAGTTGTTCTATACCGCCTACGCTTATTGTTACGGTAATACTTGCATAGCCGTCTTTAAGCCCTCTCGAAACACTTTCGTGAATAAAGATACGCATTTCTGAAAGAAGGTTTGCAACATCAGCAAGAAGCCCGGGGCGGTCATAAGAGATAATATCGATTGTTGTTCTGTAACTCTTTGTATGAGTTTCTTCCCATGAAGCCTTTACCCAGCGTTCAACTTCTCTTTCTTCTTCCATAGCGGAAACATAGTTGACGCAGTCGGCTTTATGTATCGAAACACCATGTCCTCTTGTGATGAAGCCTACAACATCATCACCGGGGAGCGGATTACAGCATTTTGCAAACTTGATAAGACAGTTTTCCATTCCCTCAACAGTAATACCGTCGGTTTTCTTTATGTTCGGTGTTGTGGGGAGAGTCGGTTGTTCTTCTGTCTTTTCTGTTTCAAGATACTGCTTTGTATATTTGTCTTTATAACGCTGAATAAGTTTTGAAAGAAGAATTCCCCCATAACCTATCGCGGCATAAAAATCTTCAACTGTATCACAGTTGTGTCTGCGTAAATCGTCGCTCAAGAATTCGTCAAGGTCTTCATCGGGAACTCTTATGAGATTTCTTCTGAATTCTCTTTCGAGTTCATCCTTACCGTTTCTTATGTTTTCCTCACGACATTCCTTTTTGAACCACGATCTTATCTTTGCCTTTGCTTCGTTCGTTTTTGCAATATCAAGCCACGAACGGTTAGGGCCTTTGGTTTCATCTTTTGTGAGTATAATTTCAACAATTTCGCCCGTTTTAATTTTATAATCGAGAGAAACGATTTTTCCGTCAACCTTAGCAGACATCATCTTATGACCTACCTGCGTATGTATCGCATAGGCAAAGTCTACAACCGTTGAGTTGACAGGAAGTGTGATCATATCGCCCTTTGGTGTAAATGCAAATACATCTTCGGGTGCAAGGTCTGATTTAATTGTTCTTACAATTTCTTCAACATCGTTTGTTTCCTGTTGTGCCTCAATAATCTGTCTTATCCAGGCAAGTTTACCCTCGAATCTGTCCTTACCGTGAATACCCTCTTTGTATTTCCAGTGCGCTGCGATTCCGTATTCGGCGGTGTGGTGCATTTCCCATGTTCTTATCTGAACTTCAAAAGGAATACCCTCTCTGCCGATAACCGTTGTATGAAGCGACTGATACATATTCGCCTTGGGAGTTGAGATATAATCCTTGAAACGATTTGGTATAGGCTTGAACATATCGTGGATAACGCCTAAGATGCTATAACATTCATAAACCGTTGAAACGATGATTCTTACCGCATATTTATCATAGATTTCATCGAAACCGCGTTGAGTCATATATACTTTCTTGTATATTCCATAAATACTCTTTACTCGTCCGTCAATCTGTGGTTTCTTGACAAAATCCATACTTTCGAGTCTTGTCTTTATTCTTGCCTGAATCTGACCTATGAATGACTGTCTGTCATTTATGCGCTTTTCCATAACCTGCTCGATTTCGGTGTATGCAAAGGGGTCTAAGTATCTGAAAGAAATATCTTCGAGTTCTTCCTTTATCGCCCTGATACCAAGTCTGTGTGCTATCGGGGCATAGATATTCATAGTTTCAAGCGCTGTCGCCCTCTGCTTTTCAGCAGGGCGATGATAAAGAGTTCTCATATTGTGAAGTCTGTCCGCAAGTTTAACAATGATAACTCTTATATCCTGCGACATAGCAAGAAGAATTTTTCTGACATTTTCAGCCTGCTGTTCTTCTTTTGTGAAAAGAGGAATTTTACCGATTTTCGTAACACCGTCAACAAGCATTGCGCAATCGTCCCCGAAAAGTTTTCTTACTTCGTCAAGAGTAGCATCGGTATCCTCAACAACATCGTGAAGCAGTGCAACGCATACTGTATCGGTATCCATTCCGAGTTCCAGAAGAATATACGCTACCGCTAAAGGATGGGTTATATAAGGTTCACCCGAATCTCTCTTCTGACCTATATGATGACTTTCTGCATATTTATAAGCCTCAACAATTTTTGTAATGTCATACTGCTTATCCCCGTTTAAAATCTTTGTAAGCAGAAAGTCTATTGTATAATCGATTTCTGTATTTGGCAAAATGGTTCACCTGTTTCGTCAGACTAATTTGATTTTTTTAAGTGCCTCTGCGCTTTCAAGGTCAACTTTTTTCTCTGTTTTCAAAAGACTTACAATTTCTTTTGCATAGTCAACCTCAACGAGAGAAAGTTCCTCAAAGCAATCGAGAATTATCCTGAATTTGAAATAATTGAGCTTGTCCGAACAAACTTCCGCAAAAAGAGAATCCATAGATTTTCCTTTTCCGAAAAGTCCCATATAGGTTGAAAGTGCTGTATAAACTGCAACAAAATCATCTCTTTCAGGAACAATTATCGGTCTTAACTGAGGAGAAAGTGTTTCCCCTGATTTATATGCTTCATAATAATACTTTGCATTTATATATTTCTGCTGTGATAACCCGCTTTTCTTATAATCCTTTATAGAGTATTCGACAGTTTCCTTGTCATTCCATACATTTACATCAAGCGTAAATACAATGTCTATTTTATCCCCGATAGCAAAAGGAAATTCATCAGGAAGAGTATTCCAGAGTTTTGTATAAAAAGATGTGTTGTTATACGAAAGTTTCAGCTTAAGATGCTTTTCAGCAAATAATACTTTTTCTTCAATAACAACGCCGGTAGCCAGAAAAAGCGGTTTAGGATTTCCTTCGCCGAAAGGTTCTAAAACCGAAAGGCTTTTTACTGCTGAAAGTGTCATATCCTCTTTTTCAAGATATTTATCCGCAACAATAACAGGCTTCGGCATGATATTATGATTTTCTTTCGCATAAAGATTAACTCTTTTTCTGAATTCATCTATCTTTTCTTCTGAAAGTGAAAATCCACAAGCACCTGTATGTCCGCCAAACTTATCATAAAGTTCGTCACAACTTGAAAGTGCATCAAAAAGAGAAAACCCCTCAACGCTTCTTGCCGAACCTCTTGCCGAACCTTCTGAAACAGAAAGAATACAAGAAGGCTTTCCGTATCTGTCTGTAATCTTTGAAGCAACAAGCCCCGAAACTCCATGATGCCATTCGTTTCCGTAAAAAACAAGAACTCTGTCATTGAGTATTTCAGGATGTTTATTTATCTTTTCATTTATTTCAGAAAGTGCCTCTGCTTCATAGCGTTTTCTTTCTGCAACACACTCAATAAGTTCCTTTGCGATTTCTGCTGCCTCATCTTCATCTTCCGAAAGGAAAAGTTCCATTGCCCTTGTTGATGATGACATTCTTCCGGCAACATTTATTTTAGGGTTTATATTGAATGCAACCGAAGTTGAATTTATCTTTTCGGGTGATAACTTTGCTTCTTTCATAAGCGCTATCAGACCGCAGTTTTCCGTGTTTTTGAGATATTCAATCCCTCTTCTTACGATGTATCTGTTTTCTCCGTCAAGCTTCATAACATCGGCTATCGTAGCAAGTGCTGCGTATTCACCGAACTGTTCTAAAGCGACCTCATAATCTCCGCCCTCCATAGCAGCGATGAGCTTAAGAGTAACCCCCGCACCACAAAGGTTCTTATAAGGCGAATGACAGTCTTTTCTGTGAGGGTCAACAACAGCAACAGCATCGGGAAGTTCATCCGAAGGCTGATGATGGTCTGTTATAACAAGTTCCATCCCGAGTTCTTTTATAAGTTCCGCCTCTTTAACAGATGCTATTCCGTTATCGACTGTTATGATAAGCTTTGTGCCGTCCTTTGCGATTTTTCTTATACTTTCTTCGTTAAGACCATATCCTTCTTCTCTTTCAGGAATATAATATGTAACATCCGCACCCATATTCAGAAGGTATGAATAAAGCATAACCGTTGACATTATTCCGTCGCAGTCATAATCTCCGTAAACGCAGATTTTTTCACCCTCATCGACAGTTTCAAGTATATGTTCCGCAGCAACCTGCATATCTTTTATAAGATAAGGCGATGAAAGTTCTTTTTCTTCTAAAAATTCTGCTATTTCATCAACAGAATTATATCCTCTTGCAACAAATACAGATACCGCAGTTTTACCGAGGTCGGTTTTTCTGACTATATCTGATATTTTAACCGCATCGGTTTCCCTGACAGACCACTGATTCATAAGATAAATTCTCCTGAAATTGATATTTGATAAAAATAATTATACACAGTATATTATACTACAAACCCAAAACAATTTCAAGGATATTTTATAAAACGCATACATTTACATTATATAATATATCGAAAACAGGTATATAGCGAAATGCAAAGTAAAAACGAGTTATTTAAAAACATATATATTTTTTCAATCCGTCAAACGCCGATAACATAGGTTTTAAACAAATTCAAGCAAAGTAGTACATTTCACAAAACTACCGAATTTGACCGAAAACCGTCTTAAATCGTCTTAAATCGACCTTGAAATTTTAAATTCACTGTGGTATTATACTAACATAGAGTTAACAAAAGCTCTTGCATATGCAGAATTCGCAGAAAGGGGGAACTTATATGGATTGGATTTTCTGGATTATCGCTCTTGTAGTATTTATCGTTGCCGAGCTCGCAACAGTTCAGTTTATTTCAATATGGTTTGCAATAGGTGCTGTGGCTTCACTTATATGTGTGGCATTCGGTGCTCCTTTATGGGTGCAACTCATAGTGTTCTTGGCTGTCTCAGCGGTTTTGGTGATATGTACAAGGCCTTTTGTGAAGAAGTTCCAGAAGAAAATCGTTCCGACAAATGCTGAACTTGACATCGGCAAAACTTGTGTAGTTACAGAAGAAATCGACAACGCCAAAGGCCTCGGCAGAGCGAAACTCGATGGTGTTTTCTGGGCAGCAAGATCAGAATCGGGCGAAATCATTCCTGAAGGAACAGTAGTTACTGTTAAGAAAACTGACGGTAACAAACTCATCGTCGGCTAACCGACAGACATTATTTTATTAAGGAGAAATTTATCATGGATGGAACTGTAATTGTTATCTTATTACTTATCGTCGGCGCAATCATATTCCTTATCTCAAGATTCAGAATCGTACCTCAAGCACAGGTTTTCGTAATTGAAAGACTCGGTGCATTCCACGCAGCATGGGGCACAGGTTTCCATGTTCTCGTTCCTTTCCTCGACAGAATCGCAAAGAAAGTTTCTATCAAGGAACAGGTTGTAGACTTCAAACCTCAGCCCGTTATCACAAAGGATAACGTTACAATGCAGATCGACACAGTAGTATTCTTCCAGGTTATGGATGCAAAGCAGTACACATACGGCGTTGAAAGACCTCTCGCTGCTATCGAAAACCTTACAGCTACAACACTCCGTAACATCATCGGTGAACTCGAACTCGACGCAACACTTACATCCCGTGACATCATCAACACAAAAATCACAGCTATCCTCGATGAAGCAACAGATCGTTGGGGCATAAAGGTTAACCGTGTTGAACTTAAAAACATCATTCCTCCTCGTGAAATTCAGGATGCGATGGAAAAGCAGATGAAGGCAGAACGTGAACGTCGTGAAAAGATCCTTCAGGCTGAAGGTGATAAGAAATCACAGGTTCTTGTTGCAGAAGGTGAAAAGGAAGCTATGGTTCTTACAGCTGAAGCTCACAAGCAGGCTGAAATCCTCAAGGCTGAAGCTGAAAAGGAAGCTATGGTTCTTCGTGCAGACGCTATCCGTCAGCAGAAAATCCTCGAAGCACAGGGTGAAGCTGAATCTATCGCAATGGTACAGCAGGCTCTCGCTGACAGTATCGTAAAACTTAATGATGCTAATCCTAACCAGCAGGTTATCGCTCTCAAGAGTCTTGAAGCATTTGCTAAGGCTGCTGATGGTCAGGCTACAAAGATCATTATCCCTTCAGAAATCCAGGGTATCGCAGGTCTTGCAAGTTCAATCAAGGAAATCGCTGCAAAGTAACCGCGTGATAACTCTTGTAAATATGTGAATATAATAAAAAGAGACGGTTCATATCGAACCGTCTCTTTTATTGCTTTTTTTACTTAAGTGCTGCGAGTGCACGCTTACCGATATCGTTTCTGTAATGAACCTTATCAAAAGTGATTTTCTTAGCACCCTTATAAGCGTTTGAAAGTGCAGTTTCAAGGTCTTTACCCGTTGCAGTAACACCTAAAACTCGTCCACCGTTTGTTGCGAAAACACCGTCAGAAAGTTTTGTTCCTGCGTGGTAAACGAAAACTCCGTCTGCCTGACCCTTATCGTCAAGACCTGAGATTTCCTTGCCCTTTTCATAACTCTTGGGGTATCCGCCACTTGCAAGAATTACACAGGCACAGCTTTCATCCTTCCACTTGATATCAACTTCTGAAAGTCTTTCATCATAGATAGCTTCAAAAATGTCGTAAAGGTCTGTATCAAGGAGAGGAAGAACAACCTGAGTTTCAGGGTCGCCGAAACGACAGTTGTATTCAATGACCTTAGGGCCATCGGGTGTAAGCATAAGTCCGAAATAAAGGCAACCTTTAAATGTTCTGCCCTCTGATTTCATAGCGTTTATTGTAGGAATAAAAATCTTATCCATACATTCCTTTGCTATATCAGCTGTGTAATACGGATTAGGTGCAACAGTTCCCATTCCGCCTGTGTTAAGTCCTTCATCATTGTCAAGTGCACGCTTATGGTCCATAGAAGAAATCATAGGAACAACTGTCTTTCCATCTGTGAATGAAAGAACAGAAACTTCAGGACCTGTCAAAAATTCTTCGATAACGATATTAGAACCGCTTTCTCCGAAAATCTTATCCTGCATGATAGAATTTACCGCGTCAACAGCCTCAGCCTCGTTCATCGCGATAACAACACCCTTTCCGAGTGCGAGACCATCCGCCTTAACAACAACGGGGTATTTTCCCTGTTCCTTTATATAAGTGATTGCTTTTTCAGAATCATTGAATGTTTCATACATTGCTGTGGGAATGTTGTATTTCTTCATAAGGTCCTTTGAAAAAACCTTACTTCCTTCGATTATAGCCGCCGCCTTGTCAGGGCCAAATGTTTTAAAACCGTTTTCGTTCATAACATCGACCATACCGAGAACCAGAGGGTCATCTGGCGCTACAACAACCATATCGGGTGTCAGTTTCTTAGCGAGTGAAAGAACACCATCAATATCTGTTGCGGCAACATCAAAACATTCTGCATAGCAGGAAATTCCGCCATTCCCGGGAGTACACCAGATTTTTTCTACCCTACTGCTTTCAGAAAGTTTCTTTATAATAGCGTGTTCTCTTCCGCCGCCGCCTACTACTAAAATATTCATAAAATCATTCCTTAAAAATTATTCTTAAAATGCGAGTGTTGAAAGAACTGCGTCAAAATCGCCTTTATATGTATCAAAATCTTGTTTAGGTGCTGTGTATGTGATAACATACTGATATTCTCCTACAAAGAACACATAAGCAAGTGATTTTGCATCGTAAGCCGCACCTACAACACTTTTAGGTGCTTCAATAGTCATAACAAAACAATTCTTTCCTGCAACTTTTGAAACCTTATCTCCAACATATGTGAAACCTACTTTTTCATACTGTTCTCTCATAGTTTCTGAGAAAAGCATCTTAATTGCAGCGTTTGAAAAATCAACGTTCGATGTATCTCCGACCTTTGTCGAAGCAACATTTATAATAACATTTCTGTTCTGACCATGGAAATAAACAAAATCATTTGCCGCTTTGATCTGTTCTGCTGTTATATTTATTTTGTTCTGTCCAAGTTTTTCAGCTTCTTTACTGATAGCATCAATATAAGCACTGACATCCATCCATTTAGCACTATCAATCTTGAATGAATAACCATTACCCTTGACTGTTGAAACTGCAGAAACTGCCTGTGTTGTAGCAGCTGTTGTTTCAGCGACTGTTGTAGCAGCTGTTGTTATTTCAGCTGTTGTATCCGCAGGAACAGTTGTTTCTTCGGGAACAGTTGTTTCTTCGGGTGCAGCTGTTGTTGTTTCCTTTGGTGCTTCTGTTTCTTCAGGGATTGTTTCGTCAGGAATTTCTTCTGTTTCTTCTGTATCCTGTGTGTATTCAGTTAAAGCATTGGTTGTTGTATCAGGTGTCTGTGGTTCTTCCTTCTTTGAACAAGCTGTAAATGAAATAAGCATCATTACTGCTAAAGAAATTATAAATATCTTCTTCATTTTCATTTTCCTCTTTTCTTATCAGTTAAATGTAATTGAATCCATAACCTCATCAAAATCAGGCTTGTATTCATCGAAGTTTTCCTTTTCTGATGTAAATGTAATCATATACTGATGTGTTCCTTCATAAAAGATACACATCTGTGCTTTCATATCAACAGTTCCTGTCATGATAGCAGGTGACTCAATAGTAATAACAAGGCTGGGGTTGCCGTTGAATTTTTCCATTTCTGCACCAACAAATGTAACGCCCGATTGAGTAAGTTCTTTTTCAAGGTTACTTGCAAGCATACCGGCAATAATATTGTCAGAAAGGTCCATCTGACTTGCAGCTTCGCCGACTTCCATTGATGCTATTGTAAGATTAGCACCCGAAAGTGACTTATAATAATAAGCGGCATCACAAGTTGCCTTCATTTTTTGTTCGAGAGCAATTGCCGCCTCTGGATTTTCTGACGTCATTTTTGAAAGTTCGAGATAGCCCTTTACATCAAGCCATTTAAGTTCGTCAATCTTTATCTTGCATCCGTTTGTAGCAAATTCTTCGATTTTAGTATCACCCTGTGATATTTCTTCAGTGGTCTCTTCTGTAACAACTTCTGTTTCTTCTGTTGTTGTTTCTTCTGTTGTTTCTTCTGTTGTTATTCTTTCAGGAACTATATCTTCGATATAAGTTTTAAAAGTTATTTCATCTTTAACTTCTTCTTTTTTCATACAAGCAGTAAATGACATCATCATCGTCGCCACTAATGAAATAAGTAATATTTTTTTCATTTTTCTTTCTCCTTAAAATACGACTTTAAGGGCGACAAGGAAATGCCGCCCTTATTTTTAAAATTAGTGATGGAAAAGTCTCATTCCGTTGAATGCCATAGCGATACCATACTTGTTGCATGTTTCGATTACATGGTCATCACGGATAGATCCACCTGGTTCAACAATGTATTCAACGCCTGTCTTATGTGCTCTTTCGATGTTGTCACCGAATGGGAAGAAAGCGTCTGAACCGAGTGAAACCTTGTCAAGCTTTGTGAGCCATTCCTTCTGTTCTTCCTTTGTGAAAACTTCAGGCTTAACCTTGAAGATTGTCTGCCATGTTCCGTCAGCAAGAACATCTTCGTATTCGTCAGAAATATAAACATCGATAGCGTTATCTCTGTCAGGACGGCCGATATTGTCAACAAACTGAAGACCTAAAACCTTGGGGTTCTGACGAAGCCACCAGTTATTAGCCTTGTTACCTGCAAGTCTTGTGCAGTGAATTCTTGACTGCTGACCTGCACCGATACCGATTGCCTGACCATCTCTTGCATAGCAAACGCTGTTTGACTGTGTGTATTTGAGTGTGATGAGAGCGATGATAAGGTCTCTCTTTGCTTCTTCGGGAAGGTTCTTGTTTTCTGTTACCATGTTTGCGAATGTGTCATCGCCGAACTTGATTTCGTTTCTTCCCTGTTCAAATGTGATACCGAAAACCTGCTTGTGTTCGATAGGATCGGGCTTGTAGTTTTCATCAATCTTGATGATGTTGTATGTACCCTTTCTCTTTGACTTGAGGATTTCAAGTGCTTCGTCTGTGTATCCGGGAGCGATAACGCCGTCTGAAACTTCTCTCTTGAGCATAAGAGCAGTTTCCTTATCGCATACATCTGAAAGTGCTACAAAATCACCGTAAGATGACATTCTGTCAGCTCCTCTTGCTCTTGCATAAGCACAAGCGAGGGGTGAAAGTTCGAGGTCATCAACAAAGTAGATTTTCTTGAGTGTGTCTGAAAGGGGAACGCCTACAGCAGCACCTGCGGGTGAAACGTGCTTGAAAGATGTTGCAGCAGGAAGACCTGTTGCTTCTTTAAGTTCCTTAACAAGCTGCCAGCCGTTGAAAGCGTCCATAAAGTTGATGTAGCCTGGCTTTCCGTTGAGAACTTCAATAGGAAGATCACAGTTTGCTGTAAAGATTTTAGCGGGTTTCTGGTTGGGGTTACAACCATATTTGAGTTCGAGTTCCTTGCTCATAATTCTTTCTCCTTTTCTGTTAAACGTTTTTGTTTACTATTCTTGATTCAAACTTGCCTGTTTCAAGGTCGATGTATCTTGTGAAGAGTGAAACCTTGTTTTCTTCGTTGAGGTTTTCCCATACATAGTTTGTGAAAGCGTCAATGTCCATATCAGGAACAGAAAGCTTCTTGGGTTCGCCTTCAAAACTTGGAAGAGGATTTCCCGCTGCCTTGTATGTATGGATAAATCTTGCTTCGCCTGCTTTTGGATTGCTGTAAGCAAATGTGTTTCTGATACAACAAGCGTCGTCGCCGTCATCACTCTTGAGGATTGACATAGCCATATTCATTCCGCCGTTTTCAAGATGAATGATACCTGAAATTCTTGGTGTGAAGTTGGGCTTGTCATCTTCAAATTCTCTTGTTCTGAGTGACTGTTCAAAGGTAAGCTGCTTGTCCATACCTTCATAGATAGTGTCTGTCTGGTCACCGTTTGTAACGATAGTCTTGTTTCCAAGAACTCTTACTGGTGCGTAGATGATAAGGTGTGGGTCAACCATCTTTGATTCATCGAAAGCCTGTGTTCTGATTCCGTCACCGTCTGTAACAAAAACTCTGTTACGGCTGTTTTCGCTTCTTCCCATAATGAAATAAGCGATAACTGCTTTCTTACCATCTGTTGATTTGCCGAGGATGATGCCTCTTCCGTGGTATTCAAGGCTCTGGAGTTCTTCTGCAATGTTTCTCATAGCAACTTTCCTTTCTTATTCCGAAACGACAGCTTTGCCGTCTCTTATTTCTATTTTGTCATCACAGAAAAGTTTTACAGCATAAGGGAGTATCTTCCACTCAGCCTCTTCCATAATTCTTTTCTGTAAAGTTTCGGGTGTATCGCCGTTTTTAACTTCAACGGCTTTCTGGAGGATGATAGGTCCTCCGTCACATTCTTCGGTTACAAAATGAACAGTAGCGCCGCTGAGTTTTACTCCCTTTGCGAGTGCGGCTTCGTGAACATGAAGCCCGTAAAAACCTTTTCCGCAGAATGAAGGGATAAGCGCGGGGTGAACATTTATCATTTTATAAGGGAATGCATTACATACCTGTTCATCAAGGATTGTCATAAATCCCGCATAAACAACAAGGTCAGCATTTTCTGCCTTCAAAGTTTCTGCCATAGCCTTGCTGTAAGACGCTACATCGGGGTAATCCTTTCTTTTAAGAACAATAGTTTTTATGCCGTTGTTCTTTGCTCTTTCAAGAGCATAGGCGTCTTCTTTCGAGGAGATTACACAGGTAATTTTTCCGTTTCCTGTTTCCCCTCTTTTTTCAGCGTCGATAAGCGCCTGAAGGTTTGTCCCTCCGCCTGAAACGAGAACTGCAATATTTTTCATATCAGTTCACCTCAGTTGATAACAACGCCGTCATCGCCGTCAAAGAGTTCGCCTAAAACATAAGCTTCGTCTCCTGCCGCTTCAATAGCCTTGATAGCCGCATCAACGTCTGCCTTGTCAACAACAACTGTCATACCAACGCCCATGTTGAATGTGTTGAACATATCTCTTTCAGGAATGTTTCCGACCTTAGCGATAAGTTCGAAAATAGGAAGAACCTTAACGTCTGCTCTGTTTATCTTTACTGAAAGTCCTTCAGGAAGCGCTCTTGGGATATTTTCGTAGAATCCGCCACCTGTGATGTGTGAGATTGACTTAACCTTAACTGAATCAAGAAGACTCTTAACAGCCTTTACATAGATTCTTGTAGGAGTGAGGAGTGTTTCACCGAGTGTAGCGCCAAGTTCGTCATAGTATTTTGAAAGGTTTTCTTCGTTCACATCAAAAACCTTTCTTACAAGTGAAAATCCGTTTGAATGAACACCGCTTGACTTGATAGCGATCATAACATCCCCTGCCTTCTGGCTTTCGGGATTTAAAATCTTAGGTCTGTCAACAACGCCAACCGAGAAACCTGCAAGGTCGTATTCATCATCGGGCATAAGACCCGGGTGTTCTGCTGTTTCACCGCCGATTAAAGCACATTCAGCCTGAACACATCCTTCAGCAACACCTGAAACGATTTCAGCAATCTTTTCGGGATAGTTCTTTCCGCAGGCGATATAATCGAGGAAGAAAAGAGGACTTGCACCACAGCAGATAACATCGTTTACACACATAGCAACACAGTCGATACCAACTGTATCGTGCTTGTCCATAAGAAAAGCGATCTTTATCTTTGTTCCTACTCCGTCTGTTCCCGAAACAAGAACAGGGTCTTCCATATCCTTGCATCCGAGTGCGAATAATCCGCCGAATCCGCCGATACCTGACATAACGCCTTCTGTCTTTGTTCTTGCAACATGTGCTTTCATAAGTTCAACTGATTTGTAACCCGCAGTAACATCAACGCCTGCGTCCTTATAACTGTCTGAAAAACTTTTCATATTATCTTTCCTTTCATTTATTATCATAATGTTTTAAACTTATTCCTTGCCGTTCCAGCAGTATGTGCAGAGTTTGCATTCAGGAAGACCTATCGCCTTTACAGTTCCCTCGAGCGACTGATATTCAAGTGAGGTAAGTTTAAGTTTTTCGCATATTGCTTTTCTTAACTTCTTTCCTCTTTCTGTGCTTGTATCACTATACTCTGCGATATATTTTGCACCCTCTTCTCCTTCAAACTCATGGATTATCTGTCTTGCGATAAGTTCCATTTCAGAGTTGCTTCTCGAGAAGTTAAGAAACTTACATCCATACATAATAGGAGGACAAGCCGAACGCATATGAACCTCTTTAGCGCCGTGTGCATAAAGAAATTCAACCGTTTCTCTGAGTTGTGTTCCTCTTACGATACTATCGTCAACGAAAAGAAGTTTCTTTCCTTCGATAAGTTCATGAACAGGAATGAGTTTCATTTTGGCAACATGGCTTCTCATCTTCTGACTCTGTGGCATAAAGCTACGAGGCCATGTAGGTGTGTATTTGATAAACGGTCTTGCAAAAGGAATACCACTCTTGTTTGCATATCCTATCGCGTGAGGAACGCCTGAATCAGGAACACCACATACAAAGTCAACATCGGGTAATGTTCCGTTCTTGATGTCGTTTTCGGCCATTATCTCGCCGTTTCTTGTTCTCATTGTTTCAACGGTAACGCCTTCGTAAACTGCATTGGGGTATCCGTAATATGTCCATAAGAAAGAACATATCTGCATTTCGTCTGTTCCCTCTGAAATTGTTTCAACGCCGTCAGCCTTGATTTTTACAATTTCACCAGGCTTCATTTCCCTTTCGGTTTCATAGCCGAGTTTCTGGAATGCGAACGATTCAAGTGAAACGCAGTAACCGTCATCTCTTTTTCCGATTATTATAGGAAGTCTTCCGTGTTTATCTCTTGATGCTATCATATAACTTTTTGTTATGATAAGAAGTGAGAGTGTTCCGTCTATTCTTTCCTGCGCGTATTTGATACCATCTTTAAAAGTGGGTTTCTGTGCTATAAGTGCACCTATGAGTGACGCGGAATTTATGTTTCCGCTACTCATTGTTTCAAAGTTAAGACATCCGTTTTCAAGTAGTTCCTTTGAAAGTTCTTCGGCATTGTTTATGATACCAATAGTACAGATAGCATAGCTTCCGAATCTCGACCTTACAAGGATAGGCTGTGGGTCTGCGTCGCATATAGCGCCTATACAGATATTACCCTCCATTCCTTCTACATCCTTCTCAAACTTTGTTCGAAAAGGTGAGTTTTCAATGCTGTGAATACTTCTCTGAAAACCCTTGCTTTCGGAATAAGAGGTCATACCGCCTCTTTTAGTTCCGAGATGCGAATGATAGTCTGTTCCGAAAAATACATCGGTTACGCAGTCATTTTTTGAAACAGCACCAAAAAATCCGCCCATTTAATTTCAACTCCTCAAATATAAATCCTTTTGCTTTATTGTTTGTTCAGTTCTTCAATATACTTTATAAGTTTATCTTCAAATTCTTTATTGCCGAGATGATAATAAGGCCAGCTCCTGCTATGATAAACCCTGCCATGTAGAAAAACAATATCTTTTTCTTCTTTGTAAGCCTTATCAGGAGATTCTCTGACTATTTTGTATCTTGTTCCATCTGATATTTCTTCGGTTTCTGATTCAACAAATTCCGTATCTGTTTCTTCAATAGTCTCTATTCTTTCAAAATATCCGTTTGAAAAGCCTTCTATCTTAACCTGTTTATCATCTGATACAAGATAAAAATTGCAGTCTGTACGATTTTCGTAATAACTGGTAATATAATCATAATCTTCTGATGAACAGTGCACAAACCCGTTATATTCCAGAAGTCTTTTACCAGAATCGTTTTTGATTTCATATATATTCATTTTTTTACCTTTTGCATTTGCAACAGGTGTCTTTTCGTAATTCGCGTTTGTAAATCCCGGATAATATGACCAATTTATCTCGTTATATCTCACTCCGTCAAGAATAAAACTATCATTATCTACTTCCGTTTCAACACCCGTATCAACATATTTTTCATCCGGACCTAACATCTGAGAAACACTCACAGCCGCATATGTAGCAGGAACAACAACGGTAAGTATCGAAAGCGAAAGATAGATTATAAACGAAACCTTAAAGACTTTCTGATAATCGAGTTTGTTTACTTTTCTGTGAATCCAGAATCCGAGAAAAATCATAGAGATAATGAAAAATGTAGTCGAAACAGCAGAAATAACCGCAACTACAAAACCCAGAGCCGCCAAAATAATTCCGCCGATAAACGCCCAGAATCCGACATTTGCTATAATCATAATAAATCTCCCGAATTACTCTTCCGTTAAATCTTCATCGTAATTATGCTTATATTTTATTGCATAATTCTTGAGTTTTCTCTCAAGTTCTTCATTTCTCAGATCATAACTATAACTTCCTGACGATTTATAAACCTCATAAGAAGGGGTAACGCATATATCTATCTTCAGTGAATAAACCCCATCGGGAGAGCGTTTTTCTATGTAGTAATATTTTGTCCCGTCGGGAACGCCAGACGAAGCGCCATAAGCGTTTGCAGTCAGATTAAATTCTTTATCCAAAAAATCGTCTATCTTCATCTTTTCGCCTTTATAGGCATAGAAATAATAATCGTAATCATCGAGCGTTGTATAGAATTTTTCCAAAAACTCCATATCACTTTCTTTACAGTATATATATCCTCTGTATCTTAAAAGCCTTTTACCCGATGCGTTTTTAACTTCATAGATATTCCTGAATTCATCCTTAACTTTCGCTATCGGAACTTCATCCTCACGGTATTCATAGAAATCATAGCTCATCCTCTTATAGAAAACACCGTCGAGATAGAATCCTCTCGCATCATCTATTTCAGAATCCGTTACAGAAAGTTCAACGCCGGGGTCGATATAATCTTCGGGAGGAGTATTTCTTTCTACCGCAAAATCAGCCATCGTAATTCCTACGCATCCGACAGGAACACCTACAACCGTTATCGACAGCAGGAGATATATGATAAATGAAACTTTAAAAACTTTCTGATAATCAAGTTTATTTACTTTTCTGTGAATCCAGAAACCGAGAAAAATCATCGAGATGATAAAGAACACAACCGAAGCCCCGATTATCATAGCAGCCATTATCCCTAAAAGACCAAGTGCAAAAACTGCGCCCATTCCGACATTTATCATTTTCTGTCTCCTGTTTTATTAAAGCTTGGCAACTTCTTCCTGAAGTTTCTTATCCTTTTCAATAACACCCGCAACCATATCTTCTTTCATCTTGCGGAGCTTGTCTGCAATTTCGTTATCTGAAAGTGCAAGCATCTGTGCTGCAAGTATCGCTGCGTTTCCTGCACCGTTTATAGCAACTGTCGCAACGGGGATACCCTTGGGCATCTGAACTGTTGCAAGGAGTGCGTCCATTCCGTCAAGTCTTGATCCGCTTATAGGAATAGCAATTACAGGAAGGATTGTGTGTGCCGCTAAAACGCCACCTAAATGTGCAGCCATTCCTGCTGCCGCGATGATAGCACCAAATCCGTTCTTTTCAGCATTCTTTGAAAATTCAGCAGCCATATCAGGAGTTCTGTGTGCCGACATTACTCTCACTTCATAGGGAATACCGAGTTTTTTGAGTTCAATAGCAGCGTCCTTAACAACGGGAAAATCGCTGTCGCTTCCCATAATTATTGCAATCTTTTTCATACTTTTCTACCTCCGTCAAGAGTTCTTGGTGTGTTTTAAAAAATCAAAAATAGCTGCGAAAATCCATCCGCAGCTATTCATTTTACAAGGTTTGCTTATAATGGCGTAAATATGCACTTAACCCGTAACCGTAAAAGCAGTAATGTTTCCCTGTTACAGAATGCATATCATTCACCCCTTTTAAAGTCGCTATAAAAGCTATACCCCTATTTTACTATATTTCAAAACTAAAATCAACCATTTATAAAGCTCTGCATAAGAGTTGGTCCCTTTTCGACAAAAACCCCTGTTTCGCCTGCTGTTTTTTCGTTGAAAGTGTCTACTCCATTAACTTCACCGTTCTTATGATAAATCATAAAAGGAACAGCATCGTTTGTATGAGTTTTAAGGCAGAGCGGTGTCGGATGGTCAGGACAGATAAGAATCTTGAAATCTTCTCCTGTGCTTTCAAGGTAAGAAAGAACAGGGTCTAAAATAAGTTTGTCTATAAGGCCTATTGATTTAACCTTATTCTGAACTTCGTTTCTGTGTCCGCATTCATCGGGTGCTTCAACATGAACATAAACAAGTTCGCTGCCGTTCTTGAATTCGTTGATAGCGGCATTTGCCTTGCCTTCAAAGTTTGTATCGATATATCCTGTTGCACCTTCAACCGAAACAACATTCATTTCAGAGAATTTGCCTATGCCTTTTAAAAGGTCAACCGCAGAAATCATCGAGCCCTTAACGCCGAATTTTTCCTTGAAAGGTTCTAAAGCCGCTCTCTTTCCTTCTCCCCAGAACCACATTGAGTTAGCAGGGCGAAGACCTTTTTCTTCTCTCGCCTTGTTAACGGGATGGTCTTTCAAGAGGTCATAAGACTTCTTCATCATTTCATAGAGTTTCTGTGCATTTTCGTGCATAGGAACATATTCAGTAACCTTTCTTCCTGTGATGTCATGAGGAGGTGTGAGACTGCCGAGGTCAAGTGTTCCCTTATGCCAGATAAGGCAATGACGATAACTTACGCCACTATATAAATTAAATTCTTCGTTATCAAATTCTTTTGCGAGGAACTCTATGAGTTCTTTTGCTTCTGCTGTTGATATATCATCAGCGCAGTAGTCAATGAGAGTTTTATCCTCATATTTTTCTTCGTCAGAAACAGTAACAAGATTGCATCTGAATGAAACATCATCATCAGCCATATCAATTCCAATAGAACCCGCTTCCAAAGGAGAACGCCCTGTATAGCATACCATAGGGTCATAACCTAAAACAGAAAGGTTAGCAACATCACTTCCGGGTTTAAGTCCGTCAGCAACAGTTTTAACAAGACCCACCTTTGATTTTTTCGCAAGTTTATCCATAAAAGGCTTTTCAGCACATTCCATAGGTGTTCTGTTTCCGAGTTCTTCAACGGGATAGTCAGCCATACCGTCGCAGAGAAGAACAAGATACTTCATAAAAACCCCTCCTTGAATAAAAGTTTTATTTCAATTAAAGTATATCATCAAATAGCTCTCTTTTCAATGATATTTTCCTACAAAAAGAATACTCACATATCCTTTTGCTTATGCATTTTTACAATACTAATAAACTACTCTTTCAAGTATTCCGTTCATTAAAGCAAGAGCCACTCCGAAATTCGTCATCGGAATATCATTTTCTTTAAAATACTTCTGCTTTGAAAGCATAGTCTTTCTGTTTATCATACATCCGCCACAATGAATTACAAGACTAACATCAGAAAGATCGGGGTATGCATTCTGTCCCGAAATGTTTACAATTTCGAGTTCTTTACCCGTAAACTTTTTAAGCATCATAGGAATTTTTATTCTCGCAATATCATCCTTCATAATGTGGTGCGCACAGTTTTCTATTATAAGAACCTTATCGCCGTCTTTAAGGTTTCTTATAGCAAAAGCACCCTTCACAAACTCGTCTATATCTCCCTTATTTTTAGCCATAAGCATAGAAAAAGATGTCAGCCTTATTTCTTTCGGAAGAATACTGTTCACCTGTCCGAAAACCTGTGAATCGGTTATAACAAGGTCGGGCTGATTTTTAAGCTTTGATAAAGCGTCAGAAAGCTTATCGGTAGTAACGCTTATGATGATACATCCGTTATCGAGTAAATCTCTCGTAACCTGAACCTGAGGCATAATGAGTCTGCCCTTTGGTGCGGCTGAATCCTGAGGCATAACAAGAAGAACTGTGTCCCCCGACTTTACTAAATCCGCAGTAATTGATTTTTCCTCATCCTCGCCTGAAAGTGCGGTTATAATCGAGTTTTTAACAATATCAACAGAGTTTTCCACCGATAAATCCGCTGAAATCGTTTTAAATCCGAAATTTTTCCCCGACGGAGATGATTTTCCCTTTAAATTTTCTATGACGATAACAGGAATTTTTCTCTCTTTGAAGATAGAAAGATTTTTCTTTACCTTTTCTTCATCCTCATCGGGAGTAAAAACATAAAGTGCCATATCGCAACTGTCAAGTTGCTTTAAAGTCTTGTCTGTTCTTAAATTTCCGAGTTCTGTGTTATCGTCAAGCCCTGCTGTGTCTATTATAACAACAGGCCCTACGGGTAAAAGTTCCATCGGCTTGAAAACAGGGTCGGTAGTCGTTCCCGCAACATCCGAGACAAGAGAAACCTCCTGCCCCGAAATAAGATTTGCGAGTGTTGATTTTCCTGCGTTTGCCGAACCGAAAATGCCTATATGTTTTCTAAGCGCCTTGGGTGTCTGATTGAGTTCGTTTATCATAATTTCACCTCATCGGTTAAAATCTGAAATCTCTCTTTCCGTTTTCAATGTTAACGAGGTTTTCCTTACAGATTTCTCTTACCTTTTCTTTAGGAACATTATAAACTTCTTCTGCAATAAGCTTTTCACCTATTTCTCTTGTTTCGGGAGAAGCATAGTCCATTAAAAATTCTTTGAGTGTCATAAGTGCGTTAGGATGACAACAGTTCTGAATCTGACCCGCTTTGCAAAGACTCATAAATCTGTCACCTGTTCTTCCCTCTCTGTAACAAGCTGTGCAGAATGAAGGAATATAGCCGAGTTCCATAAGCCAGCGAACAACCTCATCAAGAGTTCTCTGGTCTGAAACATCAAACTGTTCTGAATCGTGAGGTCTTTCTTCTTCTGTGTATCCACCAACAGATGTTCTCGAAGCACCGCTTATCTGTGAAACGCCGAGTTTAATAACTTTTTCACGAACAGCCTGGCTTTCTCTTGTTGAAATAATCATTCCTGTGTAAGGAACAGAAATTCTTATAAGTGCGCAGATTTTTTCAAATATTTCATCTGAAATTCCGTTGTCAAACTGATCAGGGTCAATATCATCCGCTCTCTTAAGACGAGGAACGCTTATTGTATGAGGACCTACCCCATGAACAGCCTCGAGGTGTTCAGCGTGCATAAGAAGTCCTGCGAATTCATAACGATAGAGTTCGAGTCCGAAAAGAACACCAAGACCTACATCGTCAATTCCACCTTCCATAGCTCTGTCCATAGCTTCTGTGTGATAAGCGTAGTCGTGCTTTGGTCCTGTCGGATGAAGCTGTTCATAGCTTTCCTTGTGATATGTTTCCTGGAAGAGAATATAAGTGCCTATTCCCGCTTCTTTAAGCTTTCTGTAATTTTCAACAGTTGTTGCAGCAATATTTACATTTACTCTTCTTATAGCACCATTCTTGTGCTTTATTGCATAAATAGTCTTGATACTTTCGAGGATGTATTCAATAGGGTTGTTTACAGGGTCTTCACCTGCTTCAATAGCAAGTCTTTTGTGTCCCATATCCTGTAAAGCGATAACTTCCTTTTCGATTTCTTCCTGAGTAAGTTTCTTTCTTGCGATATGATTGTTTTTAAGATGATAAGGACAGTAAACGCATCCGTTTACGCAGTAGTTTGAAAGATAAAGAGGAGCAAACATAACTATTCTGTTACCATAAAAATCCTTCTTTATCTGTTCAGCGAGAGCATAGATTTCCTTGATTTTTTCTTCGTTGTCACAAGCAAGAAGAACAGACGCTTCTCTGTGCGAAAGGCCTTTTCTTTCCTTTGCCTTTGCGATTATCTGGTCAACAAGCTCCATATTATCCTTATTTTTATCGGCATATTCAAGTGTCGATAAAATTTCCTCGTGTGAGATAAATTCTTCTGCTTTAAGTGATTTTGGATTAAACATTTTTCATTCTCCTTTACTTTTTCTGGATTGCCGATTTTGCAGAAACTCCATCTATTTTTCCTAAGTTTCCTGCAAGTGCGCTGATTTTATCCGCATCAGCATCAACTATGATTGATATTACCGAGCATTTTCTTTCGTGATAAGGAAGCCCGAGTCTTGCTGCGATTATATCGCGGTATTCGTGTAAGGTTTCATTAACCCTGCTCACAGCCTCGTCAGACTCAATTATTATCCCTATAACACCTATACGATTTTCCGTTTTCTCCACGCTCCCTTCCAAATAAAAAACGCCTTTTTCCCGAAGAAAAGGCGTGGCAAAAAACGCATAGATGCGCTGTTTTCTTATAAAAGCCTGCCGATTATCCGGAAAATCCAAACAACCCGATGGTTTGTTTCTTAAAACCGACCAACCCCGCGGAACATCCGCGTTATCCGTCATATATATTATACACCATTGATAATATAATGTCAATAAAAAAGCACCACTTTATAAAGTGGTGCTTAAAGTTTTGTAAATTAGTCGCTAACATAAGGAATAAGTGCAAGATGTCTTGCTCTCTTGATAGCGATTGTGAGTTCTCTCTGATGATAAGCGCATGTGCCTGTTACACGGCGGGGAAGAATCTTTGAACGTTCTGTCATGCACTTCTTGAGCTTAGCGATATCCTTGTAGTCTATCTTTTCAGCACGGTCAACGCAGAACTGACAAACCTTTTTACGAGATTTTCTCTGCATACGTCCGCCCTTGTTTTCTCTTTCCTGTCTTTCCATTACAAAACCCTCCTTTTCAAAATTTAATCGAAACTTTTTTAGTTAGAACGGCAGGCTGCCATCTCCGATAATTTCTTCGAATTCACCAAGATTTCCTATTGTAAGGGCATCTGTGTTTTCGGGTGCCGGAGCGGGTGCTTCCTGCTTTGGAGCCTGGAAGTTTCTGTTTTCAGCATAGTTACCTGTGCCTGTGCCATCGGTTTTCTTTGAATCGCCAAAATAAACCTGATCAGCATAAACTTCCGTTGTGTAGTGTTTTACATCGGGGTACTTCTTATCTGTGTAAGAACCTGTTCTCAGATTTCCTTCAACAACAATCATACTGCCTTTTTTGAAGTATCTGCTTACAAATTCAGCAGTCTGTCTCCAAGCGACAACAGTAATGAAATCAGCCTGTCTTTCCTGTCCCTGTCCGACAAAATTTCTGTCGCAGGCAACTGTGAAACGACAAGTCGAAGTGTTTGATGCTGTCTGTCTGAGTTCAGGGTCAGCAGTAAGTCTGCCCATGAGTATTACCTTGTTCAACATAACAATTACCCCTTTCTGCTTACTTTACTATTGTGAGTGAACGAAGAACTCCGTCAGTAATCTTTACGATTCTTTCGAGTTCAGCAGGGAAATCAGGCTTACATGTAAATGTGTAAAGAACATAATAACCCTCTGTTTCGTCCTCAATAGCATAAGCAAGTTTACGCTTGCCCCATTCATCGATTGAATCGATTGTTCCGTTTGCTTCGATTAAAGACTTGAACTTTTCAACGAGTGCCTTAACTCCGTCTTCACCGAGTTTTGTGTTGAAAACGAGCATTGTTTCGTAAGTTGCTGTTACTTTTGCCATTGTGTTACACCTCCTTCTGGATTTCGCCCATACTCATTGGTATGAGCAAGGATACTAAAACATTGTACCAAACTTTGTAGAGTTTGTCAACACCTTTTTTGAAAATTTATGCAGAAATTCTTATTTCCCTGCCGAGCCTGAATGAATATATAACCGCCTCTTTAACCTTCTTGTCATAAACAGCCTCAAGTGCAGCTTTATAGAGTGTAAGCTGGGGCGCATATTCCGCTCTTAACGCTTCTTCATCCTTTGAAGAGTCAGTCTTATAGTCAACAACAATAATACCATCATCTTCTTCAAAAAGACAGTCGATAACTCCCTGAATCATTCCATCGGTGTCTTTATAGATATTTTTAAGTTCATCGGGAACATCAATATCAGCGATGCGAAGAAGAAACTTTCTTTCTCTCTCAAGATTTTTCGCAGACTTCATGCGTGAATAAAGGTCTGACCCAAAAAACTTTTCGATAAGAGGAATTTCAATAGCGGTACTTTCCTTGTTGCCGAGCAGTCCTTTTTCATAAAGTCTGTCCCTTTCGGAAGAAACATCCTTTTCCGCAAGACTCATATCGCAGTACTGCATAAAAAGGTGAGTAGCAGTACCCTTTTCCGCGCCCGATAATTTACCTTCAGAAGTAACGAATTTAGGTCTTTTAAGCGTCATTTCCCTGCTTTCCGCAGCAATTTCGGTAACCGTAAGTTTAGCCGCAGTTTCTGAAAGCGAAAGATCATATTCATATCCTATTGCCGCTTCAAGTTCTTTAAGTTTGTCATCATCCGCTTTCGCTGTATGCTTTTTAACCATAGCAATACTATCGTTTTCCCATACAGTAAATTCAACATCAGGAACAACACTCTCATCAAATGTTTTACACATAAATCCGTTTGACAGATCTCTTAAAATCTGCCCCTTCGGATGAAGCATCAGAACAGGCAGAATCCAATCCGCCATACATTCCGCCTTTGCAGTAAGACTATTGCTTATTCCACCGTTTGTATTCAGAGAAATAGTCGCTTTTGAAAGCGATTTTTCAAGCTTCTTACCATTCTTTAAAGTAATAAAAAGCTTATCCTTTGCTCTTGTCATCGCAACATACAAAAGTCGCATTTCTTCACTCACAAGGTAAGATTCATTTCTTTTTCCGTAAACATAATGATATATACTGTCATAGTATTTCAGTTCATCACGGTTTCTGATTTTAAATCCTATTCCGTTTTTGCCATCTGTCTGTATCTGTGATTTAAGGTCCGTTTTATTAAACGCCGTCGAAACAGAACAAAGGAAAACAAACGGATATTCAAGACCTTTCGACTTATGTATAGTTTTAATGCTTACAACATTATCCGATTCCGACGCAATAGAAACCTTTTTAAAATCTCCGCCGTTATCAAAGACATTATTTATGTATCTTACAAATCCCGAAAGTCCGCCATTATAGTTCTGTTCATATCCCTTTGCATATTCGAGTATAAGACGAAGATTAGCCTTCTTTTTTTCACCGTCACCATAAAGTTGCATAACGGTGAGATAATCAGTGCTGTCATAAATCGTTCTTATCAATTTTTCAAGACTGTATCCTGCCGCCAGAAGCCTCAGTTTATCAAGACTGTCCTTGAACGCTTTGAGTTTAGGATAATAATCCTCGTTTTCGTTCTGAATCGCAATACATACCGCTCTGTAAAGCGGCACTTTTTTCTTACAAAGTCTTATCTTTGCTATTTCGTCAGGTGTGAACATAAACATTGCCGACATCATAACCGACGCCATAGGAATATCAAGCAAGGGATTGTCAATTATCTTGAGAAGATTTATTAAAACCGACATTTCATTCGATTTAAGATAACCTGTTGTATCTTCGTTTGCAACCCTTATGCCGTGATTTTCAAGTGCTTCAGCAAAAATAAGTCCTGCACCTTTTGTTCTGGTGAGTATACAGAAATCCCTCGGCTGACATCTTCTCGAAGTGTCCTTGTCAACCCTTACTATTTTCTCTTCAGAAGAAAGCATTTCCTTTATCTTTGTCGCAACCGCAACAGCCTCTGATTTGACAGCCTCAACATCAATCTTTTCTTCGGCAGTATCATCATCTGCATCAGTATCGTCATCATCTTCTGAATATTCTTCATTTACTATAATGATTTCTGTTTTTCTTTCAAGTTCAGGATATTCCGCCGAAGCCTTAAGCGATTGATTATCAGAATAGTCAACCTCTCCGACCTTTTCACTCATGATAAGCGAGAATACAAAGTTTACAAAATCAACAACATCTTCACTGCTTCTGAAATTGTCATTGAGTCTTATAACAGCAGGATCCTTTTCTCCCGCAGTATCATATTCAACCGCAGATTTCAGAGCATCTGCAAAGATAGTAGGATCTGATTGTCTGAAACGATAGATAGACTGCTTTATATCGCCGACAACAAAAAGATTTTCCGAATCCTTTGATAACATTCTGAATATAAGGTCCTGCATAGCGTTCGAATCCTGATATTCATCTATCATTATTTCGCCGTAATAATCCGAAAGATTTTCAGCAAGTTCTGTTTTAATGATATTTCCTTTATCATCTTTTTCACAAAGAAGGTTTACAGAAACTCTTTCCGCGTCAGAGAAAGTAAGAACATTCTTCTCTTCTTTTATTTCATAAACCTCGTCATCGATTTCCTTAACGATTTCAATAAGATAAGAAAGTATCTTTTTATGTACTTCTCTGTCATCATTTATATCATCGTTTCTGAACAGATGATCATTGCATATTTTCTTGTATTTGTCTTTGTATTTATTTCTCAGTTTGCCATACTGTTCCTTAACAGATTCCTCATTGTCGTTTTCAGCCTTGAATGACGGCATTCTATCGAAATCAACCGAACCTAAAATTGCTATTCTGTCATCATAAGAAATTGTTTCGTCTGTTATTTTTTCTGCTATATTCACGAAAGCGTTATATTCAGCCTCAAAAAGTCCCATAACCTTTGTTGCAGAAACGCTTTCAGCAAGACTTTTACAGAAAAGTGCAGTTTCAGAAAAATCCTTTACCTGTTCAGCAAGAATCACCATATATTCTTTCTTTATTTCATCAGCATTTCCTGAAAAACCGTTAAGAATATCAGAAAGAATATCCTCATAAAAAGGCATAGAAACCGCATAGTTATAAACCGTCGTCAGAACTTCATGAAGTTCACGATCTTTCTTTTTACAAAAAAAATCCCTGAGTTCGTTTTTTATATCGGGTGAACAAAGTGATAAGTTTTCAATAACATTTTTAACAGCAGATGAAATAATGATTTTTTCTTCATTTTCATCAGCAACTCTGAAATCCGATAAAACCCCTGCGAGCTCTGCATTGTCCCTTATCATATCAAAACAGAAGGAATGTATTGTAGAAATCTTTGCAAAACAAAGGTTTGATTGCTGTGTCATAAGCCACAAGTTATCGGGTTCTTCAGCAAGTTTCTTTTCAAGCGCCGCCGAAAGTCTCTGTCTTATCTGTGCAGCAGCGTCTTTTGTAAAGGTAACAACAATAACCTTTTCGGCAGGTGTCTTGTTTTCTTCATCAGAAAGAATCTTTATCAGTCTTTCGATAAGAACACTTGTCTTACCGCTTCCCGCACCTGCCGAAACAAGAATACTCTGTCCTCTTGCGTTTATAGCATTTATCTGTCCGTCTGTAAAGCCCATCAGTTACTTCCTCCTCCCGCAAGAATTTCTTTCATTTTTTCATCTGCATCCTTATCATATAATCTTTCAGGTATTTCTGTTGATTTAAGACAAACGCTGTAATAATCACAGTATTTACAAGGTGACGAATTTTTAGTACCCAATGGTGACGCCTCTATCTTTCCGCTTATAAGATTATCCGCCATTTTTCCGACAGTTTCGTCTATATGTTTCTTCATATTCAAAAACTCATCAGCTGTCATAATTTTCGAATTTTTCGAATAAGAACCTTTCTGAGTAACAGATACAGGAATATATTTTCCGCCTACATCTTCTTCCATTGCCCTGATAACATCTTCATTATCGAGAACAACACCTTTCATCTTATAGTTCTTTTCGAGAAGTTCTTTTCTGCGTTCTGCCGTTGCATTTCTGTCAAGTTCTGCTTCCGCCGTATGTGAAGGCATATAAAGAACCCCCGCAGGAATACTATCACTAACGCTTTCTGCTATCGAATAAAGATATATAAGCATCTGCATATTCTTTCCGTAATAAACATCCCTGAAAGCAAACTCCTTATCGCCTGTCTTATAATCAACAACGCGTATGAATTTTTCACCATCGATTTCAACAGAATCCGCTCTGTCTACATCGCCGATAAAACATACCTCTACCCCGTCAGGTGAAGTTATTGTTCTGGGTGAAAATCCACCCTTATCATCTGATATTGACGCTTCAAATGCAAACGGATAGAATGATGCCTGTGAAAATTCTTCTTTCAGATGACAGAGTATTTCTTTTATGGTTCTTTTTATGTTGTCAGCAGAAAGCATAAACTCTGCATCCTTGCCATAATCTCCGCCCATCTTTTCATCGAGATATTCTTTAAAGTGAATATCAACCTTATCATCAAAATCCTTTTCTGTCATCGAAAGGAATCCGTTTCTGTCTGTATTCCCCAGAATACTGTAAAGACAATAATGAACCGCACTTCCGACACTTTGTGCGCTGAATTCTATTTTTTCTATAGGATATAAAGAAAGACCTTTCTTACAGAAATATATAAACGGACAATTCTGATAATCCTCAAATCTACTGGGAGAGATATAGAGTTTCTTTCCGAAAAGTTGTTCGGCAATATCCTTGCTCAAACTCTTCTTTTTGTCAGAAACAGTATTTTCAAGAAAATCCACCCTGCCAGAATATTCACTGTCCGATTTGAGATATTTTCTCAGGGTTGCAGAATCCGTATTGTCCTTTTCAAACTCACATACAAAATTGTAATAAGCTGATTTCTTATTGCGTGAAAAGAATATCGCACCAAGATTATCCGCAGAAACAGATATGTCACCCGTTACCATATCCGCTGTATTCTTCATAACATTTGAAGGATATAAAGATGTTCCCGCCGTGTCAAGATATGAATGGGTGATATAAAGTTTTTCCGAAGGAGATGTAAGCGCCTTATATGCAAAGAATATTTCTTCGCTTACTCTGTATTTCGAGTTTATATCAAGTTCTATTCCCGCATCAGAAAGCGCTTTTATATCCTTCTTTCCGAAAAGGCCATTATCCGAAACATCAGCAGGAAAATTCCCATCTGAAGCACCTATTACAAATACTGTCTTGTGAGATGAAAGCCTTGCTCTTTCTGTTCCCGAAAATACAACAGCATCAAGTGTCTGAGGAGGATTTGCTATCTTCTCGCCCGACGCTATGCATAAGAAAAGTTCCTTGAATTCCTTTGCAGGAATTTTCTCATCGCCAAGCACAACGCAGAGTTCGTCCAATATGTCACAGACCATATTCCAGACCTGTTTCTGTTCTCTTATTATTTCAAGACTTTCTGTATCAAGTGATCTTTCAGCCGAAAGATAATCATAAGCACCACTCTCTGTCATAAGAGAGAAAATCGCCTTACAGATTTCTTTTCCTGTTGCGTTTTTAAGTTCGTCCTTGAACTTTTCGAGTAAAGGGATAACCTTCGCTCTCATCTTTTCTGCGGTTTCTCTTTCTTCTGTATTTTCCTTTATAAATTCTTTGAGCCATAAATCGCCGTCTACACCGAAACGATATACAAAATTATCAAGAACACCCGCATCCTCGGCAGAAACACCTGTAAGACCTGTTTTTATGTATTTTAAAACCGTTTCTGTCGAAACCTTTTTTGATGAAGCATATTCAAGCGCAGAAAGAATCATAAGCATAACCGATTTATGCATCAATGGTTTTTTAATGTCCATAAAAACGGGAATGTCATAGCGCTCAAATGTGCTTTCTATAATGCTGCAATAGCTGTCGGTATTTCTTGTTAAAACGGCAATATCAGAATATTTCATTCCGCCCATGACAAGATTTTTTATTTCAGCCGAAACATATTCACATTCTCTGTATATATCACCCGCAAAAACAAGCTTTATATTGTCAGATGAGAAATTACCTCCACGGTTGTTTCTGAAAATATTTTCCGAAAGCAGAGCAATATCCTTTGAAACAAAACGATGAGGAATTTTCATCATAGTTGTTTTCACTTTACAGCCACTATCTTCGATAGCCTTTAAAATTCTCGAATAACTTCTGTTGACAGCAGAGAAAAGCGGAAGTTTTGATAAAGGATTATCTGTAGTAAGACAAACAGTAAGATTATCTGCATTTTCAACTATAACTTCTATCATTTTCATCTGGTCAGAAGGAAAAGTCTGAAATTCATCTATAAAAACATCTGTATCCTTAAAATACCCATTATCTTTTGCAATTTCAGATGCATATTCAACATCGCTTATACTGTCTTTCAGATTTCTTTCGTTAAGGAGTCTTTCGTATTCAAAGAAAATATTAGCAACATCAACAGCTTTCGATTTTCCTCTTCCGTTACAGGATTCTGATGCCGAAAGCAAATCATCCGCCGTAATTCCCGCATAGCAGAGTTCTTTTATTTCGTTCATAACCGCTTTTGCAAAAGAACCTGAGCGTGATCTTTTTTCAAAATACATAAAACCGTTATTTCTTCTTACATTGTTTACCGCAATATATGTAAGAGCGAGTTTCACACACTCACTCGCATAGCTACCCTTTCTTCCGCCGAATTTCATAAATATATCCGAAGAAAGTCTGCCAAACGACAAAACCGTAAGGTTGTTATACATTTTAGCACCAAGGGCGTTGTAAAGTTTTTTATCATATTCAAAAGAAAACTGGTCAGGAATAATAACAATACATTTTCTACCGTTTTCACAAGCTTCTTTTATCTTTGAGATAAGTTCTGTGGATTTACCTGTTCCGGAACCGCCAAGCAAAAATTCAACCACAATCCTGCCTCCTTTTTTCGTTTTTAAATTATATCTATAATTTTACCTCAAAACTTTCTTTGAGTCAACCTATTTTAAAACTTCTGTCCAAATATTTTCTCACCAATTTCAATACATTTGAATCTCACTTCATATCGCTTGGGATTAGTTATAATATCTATTTCTTCTTCCGTAAGATACTGCGATAAATCAGGCTCCGTCGTTGCCGGAATACATAAAGGCGGATACATGACACACCACCAGTTTTTACCCTCTGCATTCCCGATTTTTATTCTCAAAGCATTGTAAAATCCTTTCGGCATAGTAAAGCTTTCGTATTCCTTCTTGTCAAAGTCCATCTTCACAACCTCACAGGAAACATCATAGAAAAATCCGTTTTCACGAATAATTTTTTCAGCGGTTTCTTCTATTTCCGAAAGATGTTCCTTTGCCGTAGCAACAATTTCGTCAATGCTATCTGAATTTTTAAATACATCAGAATACTGTGAAAGTATACCGTCCCTCACCATAAGTTTCAAAGCCTGGTCCGTTTCGCTGTCCGAATTTGCTATTATGTGAAGCCTTAAAACATTGTTTTCTATCTCACTGATATTCTCACCGAACTTCACAATATCAAGAAAAGAAACCGACAGGGTAAAAATAAGCCCTGTTATCATAGCGATTAAAAGTCTGTTTGTCCTCATCTTAAAAGACCTCCCAAGAAAATTTTTTCAACTTGATTATTACCGTTTTCAACCGTTTTATTCAGTACATTAGGGAATATCCGCCTTATGCCTGTTTTCTTGACTTGACGCCTTATTTATGATATAATTTTATGTATTATTTTAAAGAATTTCAGGAGGTGTAATATATGCCTATCAAAATACCAAGCAATCTTCCTGCTTTTTCGGCATTACAGGAAGAACGCATTTTCGTAATGCCCGATGACAGAGCAGAGCATCAGGACATTCGTCCCCTTAAAATCGCGATTTTAAATCTTATGCCAAAAAAGATAGAAACCGAAACACAGATTTTAAGACTTCTTTCAAACACACCCATTCAGGTTGACATTGATTTTGTTCAGACAAAATCCCATGTTTCAAAAAACACATCACAGGACCACCTTGTAAAATTCTATACAACCTTTGATGAAATCAAGAATAATCGTTATGACGGTATGATTATAACGGGTGCACCTGTTGAACAGATTGAGTTTGAAGAGGTTGACTACTGGAACGAGCTTTGTGAAATACTCGACTGGACAAGAACAAATGTATTTTCAACACTTCATATCTGCTGGGGCGCACAGGCAGGGCTTTACCGCCATTATAATGTTCCAAAATACGCTCTTCCCAAAAAGATGTTCGGAATATTCCCGCATTATCTTGTAAATTATTCAAATAAGATTTTAAAAGGCTTTGACGAACTTTTCTATGTCCCACATTCAAGACACACCGAAATAAAGAGAGAGGATATCGAAAAGGTAGAAGAACTTGAAATCTTAACAGAATCCTCACTTTCGGGCGTTCATATGGTCGCAAGTAAAAACGGCAGACAGTTCTTTATAACAGGTCATTCTGAATACGACAGAGATACCCTCTCAAACGAGTATTTCAGAGATAAGGATAAGGGACTTCCTATTGAAATCCCCTATAATTATTTCCCTGATGACAACCCCGAAAACGAACCCGTTTTCACATGGCGTTGCCATGCAAACCAGCTTTTCTCAAACTGGCTTAACTACTGCGTTTATCAGGAAACTCCGTTCGACCTTTCAGAACTCGAACCCTTTTAATTTCAGGAGGAGAAAAAATGACAGAAATTTTACTCGCAATTCTTTCCCTTGTAGCAGGTTTTGTTCTGCTTATAAAGGGTGCTGACTTTTTCGTTGACGGAAGTTCATCCGTTGCTAAAAGACTTCGCGTTTCATCAATGATAATCGGTCTTACCATTGTCGCAATGGGAACAAGCCTTCCTGAATGTGCCGTTAGTATAACAGCATCGTTAGAGGGCAGTAACGGACTCGCAGTAAGTAATGTTACAGGCTCTAACATCTTCAATCTTATGATGGTATGTGGCGTATGTTCACTCTTTATGCCGATTACAGTACAGACAAACACTCTCAAAAAAGAATATCCTTTCTCCATTATCTGCACAATTCTCTTCGCCGTTCTTTCATTTATCGGAATGGCAGTAGGCAGAATAGACGGTATTGTTTTTATAGTAATTTTCATAGCATATCTTCTCTGGATGATTTATTCAGCAAAGAAAAACCCCGTTACAGATGACGATGACAAAATCAAAATCCTTCCCGTATGGAAGAGTATCCTCTTTATCTTAGGCGGTGCGGTAGCAGTTAAGTTCGGAGGGGACTTTGTAGTTTCAGGTGCATCAACAATCGCAAAGGCAATCGGATGGAGCGATACTTTAATCGGTCTTACAATCGTTGCAATGGGAACAAGCCTCCCCGAACTCGTAACATCAATCATCGCTGCTAAAAAGGGCGATGTTGATATGGCAGTCGGAAATGTAATCGGTTCAAATATCTTCAATATTCTTCTCGTTTTAGGTGTTTCTTCGGCTATAAGCCCCGTAGCACTCATAACAGAAAATATTATAGACATTGCAGTTCTTATAGGATTTACACTTATAACCTATGTATTCTGTATAACAGGAAAGAAAATCAGCCGCATAGAAGGTGCCATAATGGTATGCCTCTATGCAGGTTATACAGCATACGCTATCATAAGATAATATGAAAAATAACTTTATAATTGTCGGAGCGGGAGATTTTAATAAAGAAATCTTCTCTCATAAAAAAGATGACTTTATAATTGCCGCCGACGCAGGTTACTCTCATCTTTCTTCAATGGAAATAATTCCCGATATGGTAATCGGAGATTTTGATTCTTTGGGCGAAATTCCATCTCATCCCAATGTAAAAAAACTTCCCGTAAAAAAAGACGATACCGACATAATCTCATCCGTAAGAACAGCGCTCGGTATGGGTGCAGAAACAATCTGTATCTATGGCGCTGCGGGCGGAAATCGTTTCGACCACACCATAGCAAATATCCAGACTTTACAGTTTATAGCAGAAAATAACGCTGTGGGATTTATTATTGATAAGGATTTTATTATGTGTGCCTTCAAAAATAAAACCCTTGTTTTTGATGAAACTTTCAAAGGAACATTCTCTCTTTTCTCGCTCTGCGGTAAAGCAAAAGGTGTCAATATCAGAGGACTCTCGTATGAGGCCGAAAACATCGTTTTAACGCCCGACTTTCCTTTAGGGGTAAGTAACTCATTCAAGGGCGAAACGGCTGAAATATCGGTTAAAAATGGCATTCTGACAGCAATCTGGTATGAAAACAGATTTCCTGATATAAAATAATGGTGATTTTATGACAGATTTAATAGATAAATTTAAAAAAGGCTGGTTAAATGAAGACCCTCGTGTAGTCTTCGCGGTTTTATCAGGGATAGCAACCTTCATAATCCTCAATGTTCTTTTAAGTAAGTCAAAAAAGAAACTGTTAAGGCTTAAACAAGAAGCTGTCGACAACAACAATGTCTTAACAGGAAGGCTCAAAAGTTCTTACCACGACAGAGACACCAAATCACATAACGATTACAGAGGTCGGTATACATATCAGACTCCCGACGGTGACGAAAGAGAATATGTTGTATCCCTTTCTTTTCCACCACCCGATAAACTCGAACTTTATCCGAAAAATTCTTCAGCCAAAAAAGTTTTTTCCGATTATGATGAAAGAGAAGGCTTCGGTGTTTCAGCAAACGCAATAGCAGGAGTTCTGGTTTGTATTCTCCTGCTTTTTATAACAGGATATATCGGTTCTTAAAAACAGAAAATCCGAAAAGGAAAATTTCCTTTTCGGATTTTTTTAATTGCAGTAGTAAATAAGATGCGATCTTATTCCCGAAAGCATTTCTTTGTAAAGTTCCGTTGCCGAATCAATAGGCAAAGTCATAAGTGTGTCATTTAAAAACGCATTGAAAGCGATGTCAAGATCCTTTTCCTTTGCCGCCTTCATAAGTATCTTCTGATTTGAAATCTGTCTTGCAGCAAGTATCATCAGTTCTTCAGGAAGGTCGCCCGAAACAACAGGTTTAACGCTGTTTTTCGAGATAAGCGCATTCGTCTGAACAATAGCACCCAAAGGAAGATTTGAAGCCTGACCCTTATTCACCGCGTCGACATTGGTAACAAGATTTTTCATTCCCATAAGGGCTTTTATCTGATTTACAACATCTGTTCCCGCATAGCCTGTTTTAAGTTCACTTTCGCCGTTCATAAGTTTCTTTGCAGCATCAGCGAGTTCAAGTTTTCTGCGCTTCATATAGTTTGAGTTCATCATACCTATCTTCCAGTTCTGCGCATTCTTCTGGGTTGAAAGATACCATGGTGGACAACATTCCGCAACATGACGGTCATCAGCAGCAGTAATGGCATTATATCTCATAAACATATCAAACTTAACAAGGTTTCCCGAAGCTAAAGGATTATTCTTGAATTCGTTGGTATGTTTTTCATATCCCATTTCAGAGAAATTCTTGTTGAACTTGGTGTAAATATCCATAACATCTTCGCCGTTGTAATAAATCTCTGTGAAGAATGAAAATCCGTTTATACCAACAAGATTTGTCTTAATTTCTCTTCTGTGAACTTTCGGAAGATTAGACTCTTTAGAAATAAAATCAGCGATAAGTTCCGTTGAAGCGAAAGGTTCGTTTGTAGAACCAAAAGCCTTTATCTCAGGGAAAACATCGTATAATGTCATAAGACATATATTCATCGGGTTAGTAAGATTTATAACCCATGCATCAGGACATTTTTCCTTTATCGCCTCTGCTATTTTTATGTATGAAGGAATTGTTCTTAATCCCCTTATTATTCCGCCGGGACCTGCATTTTCAGCCGAACTCTGAACAATTCCGAACTTTTCAGGGAGATAGATGTCATTTATCTTTTCATCAAGCGTTCCCTCTGAAATCGAGAGTATAACAAAATCCGCATCTGTAAGTGCATCTTCAATAGTATCAGTTGCAATATAAACAATATCACTCTTATTGGTTTCCTGTTCACGCATCTTGTTTCCGATAACTTCATTTGTAAGCGAAAGTTGCTTGTCTATGTCATAAAGCATAACAGTGCCCTCAAGTTCTTCACCCGAAAGCGCACTTATAAACTGCCATCCGAAATTCTGTGAACCTCCACCTATATATGCAATTCTGATTGATCTGTTGTCAGACATAATTTTTCTCCATTCGTTTGTTATAATAATATTATTCTATATTTTCCCTGATTTGTCAAGTATAAAAAAGAAAAGCGACACTATAAAGTGTCGCTTTAATATGTAATATCCTATTAAAAATTATTCCTTTACACCACCGAGGGCAACGCCTGCTACTATATATTTTGACAGGCAGCAGTATGCAACGATAAGGGGCACGACTGAAATCGCAATACCACAGTAAATCTTACCATAGTCAGTTGCAAGTCTGTCAGAAGAAAGCTTCTTAATCATCATAGGAAGTGTCATCTTCTGATAGCTTGTGATGATCATACTAGGTGTATAGAAGTTGTTCCAGTTTGCAATGAATGTGAAGATAGCCTGAACACCGATAGCGGGCTTGATCATAGGAAGACCGATTGTTACGAATGTTCTGAGTTCTCCACAACCGTCAATACGAGCAGCTTCCACTATTTCGAGCGGGAACGATGATCTGATATACTGTCTCATGTAGAAAACAGTTGCAGGTGCAGCGATCGCAGGAATGATAAGGGGAAGGAAATTGTTGTAAAGATCGATTGCAAGCATGAACTTAATGAAACCAACACCAGATACCTGTGTAGGTACCATAAGTACTGCAAGGATAAATGTTGTTGCAGCATCTTTGAGTTTGAAATCGTAAACACAAAGACCATAAGCTGTAAGCGCTGAGAAGAATACGCTGAGTACTGTTGCAGAGATAGTGATGATAGCACTGTTCTTGTAACCAACGAAAGCGTCGAATGTTCTCTTCATTTCAGGTGTTGAAAGGTTCTTTATGTTTTCGATAAGGTGTGTGCTGGGGATAAGTGATACTGAACGAGAAATCTGTCCGTGATCTCTTGTTGCGTTAACGACAACGATAACGAAAGGAAGAAGACAGATGAGAGTAAGGAGAACGCAAAGTATAAAGATTATAGCAGATTCGAATCTGATAAGGTGTGTATAGTTTGCATTAGCCTTATTTGCTTCATAAGTCTTTTTATATTCTTTTTTGTTCATTAGAATCCGCTGCCTCCCTTCAGTTTCTTAGCTTCCTTACGACGACGCTTCTTTTCTGCCATTTCGTCCTTGTCAGAGTTAATGTAGAATACGATTGCGCCAAGGATGCCTGTGATAACAAAGAGGATAATGGAGGCTGCAGCCGAACGACCATAGTCTCGGGTTGCGCCCGAATATCTTTCAAAGATGTAAATCGCAATTGTTCTTGTATATTCGTCGATATCAGTACCCTTATTGAAGAGGTAAGGAATATCGAACATCTGAAGACCACCGATCATTGATGTGATACCAACGTAAACGAGCATAGGTCTGATTGAAGGAACTGTGATGTGAGCAAATACCTGCGCACTGTTAGCACCGTCGATCTGAGCTGCTTCGAATAAGCTGGGGTTAATACCCATGATTGAAGCCATAAGCATTACCATGGTATTACCGAACCACATCCATGCGAGGATGAATGAAACAATTCCGCGTTTAATCTGATATGTCTGAAGGAATGTAATTGGTTCCTGAACCCAACCCCACGAGAGAAGAAGCTGGTTAACAGGGTTATACTGAGTTTCACCGAAAAGTGAAAGGAAAAGTGTTGCTACTGATGCAGCTGTAATGATATTAGGCATATACATTACTACTTTAAAGAATCCCTTGCCAGGTACATGAAGTCTGTTATCTGTAAACCATACAGCTAAAAGAAGTGATAATGCGATCTGGGGGATAAAGTTACAAATCCAAAGGATTAATGTGTTGCCGATAGCCTGGAAGAACTGCTTTCTTACGGGGCTGTCAACAAAGAGAAGGTCCTTGAAATTCTCAACGCCAACAAAATACATTTCAGCGTCAACGGCTGTACCTGTTGCACGATATGTACTAACTACGAATGTATAGATGAGTGGGTAAAGTGAGAAAATGAAGTAAACCAGAAAGAAAGGCAAAATGAACATATATCCGTACTTAGCATAGCTGAGCTTACGGATTCTTCTGTTTGCCGCTGAAGCCATCATATTCACGCTCCTCAAATGGAAGTATTAGGGTAAAAAGTACACTTTACGGGACAGATTACTCCGTCCCGTAACGCGTATATTTAACTTATTCAGTTATTGACTATTATTCCAATTACCAAGCAAGGTCAGGAAGAGCAGCCTGTACGTTATCTGTGAATGCCTTAACAGCATCGTCGATTGAAGCGTACTTACCTGTAGCGTAGTCAACCATTACAGGGTTAAGAGCTGACTTAACTGTACCGTCGTATTCACCGATGTTCATAGCAGGAACAGCGTCAGCAGCAGGTGCGAAGAATGCGTATGAATCCTGTCCGCCGAGGAGAGGGTTCTTGTAGCCGCCTTCAGCAACGATGTTCTTAACAGCTTCCTTGTTGTTTACGAATGTACCTGTTTCTCTTGCGAAGTGTGTCATTGTTTCTGTATCAGCACAGAAGTATCTGATGAAGTCAGCAGCGAGGTTGGGGTTGTCAGTTGTTGATGAAACTGCAAGCCATGTACCGCCCCAGTACCAACCAGCAGGGCCTGTTGTGATGTTCCAGAGACCGTATGAAGGACCGTCTACGCCGCCAGCTGCGTCGATGAGGATACAACCTTCAAGACCCCAAGCACATGTGAACATACCCATTGTTGTGCCGTCGATTCCACGACCATACCATGAAGCATCCCATGTCTGAGCGTTTGTATCGATGTAGCCGTTGTCAGCGAGTGTCTTAGAGAGTTCAAGGAATTCCTTAACTTCGTCTGTAACTACGAACTTGTTGTCAACAACCCAGTCCTGTGTACGAGCTGCTGAGAATACCTGCCAGATACCACCGAGAGCAACTGACATTGTGCACTTACCGCCTGAAGCTTCCTTAACTTCTGCAGCTGTAGCAAGGTATGTGTCCCAATCCTTAACCTTAGCCTGCATTTCTTCAGGTGACTTAACGCCGAGGTACTGATCAGCGAGGTCTGTTCTGTAAGCGTAAACGCCAGGGCAAGACTGCATTGAAACAGCCTTGAGAACGCCGTCAACTGTACCGATAGCCATTGTGTAATCGTAAGCGTTAGCGAATTCATCTTCTGATACACCGATATCAGCGAGTGAACCAGCGTATGAAGAGTTGAGGAATGTGAGAGCGAAGTCAGCTTCGAGAGCGAAGATGTCGAGGTCATCGCCTGATTCCATGTAGTTCTGGAAGTAAGGTGTAGCTTCACCACCACCAACACCGAATACTACGGGGTTGTATGTTACGCCATCAGGAAGAGGCTTAGCAGCTGTGTAAACTGTTTCACCCCACTTAACGGGAACTTCGTCGTTCCAAGACATAACTGTGAACTGGTCACCTGTGTCTTCGGGAGCAGCAGCATCTGTTGTAGCGGGTTCGTTACCGCCAGCAGCAGTTGTGTCTGCAGGTTCGTTGCCTTCTGTCTTTGTACAGCCGGCGAGTACTGTAGCTGACATAGCGAGTGCAGCTACGAGTGCAAGATTCTTCTTAAGATTCATGATAACTTCCTCCTTAATAATATATTATATTATTCTTCTTTGATAATATAATAGATGTGAGTTATATATTTATCACTGTGAGCCGTTTACCCACAATGTAAATACCAATGCAATTTGTGATTTCGCATAATTATGGCGAAATCTTTTGTCAAAATTAAATATACAACCTAAGGGTGCTAATGTCAATAGTTTTCTAAACCGAAATCGTCAACTTTGTGACATCTGCACAATGATTTGGTGACCTTTTACACATTATGACCACAAAATCATCACAAAAAAGCAGATGTAAATCGTTTTCAGTGCTTTTACAGTTTTTTGCTTTATACAAAATAAACAAAAATGCCATCAACATGGGTTAAGGGGTATTAACTTATTCCGTATCAGTTTTTGGGAATCTTTCTCAAAAATCCCTCATAGATAATTTTTGACGAAATCCTGTTTGCTATTGTTTCAAAATCCTGAGGTTTTAAATCTTCAGGCTTGTTTATCATAGGAGCAATACCGCTGTCTTTAAGAACAGATCCTACAAAGTGGGTGCATACATATCTGTTCTTCTGTCTGAATGATATTCCTATGTATCTTAAAATAACACCGATTATATCATACGAAACTCTGTGCTTGTTTCTTTCAAACCAGTCAAGCACATCACACAGTTTATCATATTGCTTGTCCGTAACAGCAAATTTGTATACACGGCATTTCGCTTTGTTGTAGAAAGAAAAGAAATCTCCATCTCTGTCCTCAACAACAAACCCCGCGATAAACGGGTTATACCATTTCTTTCTTCCGAAAGAATACATCCTGTCAAAATTATCATCCAAACTGAGCATTACATGACTGTATTTATAGTCATTGAATTTCTTGATAATTTTCGACCAGGTTGTCCCTGTATGAGTTAAAATAAGGTATATGTTTTTCCCCAAAATCATCACACCCCTCTGATATTAGGCACATTGTACCATAACGCAGGGGCATTGTCAATTAAATTTGTGTGAATTATATTTCCTATTCTGTAAATTCTTTCTTTATATATTATAATAGTATAGGACAACATATCTCTCCAATAAAATGGTTATATATTTTTATCGGGGAGATTTTTTATATGTTTGCAGAACTTTTTATTGAAACCATTTCAGGAATGTTATGCCTTGCCCTTCACATCGAAAACAAGAACCTTTTTCCGAAGCCCCTTTCGGCAAAAGAAGAAAAAGAATGTTTCGAACGCATGGCAAAAGGCGATAAATCAGCAAAAAACAAGATTATCGAACACAACCTCCGTCTTGTTGCACACATCATCAAAAAATACGGAACAAACATAAAAGAACAGGAAGATTTCATCTCGATAGGAACAATAGGGCTTATAAAAGCAGTTTCAACTTTCGATTACAATAAAGGAACGCGCTTTGCTACCTACGCATCCCGTTGTATCGAAAACGAAATACTTATGACCTTCCGCGCGCAGAAAAAATATGCAGGAGATATAAACCTTGATGAACCGATAGAAACCGACAAGGACGGAAACCAGCTTACCCTTATGGATATTATTTCAGATGACAACAGCATTTTAGACCAGATTGACCTCAACATCAAATCCGAGCAACTCTATGAGTTTTTAGGAAAATGTCTGAATGAACGCGAACTCACGATAATAGCACACCGCTATGGTCTTTTCGGACATAAAGCGATAACGCAGCGTGAAGTAGCCGAAAAACTTGATATTTCCCGTTCTTATGTTTCAAGGATAGAGAAAAAAGCACTGTCATCGCTCAAAAAAGAATTTGACCATTCAACCATTTCGGGCAGTAAAAAACGCAGGACTTAAATCAAGTCCTGCGTAAATATTACTATGATAAAGTTTTTCCTTCAAATTCAACTCTTCTCTTGATGTCTTTCATAAGAATGTCAAACTGTTCGGGGTTAAGTGACTGTGCACCATCACAAAGTGCCTTCTTAGGATTGTTGTGAACTTCAATCATAAGTCCGTCAGCACCGATAGCGATAGCCGCCTTTGAAAGAGGCTCAACCATCCATGAAATACCTGCTGCGTGGCTGGGGTCGATGAATACAGGAAGATGAGTGAGTTTCTTTAAGATAGGAACGGCTGAAATGTCAAGAGTGTTTCTTGTTTTTGTTTCAAATGTTCTTATTCCTCTTTCACAGAGAACAATATTGTTGTTTCCGCCTGACATAATGTATTCAGCACTCATAAGAAGTTCGTCAATTGTGTTTGCAAGTCCTCTCTTAAGGAAGATAGGCTTGTCTGAATGTCCGAGTGCCTTTAAGAGTTCGAAATTCTGCATATTTCTCGCACCGACCTGAATAACATCAACATCAGCAAAAAGGTCAAGTGTGTTTATGTCCATAATTTCTGTTACGATAGGAAGACCTGTTGCCTTCTTAGCCTCAAGAAGAAGTCTGATTCCTTCCCCGTGAAGTCCCTGGAAAGCATAAGGAGAAGTTCTGGGTTTGAAAGCACCGCCTCTTAAAAGTGATGCACCACTCGCCTTTACATCAGTAGCAACTTCCTTCATCTGTTCTTCTGATTCAACAGAACAAGGGCCTGCGATTACAGTAAATGTTCCACCACCGATTTTTCTTCCATCTATATTTATAATAGTATCATCGGGATGCATTTTTCTGTTTGCAGCCTTATAGCTTTCTGAAATTCTCTGAACAGTATCAACAATTTCATAATGTAAGAAATCCTCAGGGATAAGATGGCTTGTATCACCGATAAGTCCTACGATAGTGTGTGAAGCACCGCCTACAACCTGAGTTTTAAGACCCATTTCGGCTATTTTTTCAAGAAGTTCGTCAACCTTTTTTACTTCCGGGTTATTTTTAAGTATAAGTACCATTTGTTTTCCTCCTTTAGCACTTTCGCGTAGTAAATTATACAACCTTGTTATTTAATTGTCAAGAGCTTTTCAAAAAAATTCAGACTGTCTTTCTTATGAAAAGACAGCCTGAGACATAGTTACGCTTTCTTTATCTGTGCAAGACAATTAGGGCAGATATACTTGCCCTTGAAATCTATAACATCTTCTCCTTCTCCGCAGAATGTACATGCAGAGCGGAATTTTTTAAGGATAATTGTATCCTTGTCAACATAGATTTCAACAGAATCCTTCTCCGCAATATCAAGAGTTCTTCTGAGTTCTATGGGAAGGACAATTCTTCCGAGTTCGTCTACTCTTCTTACAATACCTGTCGATTTCATTCGGTATTCCTCCTTGTTTTTCAAAAAAATCTTCAGAACAACAAATTACTTCATCGTTCCATATTATACTTGTTTATTATACAATATTTTCTTTATTCTGTCAAATTTTATCGTTCGACAAAAAGTCCTATTTTTCGGCTTTTAACAGAAATTTTACATTTACATAAAGAGGTGCTTTCATTGCTTAACTATATCTTTGCCATACTCATAATTTCATCTTTAATTTCAGGAATTATAAGCGGAAATATCGGTTCTGTTTCAGAAGCGGTGCTGACAGAAAGCGTATCCGCTATAGATTTGGGGATCTATATGTTAGGTGCTATGTGCGTCTGGGGAGGAGTTATGCGCGTCGCTGAAAAATCAGGAATAACCGATATTCTGTCAAAGTTTTTCTCGCCGTTTTTGAAATTTGTTTTCAAAGGAATAGACACAAAAGGAAAAGCCTTTTCTGCAATATGTATGAACATAACCGCAAATCTTTTAGGGCTTGGAAACGCCGCAACCCCATTCGGAATTGAGGCTATGAAAGAACTTGAAAAAGAGGACAACTGCAAAGAAACAGCAAGTATAAATATGATTATCTTTGCCGTAATAAACACTGCGTCATTCACAATAATTCCCACAACCGTTGCAGCATTACGCTTAAAGAACGGAAGTGAAAATCCGCTTGAAATCCTCCCTGCCGTGATAATAACTTCCGCGATAACGCTGATAGTTTCCGTTACCTTTGCTAGAATTTTTGATTTTAAAAGGAGGAAGAAAAATTGAAATTTTCCGACATAATAATTCCTTTCATAATAACCGCGATAATAATAACGGGACTTTTCAAAAAGGTTGATGTTTTCTCTGAATTTGTAAATGGTGCAAAAGAAAATTTCAGAACAGGAATTTCAATAATTCCGACACTTGTTGCAATAATAACCGCTGTCGGAATGTTCAAAGCGTCGGGTGCTTCCGATTTTCTTACAGACCTTATTTCTCCCATAACAAACCTTGTCGGTTTCCCAGCGGGGTGTTTTCCTCTTGCGATAACAAAATCCATATCAGGAAGTGCCTCTCTCGCCATTCTCGAATCAATACTTTCAGAATATGGTGCAGACAGTTTCACAGGCAGAGTAGCATCTGTTATGATGGGGTCGTCCGAAACAACATTCTATGTGCTGTCTGTCTATTTCGGTGCAACAAGAATAAAAAATACAAGACACGCCCTTCCCTCTGCTTTAATCGGGGATATAACGGGCATAATAGCAAGTGTTATCGTAATAAGCCTTATGTTTTAGGCAAATTGCATATTATCCCGTTAATCTTTCGCTAAAAAGTTATCATAACTACAAAACCAAAATATTTCTGTTGACACAAGCCTTAATTTTTGATATAATCTATATGCTGACTTGAAATAACAGTCAGCAAAATGAGACATTAGCTCAGTCGGTAGAGCACTTGACTTTTAATCAAGGGGTCTGGGGTTCGAATCCCCAATGTCTCACCAGACGCTCTGCTTTTAAAGCAGAGCGTTTTTGTTTTATTTTCGTTACCGAGCGGTAAACTTCTTTTGATCAATCTGTAAGATACGAATTGTCAAAGGCGACTCGCCTTCAGAGCGTTTTTGTATAAATAAAATCAAAGGCTTGTATGCTATTTGCATACAAGCCTTTTTGTTATCCTTCTCTATGAAGTTCTCTGTATCTTAAATAACTTTCCAAAAGAACAGTAGCCGCAACAGCGTCCACAACTTCCTTGCGTTTCTTTCCTCTTGTGTCTGTTTCGTTAAGGATATTATGTGCTGTTATCGTTGTTCTTCTTTCATCCCATAACTTAACGGGAATTCCTGAAAGTTCCTCTAAATCTTCAGCGAACTTCCTGCATTTATTCGCCTTTTCACCCTCACTGCCATCCATATTCTTAGGGTGTCCGACAATTATCTCTCCTACCCCGTGGTCCTTTGCAATGAACATAACTTTCATTAAAAGTTCCTCGAATTTTCTTTCTTCGATAACTCCAACGGGTGAGGCTAAAAATTCCGTTCTGTCGCATACAGCAAGACCTGTTCTTACCTCGCCGTAGTCAACCGCAAGTATTCTCATAAAAAAATCCTCCGTCAGTGTTTTTTAACGGGAACACCCGCATTTTCAAGATGCGTTGCATCTTCCTTGTAAATCATAGTCGCCTTTAAGTCATCATCATATTCAAACAAAGTGAGTGATGTATTCATAACCCAATGGTCGTTGTTTATTTCTTCAAACGGAAGGTTTAAAGCATAGTTGAAATATGTTCTTAAAGCGCACCCGTGTGAAACCGCAACAATGGTTTTCCCTTTGTTTTCTTTAAGTATTTTCTTGACAGTTTCAGCCATACGAACGCGAAGTCCCGCTATGCTTTCTCCGTCGGGAGCAGTAAGTTTTTCGAGATGATTGTTCCAGTCATAAAGTTCATCAGGGAACTCTATAGCTATATCATCCCACTTCTTCCCTTCCCATTTTCCGCCGTCAAATTCAAGTAAACCGTCTTCTATGATGATTTCTTTTCCGTTATATCTGTTTACCGCTTCAGCAGTAGCTCTTGTTCTTGAAAGAGGGCTTGTGTAAATTACATCAAACGGAATATCTTTGAATCTTTCAGCTAAAGCGTCAAGCTGTTTTCTTCCGTTTTCAGTAACATCAGCATCACTTCTACCCTGGTATCTTCCTGTAACATTACCCATAGCCTCAGCGTGTCTTATAAAAATAATCTTAGTTACCATTTTTTTACCGTTCCTGAAATCTCACCGATATTTCTTACACCGTTTTTATCGCACCACTCATTCATACCGTTGACAATATCAACCGCAGCATAAGGGTTATTGAAAAGAACAGTTCCTATCTGAATAGCTTTAGCACCCGCCATCATCATTTCGATAGCATCTTCATAAGTAGCAATACCGCCCATTCCGACAACGTCAATGCCAACCGCATTTGCAACCTGCCATACCATTCTCACAGCAACCGGGAAAACGCAGGGGCCTGAAAGTCCTCCGACATTGTTTTTAAGAATAGGTCTTCTTGTGTTTATGTCTATTCTCATTCCGAGAAGTGTGTTTATAAGTGAAACAGCGTCAGCGCCCTCTGCCTCAACAGCTTTTGCAATGTCAACAATGCTAGTAACATTAGGCGAAAGCTTAACCATAAGAGGTTTCTTTGTCGCATTTCTTACAATTCTTGTAACAGCCGCCGCACCCTCACATGATGTTCCGAAAGCAGCACCGCCCTGCTTTACATTGGGACACGAGATGTTAAGTTCTATCATATCAACATCTGTCGAGTCGAGTTTCTTTGCAACCTCAGCACATTCTTCAGGTGTCGAACCCGCAATGTTAGCAACAATTGTTGTGTCTTTGGTTTTAAGATAAGGAAGTTCATTCGCGATGAAATAATCAATTCCGGGGTTCTGAAGACCTACAGAATTAAGTATTCCGCTTGGTGTTTCGGCAATTCTCGGAGATGGATTTCCCGTTCTCTTAACACCCGTTGTTCCCTTTGTAGAAATTCCGCCTAAAACAGAAAGAGGGAAAAGTTCTTCATATTCCCTGCCGTATCCAAAAGTTCCCGATGCGACGATAACAGGGTTTTTAAAATCAACTCCCGCAACTTTAACACTTAAATCTGCCATCAGAAAATTACCTCCTCGGAATTGAATACAGGGCCGTCCTTACAAACGTGTGCATAATATTCTTCGCCGTTCTTAACTGTTCGACAAGCACATACAAGACAAGCACCTATTCCACAACCCATTCTTTCTTCAAGAGAAATAAAGCAAGGAACGCCCGCTTCTTTCGCGATGTCAACAACACCCTTTATCATAACATTAGGTCCGCAGGCATAGATAACATCAGGCTTTTTCTTATTGACTTCGTCTTTCAAAGCCTCTGTAACAAAGCCTTTTCTGCCCATACTTCCGTCGTCTGTGCAGAGTATTGTTTCAGCACCAAATGATTTGAGGTCATCCTGTAAAATAACAGCAGCAGCGTTTCTGAAACCACTGATAGAACGACAGTTTTCACCGAAATGCTTTGCGATTTCGTTCATAGGAGGAGTTCCTATTCCACCACCGACAGTAATCGCTGTCTTGTAGTCATCCATAGGGAAGCCCTTTCCCAAAGGTCCTAAAATATCTATCATTTCGCCTTCGTTGATTTTTGCTATCTGCTTTGTTCCTTTTCCTCTTACCTCGAATACGATTCTTATAGTTCCCTTTTCCTTGTCAATCCCACAGATTGATATAGGTCTTCTGAGTGTGTATCCGTCAGCAATTACATTTACAAACTGACCCGCAACAGCAACCTCTGCTATATCGGGACAGAGTATTTCAAAATCGTAAATTTCTTTAGCAAGAGTTTTTTTAGAAACCAAAATATATTTACCCTGAGTGTATTTCAACTTTTTCATCTCCGTTTAAATATTAAAGTGCGTCTGTGATGTCCTTCTTCATTCTGAGTACTTCGTTGAGTGCAGCGAGAGCGTAATCCTTTTCGTCATATCCACCCTTCTGATAAGCACACATAACTGCTCTTGATGAGTTAACGATAGCGCCCATTCCGTTCTTGTCAAATGCCTTTGCAACACCGGCAGCTCCGCCACCCTGTGCGCCATAGCCTGGAACGAGGAAGAATGTATGAGGAAGCTTTGCTCTCATTTCAGCGAGCTGTTCGGGATAAGTAGCACCAACAACAGCACCAACACCGCTGTATCCGTATTTACCCATATCTTCAGCGCCCCATTTTTCACACATATCGCCCATAACCTCATAAACTGTCTTGTCACCTATTTTAAGGTCCTGAAGTTCACCTGATGACTGGTTAGAAGTCTTTACGAGAACGAAAATACCCTTGTCTTTTTCTTTGCAGATTTTAAGGAGAGGAGCAATTCCGTCAGTACCAAGGTATCCGTTTACAGTGAGCGCGTCAGCACCGAAAGCGTCAAGTTCTTCACTGCCTACAATAGTTGTTCCGAGATGAGCAGTAGCATAAGCTTCCATAGTAGCGCCTATGTCATTACGCTTACCGTCTGTCATAACAAACATACCTTTTTCTTTTGCATACTGAATTGTCTTATAGAGTGTCTTTACTCCGTGATAGCCATACATTTCGTAGTAAGCTGCCTGAGGCTTTATAGCGGGAACAACATCGCATATAGCGTCAATAATTCCCTTGTTGAATGTAAGGATAGCCTTTGATGCGGCTTTAAGTGTTTCGCCGTCCTTTTCAAAAGCCTTTTTCTTGATGAATTCAGGAACATAGTCAAGCTTTGGGTCAAGTCCTATAACGCTTGGGTTTTCTGTTTCCTTGATTTTTTCGATAAGTCTGTCGAGTGACATATTTACCTGCCTCCTATATATTTGATTTTATAATGTTACCGTTTATTATTGCCTTTGCTTTTCCTTTAAACTTTTCTCCCTTGAAAACCGTGTTCTTGGATTTCGATTTAAGTTCAGAAGGAACAACAACCCATTCTTCATCGGGGTCAAAGATTGTCATATCAGCCTTACTGCCGACCTTTATTTCAGCAGCCGTGGCACCCGCTATTCTTCTCGGATTTTCACTTATAAGAGAAACTATCTTTGAAAGACTTATTTTTCCCGTATGATAAAGTGCTGTGAGTGTTGCCGCAAGTGATGTTTCAAGCCCCACAACACCATTGGGCGCTTTTAAAAAGTCTGCTTTTTCTTCTTTAGCGTGTGGCGCGTGGTCAGTAACTATACAGTCGATAGTGCCGTCGAGGATTGCCTCTATAATAGCCTGTCTGTCCTCTTCCTCACGAAGCGGAGGATTCATTCTGTAATCGGCATCTTTCATGAGAAGTTTTTCATCTGTATAGATGAAGTAGTGAGGACAAGTCTCACAAGTGACTCTTACTCCCCTCTTCTTTGCATTTCTTATTATCTCAGCACTTCCCTTTGTTGAAACGTGGCATATATGGATTTTCGCATCCGCCTTTTCACAGAGAAGAATATCTCTTTCGGTAATGCTGTCCTCAGAAAGCCTGTCCATTCCCTTAACGCCCAGTTCTTCAGAGATTTTTCCCTTGTTGATGATTCCGCCGTCTATTATGTCAAGGTCTTCACAATGACAAGCAACCAAAAGTCCGTTTTCCTTTGATAACTGAAGTGCCTTAAAAAGCATATCGGGATTTTCAACAGGTCTGCCGTCATCTGTTATAACGGTAGCCCCTGCTTTTTTAAGACTTTCATAGTCACAGAGTTCTTCTCCCATAAGTCCCTTTGTTATACAAGCCGAAGGATAAATAGTAACGCCCGAACCCTCTGCCTTTTCTATGATGTATTTAACAGTTTCAGCAGAATCTGTCGCAGGTTTTGTGTTGGGCATAGTTACAACGCCCGTGATTCCACCTGCCGCTGCAGCATCTGTTCCTGTTATAATATCTTCTTTGTGAGTAAGCCCCGGGTCACGGAAATGAACATGCATATCAAAAAGCCCCGGTGAAACACAGAGTTTTCCTTTTCCATCAATAACCTTATCTGCAGAAGATGAAATGCTCTCGCTTATTTCAGCGATAATTCCGTCTTTTATAAGAATGTCGCCCCTGCTTTCAGAAGAAGATGTAATTATTCTCATATCTTTCAGAAGAATTGTTCCTGACATTTAAATCCTCCTTTAAAATTCTATCCAGAATATTATACCACATCCGTCCTCTTTTGTCCACAATAAAAATATAAAAGCCTCTTCTTTTTTGTCAAAAGAAAAGGCTTTCTGTTTATTCTTCTTCGTTCTTTTTGTTTATAATAAATTCAACCGCTTTGTTAAGACATTTTATATCTGCCTCTTTTATGTTTCCGCCGAATTCACCGTCAAGTGTCCATGGGATAAGCTCACTTGCCGTTATTTTTATTTCACTCGCCCTGAAAAGATAGAAATAATCCGACGAAAGTTCAAATTTAGTAAGATCGCGTAAAGTTTCCTGAAGCTGAACTGTGCTTTTAGGCATCTTTATAAAAGCCGCCTCAAAAAGTCCGTCATCAAGTTCTGTGCCTAATGGATTCATCCCTGTAAATCCGCCCACTGACATTGAGTTTGAAACCATTCCGAAGATAAAATCATCCTCAATTACATTTCCGTCATATTCTATCGCCATGTGATAGGATGTAACAGAAGCAAGACTTTTAGCGCCCTCAATAACATAAGCCATGTGTCCGAAAAGGTTTTTTCTCTGCTGTGATGTCTGATAAGAAACCTCTGTAAAAAGTCCGAAAGCGGCAATGTAGTTGAAATTAAGCCCGTTAAAACTACCTATATCACAAGGAAAAGGCGTTCCCGAAATAATCCCCTCCGCCGCCTCAGGCATATCCTTTGGGATACCAAGACTTGTAGCAAAATCGTTTGTCGTTCCCGCAGGGATATATCCTATCGGAACATTCACATCAGATGCAAGAACTCCCTTTACAGTCTCGTTTAAAGTTCCATCTCCACCACTGCATGAAACAATGTCAAATTCGTGTGCTCTGTCCTTAACTATCTGATAAGCGTCAAGCCTTTGCTGAGTAGGTCTTACAGTAACATCATAACCACCCTTTACAAATGTGTCGAGTATTGTAACAAGATGATTTTTTATCTGCGCCTTTCCTGCGTTGGCATTATAAACAAAAAGCATTTTTTTCATATTTTTCACCCTGAATTTATTTCTGTTTTATTACATTATACACCACTTTTGTGAAAATCACAAGAAAAATACGCAACAGGAAAGAGAAAATTTCCCTCTCCTGTTGCGTACGGCACGGAAGACGCTTTTCCGTTGTTTCCGATAAAAAAGACACGGAAACTGCCAAAACAAACAAACAAACAACAAAACTACCGATTGATAGTAATATCAGCGTAATTAAAAATCAGTCCTTCTTGTCAACAAATTCAATGTTGTCAAGTTGTGCCTGTAAATTTCTTTTGAAAAGTGCTCTGTATTCATTGCGAAGAGTAGTCTGTTCTTCCTTTTCTTCGGGAGTAAGTTCCCTCACTCTCGATTCTCTCGCAAGATAATTTATTCTGTCGATTTTATTCTGTTCCATTTTAAACCTCTTTATTCATTTTTTATTGCCTCAAGTGCAGAAATTTTTACCGCTCTGTTTGCGGGATAAAATCCACTTGCTATCCCTACAAATGTAGAGAATAAAAGTGCAACGATAACAAGCCAGAAAGGTATCAGAGAAATCGGAAGTACAGTTCCGTCATTTAGCTGATACATATAATCAAGACCTAACATTGACGAACCAAACTTATTGAAAATAAACGATATTATAAAAGAAAGCAGAACACCCGCAACTCCTCCGACAAAGCCTATACAAGCGGCTTCTATTAAAAACATCTCTCTGATATTCTTTATTTTACAACCTAAAACCTTCATAACGCCTATTTCTCTTGTTCGTTCATAGATAGACATTATCATGGTGTTTGTAATACCTATCGCCGCAACAAAAAGCGATATCGCCGCAAGTCCGCCGAGCATCGCTTCAAGAGAGCCGAGTTGCCCCTGCATAGACTGTCTTGCGCTTTCCATACTGTCACAGTAATATCCCATCGCCTCTATCTGTTCCTGAACGGTTGCAACATTATTTATGTCGTTTACATATATTTTAAGTTCAGATATTTCAGGTTCTTTTGCATCCTTTATCTTGTTAGCCTTTACATAAGAATCATAGAGTTCATCAGCAAAATCCATCGAAACAAAAAGTCCGTCAAAAGCCTCCCAGTTTCCGCTGCTGTTTTCGGCATCAAGTATTCCGACGCAGGTCATCTTGTGTTCATAAGATTTTCCCGCACTCTCATAATGTCCCCACATATTGTCCTCAACAAACTTGTTTGTGTTGTTTACATAAACAAGTATCTGTTCTTCCATAGGGTTGAAGAAAGGATCACTCATCGTTCCGTCTTCCTGCTCCTGCGGATATGTGGTATTATTGCGTTTTTTCTTCGTGTCAAAAAAATTATATGCGCTCTGTTCACCGAATATGATAAAATTATGACTGAAAATTTCAGGAACTTCTCCCTCTTTGAACTTATACCCGAATTTTTCGAGATATTCAGGATAAACCCCGTAAATCTCGCCATACATTCTGCGGTATCTCTCGCCTCTTCCTGCACATACCGAAACCATTTCACTGTTTATCGCAAGTTTCGGAAAAATCCCCTCAACATTTTCTATTGTCTTTATGTATTCAACATTTTCTTCGGTTATCTTCACAGGCTCAGTCTGACCTTCTGTCCATACATTTCCGTAAACGGTAATAACATTAAGGTCACCGAACTGCGTCAGATAATACTTCATAGCATTATCCATTCCAAGCCCCAAAGAAATCATAACAACGATAGCGCATGAACCTATGACAACACCGAGAACAGTAAGCAGAGTCCTGACTTTTCTTCGCCATAAACTCTTGAAACTCATTCCTATTATGTCAAGTATTCTCATCTCTGTTAATAATCCTCATCGTCTTCAAGAAGCAAAGCGTCATTTGCCTTTTTCTTCTTTACGATTATGATAACTACAACAACCGCAATGGCAACACCGCCGATGATACCACCCGCAATAAGAAGAATTTTCGCCCATAACGGAAATCCCCCCTGTTCTTCCGGCATATCTTCGATGTATCCATCATCATAAACAGGTTCATCAAAAATCATTTCCATGGCATAGCCTTCAAAATCCTGCTCGATTTCTTTTAAATTTCCGTTTGCATCTTCATATCTTACAACTACAGTTCCGCGGAAATCTCCGGGTTCCATAACAGAAAAAGTCGCATCATAATATTCTTCTTTACCGCTGTCAACATTTCCGATATAGAGTTTCTGCTGCGATGTCATAATGGTGTCGCCAATAAGTTCTACTTCAACATTATATACAGAGCTCTTTCCCTTGTTGACAAATGTGCATGAAACGGGAACTTCTTCCCCGACCATACATTCAGGAGGTAAATCTATCGAGTTAACCTCAAATCTGTCCTCCTGCTGAACAGGAATTGTTATTGTTTCAGTAACAGGACTTGCCTTTTCCGTTCCGTCAGAGGTTGTATATTCATAATCAAATGTTATTTCAATGGGGTAACTGTCAGGCGACGCATCCGCCCTTGTAAGCATATCGAGATTTATCTCTGTTTCAGCGCCCTGTGCGAGATATGCAAAAAAGAACGAATTTGATGAATTGGCAGGTGAAAAAGCGATTCCCTTATCACCCGAGCCCGAAGCTCCGTTTACAGTAACCTTAAGATTCTTTATTGCAGAAATATTTGATGTATTCGTTATAACAACATTAAGTGGGAATGTCTTTCCGCCCGTAACATAATCCGCACCGAAATCATAACTCTTTATGATGATGTTAGGTGCAAAAATCTTGTCATCTCCGCCCGATGAATTTTTAGGTAAGCAGGCAACAGTTACAACGCCTTCGCTTTTCTGCAAGGATTCTTCATCAGCATCATCAAGATAATATGAACATTCAACCGCTATGCTTTCTCTTAAAGACTCAATTCCCGAACAAGCGATAAGAGTGAATTTAAAGGTCTTTTCTTCGTCCTTCTTAAAATCCGATATAACATAGGGAACACCCTTGTTCATCGCAAATTTACGCCCGTCAAGACTTGTAAGTTCAACTCTTGCATTCTTTATATCAACGCCACTTCCGTTTTTAACAGTAACATCAACATCAAAGATATTCCCTTCTCTTACATTGTTATTGCTGATTTTATATCCCGAAACCGAAAGTGCATTTCTTACAACATTACTTTTAACAATTATGTCAGCAGTAAGTTCCTGTTCTGAAATAACTCCATTAGAATTTACCGCTACAAATTCCAGTTTCAAAGGATATTTCCCCGATAATGTATTAGCGGGAACATCAAGGGTAACCTTAAATCTTGTGTATCTTTCAGACTGTATAGCGAGTGATGTTATATTATCCCCCGTTATACCAAGTTTTCCGCCCTCATCTATTGCTGTTATAAGAGTAGATTTCGAATCATTATCAGAAATATTCTTTATAAAGAATACTATATCGTTTTTCTTTCCCGCTTCAACAGTATATGTCTGTGCTTTGTCAAGTGCAAAAACAGGATTTCCGTCATCATATCCCTCATCTGCATTAACAGGTATTGCCAACATCACAACTGATACAACTCCTGCCATCATCGCAGAAAATATCTTACTGATTTTCATTTTTATTCTCCTCGGTGTCGTTTATTTTATTTAAGTTTTCAAGTATCTTTTCAGTTTCTGTGAGTTTCTTTTCCTCAGGCGGAACTATCGATACATTAGGATAATCGCTTTCTATCTTTCCGTCAACAATATGTACTATTCTGTCGGCGTATTTTGCTATATCATTATCGTGGGTTACAAGAATAAGCGTAAGGTTGTGTTTTCGACACATCTTAACAACTATCTCCATAACCTCAGCCGTTGTTTTCGTGTCAAGATTTCCTGTCGGCTCATCGGCAAATACAACAGGCGGTTTTGATATAAGCGCCCTCGCAATACCTACTCTCTGCTGCTGACCGCCTGACATCTGCGTTGGTTTATGATAAAGCCTTTTTTCAAGGCCTACCGCACGAAGCATTTTTTTCGCCCTGTTGTTTCTTATTACAGGATGCACACCCTTGAACATAAGAGGCATAGCAACATTCTCAACAGCATTCATCGAAGCTAAAAGATTATATGACTGAAAGATAAATCCCGTTGTTTCCTGCCTGAATTCAGCAAGTTCCTTTTCTGTCATCGAAGTAACTTCCCTGCCGTTTATCTTAACAGTTCCCTTTGTCGCTTTTTCAAGACCTGCAAGCATATTCAGAAATGTCGATTTCCCAGAACCCGATGTTCCTAAAATACAACATATCTCGCCTTTTTCTATGTTAAGACTGATACTGTCAAGCGCAACAACTTTTTCGTTTCCTATTCTATAAACCTTTCTCAAGTTGTCAACTTCTATAAAGGACATTTTTTCTCCTCCAAAAAATTTCCGTTTTTCTGATTTTGATTATATCACAGTGAAAATACAATTTCCACATTTTTTCGTAATTGTAATAAAACTTTAACCTTTGTATCCGTTTTGTAACAAATTCATCCCGATTTGTAATATTATTGCAACCTTTCCCGTTATATGCTATAATATTTCAGAGAAAGAGGTGTTTTGATAATGAAAACAGCACTCATAACAGGCGCATCAAGAGGAATAGGCAAAGCTACGGCAGAGCTTTTTGCCGATAATGGTTACGCCGTTATTATAAATTATAACAAAAGTGAAAAAGAAGCGTTAAACCTCGTTTCAGAAATCCGTGAAAAAGGCGGAACAGCGATGGCGGTAAAGGCTGATGTTTCAAGTGAAACGGAAGTTTCAGAAATGATGAAAAAAATCTCCGAAAACTTTTCTTCTGTTGATGTTCTCATAAACAACGCGGGAATTTCGCTTCAGAAAATGCTTACAGAAACAACCACAGAAGAATGGGATAACATTTTCGGCATAACAGCAAGGGGAACTTTTCTTGTAACAAAATCCGTTCTTCCTATGATGATAAATAAAAAATCGGGAAGTATCATAAATATTTCTTCTATATGGGGAAATGTCGGTGCATCCTGCGAGGTTGCATATTCCTCTGCAAAAGCCTCTCTCATAGGCTTTACAAAAGCCCTCGCAAAAGAAGTGGGACCGTCAGGAGTGAGAGTAAACTGCCTCTGCCCCGGCGTTATAGATACAGATATGAATAAAATGCATAGTGCCGAAACTCTCGCTTGTCTGTGCGACGAAACTCCTCTTATGAGAATAGGAAATCCAACAGAAGTCGCTGAAACAATCCTCTTTTTAGCGTCAGAAAAATCCTCATTCATAACAGGTCAGGTTTTCTCCGTCGATGGCGGAATGACAGTATAAAACCCAAAATCCCTTGCAAAAAAGCAAGGGATTTTTTATTTCTATTTTCCGGGGAAGATAAGAACTCCGTTTTCGATTCTGAATGAAACTTCAGATGTATAGTCTACATCAGGGAACATCTTTTTAACAATATATTCTCCGTCAGAAAGTTCCGAAGTATCAATCTTTATCGCAACATCAGCGCCATGCGGAAGAATAAGCGCTATCTCTATAAAAGTAACGCTCTGCATAACAGGTTTTCCTTTTTCAACCTTATAGAAGAAATAATCATAACCCGTAGTAATTTCTTCGCCGCTGTTGTTTTTATAATCTATTACAACAAATTTTCCGTTCTGACCACACTCTGTAATAATCGGCTCATGATATGCCACAGGCATTGTAGCAACAGGAACATTATCCACTGTGGGTACCATTGTCGACTGAACCTTACCGTCAACATCAACAGGCTCTGTAACCATAGTTGTTGTTACATCAACTCTGTTTACTGTCGGAAACTCCTTTTCAGCCGTTGTCTGTGGAACAGCAACCGTGTCATCAGGAAAATGTGCGGGTGATGTAACTTCTTCATAAAGTTCTCCATCCACATACGAAGGCTCGTCATTCTCGACAGCAGCATCATCAATCATTCCGTCAGGCATTAAAGGCGCACCCTGCATATCATCTGTCAAAAGGTCATGAACAGTCTCTGCCGCTGCCATAGTAGCATCTGTTTCATTAGCAACCGCATCGATAGAATTATCAGCAGTTTCTGTCGTAAGTTTAAAATTATTTCCCGAAACAGCGATAAGTGTCCACGCGCAAAGAAGTGCAAATCCAGCCGCCATAGCGGATATTTTTGCGATATTTATTATTTTTATCGGTTTTTTCTTGCTTGTATTTTCTGCCGCTTCAAGCATTTTCTTTTCTGTTCTTTCATAGAAATCGGCAGAAAGCTCTATTTTCTCAACCGATTTTATATAGTCGTTCTTATTCATCCGTAAAACCTCCTTCCAGCCTTTCTTTCAGTATTTTTCTCCCTCTCGAAAGCCATGTCCCGATAGTACCCGTCGATTTTCCCAAGATTTCGGCAATCTCATTTATCGAATACCCCTCATAGTAAAAAAGGTGTATTACTGTTCTGTATTTTTCGGGCATTTTAAGGACTTCCTCTAAAATATCATCGCTTTTTTCTTCTGATGTTTTCGTCATCGCCTCATCTATGGGAACTGTTTTTTTTACCCAAGAAGACTTCACAAAGTTCTTCGATTTATTCACAGTAACCCTTATCAGCCAGGCTTTTTCGTGTTCACTGTTTTCAAATGTCTTGTTCTTTTCAATAAGACTTACAAAAACATCCTGCGCAATGTCTTCCGCGTCGCAGAGACTTTTTGTATAAGTAAACGCAAGTCTTACTATCATCTTTGAATATGTATCAAGGATGTATTTTATGTATTCGTTACCGGTCAGCGAATACCCTACCATCTCGCCTCTCTCCTTTCATAAGAAAATCTGCGTTTCTGTTTATAATACAACCTAAACGCAGACTTTTTTTCATTTTCTAAAAAAATTTTATTCTTTAAAATCTCCTCTTGCAACAACGATTTCATAACCCGCTCTCTCAACCTGCTCTTTGAGGATTTTAAGCCCCTCGGCAGATTCCGAGCCTGTTCCTACCTTGTTGTCATAGATAGAATAAAGCTTTCTGAATTTTTTGGGTGACAGATTCGGCATAACAACATTAGCACCCGCTTTAAGCCCCATTTCTCTGCCATCAGGAGAAATCGTACCCAAAGCCGTTGTCGACGGAATGAGTGCTGACGGAAGAATAAGCCTTGTGAGAGCTACCATACATAAAGTGTCCCTTAGTGTCCCCTGACTTTCATTCTCAAAGGGAGTATTACTGCTCGGAATAAAAGGGCCAATACCTACCATCTGAGGTTGAAACTTTTTAAAGAACATAAGGTCATCGGCTAAGTTTTCTACCGTCTGAAAAGGCGAACCCACCATACATCCCGCACCGACCTGAAATCCTATATCCTTTAAATCATAAAGTGATTTCATTCTTGTTTCGTATTTCATTTCAACAGGATGAAGCTTTCCGTAATGTGTTTCATCCGCTGTTTCATGACGAAGAAGGTATCTGTCAGCACCTGCTTTTTTAAGCCTTTCAAAACTTTCTCTTCCTCTTTCTCCGAGTGAAAGAGTTATCGCAACATCGGGGTATTTTCCCTTTATCTTTTCTATTAAAGAACATATAACATCATCTGTAAAATGATTATCTTCTCCGCCCTGAAGGACAAATGTCCTGAAACCGAGTTTATATCCATCATCCGCACAGAAAAGTATTTCTTCTTCTGAAAGACGGTATCTTTCCGCCCCTCTGTTATCGCGTCTTATTCCACAGTAAAGACAGTTGTTTTTGCAGTAATTCGATATTTCTATAAGACCTCTTATATAAACATCCCTGCCATATTTTTCTCTTCTAACACTATCCGCAAGAGAAAAAAGATAACTGTCGTCATCCGTGTTTTTATTTGAAAGAACAGCGATAAGGTCATCCCTTTCAAAATCACCCGATTTTATTCTGTCAATTATTTTCTTCAAAATTTATCAGATCCTTTATAACCTCTGAGGCAATTATAAGTCCTGCCGATGAAGGAACAAACGCTATGCTCGCAGGAACTCTCTCTCCGTTTTCTCCTTTTGGAATAACGGGCAGTTCATCCGAATAAACGCATTTGAGTTTCTTTATGCCAAGATTACGCATTTCTCTTCTTATAACCTTAGCCAGCGGACAAACCTCCGTCTTGTTTATATCAGCGACTTTAAACCTTGTCGGATCAAGCTTATTCCCTGCCCCCATAGATGATATTATGGGAACATTCTTATCATAAGCCGATTTTATTAAAAACACCTTCGACTTAACGCTGTCAATCGCATCGACAACATAATCGTAATCCGAAAGGTTAACACACTCACTATTTTCAACAGAATAGAATTCATTTATGCATAAAACTTCGCAATCGGGATTTATATCCTTTATTCTTTCTGCCATAACCTCTGTCTTGTATTTTCCGACAGTAGATGAAAGCGCTATTATCTGTCTGTTTATGTTTGTTATATCAACCCTGTCGCTGTCAACAAGTGTTATTTTCCCTACACCGCTTCTCGCAATCGCTTCCGCAGTATAAGAGCCTACTCCGCCGACTCCGAAGATTATAACCGAAGATTTCATAAGCTTTTCTACATTATCTTCGCCTATAAGCATAGCAGTTCTTGAAAATTCCTTACGCAAATTTTATTACACTCCTATTCCGATAAGGTCAATGAGCGTTCCGCTGAGTATTCCTATAAGAATAAGTCCTATAAGGATAAAAATGCTTTCTTTAAGATGCTTTCTGTTTGTTCTGAAAAGAACAACAAGTCCCATTCCCGCACCTGTTGAAAGCCCTCCCACGAGTGACCCGAATGTAAGTCCGCCTTTTAAATAAAGTTCGGTTAAAACAACAGATGCCGAACAGTTGGGAATAAGCCCTATAAAAGCAGAAATAACAGGCTGTAAGGGTTTTATCGTCATAAGTGCCGATGTGATTTTGTCTTCACCTACAAGCTCGATTACAAATCCCAAAACAAGGTTTACTATGAGTATCGCAAGAAAGATTCCTATCGTGTGTCTTATTGCAGAACGAAGAATTCCGTGTTCACATCCGCAACCCTCGCAGATTTCCTCAAAAGGCTTTTCTTCCTGCTTGTTCTTCAATACAAATCTTATGATGAGGTCAATAACCATTCCGAAAACAACGGCTATTATGAATTTGCATAATAAAAGTTTCCATAAAACAGAAATCTTATCGGGATGAGCGAGTATTATCGGAATAGCCTCGTCAGATGTTGCGATATAAACCGCCATAAGAGTTCCTGCCGAGATAACCCTTCCTACATAAAGGTTTGATGCAGCAACAGAAAACCCACACTGCGGAAAAAGACCAAGTGTAGCGCCTCCGATAGCACCGAAAGGCCCTGTCTTTCTGAAGAATTTCTCCATTTTATTGTCAGTTTTATGTTCCATGAACTCCATAAGAAGATACACCCCGAAAAGAAACGGGAGTGTTTTTAAAGAATCTATAACAGAATGGAGCAAAACGTGAGTGATAATTTCAGTCATTTTTCAACTTTCCGCCTTCTGTAAAAATAAAATACGAAACAATTATACTATAAAATTTATATTTTATCAACAGTTTTTGCAAGAATTGACCTTTAAAAATTTCAAATTTATTGAAAATAAACTATTGAAACGAAAAAAAAATTGTGATATAATTTTTCTATTCAAAATATCCGAGTGATATCGAAGGAGGAATTCAAAATGGATAACAACAAGCGTCCCGACTCTATGGAACGTATCACAACAAAAGAACTTGCCGATGCATTTATCGCAGAGCAGATCGACCTCGTTAAAAAGCAGGTAGGCGACAAAAAAGTTCTTCTCGCACTTTCAGGCGGTGTTGATTCATCAGTAGTAGCAGCACTTCTCATCAAGGCAATAGGCAAACAGCTCGTTTGCGTTCATGTAAACCATGGTCTTATGCGTAAGGGCGAAAGTGAACAGGTTATCGAAGTATTCCAGAACCAGCTTGATGCTAACCTTATCTATATCGACGCTACCGATCGTTTCCTCGATCTTCTCGCAGGTGTTGCCGAACCCGAAAAGAAGCGTAAGATCATAGGCGGAGAATTTATAAAGGTATTCGATGAAGAAGCAGGAAAGCTCGAAGGAATCTCATTCCTCGCACAGGGAACAATCTACCCTGATATCCTCGAAAGTGACGGAGTAAAGGCTCACCATAATGTAGGCGGACTTCCCGAAGATATGCAGTTCGAACTCGTTGAACCCGTAAAACTCCTTTATAAAGATGAAGTAAGAGTAGTAGGTAAGGCTTTAGGTCTCCCCTCATCAATGGTTGACCGCCAGCCATTCCCAGGCCCCGGCCTTGGTGTAAGATGCCTCGGTGCAATAACAAGAGACCGTCTTAACGCTCTCCGTGAAGCAGACGCTATTCTCCGCGAAGAATTCGACAACGCAGGTCTTAATAAAACAGTATGGCAGTATTTCATCGCCGTTCCTGATATGAAGAGTGTCGGCGTTAAAAACGACAAGCGCTATGAAGGTTGGCCCGCCATCATCCGTGCAGTCAATACGACAGACGCTATGAGCGCTACTATCGAAGAAATTCCTTACAGCATTCTCAATAAGATTACAGCTCGTATCACAGCTGAAGTTGAAGGCATAAACCGCGTTCTTTACGACCTCACACCCAAGCCTGTTGGTACTATAGAGTGGGAATAATAACAGAACCCACGCAAACGGCTTAACTACGCTGTTTTCTGCTATCAGTGCAGAAAAATGGCAACGTTTTGGCAACATTTGAATTATTCTAAAAATTAAGAGCTATCTGATTTAAAATCGGATAGCTCTTTTCTTATTTTGAAGCAAGTAGTTTACGGGCATCTTCTTGGAGTTTCTTTTCATCTTTTTGTGCAAGATATCTGTTTAAGATAAACAGAATCACGTTTCTAATCACAGGGTACATTTCATAGCATTCATCTTCATCATATTCATGTATACCCTTGCTTAAAACGGAATATATCTTGCTTTTTTGTGAAGCAAGCACATCTGGAATTATATGTATTTCTTTGTCAACTGCTTTCATTTTTTCATCAAAAGAAGCCTTTTCATTTTTCTCTATAGATAATTTAGAATACTCGGTTTCTACTATATGTTCATATATTCTACGCAAATAAACAAATGCTGCTATTCCCATATGCTGTGAGTACGCATCAACAGAGCGCATAAGTTCAATATAGTATTTCTTAACTATTTTCAAGTTCTTGTATTTTTTAAGTTCTACTTTTTCTTTTGAAGCAAAAGATGGATATTGTCCTATTTTGGTTACGGTGTTACCTTTGAACATCATCGTATAATAATGAATTCTTTTGCATCCAGTACAGAAAAACAGATAATCTATAAAAACTGGTTGATTTCTATATGGTTCAGTGATACCACGAAATATTGGATTTTGGCTATCTTTATTGTATTCTGCCAATTTGCAAAAAATATCATGAAAAGATAGATCATAATTCCATTCAAATACACTATTTTCAGAACAGTGGTCACAATAATCATGATCTATCATTCGTGAAAAGCTCGCAAAAGAATAGTACCACCTTGCATCAAATTCAACTGTTTTATATAATGGTTCAGATAAAATGACGTTTTTCAAGAAATCATAAGCGATTCCAATCTCATTCATTTCACTCATTGATCTGTTTCCTCTTTTCTGCCAATTCTTCCGCCTCCGACCTCGGATACCTGTATCTCCACTGGTCATACTCCTCTTTGGAAATCTCACCGTTACGGTATTTCTCTGCCTGTTTCTGCCAAGCAGTAAACATTTCGATCATTGTAAGAAACTCTACACCATTATCCTTATCCAATCTGATACACACCTCATCATTGAGTGTATCAATACGGAAACCATATAAATCCTCAAGAGCAAAGAGCGTGTGCATAAGCCCGATATAGCTTTCTATGTTCGGAACATCAAGCGCTGCAGGAGAAACGTCGAGAGTTTTCGCTATTTCCTTTGTCAGCTCTGCCTTTGGTGTTCTTGTTCCTGACTCATACTGTGCAAGTCTGATGTCTGCTGTTTTCTCCGGAAAGCCAACAGCCATACCAAGCCATTTCTGTGTCATTCCACGAAGATTGCGGATAAATCTAATTCTTTCGCCGATAGCCATATTTTTTCACTCCTGTTTTGTTAATGGTCAGATGATAATGAAAACAATCACTTTACGCTCATTATAAGAACCTGTCAAGCATCGGGTAGTATTTTCTTCGAAAATCTCCACCCTCTCCTACTTGACCGAACCTTGAAATGAGTGTAAATGATTTTACACTCATTATAGCATATATGTTTAAGATAGTCAAGATAATTTAAACAAAAAAGTTTAAGAAATTTTCAAAAAGGGGTTGACATAAACAAATATGTTTAGTATAATAGAGATACGGACTTAAACAAAATAGTTTAGATAATAGAAAGGAGGGTTGCGAATGAGCAATAACACTTTTATGAAAGTGGAGGAGGTTGCAGAAATTCTCGGAATTTCAAAATCCTACGCTTACAAAATCGTTCAGAAGCTCAACGATGAGCTGAAAGAAAAAGGCTTCCTGACAATTTCAGGACGTGTAAACAAGAAGTATTTTATGGAAAGAGTGTACTACGGTACACCTGACAGCACAGAAAGGAATGATTAAATGTCAGTTTACAAGGACGGAAAAACAAACACTTGGCGTGTAATATACCGCTACACAGACTGGAAAGGAGAGAAAAAGCAAACGCAGAAGCGTGGTTTTCAGACCAAACGAGAAGCACAGGCCTGGGAGCGTGAGCAGCTTAACAAAATAACAGGCGACCTTGATATGAACTTTGCAAGCTTCATTGAAACCTATTCTGCTGATATGAAAAGCAGAATAAAGGAAAACACCTGGCACACCAAAGAGCATATTATCCGCACGAAAATCCTGCCCTATTTTTCAAGCCGACCTATCAATGAAATTCAGCCGAAAGATATTATCGCCTGGCAGAATGAAATGATAAACTCGCTTGATAATCACGGCAAGCCTTACTCCCCTGTGTATCTGAAAACAGTACACAATCAGCTCTCGGCAATCTTCAACCACGCTGTCAAGTTCTATGGCTTATCTTCAAATCCTGCCGCAAAGGTCGGTAATATGGGCAAAGCAAAATCAAAGGAAATGCAGTTCTGGACGCAAGATGAATACAAGAAATTTTCCTATGAAATGATGGACAAACCTGTTTCATTCTATGCCTTTGAAATGCTTTACTGGTGCGGTATCCGAGAGGGCGAACTGTTGGCATTAACACCTGCTGATTTCGACTTTGAGCGTGGCACTGTATCAATCACGAAATCCTATCAACGAATTGAACGCCGTGATGTTATCACAGACCCTAAAACAGCAAAGAGCAATCGAGTTATAAAAATGCCAGATTTTCTTGTTGAGGAAATTCAGGAATATATCTCGCAGCTTTATGGAATTAAAGGCACTGACAGGCTTTTTGAGATTACAAAAAGCTACCTCAAGCGTGAAATGGAACGTGGGTCAAAAGCGGCTGGCGTAAAGAAAATCCGTATCCACGATTTACGCCATTCTCATATTTCCCTTTTAATCGAAATGGGATTTTCGGCGGTTGCGATAGCTGACCGAGTAGGGCACGAAAGCATTGACATCACCTATCGTTACGCACATCTCTTCCCCAGCACGCAAACCGAAATGGCAGACAAATTAAGTACAATCAGAAACGGAGGAATTGAAAATGTCAGCTAAAAACGTAGACAAATACAACCGATTCAGAAGTATAACCGTAGGTTTCAGAGTATCGCCCGAAGAATTCGACGAACTTAACCGTGCCGTTGCTTTGTCGGGACTCCCGAAGCAAGAATACTGCTACCGCAAATGTATGAACCGTGATATTGTCGTTCAGGGCAATCCAAGGGTTTACAAGCAACTGAAAATCAATCTTGAAATGGTGCTGTCGGAGCTGAAACGCATTGAAAATGGTGCGGAAATTAACGCTGAACTGATTGAAACGATACAACTCATCAACACCACACTCTATGGCTTGAAAGGAGAATGCGAATGACCATAAAAGAAGAAATGACCACTCCCGTTGCACCTGTTGGCGCAGGTGCGGAGCAGTCATCTCAAAATCAATCTACAAGTATTATACCAGAAACCAACGAGGATTTCAATACCTCTGATGATTTTTTTCAGCAAATGATGAATCCTTACTACCTCAAAACCGTTTCGATGAATGAGCTTTACGAAAACGTGTTCCAGAGCAGACCGCCAATTATTGACGGTTTGCTCTATCCTGGCGTGTATCTTTTCGTTGGTGCACCAAAGCTTGGCAAGAGCTTTCTTATGGCACAGCTTGCCTACCACGTCAGCAAGGGTGAGCCTCTTTGGAACTATACCGTCCACAAAAGCGATGTTCTGTACCTTGCCCTTGAGGATAACTACGAAAGAATTCAGAAGCGTTCCTACCGAATGTTCGGAACGGAAAGTATTGATAATCTTCGCTTCGCAGTTATGGCAAATACAGTTGACGGAGGACTTGAAAAGCAGTTGGAGGGATTTCTCCACCAGTATCCTGAAACAAGACTTATCATCATTGACACCTTGCAGAAAGTCCGCGAGACAAGCAACGAGTGCAGTTACGGCAACGATTATCAGGTTATTACAAGGCTTAAACAGTTTGCCGACAGTCGAGGTATCTGTATATTGCTTGTTCATCATACACGCAAGCAGAAAGCGGACGATTCCTTTGATATGATTTCGGGAACGAACGGTCTGCTCGGTGCAGCAGACGGAGCCTTTCTATTGAAAAAAGAAAAGCGCACAGAAAATTCTGCAACGCTTGAAATTTCAGGACGTGACCAGCAAGACCAGAAGCTGTACCTTGTCCGCAATGCGGAGAAGCTTTCTTGGGAGTTGGAGCGTGTTGAAACGGAGTTATGGAAAGAACCGCTTGAGCCGATACTGGAAGCTGTTGCGAAGTTTATCACAGCTGATAATCCCGATTGGGTCGGAACAGCAACAGAGCTTACCGAGAAAATCGAGACAGATATTCCCGTAAATGCAATCACGAAAAAGCTGAATGTCAACGCAAGTCGGCTTTTGAACGAGTACGGCATTGTTTACAAGAGTAGCCGTACTCACGACGGACGCAGGATTGAACTGCACTTTCAATCGGCTGTCCGTGACAGTTCGTGACAGCTGTGACGGTTTTTGTGATAGCGGTGGAGGTGTGTAAATAACCGTCACAACCGTCACCAGCCGTCACGCAAGGGAGTCCAGAGGGAACGTCTGGCGCAATGATACTTTTGATAGAAGCCTAAGCGTATGTCAAAAGTATCTTTGCGTTACTTTCGCAGAAAGTAACAAAGGCGAGGTTAGTTCAAGCTTAAAATTAGTATTGATGTTATTCTCCATACGGAAAATAATGTTCCGCTTTTGATTGAAATTCACGCAATGAAATTATCTTATTGTTATTGTCAAAATCGGCAATTGTAACTCCGTCAAATCCGTCCGTATTACCATCATAATTGCATTTGAAATACCATTCAACAATTATGGATTTGTTATGCTCTATTGTTTGCTTAATAGTCCATTCCAACACTTTGCCCTTTTTATTCCATTCATTAAACCATTGAATAATTTGAGACAGTCCATGATATTCAGGACCATAGCATTCATTGTAAATAACATCATTGCTAAATATTTCTTTTACCGTTTCGATATCCGCATCTATCCAAGCTTGAAAGTATTTTCGTATAATTTCTGTCATAGAAAATTTTCCTCCAAATCCTAATATGTCATTAAATGCATTATACCACACCAACCCCCAAAATTCAATGTGAAAGGAGCAATCCCTATCGAAAAAAGAACAATCAGCGGTCGTATCAGCAAGAAGCACAGCCTGCCTCACAATAACCGTGAGTTCCTGTGTGAAAATGTTGACCCGACCAGAACAAAAGACAACATCGCTATTATCAAAGATGACATCGGACAGGTCTATCACGAGTTGTTCGATAACGCTCTCACCGAATACAACGCAAAGCAGAAACGCAAGGACAGGATTATCAAGGACTATCACGAGCATATCCGCCACAGCCGTCAGGAACAGGAGTATCACGAGGTCATTTTCCAAATCGGCAATCAGGACGATACGCCTGTCGGCTCTGATATGGGCAAGATTGCAACCGAGCTTCTTCGGGAGTTTGCCGAGAACTTTCAAACACGAAATCCTCACCTGCGTGTGTTCAATACGGTCATTCATCTTGACGAAGCAACGCCGCACATTCACATTGACTTCGTTCCATTTGCAACGGAGCAGAAACGTGGACTTTCCACAAGAGTTTCGCTGACAAAGGCTCTGGAGCAGCAGGGCTTCAAAGGCGAAGGCAAATTCAACACAGCCTGCAAGCTGTGGATTGACAGCGAAAAGGAAGTTCTTGCACAACTTATGCATTCCCGAAATATCGAGTGGGAACAACTCGGCACGCACAATGAGCATTTGTCTGTACTTGATTTCAAGAAGCAACAGCGCACTCGTGAGGTTGCTGTACTGGAAAATAAAATTGAGTGTACGGACAGGCAGTTACAGCACCGTCAGGAGTTGCTGGATGAGGTCGAGGACACGATTGACAAGCTTGACAGCGAGTATCAGGAAAAGAAAGAGGCTGTCGGTCAGCTTGATGAGGATATTGCAGAAAAGGAAGCCACTCTTGCAGAGAATACAGCTCTCCTTGCAACAGCGGCAAAGAAAGCAAGCAAAATCAAGGATATTGACGATATTCAGGTTAAGAAAACAATGTTCGGCGGTAATGTTTCCGTTGCTCCCGATGATTTCAAGAAGCTTACCGACCTTGCGAAAAAGCAGATTGCGGCAGAGAGCAAGGAAAAGGAGCTTAATGCAAAAATTTCAACGATGAAAGATGAGAAGAAGGAGCTTGCTGTGAAAAATGCAGAACTTGAAAAGGAAAACGCTGCTCTGAAGCAGGAGAATAGTTCGTTGAAATCCGTGAGGGAGAAGCTGACGATCGCTTCACTGCAAAAGGAAATCAGCGAGTGGAAGAACAAGTATCAGAAGGTGCTTGATTTCATTGAGAAACTTAATCTCACAAAACAGTTGCAGGAGTTTTTGAAGCCGAGAACGCATACGCTGAATAGATAAATCAAAAGTGAGCTGTTGTAAACGGCTCACTTTTTATAATTATCACTGTTTTGTAATGTGATGGTAATATAAAACTTTCTTCTTGTGCAACAACCTCAAACATCACTTTAATCAATATAACAACAGAATATTTTGTATAATCATAAAAACTGTCCTTTGTCTTTTGGCAAATGATAGCTTTTTATTCTGCAGGCTGTTTGATTATACATAGAAAAGCAGAAATCATTTTTCAAAAAAGTACTTATGCCACAGAAAATTAACATTAATGTTATTGACATTATTCGCTAAAGAGAGTATAATATAATCATTAATAGCCAAGGGAGAGCGTTGCTATGTTCATATCTGTTTCTGATGCAGCAGAAAAATTCAATATATCGAAAAGACGTGTTCAAGTCTTGTGCGAACAAGGAAGAATAGAAGGAGCAAATATGGTTAGTGGTGTGTGGCTTATCCCTACAGACGCACCTAAACCTGAAGATGCACGAATAAGAAAAACACAGAATGCGGATCAGCTTTCTTTGTTTGATAATTTTGAGTTCAATTCAAACGAATCTATTTCATTAAATGAAGTTTGTGATGTTCTTTCAATATCAACTGCAACAGCGAAGAATTGGATTAGATTAGGAAAATTAAATTCTTTAGATGACGGTAAAAATTTTAGTAAAGAATATATTACAAAATTAGCACTGGAAATCAAAAGCGGAAAAGATGGACGCTTAAAAAATAGACGAAACAAAAAAAGTGTTAGCGGCAAAACGCTTTACAAAGATTATATTAAGTGCGAAAGTAACTACGCTGTAGTAGAAAATATTCTCGCTTCTTGCAATCACATTTCAGAAGATGAACTGAGGGTGATTCTCTCTCATTTTGCTCTGCAATTATATAATCAAAAATATGGTATTGATGAGCCAAACCCATGGCTTCCAAGTAATCATACGAAGTTCTCCGATAATGCTGTATTTAATCAATTGTTATCAGACTTAATGGGAACCATCAATTTATTAGAGATGGATACTTCTAATATTGAGGCTGTTTTTTCACAGCATATACAATTGGTTTCGTGTGAAGATACTCTTGGCTTTATTTACATATCTCTGCGGGATTTAAGCGAACGAAAGCAAACTGGCGCTTACTATACCCCGGAGCAAACAGTAACAACTTTACTTAATGGACTTCGATTTTCTTGTGACACTGAAAATATGACCTATTGCGATCCATGTTGTGGTACTGGAAATTTCTTGATTGGGTTAGCTAACAACGGGGTTAAAGTTGCGAACATATATGGTCAAGATATTGATGAATTAAGTATTTTGATTGCACGAATCAACATGTTTTTGCTTGATGATACTATAAGCATAGACGATTTGCGTTCGCATATTACAATCGGTGATTCTCTTGAAAAATCATATAGTAGTCAATTTTCTGTAGTGTTGGGCAATCCCCCATGGGGATATGATTATTCAAAAAAAGAAATTATGTATCTTTTGAATAATTATCGTACAGCCAAAAACAAGGGAATGGAATCTTATGACCTCTTTATTGAAAAAGGTCTTATGCTTCTAAAGGAAGATGGTTATCTTGCGTATGTTTTACCAGAAGCAGTTTTAAGCGTAAATTCACATGTTCAAGCAAGAGAACTTATTTTGGAACAAACTTCATTTAGATTTGTAGACTATTTAGGAAATGCATTTTCTGGTGTACAATGCCCATCCATAGTATTGGGATTGCAAAAAGATGGTGAGGGTCATACCGCCGGATGCAAAGTATCGGGGAATGAAATCAACTATATTATTCAAACAGATAGAGCGTTAGATGCATCATTGTTTGCCTTCGGCATGAATGATGAAGAGTATTCTTGCATTGATGCAATAAATCGTGTTCCTAATGCGAAATTTTTAGCTGGTAACGCAAAATTTGCGTTAGGAATTGTAACAGGAAATAATAAAGAGTATATTTCATCATCTAAAGAATATGGCTATGAAATAGTGTTAAAAGGTAGTGATATTCTTAGATATTCGATAAAAGAGGCAAGAAATTATATCAGATTTGCTCCAGAATCGTTTCAGCAAGTTGCACCGACAGAACTGTATCGTGCCAAAGAAAAGCTTTTGTATCGTTTCATAAGTGAGGTTCCTGTATTTACATACGATGATAAACAAACTCTATCACTAAACAGTTGTAATATATTGATTCCTCAAATAGAAGGCATGGAAATAAAGTATATATTAGCTGTTCTAAATTCGAGTGTCGCAGCTTTCTTTATTTCTAAGAAGTTTAATTCGGTTAAATTATTACGCTCACATATTGAAGCATTGCCTATACCGATGATTAGCGTGTCAAGGCAACGTGAAATTATTGAAAAGGTAGATGGCATATTGAATTCACCTACAAATATCTCTAAAAAATATGTAGATATTGACGAGGCGATAATGGATATATACCAATTGACTTCTCTCCAGAGAGAAATCATTCGTAATGCGTTGAAAGTGAAAAATTTATTTTTGACATAAAATGCAGGGCAATCTGGGAAGATTGCCCTGCAAATAAAACAACATTATTTAGATGATTTACCTTTTTGTTTTACTATGGTTAGAATATCTTTTTCCTCGACCCTGTAAGGAGCAAGATCCTCTTCGGTCATAAAAACTTGACCTTCAAACACTTCTACACCATCAACCTTTGTGTTTTCGTTGCGATGTTGCGGTCCTAACTTCCCGGTTGAACGCAACTCGTCACTGGTAATAACCCAATAAATCAATTCGTCTCGACAAGTACCGATCCAAATAAACACATCGCAGCAAGAGGGTTTCAACTGCTGATAGTGATATTTGAATCCCGCATTATTTGCCTCACTATGCAAATAAGCTCTGCTCGTCAAGCTGCCCTTGCCCTTTTCAAAATTAGCTCGGCAAGCTTTTACCTCAACTCGAATACCATCAATCCACAAATCAAATTCGCCATCAAAGTCAGGGTATTCCTCTACAAGATTTTCTTTTGTAGCTTTTGTAAATTCCGGAAACAGCGAGCGTATGTGTTGTTCTCCCCATGTTTGCCCATATGTACGGGGTGCCATGTCAAATAAATCCAAGTACTTATTGCGTTGAGCATATTCAGTATTTAATTGAGAGTACCTTGCAAACGATATTTCTCCAATGGACAAGAAATATGTTAACATGCTACTTTCCGCACTAAAAGGAAACAAAGATTTTTCTTTTTTTATTGTTTTGATAATACTTTTGTCACCTTTAGTGTTTTGTTCCAATCTTTCTAATTCGGTGTAAAGCTCTTTCATTACACATCCTCCTCCATAAATAGTTTATATGTTTCGATTTCAAGTGCATCGGCTATGCGCTGAATATTTTCAAGAGATATACTTCTGCGATAACACTCGATTGCACTGATATATGTTCTGTGAAGACCGCACTTCTCAGCAAAGGCTTCTTGGGAGATGCCCAACGCCTGCCGATAGCGCTTCACGTTTGTTCCAAAAACTTTTACAATATCCATACTTGCAAACCTCCATGTTATATGATAGAATAATGAATACAATAATTCTACAGACAATAAGTAACATCAGCTGAAGGTGGTGATTAAATGGCTAAAAAGGCTATAAATAAGATTATATATTTTGATAAAGAGACAATCCGCAATATTTTGCAAGAAAGAGATCATGGTGAGCTATTGAGAGTAACCGATGTATCTTCTACTACTCAAGCTCAAGCTTCTATTGCTGCGGAAGCGTCAGCAAAATTGAAACTGGAAGTTCCTTTGGTTTCTCGAATATCCTTTCTGTTTACCGGTAAAATTGATGCATCTTACGTTATCAAAAGAGATAGCACAACAACAATATCATCAACGGAAATTTCTGAGTTTGAAAAATTAAAGCCACTTCTTGTATCTATCCCTAATATCCAACTTTCTGATATTGAAAATTCTTCAACCTCGCTTAGAGTTGCTGGCGGGTATCTTAAGATTGTTAAAGGCGGCATTGACGGCTTAGATACAAAAGAATTCAAAACCGTGATGGATAGCTATGATGGATATGATACTTATAAGGTGGATGAGAAACGATATGTCCGCTTTAATAACTCGGCATTTGTAAGCAACTATAAGCGAAATGATCTCCTCACAACAACTATGACATTATATTGCATACCTGTGGGAAGTTTTGATAAAATGCGTTTTGATTTTATCCAGGAGATAAGTAAAATGGAACGCCTAATATCAACCGCTGAGAAACCTCAAACGTTAGCTGATCTGTATCCATCAGAAATTGAAATTAAAGCTAATGCTGACACCGGAAAATTGCAGAAAGAAATCGAAAATGTAACACTTTACGACGTTTTATATGCCTGTGTTACTGCGGAGGTGTCAAATGGAGGATAAGCGAAAATATCATATAATTATTGGTTCCAAGGCTTATTTCGATGCCTCTCTACCAGATTTTTCCGAAGATGATGAGGTGGATACTTTTCTGGAGCTTGTAAAGCTTTCGGATGCAGCCAAACAAAGCCGTTACACTTTTGATCAATATGCAAGTACATTGGTTGTCAAAAATAACAATTATCATGGAATTGTTGAGGCGGCACATGACAGGTTGGGGCCTCTAATTGAAGACTTAACAACTGAGGATGCAGAAATCTATATTCACAATCCACCCCGTGTTCTCAAAGAATACTTAGAAGATCAATATCAGCGTTCACTTATCGAATTAGATGTCAAGTCAGAAGAATATGGGATAAAGCGTGATCCGGAAATGTTTGTAGAGAATATCGCAAGCATATCCTCAAATTTGTTCGGACAAGCAAATGCTATTGCAGAAATAAGTAAGAGTCTGTGGTATTTAACAACCGTCAAACGAGAGAAGCCATATGTGATAATGTTGTATGGTAATAGTAGTTTGGGTAAAACCGAATTGGTAAGAGAAATTTCTCGAAAATTCTTTGGTTGTAAGTGCTTAGAAAAGCACTTGTCAATGTTCAAAAACAACAATTATTCCGAGTATTTTTTTGGAGATGCACCCAATCGAAAAAGCCTTGGCTTTGACCTACTTGAACGTGAATCAAATTTGATTTTCTTTGACGAGCTGGATAAATGCCCGGAACACTTTTTCTCCGCATTCTATACGCTGTTTGATAACACCCTTTTTAAAGATGCAACGTATGATGCCGATGTGTCTGGAATTGTTATTATTCTAACATCCAATTATCAAACAGAGGATGAAATGAAAAAGCAGCTTGGACTTCCCATTTTTTATCGTATTGACAAGATGATTCATTTTGATGATTTTGGTTGCGATACAATCTATGCGATAGTTAAGAGTGAAATCGAAGCCAGAAAAAGCGAATACAAAGACAAGTTAACTCCAGAAATGGTGTATGCCGCCGTAAGTCCCTTGGTATCCGCTACTGGCGAAAATGCAAGAACTATAAAATACAAAGTTCAGCAGGTCATTGAAGAACTCTTATTTCAAGAGGTCGTAGAGAAGATGGCAAAAAACGGAAACAATTAGGTTGCCATACAAACACGATAAACTTGTGTTTCACGGCAACAATATGGCAACATAAAATCTGATAGTCCATAATCTATGGATAATTCAAGTAATACAAATACTATGAGCTAAATCTCCTATACAGATTTGTTTAAGACAGGTTTGTCGGGAGCGAATGGGAATAAAATAAATAGTCCCGAAAACCTCTAAGCGAAGGGGTTTTCGGGATTTTCTTTTGTCTTTTGATAACAGGAAGCAGCGTCTAAACAGCCGTCACGCAAAAGGGAGTCCAGAGGGAACGTCTGGCGCAATGATACTTTTGATAGAAGCCTAAGCGTATGTCAAAAGTATCTTTGCGTTACTTTCGCAGAAAGTAACAAAGGCGAGGTTAGTTCGGACAGATTAATTGGAATTTGGCAAATAATATATTTTTATAAATAGCAGATTAATTTAAAAAGGACACTTATCAAAATACCCGTTTTCTTTCCAGTACTCAAACGGATAACTTCCCACGCCCATATATTTTCTGATAACAAACTTGTTTATATAATACATAAAAACAGACGACGCATAAGGTGTTTTTTTCTTCATCGAGTAGAAGTTTCGTGCCGCTTTCACAAGCCTTTTTTCCAGACTTTTCTGCTTCTTTATCGGCATTTTATCCCACTTGTTTGTAAACATCTTTATTCCTGCCGAGGATACTCTGTTTATCCCCCAGCCTTTTAAGCATTTCTCTATCTGTTTAACAGCAGAGGTACTGCCTGTTCCTGTCGTAAGTATAAAAGCCTTTTTGCCGAACATTTCTTTTCGGGGAGATACGGTCAGTGTGAAAAAATCAAGATGGTCTAACAGATTTTTCATACTTCCTGTCATACTGCTTCCGCCGTAATGCGGAGTGGTAAAAATAAGTGCGTCAGCCTCCATTATCGCCTTATATATCGGGTCGATATATGAAGCGTGGGGACATTTTTCACGCGGATTGCCAAGGCACAACTGACACCCGAGACAAAATTCAGGAACATCTTTCGGCAAGAAAAATTCCGAATAACTTACTTCGCCACATTGAGACATCTCGTCCATAAAAATTTTGGTGGCAGTATATGTATTGCCTTTTCTCGGACTTCCGTAAAAAACTACTGCTTTCATATCATTTCTTCCTTCATAAGAATACTTTATTCTTTTTAAAGTTGGCATCATAATTCATAATATCTAAAACATTAAACACATTATACCACACCAACCCCAAAAATTCAATATGAAAGGATCAATCCCTATCGAAAAAAGAACAATCAGCGGTCATATCAGTAAGAAGCACAGCCTGCCTCACAATAACCGTGAGTTTCTGTGTGAAAATGTTGACCCAACCGGAACAAAAGATAACATCACCCTTATTAACGACGACATCGTGCGGGTCTATCACAAACTTTTCGACAATGCTCTATCCGAACACGACGCTAGGCAGAAACGCAAGGACAGAGTTATCAAGGACTACCACGAGCATATCAGACACGGCCGTCAGGAATTGCCGGATGAGGTCGAGGACACAATTGCAGGAGTTTTTGAAGCCGAGAAAGCATACGCTGAATAGATAAATCAAAAGTGAGCTGTTGTAAACGGCTCACTTTTTCATAATAACTACTGTTCTGTAACATAATATTGCTCTCTGAATTTCTTTGGTGTTGTACCAGTTATTTTTCTAAACACATAAATAAATGAACTTTGCGAAGAAAATCCTAAAGCAACAGAGATATCCAAATAAGATAAATCCGAGTATTTCAGCAAATTTTGTGCTGTATCTATTTTGGCATCCAAAACAAAGGCTTTTAAGTGAGTGCCTGTTTCCGAATAGAACAGACGTGATAAATAAGACGGATGCAATCCGCAATATTCAGCAAGAGAATTGACCGTTAAATCATCACCAAGATGTTCATAAATATGGTCAATGCATTTTCTTACGTGAAGCGAAATGACGTGTTCTTTTCGTATTTCCTGCATACGTTCTGTAAAATCAAACTGAAGCTCCTGCAATAATTCAACTATCCCCTCATAAATCTGGCATTTATCCGCTTTTCGAATATATATGTCTGCGAGAGTATATGCTTCATCGTGTCCCATACCGCTTTGAATACAAGCCTTTGCAATTGCTGAAGCCATTATAGTAAGGTGATATCTGGCATTTTGCACAGGATTATCAGAAAGCTGTCTTGACAAGAATTCAGTGAGATTGTTTATATTTTCTCTTACTGCATCTATATCTCCGTTGCAGATATCATCATAGTGTTCCATTTCTGCATTCATCGGTTTTCTGTGAATACCACTTGTTTTCTGCAAAAACAGTTGATAATTAAGTTCGTTTCTTACCTTCATATTATCACCGCACATTCTCAAAATAGTCTCTATCGCTTCTATTATATCAGATTTTCGACACAAATACAAGAAAGCTGATATAAAATGCACTATACCAACTTTAAAATTAAATGGGAGGCGATATTATGACTAAAACAAACGACTTGACCGAAGGAAAGGTAAGCCGAGTTCTTCTCGGTTTCTTTTTTCCTATGCTTTTTACCAATCTGCTTCAACAAATTTACACCTTCGCAGATAGCGCAATTGTTGGCAAAGGACTTGGTGATAATTCACTTGCGGCAGTAGGCAATATGTCAGCTTTAACACTGTTGATAATAGGATTTGCACAAGGTATTACAAACGGATTTTCCGTTATTATAGCACAAAATTTCGGAAGCAAGGATATGTCAGCACTTCGAAAATCTATTGCAATATCCATTAAGCTTTCGCTAATTCTATCAGTAATACTTACAGCAATAAGTCTGATTTTTTTGAAAAGCGTACTGATTGCTATGAAAACCGATGAAATCATCATAGAAGAAAGCTTGATATATGGCTACATAATCTTTGGCGGATTAACAGCAACAATGGCATACAACCTATGTTCCTGTATTTTAAGAGCGCTCGGAGATAGTAAAACACCGTTCATTGCAATTATAATTTCGTCCGCTCTTAATATCATTCTTGATTGTCTTTTCATTTTTATTCTTAAAACGGGTGTAGGAGGTGCGGCAATTGCTACAATTATTGCACAGATTGTTTCTGTTATTATCTGTATTATCCGTCTGAGAAAAACAGACAGCGTACAGCTTACCCGTGAGGATTTCAAAAGCAATATTCCTTTATCACTTAGCCTATTGAAAAACGGTATTCCTATGGCTTGTATGAACTCTATTACTGCAGTTGGGTGTATGATTGTTCAATCCTATGTAAATGAGCTTGGTGTTGTATATACTTCTGCATATTCAGCGTGCAACAAATATATAAATCTGTTTATGCTTCCATCTGTTACAGCAAGTTTTTCCGTATCGGCATTTACAAGTCAGAATTACGGTGCAAAAAAATATGACCGCATTAAATCAGGTGTTTATGTTGGTTTGATGATTGGATTAGTATCATATCTTGTGCTGGGTATGATTATGGTGTTATTCCCTTATGCCCTTGCAAAAGTATTACTTAATGGTCAGCAGTCTATCGAATTAGCTGTGCAATTTTTGCGAATAAGTGGCGGTATGTTCTTTACATTGAATTTTCTGTTTGTTTATCGAAGTGCTGTTCAAGGTATGGGAAAACCTCTTGTTCCAATGTGTTCGGGACTTCTTGAAATGGCACTGAGAATGCTTGTCATTGTAGTATGTGTTCCACGAATTGGATTTGTGGCAACTGCTTACGCAGAGGTTGTTGCCTGGATAGGTGCGTTAATGCTTAATTACATTGCATATGTAATTGTAATTAATAAGAAACCAAGTAACTGTTAATATGTATCCAATTATTGCAACAAAACAAGCGGTTAAAACAAAAAATATTTTGTATAATCAGAAAAAAATGAAATAATTCTATTGAAATTATGCAAAATATGTGATATACTAACAGAGTTGAAAAACTTCAATTGAAAAGAAGTTTCCCGAAATCATCGGCAACAATATGGCAACATAAAATCTGATAGTCCATAATCTATGGATAATTCAAGTAATACAAATACTATAAGCTAAATCTCCTATACAGATTTGTTTAAGACAGGTTTGTCGGGAGCGAATGGGAGTAATACAAATGAGCCAAGAAATACCGAATTTAAGGCGTTTCTTGGCTCTTGTTTTTTGTAGTGACAATCAAATGACAATAATTTTGGCAAAAGTTGAAAGTAATATTATTTCATAGAATCCCATAGTTTACTTACTTGTTTGAATGTTATTGGCTTTTTTATGTGATGTGGTAATTCAAGTCTATCTGTATCATTAAAATAATAATATGTTACTGATTTGATATTTGGATTTTGGTTTATAAGTAAAAATAGGTGTTCATCATTTGCTGGTGCTAAACCAACGATTTCTAGTTGACCTTTTATTGATTTGAATAGATCTTCTTTCGATTTTGTATCAGGTTCTATCAGTTCTCCATACTTATCTAACCAAGACCAACTCATAATAGTGTTTCCATAAATATGCGCCATATCTGAAACTCTATTTTTAATTAGTCTATCACATTCTTCCTTATTTTGAGAATAATATAGACTGTGAATGTCATATTCGGGTGCGAGTTTGCCGAATTCACCGTGTAAATGACATATTGACTTTGGATTTTCTAGTACAGCTTCTAAATTATAGTCATAATTTGTGCTAAAAATATTGGTAAAGCTACTCAAGTAATCTTTTATTCCTGGGTAGAAATTTTTATGCACTTCATTGATGAGACCGTCATTGTATATGCCATCTACAATGATTTGATGAAGTAATCTAAAAATAATTTTTCTATGAAAGTTACTTAATTCATCGCCATCAATATCCTTATACATATTATTATTGATTTCAGCTGCTAAAAAATAGTCTTCCAAAAATACGGATGTGATTGTGCTTGTGTTAGGGTATGTTCTTTTTATTCTATCTAACTCTATTAACATAAGTAAGCCGTCTGCGTATTTTTGTAATTTCCCTGATTTGATATTGTTTATGATTTTTGTAAGTCCATTTAGTATCTCAAGTTGTTCTTTTGGTGTAAGGGAATTTTCAGTCAAAATAGTGTATTTATTGTTTTTGATATTTGTGACAATTCGACTCATCGTGGCTGAGCTAGAGTATATTTCAGCACCACCAAATTGAATATTTATTCCGTTACCTACTAATAAATTTTTTTCCATCGTGAGTACCTCCTAAAAAGTTTTAAACAGATATTTTAAAGGTAATAGGAAAATGATCAGAATATTTTATTTTACTATGTATAATCGGCTTTGTACATTTGGGGAGAATATTGTTATCAACAAAAATATGGTCTATCGGAGTACCATAAATGGTGGTGTTTTCGTTACAAATGCAAGTGTGCTGTTTAAACAGGTTGTTAAATACTAAGCGATTTTCTGATTTATAATAATTGCCAGAATTAAAATCTCCTAGAATAACATGAGCAGTGTGATTGGAAAGTTCGATTAAATAGTTTTTATTATATTTTCCGTTTTTGGCATGAATTCCCATCATTTTCATTTCTTCATATTGTACAGAAATTGTACGATTATCATTCCAACTGGAAGGATCTAAAATTAAAGTGTTTGGATTTGATATTACTACACTCATCATTATTTGTTTTGAAGATGTTATATTGAATTTTATGTCATATTCGTATTGAGAAAAAAGTTCTCTAAATTTTGTGTATAAAGGATGTTCCTTCCAAGTAATATTGCAACAGTAGGGGATTTCCTGTAAAAATGCGATTGAATTATCTTTTTTTAAATGTTCTTTAATAAATTCTGTGATTGATACAAAATTGCACATATCAATTTCTTTTATGTGACCTTTAATAATGTTTCCTTGTTCATACAATTGTGTGTTCCATGTCAAAATGCATAGTTCTTTCATATATGTGTGTCCTTAAAGCTATTCCTTCTTCGGTTTCCGCTTTCTCTTCACATAAGAGAAATCAGGAAACAAGTCTTTTATTAATTCTGCAGTTTCTTCTGCGTCTTCATCGTCATTCATATTCTGAAACATTAACTGGTCGTCTTCATCAAGATTCAGCGAAACTTTATATTCTTTATCCGTGTCTACCGGATTCTTAGGAAATCTTACTTCTTTGAAATAGTATTCCGATTCTGTTATCTCGCCATCTTCCAATTTGTCTCTTAAGCGTGCCCAATATTCAACCATCTTTCGGAAGTTGTCAAGGTCTTCCTGAGGACGGGGACCAGTGGATGAAAGCCGTTCTTCAAATTTAAAAGTCAACTCCCCGCCTTTCATAGTAGGGCGGAGTCCGTATGCCCACTCAATATCAAACAGCACATGGAGTGCGCTGAATATATTTGCAACATCCGGATCAGATAACGCATAAAAGCTGACATTAAGATTGTTGGCTATATTCAATAGTGTTGCTGCATCCGGATATCTGTTTCCGAGTTCGTAGTTACGGATGGTAGATTCATTTAATCCGCATTTATCCGCTAATTCCTTTTGTGTCATATCAGATGCAATTCTAAAGTTTCTAATCAGATAGCCTACCCGGCTAGTGAAATTTTCGCCCATTTAACTGCTCCTTATAAGTATAATCGTTGTTTGGTTCTACACGAGAACAATAGGTGTAAATCGTGCATTCACATATAGTATAGCACTAACAGTACAAAAATGAAATGTTTTTTGCAAAATAGTATTGACAGTACAGAAATGAACTGTTAATATATAAAACAACATAACCGTTCGAAAATGAACTGAATAATAAAATTGAAGAGAGGAGGCTTGGATTTATGGAGAATAAGCGATTTTTACAGCGACTGATGTGCAGGAAATGCTGGGAGTATCGTTATCATATGCATACAAGTTGATACGCAAGCTGAATGCGGAGCAGGAAGCAAAAGGTCTTGTGACAATAAAAGGGCGTATCAGTAGCAAGTATCTTATGAAACGAATTTACGGCTTATCTGACGAAGAGAAGGAGTGGAAATAAAATAAATAGTCCCGAAAACCTCTAAGCGAAGGGGTTTTCGGGATTTTCTTTTGTCTTTTTATAACAGAAAGTAACAAAGGCGAGGTTAGTTTGAACAGATATTGAAATCTGTAGTTATATAAACCATATAGGTCCAACAATAAATATCCCCCAAAAGAAAACAGTAGCAAAAACAAATGCTTCGGAAACACACCAATATATTAGTTTGGACTTTTTTATTGTAAGTGGCTGAATATTATAAATAACGATGACAAATAGCTGTAAAAGGATAAATAAAATAGTTTCTTCTACTGTTGAAGAAATAAAAAAGTCAGCATTGCCTTTAGTAACTCCCTTAGCTATAAGCCAAAGATTGATAGTTAAAAAAGCCAAGAATGAAAGAATCAGCTTAACACTTATTTTTTTCATATTATTCCCCTTTCCAACTTCTTAATTATTGACAAGCTCATTATACCACACCAACCCCAAAAATTCAATAGAAATGAGCAATCCCTATCGAAAAAAGAACAATCAGCGGTCGTATCAGTAAGAAGCACAGCCTGCCCCACAATAACCGTGAGTTTCTGTGTGAAAATGTTGACCCAACCGGAACAAAAGACAACATAAAATCTGATAGTCCATAATCTATGGATAATCAAGTAATACAAATACTATAAGCTAAATCTCCTATACAGATTTGTTTAAGACAGGTTTGTCGGGAGCAAGTGGGAATAAAAAACTGAACGCTGCCTGTAGCAGATAAAGCGATTTTTTTATTTCGACGCGGTCATAATTTCGGTGAACGAACAGACATAAACAAAACTACCTGATTTTCATCGGGTAGTTTTTTATTTTGAAAAGCAAAAAACCGACGGACTTTTCACATCCATCGGTTTTTTGCTATTTCAGGAATATATGGAGAAGTTTCTCATAAAACTTATTTTTATAGGGTTGATATCTCATCGGAAGATCAAGCCAGGTCTTCTTGTCAACAATTGATTTAGTATGTGAAAAAGCGTCAAAACCATCTTTTCCGTGATAGCTTCCCATACCGCTTTTTCCGACACCACCAAATCCCATTTCGCTTGTCGCAAGATGAATGATAACATCGTTTATGCATCCGCCACCATAAGAAAGTTCTGTCGTAACTCTCTTTATACGCTTCTTGTCTGATGAGAAAATATACAGTGCCAAAGGTTCATCTTTTTCCTTGATTTCAGAGATAAGTGTATCAAAATCATCAAATGTAAGTATCGGCATTATAGGCCCTAAAATTTCCTCGCCCATAACCGCATCATTGTATGTTACATTGTCCATAACAGTAGGTGCAATCTGTAATGTTTCAGGATTTGTATTTCCGCCGACAACAACCTTTTCGTCGTCAATAAGCGAACATAATCTTTCAAAATGCTTTCCGTTTATTATCTTTCCGTAGTCTTCGTTTTCAAGCGGATTTTCCCCGAACTGTAACTTAACCTGCTTTTTGACCTCTTCGATAAATTTATCTTTAATCGACTTTTCACAGATAATATGGTCTGGTGCAACACAAGTCTGCCCACAGTTTAAATATTTTCCGAAAACAATTCTCTTTGCAGCAAGTTTTATGTCAGCGGTTTTGTCAACTATACAAGGGCTTTTTCCACCGAGTTCTAAAACTGCAGGAATAAGATTTTCCGCAGTATGTCTTAAAACTTCCTTTCCGACAGCCTGACTTCCCGTGAAGAAAACAAAATCGAATTTTCCGTCTAAAAGTGCAGTGTTTTCTGCTCTTCCGCCCGTTACAACCGCAACGTATTCAGGAGAAAAACATTCAGAAATTATCTTCTCAACAATCTTGATTGTGTTGGGCGAATAAGCACTCGGCTTTAAAACAACGGTGTTTCCCGCCGCAATAGCGTTTGCCAAAGGGTCAATAGTAAGAAGAAAAGGATAGTTCCAGGGGCTCATTATAAGAGTGTTTCCATAAGGAACGGGCTGCTTAAAACTGTGTGATGGGAACTGTGCTAAGGGTGTATAAACAGTCTTTCTTCTCGCGAATTTTCTCGTATTCTTTATCATATATGAAATTTCAGAAAGAACGAGTCCGCTTTCACACATAAACCCTTCATAATGGCTTTTTCCGAGGTCAGCTTTTAAAGCATCGTTTATTTCCTTTTCATATTTCTTAACAATAGCATAAAGCTTTTTAAGCTGCTTTATTCTGAAATTGACAGGGATAGTAACACCCGTTCTGTAATATTCACGCTGTTTTTCAAGCAGATTTTGTATCTCTGTAATTGTCATAATTTACGCTCCAATCAGCAATATCATAGTAGAATTTTTCAAGTTCAGAGGCAGTCATAAGTTTCGGAACAGGATATAAAGGATTAGCCTCTTTTTCAGCGTGTATAGCCATCAAAGGAATATCCGATTTTTTTATACCCTCTATCTTTTCGGGTATACCCATATTTCTGTTGAGTTTTCTTATAGCAGCAATAAACTTTTCAGCGCCATCCTTGTGAGAGATATTTTCTCCACAAACCCCTGCTGCAACACCGAGTTTATGAAGTTTCTTGTAAGCACTTTCTCCGTAACTTTCAAGAACATAAGGCATTATAACCGCATTTGCAAGACCGTGGGGAGTGCCGTATCTTCCGCCTAAAGAATGTGCAACAGCGTGGATATATCCCACATACGATTTCGAGAAAGCAACCCCTGCCTTATAAGCCGCATAGAGCATATTTTCTCTTGCGTTGTGGTCATATCCATTCTGATAAGCGTCCTCTATGTTTTCAAAAATAAGAGTGGTCGCCTCTAAAGCAAGACGCCTTGTTTCCTTTGTTGTAGACCTTCCTATATAAGCCTCAACCGCGTGAGTGAGTGCATCCATACCCGTTGTTGATGTGAATTTTTTGGGGAGTGAATATGTAAGTGTCGCATCAAGAACAGCATATCTTGGAATAAGAGGAAAACTCATAAGAGCATATTTATCAAGATTATCGCTGTCTGTAATAATTGACGCAAGCGTAACCTCACTGCCCGTTCCCGCAGTAGTAGGAATAGCGATGAGTGTAGGAATTTTCTTCATAACCCTTAAAATTCCCCTCATCTTGTTGAGGTGTTTTTCAGGGTATGCAACTCTCGCACCTATCGCCTTAGCGCAGTCCATAGCCGAACCCCCGCCTATCGCAATAAGCGAGTCGCAGTTATTTTCCTTGTAGATTTTAAGAGCGTCCTCAACATTATTGACAGTAGGATTAGGCTGGGTTTTATCATATACAGAATATTTTACCCCTCTGTTTTCAAGAACTTCCATAACGGGATTCAAAAGTTCATTCTCAACTATCCCCTTGTCAGTAACAACAAGAACCGATTTTATTTTTTCCTTTTCAAAAACTCCCGAAAGTTCTTTACAAGAGCCTATTATTTCAGGTTCTCTGTAAGGAAGAACGGGTAATGCTAAACGAAAAACTGTCTGAAAAACACGACAGAATGCTGATTTGACAAAAAACATTTTAACACACCTTATTTATCATATTTTGAAGATATATTTGTGAGGTTATCTGTAATTATTTTAAGACCTCTGTAAAACTCTGTTCTTTCTTCATCACTGAGTCCTACGCTCACCTCATCAAGAACATTGCTTATCTTATCGGCTATCTTCTTTCCTGCCTCTTTCCCCTTTTCTGTAAGAATAAGATTACTCTTGTATCTCTTTGTGTTCTTACAATCGCATACCAAATATCCGTTTTCTTCAAGATAGTTCAGAGAACGCGAAATAGTTGCCTTGTCTTCTTCACATCTTTCGCAGAGTTCGGTTGCGGTAAGTCCACCCTCTCTGTAAAGATAATAAAGACATGACACATGCTGACTTTTAAAACCGTAATCCGCCATCTCCTGATTTTTTATCTTTCTTATACTCCTGCTTATTTTCGCTATAAGCACAGTAAAGGTTTCAAATCTTTCTTCCATAACTACCATCCTTCTTGTTGAAATCTCAACAAGTGAAATTATATCACACGCTTGTTGATATGTCAACAAGATAAAATAATAAATATTTAATGAGGTCAAAATATATAATATACTGTGAAAATCTCCAAAAAATGAATTTTTAAATAAAAAAAATTGCAAAATCCTCTTGAAATCTCAAAGCTAATGATATATAATTTCTATGTTATGGTGGATTTCCACTTGATTCACAAAAGAAAAGGAGCAATACTTATGGAAAAAATTTATACAGGTAAAACAAAAGATGTTTACAAGCTTGACAACGGCAATGTAATGCTCAAGTTCAAGGATGACTGCACAGGTAAAGACGGCGTTTTCGATCCCGGCGAAAACTCAGTAGGTCTCACAATCGACGGCATCGGTAAGGCTAACCTCGAAACATCGGTTTACTACTTTGAAATGCTCAAAAAAGCAGGAATCAAGACTCACTATGTAAGCGCTGATATTGAAAACGCTACTATGGAAGTTCTCCCCGCAACAGTTTTCGGCCATGGTCTTGAAGTTATCTGCCGTCTTGTTGCAACAGGAAGCTTCATCAGAAGATACGGCGAATATATGGCTGACGGAACAAAAATTGAAAACGGCTATGTTGAATGCACATTCAAGAACGACGAAAAGGGCGATCCCCTCGTTACAAGTGAAGGTCTTGCTGTTCTCGGCGTTATGACAGAAGAAATGTTCCAGAGCATGAAGGAACAGACACTCAAGATCACAAAGATCGTTGCTGACGACCTCAAGACAATCGATCTTGACCTCTGGGATATCAAGTTCGAATTCGGCTACAACAACGGCGAAGTTATCCTTATCGACGAAATCGCATCAGGAAATATGCGTGTTTACAAGGGCGATAAGATTGTTGACCCCGTTGAACTCACAAAGCTCATCAACAACAGATAAGATTATAGAATTTTCAAAGGCTGGTGGAACATTCCACCGGCCTTTTTTATTGACTTGACGCAGTGATTTTTGCTATAATAATGTTATTAAGACAACAAATAAATTTCATTATAAAATCAGAATAAAGGAGATTTACAAATGCAGAAAAAACAGGTCTATAATCCTTTTTTACCACTAAATGAATATATCCCCGACGGTGAACCCCATGTTTTCGGCGACTGGTATCTTATCAAAAACCGCGATATAACAAAGAGAATTTTTACAGGCAAGGACAGAGAAGCGGCGGATAAATTCTATTATGATATCAGATAAGAAATTATTTTATTCATTACTTACAGCATTTTTTGCAACAGCCCTCGTTATCGGCAGTTTCTTTGACCTTGAAATCGCAACTGCCGTTTATCTTCCGAAAAACCCACCCGCCCTCTTTGTTACATTTATCGAACTTTATTTTTTCCACGCTGCTTTCGTGTTTCTTATAGGAATACTTCTCGGACAATTCTTTTCATCGGGAATAAATAAAAACAAAAGAATTCTATGTTCAGTTATCTGCGGATATCTTGCTCTTTCAACCTCTGTTCTCGGCGCAAGCGGACTTTTAAGTCCTTCCTGCTATGGCGAATTTTTCGAAAGAAAAGAGTTCTCGTTCCCTTATTTTTTAGTACTCGGAATTATAATATTCTACCCTCTTTTTTTCATAGGATTTTTTGTCAACAAAAAACGATGCGACAAGAATATTATGAAAAAAATCATTATTCTTCTTTCTGTTATGACAATAGCTTTTTTTCTCCCTGTTATAGTGAAAGAAATCTTCTGCCGTCCGCGTTATCGCATAGTTTCATCGGGATATAACGGCATAGATTTTACTCCCTGGTATTCTCTTTTCAGAGAAAGCGATTTTTATCAGGAAAAATATTCCCTTGCGGGAGATGATTTTGGCTCGTTTTTCAGTGGACACGCGGTTATAGCGATGATGAATTTTATCATTCTCCCCATATTCCACGAAATCTTCCCTGTCCTTAAAAACAAAACCCTCTTTATCATTTCTGTAATAATGATGATTTTAACAGTTCTTTCAAGAATGGTTCTCGGTGCACATTACCTTTCCGATATTTCGTTCGGTGTGCTTGTAGGAACTTTGTTGTGTATTGTCTATCACTGCCTTGAAAAACGCATTATAAAAAAGGAGTTTTAATATGCAGAAAAAACAGGTCTATAATCCATTTTTACCTTTAAATGAATATATCCCCGACGGCGAACCCCATGTTTTCGGCGACAGGCTCTATATCTTCGGTTCACACGACCGCGAGGGCGGATACACCTTCTGTATGGAAGATTATGTAACCTATTCCGCCCCCGTAGATGACCTTTCCGACTGGCGTTATGAAGGCGTTATCTATAAAGCGTCACAAGACCCTCAGTATCCCGACAGAAAATATATGTATGCCCCCGATGTAGTAAAGGGCAACGACGGAAAATACTATCTTTTCTACTGTATGGGCGGTGATTATGGCTACGGCGGATATAGCGTACCCATAGGCGTTGCAGTCTGCGATACCCCTTGTGGTCAATATGAATTTTTAGGACATATAAAGAATAAAGACGGCTCTCTCATGATGAAATACATCTGTTTTGACCCCGCCGTTTTAAACGATAACGGAACAATAAGGGTTTATTACGGAACACAGTATGACTATGAAGAAAGAGAAGATTTTCCAAGCGAAGAACTTATAAAAACAGAAATGCAGATGTTCGGAAGAACAAAAGAAGAAATCTTTTCTTATCATCCCGATAGCATTATGGGCGCGGTTATGCTTACTTTAGAAGACGATATGATTACCGTCAAAGACGAACCGAAACATATCATTCCCTATCGCGTTAAAGGAACATCATTTGAAGAACACCCCTTCTTTGAAGGCTCATCAATGCGAAAAGTCGGAGATAAATATTATTTTGTCTATTCCTCATGGCAGAATCACGAACTCTGCTATGCTACAAGTGACTTCCCCGATAAAAATTTTACATTCGGCGGAACTATCGTTTCAAACGGTGATGTCGGTCTTAACGGAAGAACAAAAGAAGAAAAACTCAATATGACAGGAACAACCCACGGAAGTATCACAGAGGTAAATAATCAGTGGTATGTCTTTTTCCACAGACTAACCCATAAATCAGATTACAGCCGTCAGGCGTGTGCCGAAAAGATAACTATAAACCCGGATGGTTCTATAAATCAGGTTGAAATAACAAGTTGCGGACTTAACGATGGCCCTTTAAAACCCGCAGGAAAATTCCCCGCACCAATAGCCTGCAACCTCACAAACGGAAATATGCCCCACGGCTCAAACAGTATCTATACCTTCTCTTTCCCGAATGTAACGCATAAGGATAACGAAAGATTCATAGCCGAAATCGGAAACGAAACCTTAATAGGTTTCAAGTATTTCGATTTTAAAGGAACAGATAAAGTCACCATAACAGTAAGAAAAGAAACAGAAGAAAACAAAGTAGTTTACGAAGGCCCTGTCAGAAAAGACGAACGCTGTGAAACCGAAGACAGTAAAACATCCGTAAAGGAATTTACGGGCGAAAAACCTTATTTTTCAGTTCTCACAGAAGAAAAAGGCGAAGAAGTCGGAAGAATTTATATTCCTTCTTCCCTTTCTTCCTCTTGGACAGACCTCACAGCAAAAGTAAATATCCCCGACGGCGTAAAGCCTCTCTATTTCATCTATAACGGAAACGAAAAATTACAGATGCTTCAGATTTCTTTCTAAAACAAAAAGCACCTACCACAAAGGTAGGTGCTTTTATTATTTATCCGTTAAGCATTAAGCCCAGAATGTGAGTGGATGAAAAATTCTTCCTGACTGGGTTGCCAGCCTTTTTCTTTAGGTGGAAAATTCTTATCGAAATTTTCAACTGCCTCTTCATCAGCGCAAGGCGCACTCGCATCACTTTCGTGATAGAACCATCTTCTGCCGTCAAACTGATTTTCTTTCAGTTCTTTTACAAGAAGCGGTGCAGGAAAATATCCACCATCTAAACAAACATTGAATCTTATACAACTTTTAAATCCTCTCGCAACATAGTTGTCGGGATTTCCGAAGATGATAACTGTGTCAAAGCCCATCTCCTTAGCTTTTTCAAAAGAATGTTCGATAAGGATTTTTCCGTATCCCATTCTCTGATATTTCGGATGCACACAGACGGGTCCGAAAGAAATAGTTTCCTTTTCGTTTCCGTTTTCATCAACAAGCTTTGATTTAAGATACATAATGTTTGCGATAATTTCGCCGTCAACTTCCATAACGAAAGCGAGTTCGGGAATAAAATCCTCGTGATCTCTCATAACGTGTATGAAGTAATGTTCGTTACAACCCGGAAAACTTAAATTCCAGAATGATTCTCTTGTGAGATTTTCTACTGCGAAATAGTCGTTTTTATTTTCGTTTCGGATAATATAATTTTTTCTGTTCATTGTTTAACCTCCTGAAAGATGTTTATTCAAGAAACGGAGGGTTTGTGTGGATTTTAATTGTATTCGCAAACCTTCCGTTTACGCTACAATTACTGTTCTGTTATTCTTCAAACAACAATCTCCTTTTAAGGTAAATTTTAATGCGGAGTTTCACATTCCACCCACATTATAATCCTGCAAAACGCAAATGTCAATAGTAAATATGAGTATAAAAATATCGGGCTTACTAAAAGTAAACCCGATCTGTCCCGCCGAGGTCACTCGGCTGGTGCGGGTGACAGGACTTGAACCTGCACACCTTGCGGCGCGAGAACCTAAATCTCGTGCGTCTGCCAGTTTCGCCACACCCGCATATTCAAGCGGAAGATTATTCTCCCGCTGCTTCTCTTTGCTTTCTTCTTTCCTCCATAGCCTTTTCTTCCTGTTTGAGTTCGTATGGAGTTTTGTTCAGATCCTTCCCACAGAAACTGCATTTGTTTCCCGGATTTCTTCTGAGATACTCTCCGCAATGAGGGCATACATAGAATATATAGTCAAAAATAACCATACCTATCATAGCCACTCCGCAGATTATATATGTAACCCAGAGTATCCATCTGTTTTCAAGTGAATATTTCAAAAATATAAGCGGAATAAAAGTCAAACCAATCGTTATAGCCATAACAATATACTCTATCTCTTTTGCTTTTTTCGGTTTAAGCCATTTAACTTTGCCTTTTTCATTTTCTTTCATTTTAAAATTACCCCTTTTGTTTTATTCCCCAACCGTCGATTTCCGCTCTTCTCATAGCACCGAAAATTCTGTCGGTAAAACCGTGGTCAAGCTTTTCTCTTTCGGCTAAAAAGTTCTTCATTTCTTCTCTTTTGGTATGTCCGTCAACGGGACATTTAGACTTTACAACATTCATCTCCATCTTTCTCGAAACCCTTTTTATCTCCTTTTCGGGTGAGAAAACAAGAGGTCTTATAAGCCATAACTTCTTGTTTGAGAGATAACTTTTCGGCGAAAAGCAACCTATTCTTCCCTCGATAAAAAGATTCATCATAAATGTTTCAACAGCGTCGTTATAATGATGACCGAGCGCTACCTTGTTGCAACCTTCTTCGATAGCTGCATCGTGTAAAGCGCCTCTTCTCATTCTTGCGCATAAAGAACAGGGATGGTCTTCTTTTCTTACATTAAATACAATTTCACCAATCTGTGTTCTTTTCAAAACATATTTGACACCGAGTTCATCGCAGAGTTTCTGAACATCGCTATAATCTCCCCATACTCCGTCAAAACCTGGATCCAATGTAACCGCAACGACATCATATTCTATGCCGATAAACCTCTTTAAAAGAACAAGACCTTTAAGCATAACAAGACTGTCTTTCCCTCCCGAAACGCCAACCGCTATTCTGTCGCCGTTTTCTATAAGGTCAAACTCCTGTATAGCCTTTCGCATATATCCGAGTATCTTCTGCATTTATTCTTCCTTTGCATTGTTGTTTTCGTCTACATTGATGTATCCGTTGCCGCCTTTGTTCTTCTGCATCATAACGATAACAACCGCCGCCGCAACAACAACCGCAATGATAACAACAGCCGCCGCAATAACTATAACAACAACCGCGCTGTTCTTGTTTGAAGCGTTACCCGAAACTTCTTCTGCCTTTTCGGTATCTTCCGCATAAGCTCCGTATGTCTGTTCTGTAACTGTTGTTTCAGCAGGAACTTCTGTCTCTATGGGTGCAACTGTTTCTTCCGAAACCGCGCCTACTGTTGTTTCTGCGGGATTGGCACTGTTATCCTTGACAACATCCTTAACTATGTTGTATTTGTTCCAAAAATCAGAATCAAATCCCGTAGCATTTTCTGTTATATGTATTGTAGCCGATACAGGAAAAGCCTCGCTTTTGACTTCGGGAGCGTTTCCGTAAAAATAAACATCAGTAAGTCCGCTTCCTCTGAAAGCGCATTCATCAACAAGTTTAAGGCTTTCGGGAAAATAAACCGATGTAAGTGATGAACAACTTTCAAACGCTCTGTTTCCTACCATTTCAAGTGAATTTGTAAAAGAAAGTTTCTTTAAATTTCCACATCCCGAAAAAGCATTGTTTCCGATAGTAGTAATGTTTTTAGGAACGTAGAATTCAGATACTCTTCTTCCGCTCATAAAGTTGTCGGGGATTTTTCCGCCCTCAAATTCAGTGCCCGAAAGGTCTATGATTTCGCAGGAAGAAAGGTTTCCGAACATAGAAAAATCAGCCGATGAAACAACGCCCGATTTAACTGTAAATGACTTTACATTGTTCTGGTCTGTATCTTCCTTTGCTTCATTGAAAGCATTGTATAATGAACCGCTTTCAAATGTTTCAACAGTAACATCTTCTGCTGCAAAAGCAGTAACAAGTCCGCTCATAGCAATGCCAACAAACATAAGAATTGCTACAATTATCATAACAACTCTGAGAAAATTCTTTTTCTTTTTATAATTCATTTTACTCTCCCCGTTTCAATTAACACTGAAATCTTCCCGCAACGGATATTCCCGTCTGCGAGAAAAGATAAACATTGGTAGAAAGCTTATTTTTAGCCTTCTTGTATTCTTCAACAACTAAAGGGCCGAAAATTTCTATAACATCGTTTGTAACATCCTCAACAGCAAGTAAAGTTTCCGCCGAGGGTGCAACAACCAGAAATCTCGAACCGAGTTTCTGTGAAACGAAATTTTTAAAATCCGAACACATCATAAGAGATGCCGCAAGTTCTTCATAGTTGCTTTCAAATTCAACAACCCTTATTTCTCCCGCAATCTGAGATACACGAAGTTCAGATTTTCTGAAAAGGTCACACATATTCTTGTCTGCAACAGAAAATACAACATCCTTAGGAACGCCCCATTTTTTGAGATATGCCGCATTCAGAGGATACGCATTCTTATCATCTGTCGTAAAAGCGATAACCTGCTTTAAGTTGTCGATAAAATCAGTATATATATAACTTTCGTTTACATCTTCTTCTCTCATAACTAGTGCGCGTAAAAATCTCTGTGCGTTATGAAAAACCGCAAGTTTATATTTAGCAGCAAAATCAAGTTCGAGATTTTTTATTAGTTTGTCCATTAAAACAGTGCTTTTGGTCTGGTCATATTCCCTCTTTGCCGCCTTGACATCAAAATTGAATGACATAGCCCCGTTTATAACTTCATAAACATCAGGCTCGATTTCTCTTCCGAGCTGAAATCTGTTCTCTTTCAGTCTGGCTTTCAGTTCTTTATAAAATTTACTTCTTTTCTTGAATAGTTCCATAAGCCAGACCTCCTTAACATATTTCATAATATACATATTATTGTACCACACTTTGCCATTCTCTGCAAGGTATTTTTACACTCTGTTTTTATCATAAGCAGCAAAAATGTATTGTGAATATTTCACAAATTTTAAAACTATTTTCTGTTAATACTGACGCTAAACGAGAAAATTTATTTTTTAAAGTGTTTCTATTGCTTATTTTTTAACATTATAGTATAATTATTTTGACGAATTGGAAATTAATTTATTTACCCAAAATACTTTTCTCAGGAGGAAACTATGGACGAACTCACACTCACACCGGTTTCAAAGAAAGAAGAAACTCCACAAGAAAACAAGCCTTCAGCTGATTCATTCGAAATGGCACCTATCTCTCTCAACACAAATGCCGCAAAGGATGAAACAGAGGCTGCTTTTGAAGAACTCAACTCAAAAGATATCAAATCTCTTATGGAACAGGAAAAGTTAGAACGCCAGAAGGCAAAAGAAGCTGCTTCTAATCCTGCTCCCGCTCCTGCACCTGCTCCCATAAAACCTCAGGGCGGCGAAAATGCAAAGAACAAAATCACAGAAATTATGCTTACTCCTCCCGAGGATCTGAAAAAGGAAGAGCCTAAGAAGGAAGAGCCTAAGAAGGAAGAACCCAAAGCAGAAGAAAAGCCCCAGGAAAAGAAAGAAGAAAAACCTTCTGATAATCAGAACAAGGGCGGAAACCAGAATAACAATAACAACAATAATAATAAAAATAACAACAAAAATAAGAACAAGAACAACAAGGGCGGAAACAACAATAAGAATGCTAATAACAATAAACCCGCTCCCGCACCTGCTCCCAAAGCAGATGAAGTAAAGAAGGGTATCGAAGAAATAAAGATTCCCGATGCTATGATGAACGAAAACAAAAAGGTTGAACCCGTAGCACAGAAACCTCAGAATCAGAGCAATCTTGAAAGCATCGAAACAAAGAAACCTGTTCTTGTTGATGTTGATGCAGATGTAGCACAGGCAGTAGGCGGAATGGCATTTGATGAAGAATTCGCTCTCCTCGTTAAAAAGGAAGAACAGGATAACCTTTCAGCAGATGAATCACGCCGTCTCAAAATCTGCCGTCTTATTGATATGAAGAGAAAAGGTAAGCCCTTCTCAGATGTAGCGCAGACAAACTTCAACAAGTTTATTGATGAAGAACGCAAAGCAGGACACGACATTTCAACATTCGAAGCAGCTATGGCTGATATTGCTATTGCAGGTGCCGCAGCAGGAAAGACAGCGTCTAATCCTTCTGTTTCAAACCTTGCTCCTATAAACAACAACAAGCCTTCAGCGCCATCACCAAAGCCTGTTCAGAAGACAGAGTCAAAGCCCGCTCCCGAAAAGGAAAAAATGGGTTCGGATAATAAAGTCCTCTTTATTGTAATAGGAATTATTGCTGCGCTTCTCATCGGATTACTTATAATCATCTTCGCAGGAAAAGATAAGGATACACCTGAAGTTCCTGTTGACACAACTATAGTTACAGAAACAACAACTACTACTCCCGAGGAAACAACAACTCCCAAGGCAGAAACAACACCTATCCTTTCTGTAAACAACATCACAAAAGCAACAGTCCTCGAAGTAATCACACCCGATACACTCAAGGTTCTCCTCAAGGATAACACACAGGCAACTGTAAAACTTATCGGTGTAAAAGCTCCTGTTGATAACGAATACTACGCTAAGGAATCTCTTGAATACACAAAGAACGCTCTTACTTCAAAGAATGTCAACCTCGAATTTGACCAGAAGCTCACAGACGATGAACATAACATCCTCGCTTATGTATGGACAAATGACGGAAAGACATTATTCAACGACGAACTCATCGTTATGGGTTACGCAAAGACAGAACTCGATGAAGAAAACAATGTAAAGTTCAACGAAGAATTCACAAGAGTTGAAGAAGAAGCAAAAACAGCCAAGAAGGGTGTATGGGGTTATGTTGCTCCTGTTTACACAACAACAACAAAGAAACCAGCTGTAGACCCCAACAAGATGTTTAATTCACCTTACATCTCAAGAAACCTCAAGGTGTTCCATAAGAATACTTGTCCTCTCGCTTATGATGAAAAGTATGGTAAGGCTATCTACAGATTCGACTCAAGAGAAGAAGCAATCAAATACGGTTGCTCACCTTGCTCACAGTGTCAGCCTTAAAACAAAAATCAAGAGCAGTATCTTTTAAAGATACTGCTCTTTTGCATACAAAAATAAAAGGGTACTAAAAGTACCCTTTTTCTTATTCTCCCATACAGTCTTTTATAAATCTATCAAGTATTTCTTCCGAAACCTTATAATTTTCTTCCATTTCAGCTGTATAATGCTGACCTTTCTTTACCTTGCGAAGACCTATAAAAGCATCATCGGGAATATCGTCATCATCCATTCCTACAAGTTTGCAGAAATTCGTTCCCTTAAGATAAAATCCACAAGCATCAATATTTTCATACTGGGGATATTTTTCTCTTAAATCAACAAGTGAGCCTTCAAGACCATAGTTTTCAGCAACCTGACTGTCAGCAATGATAAGCATGGATTCAGGAGAATCAAATCTCGCCATCATCTGAACAGAACCCGACTGTGCCTGTTCATAGTTTATTCCGTCAAGTTCAAAAGGAATACCCATCCATACTATTTCAAAATAATGAGTGCCGTCATTATTCACATCAGGAGTATATCCGTTAAAAAGTTCCTCAACCTCGCCCGCATAGTTTTCTATCTTGCAGTCATAGATTGTAAACATCATACCACTGTCGCCTTTTGGCGTTGTAACATAATCGTGAATGAGAAAACCCACAAGTGCGACGACCCCCGCGGTAACAATAACATGCCACTTATAAAAATAAACGAAATTCACTATCTTTTCTTTAAAACTAAGCTTTCTTTCAGGCTCTTTTTCTTTCGGTGCTTCATTTTCAGCTTCATCCTCACCCGATTGTTTCGCCTTCATAAGCTCTATTCTCTCTCTGCGGAGCCTTTCCTGATATGCTTCTCTCGCCTCTTTTTCCCTTGCCGCTCTTTCTTCAGCCTCCATTCTTTCTCTCTCGGCTTCAGCCTCTCTTTCAGCGGCATTTATCTCTTTGATTTTGTCAAAGAGATTCTTTTTTTCGTCGGACATTTTTCTCTTTTCCTCCTGTAAAAACAGAGGGGTATCATAAAAACCGATACCCCTTTTAAGTTATAGATAATTATTCTGCAATAGGCTTCATTGTGGGGAAGAGAAGAACATCTCTTATAGAAGCACTGTCTGTAAGAAGCATAACAAGTCTGTCAAGACCAAAGCCGAGACCGCCTGTTGGTGCCATACCATATTCAAGTGCATTGAGGAAGTCTTCATCAACCTGTGCATTAAGACCGCCCTGTGCTCTTCTTTCTTCAACCTGCTTAACAAATCTTTCTCTCTGATCTATAGGGTCATTGAGTTCTGAATATGAGTTACCCATTTCTCTTGCATAGATAAAGTATTCAAAACGCTCTGTAAACGCAGGGTTAGAGGGCTTTCTCTTTGTAAGAGGTGAGTTTTCAACGGGATAATCATAGATGATTGTAGGCTGAATAAGGTTCTTTTCAACAAATTCATCAAAGAATGCGATAAGAACATGCCCCTTTGTAGCCTTATCCCCCTCAGGAACTTCAACGTGCTTTTCCTTAGCGCAAGCTCTGGCAGCAGCGTCGTCAGCCCAGTCGTTATAGTCAACATCAGCATATTTCTTTACTGCTTCAACCATAGTAAGTCTTTCCCAGGGTGAACCCATATCAATCTTAACACCCTGATATTCGATAACATCTGTTCCGCAGACATTTCTTGCGATTGTGCGATACATATCTTCGATAAGGTCCATCATTCCGAAATAATCTGTATAAACCTGATACATTTCAATAGAAGTAAATTCAGGGTTGTGTGATGTATCCATACCTTCGTTTCTGAAGATTCTTCCTACTTCATAAACCTTGGGGAACCCGCCTACAATAAGTCTCTTAAGATAAAGTTCTGTTTCAATACGAAGGAACATATCAATGTCGAGTGTGTTGTGGTGAGTGATAAAAGGTCTTGCAGCAGCACCTGTTTCAAGTGTATGAAGAACAGGTGTGTCAACTTCAAGGTATCCGAGGTTATCAAGATAATCTCTTATTTCGCGTAAAATACGGCTTCTCTTAACGAATGTATCTCTTACATTGGGGTTAACGAGAAGGTCAACATATCTCTGACGATAACGCATTTCCATATCCTTGAAACCTGCGTATTCGTTCGGTATCGGATGGAGTGATTTAGCAAGAAGAACAATCTTTTCAGCGTGGATAGAAATTTCGCCTGTCTTTGTCTTGAAAACAAAACCTTCAATTCCTATAATGTCGCCAAGGTCCCACTTTTTAAAGTCGGCATAAAGTTCTTCGCCTATGTCATCTCTTCTTACATAAGCCTGAATGTTGCCTATGTCATCTCTTATATTGATAAAACTTGCCTTACCCATAATTCTGCGGTTCATCATTCTTCCCGCAATAGAAACAGTTTTACCTTCAAGATTTTCAAAATCAGCCTTTATATCTTCTGACTTTGCATTAACATCATACTTTGTGATTTCAAAAGGATTCTTTCCGTTTGCCTTAAGTTCAGCAAGTTTTTCAAGTCTTATTCTGTGCTGTTCTGTAAGGTCCTGCTCTGTAAGTTCTACATTTTCTATGTTCTGATTTTCTGCCAATTTAATCTTCCTTTACTTTTTTATAATCTCAACAATTTTCATTTCAACAACGCCTTCGGGAGTCTGAACTTCAACAACATCCCCGGCTTTTTTTCCCATAACAGCCATACCGATAGGTGATTCATCAGAAATCTTGCCTTCTTCAAAATTTGCTTCGGCATAACCAACTATCTTAATGATTTCTTCTTCACCGAGTTCTATATCGAGAAGTCTGATTTTAGAACCGATACCTACTTCTGATGAAGAACTGTTTGTTGATTCAACAATAACCGCATTAGCAATACTTGCTTCGAGTTCAGCAATTTCCGCTGCGAGTTTACCCTGTTCGTTCTTTGCTTCATCGTATTCAGAGTTTTCTGATAAGTCCCCGTGTCCTCTTGCTTCCTTGAGCTTCTGTTCAATTTCAGTAGATTTGACGGTTTTGAGGTAGTCGAGTTTCTGCTTGAGTTCTTCAAGACCTTCCTTAGTAATCTTAACTGCTTTTGCCATAATCATTTCTCCTTACATAGTTATAAAACACCAAATTTAATTATACATCATATTATAGGTATTTGTCAACAAGTTAAAGCGTTGTATCAACTATATCAATCGCCTTTTTAAGCTGAGGATCACTGTTTTCATCAAGAAAAGCGAGTGCTTCCTGTTCTTCCTTTGAAAGTTTGACTTCAAAATTGGGTTTAAGTCCTATTCCGTCAAAACAAGGAGTTTTCTTTGTTTCATAGGTAGCAACTGTTATTGTTACCGCAGAACCCGTCGACATCTGCTGGGTATGCTTGATAACGCCAACCCCCGCAGTATTTGTCCCTACAAGCGAAGCCTTGCCCGAATCCCTCATAACAACAGCAAAAAGTTCTGCCGCATAAGAGGTGTTTTCGTTTACAATAACCGCCATCGGAACATCCTGTGAATATGTGTCATCTGTTTTAGCAATAACCTGAGTATGACCATCCTTGAATGTTGCTGTTGCCCAGCTTCCCTGAGGAAGAATATAGTTGAGTGATTCTTCTGCGGCTTCGATTATTCCATCCGGACAGTTTCTTACATCAAATATAAGCTGGTCAGCACCATCTGCTATAAGTCTTTCAACCGCATCTCTTACCTGACCCGATGTTGTCATATTGAATTCCGAAATCTTTATATATCCTATATATCCCGAAAGCATTTTATGACTTACACTCTTGACTTCTGATTTCTTCTTTACAAACTGAAGTTCGGTATCAACGCCCTCTCTTCTTATTGTAATTCTTACAGATTCACCTTCTGTTCCTGTTAAAAGCTGTGATGCATTTTCATATCCTGCCGCCAAAACATCGGTGTCGTCTATCTTAACGATTATATCCCCGACAACAAGCGAACCCGTCATATGAGCGTCAGATTCCTCATCAATAGCGGTAATTCTGATATATCCACTTTCATCTTCGGTATAATCTATTCCGATACCCGTTGTATATCCCGATTCTTTAAGCTGTTTTTCGGCATATTTTTCTGCTGTGTAATAAACAGCATATTTATCACCTATCGATTCGATATAAGCAGCCGAAAGATAAGGCTGTGTATCGAGTCCGTCGACAGATTTATAATAATTCGCCTGAACATACGATTCAATTTCACTGAGTTCTGTTCGTGATGTTCCCGTTGTACTCAAAAGCGAATTGAAAAGGTTCTGTGAAAAGGTCATGGTAAGTATCGCAGTAATCGCAACAGCAACTGCGATAAGACTTATCGTTACCCCTAAAGATACTTTTCTGTTCATCTCTTCCTCCAAGATTTTACTTGAGATACTGCATAGGGTCTGTATGAGAACCATTTTTTCTTATTTCAAAATGAAGATGGTATCCCGTTGAATAACCCGTTGTTCCTATGTATCCTATCGTTTCACCCATAGCAACATTCTGTCCCGCTTTAACAGCAACCGACTTGAAATGTCCGTAAAGGGTTACATAACCGTTTCCGTGGTCAATCATTACATAGTTTCCGTATCCGCCGCCGCATCCACAAGAACTCCATTTAGCGTAGTTGTGAGAACAGGTCTGTGATGCAACGATAACTCTTCCCGATGCAGCCGCAACAGCAGGCTTTCCTGCGATACTTCCGCCTGCTATGTCAATTCCCTTATGGAATGTTCCCCAACGGCTTCCGTAGTAAGAAGAAATATATGTGTATCCGGGAACAGGCCATAAGAATTGACCGTTGAAGTTTCCGCCCATAGTTGCAAGTCGCGCAATTTCTGCCCTGATTGCAGCTTCGGCTTCTTCGGCCTCTTTATCGAGAGCCGCTTTGTTTTTAAGATATTCCTGATATTGTTTTTCAAGTTTCTGCTGCTGTGAAGCACTCTGTTCATAAGCGCCGTTAAGTTCTTCCTTCTGAATTTCAAGCTCTGCCTTAACGCCTTCGGCCTCAACCTTTTTTTCTTCAACCTCAGCCTTTGTTTCCTCAAGATTGTCGAGCATTTCGTTAAGGTCATCTATCATCTTGTCATCGTGCTCTGCTACTCTTTCAACAAGTTCCATTCTTGTTAAAAGGTCATAAAAATCAGTTGACCCCGCAAGAACAGAAGCATAGTTGTTCCCGCCCGACATATACATCGAACGAAGTCTTGTCTTAAAAAGTGCTATCTTATCTTCAATATCCTTTTCCTGATTTTCAATATCAGTTTCAAGACCTGATATAGTAGCCGAAAGTTCGTCTATCTGTGCTGTGATGATAAGTATATTTTCTTCAGTAAGTTCTATTTTCTCTGAAATAGCCGCCTGATATTCCTTTTCCTTCTTGATGTTGTTCTTTGAGGCAGCAATATTACTGTTTACTGTCGCAAGTTTGTTCTGAATAGCTTTCTGTTCCTGCTGAAGTTCAGAAAGTGTCTTTGCCTCAACCTCAACGGGTTCATCGAATTTATAGCTGTAAAAACTAATACTTACAGTAGCACAGAGTATCGTTGCAAGGAGTTTTTTAAGATTTCTTTTTATATTCATCTTTTCCTCCTAAACTTTAAGATGCTTTCTCGTACTAGCCGCTGTTCCTATCGCACCGAATAAAATTCCTATAACGATATACGCGAGAGAAACCTGAAGCCATATTGTGTTGTAAGGAATAAACTCACCCATTCCGAGAGCTTTCCATAAATCTCCTTCCTGCTGGAAGATTTCTATTACATTTTCATATACAAGCCATGTCGCAAGTGATGAAACAAGCCCCGCAACAGCACCTGTGAGCATACCCTCAACAAAGAAAGGTATTCTTATAAATGTGTTTGTCGCACCGACATATTTCATAATGTTTATTTCTCTGCTTCTCGCAAAAACACTCGCTCTTGTTGAGTTTGATATGATAACCATCGAAACAACAGCAAGCGCTATTATAATAGCGGTTGAAATAACAGCGATAGTTGATTTTAAACTTGTCAAGATAGACGCAAAATCATCGGGTGATTTAATGTCTATTATGTATCCGACAGGCGCAAATTTCGCGTCAATGGCGGTTACAGTTCTTTTCATAACAGAAACATCAGAAATTCTTATTCTGAAAGCGTCAGGAAGAGGGCTTTCTTCAAAGTAAGCGAAGATTTCATCCGCATTGTCATACTTTGCCTTTTCATCTTCCCAGGCCTGTTCTTTTGAGTAGAAAACTACCGAAGAAACATTTTCTGTCTGCTTTAAAATACCCTCCATCTCAACGATAGCTTCATCTGAAATGTTATCATCGAGATAGATTATAACTTCATTTCTGTTTTCAATTCCGCTTACAAATCGGTTTATGTTCATAGTAGCAAGAACAGAAAATCCGACAAGTAAAAGTGAAACCGTAAGAACACAGAATGATGCAAACGACATTATTCTGTTTGTCCATATATTCTTTACACCCTGTCCTACAAGGTATTTCATACTGCTAATTCGCATAATATTCCTCCTCCGCATTCTCTCCGGGGAGTATCTGGTCGAATACCACTTCACCGTTCTTCATAGCGATAGTTCTTCCACCGAAATATTCAACAAGTTCCTGCTCGTGAGTTACCATAAGAACAGTAGTTCCACAATTGTTGATTTCCTTTAAAAGCCTTACAATCTGGAAAGAAAGTTCGGGGTCGATATTACCCGTAGGCTCGTCCGCAATGATAATAGCAGGGTCGTTTACAAGTGCTCTTGCAAGGGCAACTCTCTGCTGTTCACCGCCTGAAAGTTCTTTGGGATAGCATTTCATCTTGTCCTGAAGTCCTACAAGTGCAATAACCTTAGGAACTCTAGAACGGATGTATTTCTGAGGAGCGTCAATAACTCTTAAAACATAAGCGATGTTGTCATAAACAGTCATATTCGGGATAAGTCTGAAATCCTGAAATACAACGCCTATTGTTCTTCTAAGATAAGGTATTTTTCTCTGTCTTAACTTGTTGAGCTTAAATCCATTGACAACGATTTTGCCCGATGTCGCTGAAACCTCTTTGAGTATGAGTTTAATGAGCGTACTTTTACCCGCTCCCGATGCACCGACAACGAAAGCAAATTCGCCGTCTTTTATTTTAAGGCTAACATTATTCAACGCGTCAACGCCGTTTTCATAAGTAACCGAAACGTTTTCAAATTCTACCACCGTAGTTTCTCCTTCCGAAAAGAAAAATGTGTCAAAAACAAATTATAGGGCAACAAGGGCTTTCGGTAAAAACCGATGCCCTATGCTACCCCTTTTTTCATTTTTTGGCGACTAAAACTTTGTCGGATTAGCCGAAAGATATTTTCTTACCATAAGCGCTATCTTGAAGATAATAGCGTGGTCAAATTCTCTGAGGTCAAGGCCTGTAAGCTTCTTGATTTTTTCAAGACGATAAACAAGTGTGTTTCTGTGAACGAAAAGCTTTCTTGATGTTTCAGAAACGTTGAGGTTGTTTTCAAAAAATCTCTGAATTGTAAAGAGAGTTTCGTGGTCGAGTGAGTCGATAGAACCTCTCTTGAAAACTTCGTGAAGGAATGTTTCACAGAGTGTTGTGGGAAGATGATAGATAAGTCTTGCGATACCGAGGTTGTCATAGCTTACGATTACCTTGTCCGTATCAAAAACCTTACCTACTTCAAGAGCAATCTGTGCTTCCTTGAATGAACGCGCAAGATCCTTAACGCCCTGAACACAAGTTCCTATACCAACATTAACTCTTGTATAGAATTCGCTTGAAAGTGTATCTGAAATCGAACGAGCGAGCTTTTCTATATCCTTTGATTCAACATTGTTCTTGACTTCCTTAACAAGAACAATATCGCTTTCTGTTATGTTGAAAACAAAATCCTTGCTCTTGTCGGGGAAAAGGTTCTGAATGATGTCATAAGCAGAAACATCATTTGAAGATACTATTCTTATAAGAAGAACAACTCTGCTGATGTCAGCGTTGAAATGAAGTTCTCTCGCCTTGATAACAACATCTCCGGGAAGAACATTATCAAGAACGACATTCTTGATAAAGTTGTTTCTGTCGTATTTTTCATCATAATACTGCTTGATGCTTGAAAGAGTGATAGCCATAATTGAGGCATATCTTGACGCATTTTCGTCTGTTCCCTCAACAAAAACAGCATAGTCTGATCTCATATGTGTTCCGAAAGGCTTATATGTAAAACCATCACGGATGAAAACATCATGAGAATCGCTGAGGTCAAGCGAAACGAATTCGTTTGTTGTTCCGATTTTTGTAAGGTCACTACAAGCGATGATTGTTGCTGTTTCGTCAACAACACCGATAACGCCGTTTACAGTATCCTTCATCTGATGAATAAGTCCCTGAAAAAGTCTGTTAGACATAACTTTTATCTCCCTCGTCGTTTAAAGTTTGGCTTTAAAAAGCCGCTTACCTTATTATTATACATAATTTTTACGGCTTCTGCAATAGTTTTTTGGCATTTTCACTTAACTTTTATCTTTTAAATTACAGTTTTTGCAATATACTCACAAAACAACCGCTTCACCACTATAAATTCTACATCATTTCAGGACAAAAAGTGTTAACAATTTATTAATTTTGTAGAAAAACCACCATTTTCCTTGTTGATTTCTCACAAAGAAAAGTCGATTTTGTTACTTTTTTGTAATATATTAAATGGTAGGAAATTTTCTGTTAACAAACTATGAATAAGGCAAAAATAAAAAATATCCGATAGCCATAAAGGTTATCGGATGATTTCTTATTGTTTAAATTACTTGTTTTCGTTGAATCCGCTTTCAACAAGTTCAACGAGTTCGTTAACAGCTGTTTCTTCGTCTGCACCATCAGCGATTACTCTGATTGATGTTCCGCCAACGATACCGAGTGAAAGGATACCAAGAAGGCTCTTTGCATTAACTCTTCTTTCTTCCTTTTCTATCCAGATTGATGACTTGAATTCATTTGCTTTCTGAATGAAGAAAGTAGCGGGACGAGCGTGAAGACCAACCTGATTCTGAACCATTACATCTTTAACAAACATAGTTTATACCTCTCCTAATCAAATCTTATCTGCCATAGACCAATGTCTTAACTACATTATACTCTTAAAGAATTTTTCCGTCAATGTCATTTTCCACACAAAAAGCCCATTGACCACTTTTTTCTTTCTTTTAGATAAATGAATGTCAACTTTTGCGGTCGGCATTTGTGCATTTTGCTATAACTTTTTTAACGATTTTATGAATTTTCACATTTCAATTGCCTTTTTCTTACATTTTTATTCTCAAACGGCAATTTTTCTGCATTTTTTTATCATAATGCACAAAAAATACAGTTAACTAAAATTAGCCCTTACGCTCTTTTTCGAGGATATATCTTTCATACATATCAGGGCGGTTTTTCTGCGTAATTTCAAGGGATTTCTGCATTCTCCAGTCGTCTATGTTCTTGTGATGTCCTGATAAAAGAACAGATGGAACTTTCATCCCTTCCCATTCCTCAGGCTTTGTATACTGCGGATATTCTAAAAGCCCGTTATAATGACTTTCGTCCTCAAAGCATACATTCGCCGATAAAACACCCTCACAAAGCCTTGAAACAGCGTCTGTAACGATTAAAGCAGGAAGTTCCCCGCCTGTTAAAACATAATCCCCGACAGAGATTTCTTCATCAACTATTTTGTCAATAATTCTCTGGTCAACACCCTCATAATGCCCACAGATTATAAAGATATTCTCTTTTGCGAGAAATTCCTTTGCTTTCTGCTGAGTAAAAAGTTTACCTTTAGGTGACATATATATTGTATGCGGTTTTTCAGCCATATCTTTTGTTATGTCAAGAAAACAGCGATAAATAGGCTCTGCCTGCATAAGCATCCCCATTCCGCCACCATAAGTTGTATCGTCAACTCTGCGGTGTTTATCGGTTGACCATTCTCTTATATTATGACAGTTTACGGTTATTTTACCCGCTTTTCTCGCCCTGCCTATAATGCTTTCATCCAAAACTCTCTCACACATTTCAGGAAAAAGCGTTGCAATATCAATCCTCATCAAAAAGCCCTCTCATCTTGTGTATAAGTATTTCACCGTTTTCAATGTCAACCTTTTCTATAACATCAGGAATAGCAGGAATAAGATACTCTTTCTTCTCTGCTTTTATGTGATACACATCATTTGCGCCCGTTTCCGTAACATCAGAAAGAACGCCGATTTTCTCCTTGTTATCAGCGTCAATAACCGAAAGACCGATAAGGTCCTGAACAAAATAGCTTCCCTCAGGAAGTTCAACATCATCCCTGTCCATATAAAGAATACTGTTTCTCATTTCCTGCGCTTTTTCAACAGTATCAATTCCCTTAAGCTTCATAACAACAACATTTTTCTGAACAAACGAGCGTTCGATTTCTATTGTCTTTTTACCCTCATCAAGATAAAGCATATCAAATTCGCATAAAAATTCAGGGCTGTCTGACCAAGGCTGAACCCTTACCTCTCCTCTTACTCCTCTTGTCGCAACGATTTTTCCGATTTCAAGAAACTGTTTCATAAAACTCTCCTTAAAATGAATATACCAAAAAACGCCCCAAAGGGCGTTTTGTTTTCTTAGTCAATTTCAACCATTATTTTCTGGTTGACCATACCTGCGCCTGCGCGCATAACTGTTCTGATTGCCTTTGCAATTCTTCCCTGTTTGCCGATTACCCTTCCCATATCGTCGGGTGCAACATGAAGATGATATACGATAACGCCCTCGGCATCGGGCTCGTCAACGGTAACTGATACGGCCGTTTTATCATTTACAAGGCCGCAAGCGATAGTAGTCAAAAGTTCTTCCATTTTAAATCTCCATTCTGTAATGCGGTCGTATTTTCTCTGGATTTTGTAAGGAGTGTTTAATCCCCGTCAAAACTCTCGGTTCTGACGGTAGATTATTCCCCTTTGCTTTGTGGATTAAAGAACACCCTTTGTCTTGAGGATACCCTTTACTGTGTCTGTGGGCTGAGCGCCGTTAGCAATCCACTTCTTAGCCTTTTCTTCATCAACGTTGATTACAGAAGGTTCCTTTGTAGGATCGTAGTATCCGATTTCTTCAATGAATCTACCATCACGAGGATATCTGCTGTCAGCAACAACGATACGATAGAAAGGAGCTTTCTTTGCACCCATTCTTCTGAGTCTGATTTTTACTGCCATGTTTTTCACCTCCGAAAATATTACTCTCTATCTAATGCGATATTTGCATTATAAGCTAAAATTTCATTCCGCCCATGTTATTCATAAATCCCGGCGGAAGTCTGAGTTTATTGCGTTTTCCCTTCGCATTCTTACCGATAACGCCCATCTGCTTCATCATCTTCTGCATCTGTTCAAACTGCTTTAAAAGACGATTTACATCAGCAACGGTAGTTCCGCTACCTGCAGCAATTCTTCTCTTTCTTGAAGGATTTATAATTGAGGGCTTTTCTCTTTCTGCCTTTGTCATCGAAAGAATCATAGCCTCAAGTCGACCAAACTGACTTTCGTCGATATCGTCTTCATTTATCTTACCTGCAACACCGGGAAGCATACCGATAATCTGCTTTAAAGAACCCATTTTCTTTATCTGACGCATCTGATCCAGAAGGTCATCCATGCCGAAAGTGTTTTCTTTGAGTCTTGCAGCAAGTTTCTTTGCATCGTCCTCGTCAACGGCTGTCTGCGCTCTTTCAATAAGAGTTAAAACGTCGCCCATTCCGAGAATTCTTGATGCCATTCTCTGTGGATGGAACTGCTCGAAATCATCGAGTTTTTCTCCCATTCCGACAAACTTTATAGGTTTACCTGTAACAGCAAGAACAGATAACGCAGCACCGCCTCTTGTGTCAGAGTCGAGCTTCGACATAAGAACACTGTCAATACCAAGTGCTTCATCAAAAGATTTAGCAACATTAACCGCATCCTGACCTGTCATTGCGTCAACAACAAGCATGATTTCATCAGGCTCGGTAACAGACTTTATTTCTTTAAGTTCGTTCATCAGAGCCTCGTCTATATGAAGTCGGCCCGCGGTATCGAGGATAACTATGTCATTACCGTGGTCTTTTGCATGCTTAACAGCTTCTTTTGCAATGGTAACAGGATTTATCTGTCCCATTTCAAAAACCTTTACGCCCGCCTTTTCGCCGACAACCTGTAACTGATTGATAGCCGCGGGACGATAAACGTCACATCCTACAAGGAGAGGTCTTTTTCCTGCATCCTTAAAATGCTTTGCGAGTTTTGCCGAGTGTGTTGTCTTACCCGAACCCTGAAGTCCGCACATCATAATGATGCAGGGAGGTTTAGCGGGAATATTTATCTTTGAATTTTCATTACCCATAAGGGCGATGAGTTCTTCATTAACTATCTTTATAACCTGCTGTGCGGGAGTAAGACTTGCGAGAACTTCTTCTCCTACCGCTCTTTCAGAAACCTTAGCGATAAAGTCTTTAGCAACCTTATAAGAAACGTCAGCCTCAAGAAGCGCCATTCTTACTTCACGCATAGCCTCTTTAACGTCAGATTCAGAAAGTTTTCCTCTACCTTTAAGACGTTTAAAGACATTATTCAGTTTTTCGGAAAGTCCCTCAAACGCCATAGTTTTTCTCCTTAATAATAGTTATTAATAATCTCCGTAAATATCTTCGTGTGTAAGTGCTGTGTAAGGAATTTCTCCGAGTTTGACAGCAGTTCCACTCGCGATAACAGTAACGGTTTCACCGACCTGAATGTTGAATCGTAAACATACAACAGCATCCGCCTTCATTTCGAGAGCCGCAATTTCAAGGTCTTTGAGTGCTTCTTCTGTTGCCCATCTGATAAAGTTCTTAGGGCCATAAACAGATGACGCAGCATTTTCATAGCCAAGTCCTGTTACAACGCCTATCGGGATATGTTCTCTTCTTTCGTCAACCTTTTCGGTATTTACCATCATAAACCCAGCCATACAAATGCCTCCGTATCAAAGTCAGATTATATCTTTACTTTCCTTAACACATTCCATAATCATTTCTGCCCTTATGGAAATATTTCTCGAATAATTATATGTTGTACTTTCTTTATTTATATCGTTTGCAAGATTGTCTATTTTTTCAAGAAGTTCAGAGATCTTCTGGAATTTAGCCGCAAGCCCCAACTTTTCTTCATATTCAAAAAGCTGTTGTTCGCCACGCTTTATACTATCTCTTACACCCTGTCTTGTTATCTTTGCTGTTTCGGCAATCTCTCCGAGGGATAAATCCTCGTCATAATAAAGTTCTATCATATCCCTTTGCTTTTCGGTAAGAAGTTCGCCGTAAAAGTCAAGAAGAAGCGCTATGTTAAGGTCTTTAGCCAACAAGAACACCCCCATAATTCCAAAGGATATGTAAAGTCACAAAACTTTACATTAATCATTATACTATTTATTTTCACCCTTGTCAAGACCTTTTATGACATTTTTCCGAAGTTTTTTTACACAAAAAAGAGGGACACAGAGTCCCTCTTTTTATTTAACAAAGTCTAAAGGATTTTTGAATACACCGTTTTCAATAACTTCAAAATGAAGGTGGTTACCCGTCGACTGACCTGTGCTTCCTACTGCCGCAACAGGCTCTCCCTTGATAACTTTCTGTCCGACAGAAACATAGATAGCACTGCAATGCGCATATCTTGTTCTTCTTCCGTCGTTGTGCTGAATGATAAAGTTGTATCCGTATCCGTATTTTATCTTCTGAACAAGAACAACAGTTCCTTCTTCGGCTGCAAAGATTGTTGTTCCGTAAGGTGCTGCGATGTCAATACCCTTATGACCTCTTCCGTCGCCCATATAAGAACTGATATATCCGCCCGCAACAGGCCAGCTGTAAATACCCGTTCCGCTTATCTTTATACCCGTTATAGGTGCAAGAGGCTTTGTTCCTATCTGAACTTCAGCCGCCTTGGGTTCTGAAAGAACAGCACTTTCAAGAACATCTCTCGAAAGTTCTATGCCGTTGTGATAAACAACGTCGGCAACAACTCTTCTTTCACCTTTTATTCCCTTTACAACAGTTCTTGAGTCACCCTTATAAAGAGTGTCTGTTTCTGTCTTTATTGTTTCATAGGGGATTTCTTCGTTGTATGTTTCCTGCTTTACAACATTTACCGAAAGATAAGGTTCTTCAACACTTACCATAACCTCATCGCCCGGGCGGAGATTTGTAAGAATCCCGGGGTTCATAGCAGCAAGTTCGCTTGTCGAAAGATTATACATTGATGCTATTCCACTCGGTGTATCTCCCTTTTCGGCAGTATAGTAAACCGCTGTCGCATAAGATGAACCGAATGTATCTATAATGTCCTTACTGTCAACAACCGAGTTCGCAAGGAAAAGTCCGTCAGAAAGTTCAACTTCCTTATCAAAGAAAACTTCCTTTACATCTTCATCGATATATCTCGAAAGACGTCTCGAAAGCATACTGTCAACCGTCTGTCTGTCTTCTATCGCACCAAGAAATTCTCCGTCAACAAAAACTCCGCAGGCTTCAACGATATCGGCGTCAGAGTTCATAAGAAGCTTGTCGACTAAAGCATCAGGCTCAATAACATCCTTTTCGTCGGTTATAAGTCTTACTGCAAGTTTAGGAGTAATTACAACCTTTTCGTCATCTTCTGTATAAGTAATTCTTTCCTGCAAAGCCATTTCTGTTTCGTCATATTTGCTTTCGGTGTCAAGAATACCGAGTTGCTGACCCTTGTATTCAACCCCGACTCCATAAGCAAGGTTTGAAACATTATTCAAAACCGAAATCATAAAAACAATCGATATAACAGGAAGCACCCAGTTGAAAGCTCTTACAGCATATCCTCTTGCGTGCCATAATCCTTTTGCAAAATGGACAAACCCCACTCTTAAAGCAGAAATAAGCCCGTCATTTACATAAGTAGACTCTGTATCTTCGCGAAGCCAGAAGAAGAAATCATAGAGTTTTTCTTTTTCATCTATAAACTCCTGTTTTCTTTTCATCATATAAGTTCTAATCGAACTTTTTTCGCCGATTTTATTTATGATTCTTCCGAAAATTTTAAGGAAGAACTTTTTGATTCCCCTGCCGAGTGTAACAAAAAGGAAAACAACATAAGCTCCGAGTTTTGTCATGAAACGACAGAAATTATAATTCATTTCTTCAAAAAGTTCAGCGATAAAGCTTGGCTTTTTTTCTTCATTTACCTGCGCCATGACACAACTCTCCTTTCCTTAAAATACATTTATAAATATATCGATTTAAATACAACAACCTTTAATTATACGGAAAAATCGCAAAAAATCAACCTAAAGGGAATTTTTTTCGCAAGTTTATCAAAATCTTTGTTCATATTGACTAATTTTAAAGACCGCTTTTCGTTATTGTGACTATGATTTTACTACCCCAATAACCTGCTTTTTCCATAAAAACCGCGTAGAACAGGGCTTTATCCCGCTACCATACAAAACAAAATTATTACAAAACGGTAACAAATCTACTTAAAAAATGATGCCATATCATCAGGAATTTCCGAATCAACAACGACCTTTTCTTTTGTAACAGGATGTATAAATTCGAGAGTCTTGCAATGCAGTGCGTGTCTTTTCATAACACTCATATCACCGCCATAAAGTTCGTCACCCGCAAGTGCAAAACCGATGTACGAAAAATGAACTCTTATCTGATGAGTTCTCCCTGTCAGAAGTTTTATTTCAAGCAGAGTATACCCGTTTTTTCTCCTGACAGACTTATACCGCGTTATCGCCTCTTGTCCCGCCTCATCAACTTTTCTTTTGATGATAGTGCCATCTTCTCTTGCGATAGGAAGATTTATCTCTCCCTCATCATCGGGTTCACCCTTGACAACGGCATAGTATGTTTTGTCAACACTTTTCTGTAACTCCGCCGCCGCAAAAGCATTTTTGGCAACAACACAAAGTCCCGAAGTATCCTTGTCAAGACGGTTTACGGGCCGAAACGAAACACCCTTGAAAACAGCGGAAAAATAATTCCCTAAAGTATCGTTATAATGCCTTATCGATGGATGAACAGGTGTCCCGCAGGGCTTATTGAAAACAACGATATCGTCGTCATCATATACTATCGGAATATCAAGCGACAGATTTTCTTCAAGACATTTTTCATCTTCCATAATAACGGAAACATTATCCCCCGATTTTATGATGTCAACAGTTCTTGAAACATTGTCATTCACCATAATCCCTTCGGAATATTTTATCTTTGTGATAAGCCTTCTCGAAATCCCCTTAACAGACATAAGGTATTTTTCAACAGTAAAGCCGTCATAAGACGGCTCTACAACAAAATCTATTCTTCTCATAAATTACTTCTTTTCGTCAAGACGCATAGTGAGAGAAATTCTCTTTCTCTTTTCGTCAACATCAAGAACTCTTACCTTGACTATTTCGCCTACCTTTACAGCCTCAAGAGGATGCTTTATGAATCTGTTGCATATCTGTGAGATGTGAACAAGTCCGTCCTCATGAACGCCTATATCAACAAAAGCGCCGAAGTCGATAACATTTCTTACAGTTCCGACAAGTTCCATTCCTGGTTTAAGGTCTTTGAGTTCCATAATATCGCCACTGCGAAGTAAGGGAGCAGGAAGTTCATCACGAGGGTCTCTCCCTGGTTTCTGAAGTTCCTTTACAATGTCTTTCAGTGTAGGAATACCAACACCTGTATCGTCTGAAAGTTTGTTGTATCCGATTTCTTCAGCCTTGTCGGCGATTTTATCCGCGCCCGCCTTTATATCAGCGAGTTTGAATCCGCATTCATCCAAAAGTTTCTTTGCAGCGTCATAACTTTCGGGATGAACAGCAGTGTTGTCAAGAGGGTTCTTTCCGCCCGAAATTCTAAGAAATCCCGCACACTGTTCATAAGCCTTCTTACCGAGTTTAGCAACTTTAAGAAGTTCTTTTCTGTCTGTAAAACTTCCGTTTTCTTCTCTGTATGCAACGATATTTTTAGCAACAGATGAATTGATACCCGCGATATGTGAAAGAAGTGAATGTGATGCTGTGTTAAGGTCAACACCAACGCCGTTTACACAGTCTTCAACAACACCCGAAAGTGCTTCGTCCATTCTCGCTTTTGGCATATCGTGCTGATACTGACCGACGCCTATCGCCTTAGGGTCGATTTTAACAAGTTCGGCCAATGGGTCCTGAAGTCTTCTCGCGATAGAAACGGCACTTCTGAGCGAAACATCATATTCGGGGAATTCTTCCGCCGCAAGTTTAGAAGCAGAATAAACCGATGCCCCTGCCTCAGAAACTACCATATAAGAAACCTTTGAAGGAATTTCTTTAAGAAGTGATGCTATAAAGCTTTCCGATTCTCTCGATGCAGTTCCGTTTCCTATCGAAACAACAGTAACACCGTATTTTTCAATAAGTCTTCTGACAATAACCTTGCCCTGTTCAATTCTGTTCTTTTCACCCATTGTTATGTAGACAACACCTGTGTCAAGAACCTTTCCCGTGCCGTCAACAACAGCGAGCTTACAACCCGTTCTGTATCCGGGGTCAAGACCTAATGTAACGCAGTCCTTAACGGGAGGCTGCATAAGAAGCTGTCTTAAATTCGATGAAAATACCTTTATCGCCTGTTCTGCCGCATTAGCAGTAAGTTCCGCCCTGATTTCTCTTTCTATCGAAGGAGCGATAAGTCTTTTGAAGCCATCTTCCGCCGCAAGTTTAACATATCCCGCAGCAGCACTCTGATTTTTTACATATTTGTCGCATACGAGCTTTTCTGCTTCATCACCCGCAACCGCAACCGTAACTTTAAGGAAATCTTCCTTTTCACCTCTGTCAAGTGCAAGAACTCTGTGTCCCGCAATTTTATTAACAGGTTCAGAATAGTCATAGTAATTTGTATAAACACTTTCTGCGTTTTCATCAGCAGCCTTTGATGAGATAGTTCCCTTTTTGAAATAAAGTTCACGGAGTGTTTTTCTTAAAGCCGCATCATCAGAAATATCTTCCGCAATAATATCCATAGCGCCCTGTAAAGCAGCGGCAACATCAGGAATTTCCTTTTCAGCGTCAATAAATTTTTCTGCTTCCTTTTCAGGTTCGGCATTCATATTCTGAAGCATTATGTAAACGGAAAGGGGTTCAAGTCCTCTTTCTCTCGCAACAGATGCTCTGGTCTTTCTCTTGGGCTTGAAAGGACGATAGATATCTTCAACCTCAACAAGAGTAACAGCTTTTTCAATTGCCGCCGCAATTTCATCTGTCATCTTTTCCTGTTCTGTGATTGAAGAAACAACTTCTTCCTTTCTCTTTTCGAGGTTACGAAGATATGTCAGTCTGTCAAAAATCTGTCTTAAAACCTGATCATCCAATGAGCCTGTCATTTCTTTTCTGTATCGTGCGATAAAGGGAATTGTCTTTCCGTCATCAATGAGAGCAACCGTATTGTCAATCTGTTCCTGTCGGAGCTTGAATTCCACCGCAAGAGTCTTGTTAATATCCATTTTCCTACCTCCGTAAAATTACTTTCTTGCTATTGTTTTTTTATTGAACATATCGTCTGTATTTTTTCTTATTTCCTTTTCTATTATTTCGTCCACAAGCGTTGCATAACTGAGCGATGCATAAGGTACCGCAAAAAACAACGGAAACACAAAAGGAACTGTAAAAATCCATCCTAAAAATGAGCATACAAGTTTTATCAGTTTCGTTTTCTGATATTTCATAGCTGTAACAGATTTCTTTATTATGTTTATTATCTTGTCATCAGGATTCATAGTAAAGATGAAATTTACAAGCGAAAAATCTGCAACGACCCATATATACATAAGCGCGATACATATAAATATCAGCGTACAGCATATTATAAGCGCGATATATGTTCCGCTTCGATAGCTTTCATCAGCAAACGCCGTTATCAGAGCATATTCTATATAACCACAGAGAACAAGCGGTATAGCAACAACTGTTTTTATAAACCCTATAAAAAGCCTCATAACAACCGAACGGAAATAGATCTTCATGTTCGAGAAACAGATGAGTATAAACCCTACATTACTGTTTTCTCCTCTTACGCAGTGTAAGAGCCACCACGCAGTCCCGACGGTTATCGGGGATAAAACCAGAAATTCCGCAAATATTCTTATTATGCTTGTTATGAGTATAACCATCATTTCCGAAGGCATTTCGGAGAAAAATTCATTCCCCTTTATGTCAAGAAAATGTAACAGGGCAAATTCAGCGAGTGCAAAAATAAGATGTGCGGTAAGAGATATTACCATAATCATAAGAACCTGCGGAAAGCAATCGTTCATTCGCCTTAATGCAGATCTTTTTATTTCAGAAATCTTTATGGAATTTACCCCCTTTCAGTAATATTTTATATCACTTAATCTTCTTCGTTTTCAGAAAATTCTTCTTCAGAATCTTTAGGAACAGGAACCTTTCCCATTATCTCAAAAACTCCGCCTGTCTGCCACATCTGAAGGTTAAACGCAATAACATAACCCTCCCCTACATCACAGGCAAACTTCATAGGTTCCATTCTCGGAAGTCCGAAACAGGAAAGCATATTCATTATTATCCCCGAGTGTGTAACAACCGCCGCATCATATATTTCCATCGACATCATATCTTCTAAAATGTCGTTTATCGCAGCAACGGTTCTGCCTATCATCTCTCTTATCGTTTCGCCACCGTGTGCGTTGTTATCAAGCCCGCCCTTAAGCCATTCCTTGTATTCGGGAAGGTCAACGAGTTCTTCAACTGATTTGTTTTCAAACTTTCCGAAATCAAGTTCTCTCATTCCGTCAAGGGTAACAAGTTCTGTATCGGGAAAAAGTACTCTCGCCGTCTGAATACAACGAAGTGTCGGGCTTGAATAAACCTTTTCAACATAAGGATATTCATATTCTTTCGCTATATTTTCGATTTCAGAAAGACCGTTTTTAGAAAGCGGAATGTCTGTTTTTCCTATATATCTTGCGGTTTCATTACCTTCAGTATGCCCGTGTCTTATAACAACTAATCTGTAATTTTTCATACTGCATTTCCTTTCGGTTATATTTATATAAAATTATACAAATTGTATAAAAATTTGACATTTTCTGTAAAATTTCACTTTTGTGATTTTTTTTCTGACACAAACCCTTATTTCTCCGTGCCTCCACAACATCTTGTGTTTCGCTCGGCCACATATTGATTTCAACAGTGAAATGTTGAAAAAATCAAGCAAAATAGCCAAAACCTTGATAAAACTTTTATCGACTTTTTTTGAGGTTTCTCCCTTTACAAACTGTAAGGAATAGGCTATAATTTACAATACGTTAATTCGAAATAATATTTTTCGGATAATTTACAAAATGTAATTTCATTATGTAAGGGGGCGAGGGGTTGAATTCCGATTTTCCGAGAATAATTACATTACTTCGTAAGGAAAGAAATATCAGTCAGAAAAACGCTGCAAGTGACCTTGGTGTATCCCAGGCTCTCCTTTCTCATTATGAAAAGGGAATCCGTGAATGCGGTCTTGAATTTCTCGTAAAAGCCGCTGATTATTACGGTGTTTCCTGCGATTATCTTTTAGGCCGTTCACCCGACCCTGCTGGAAAAACGATTTCTTATAGTGACATTCCCGAAGCCGAAGGCAATATCAAGACAGACGGAGTAATGATTTCTTTCAATAAAAAACTCATCGTCAATTCGCTCAATATTCTCTTCTCACTCGTTCAGAAAACAGGAAGTCAGACACTCATAAAAGAAACCTCTAACTTCATAATGCTTGCCATTTACAGAATGTTCAGAGTAGCCTATATAGCGAACCCCAGAAATGACCAGCTTTTCTTCACAGTTCCCGAAATTCTCGCATCAAACGGTGCTTCTGCCGCAATGGGAATTTCAGAAGCAGTAGCAACTGCTGCCGCAAAGGGAGTGACACTTGCCGATAACGATTGTGCCGATGAAGATATGAGTCCTTTAATAACTTCAAAAACTCTTTCAGAAGAGTTCCCGAGCTATGCTTCATCGCTTCTCAACCTCGTTAAAAACAGCGAATCGAGAATACAGGCGCTCAATGACACAAAAAAATAATCACATAGTATTATACCATATTTTTTTCCATAAATCAATAAATTATTGTCGTAACGACATGAATTAAATCCTCTTTCTTTGTTTGCCCTGCCGTTTTTCATCGGCAGGGATTTTTTTGCCCCCGCATTTATTGACTAAAACAGTGTGTTGTGATATTATAAATATGTATATCGTTTTTTCGGAGGAGTTATAAATGAAAAAATCATTCATACCGATTATCATTTCAACAGTTATGATTTTTTCAGGATGTCAGAAAAATCAGATTTACACATCCGATTTTTTCACTATGGATACTCTATGTTCCATAAAATCCGATGTCGATACAAAAGAAACAGAAGACATCATTCTTTCTTGTAACACCTCTCTCGATATGTATTCGGGAAAACTTATGGAATTTAACGAAATAGAAGAAACCGATGATGCATATATATATGACATAACAGAAAAAACACTTTCCCTCGTTTCTCTGTATGGAGAAAATGTCGATATAACATCGGGTGAACTCACATCCTTATGGGGCATTTCTTCGGGGAATAAAACTGTTCCTTCCAAAGATGAAATCAGAAAAGCACTTTCGACTACGGGCTACGAAAAAATTTCTCTGAAAGACGGCATCATTTCAAAAGAAAAAGAAACAAAACTCGATTTCGGTGCTGTCGCAAAAGGATATTCCTGTGACCTTGTATATAAAAATCTTTCCGATAAAAACTGTGGCTATGCCATTGTTTCAGTGGGAAGCTCCTCTCTTCTTTTCGGAGAAAAGCCCGACGGAACAGATTTTAAGATAGAGATAAAAAATCCCGATGGAAATATCCCTCTCGGAATGATAGAAACAAAAGAATGTTTTGTTTCAACCTCAGGCGGATATGAACGCTTTTTCGAAGCAGATGGTAAAACCTATTCCCATATTTTAGATGTAAAAACAGGCTATCCCGTAAAAACCGATATCGTTTCCGTAACAGTTCTCTGCTATGGCGAAAACGGCGGTATAAAATCGGATTTTTTAGCAACAGATATTTTCATCGGCGGAACAGAAAACTTAAAAAAACATCTTTCCTCCGCTGATTATAAAATAGTCGTTGCCGATGAAAACAAGAAACTCTATGTTTCAGAAGGCATAAAATTCACACCATACGAAAACAGTGGGTACTCATTATGAAACTTATAACTGTAAGGGATATTGCAATCATCCTTTTGATACTCATTCCCTCAATAATTCTTCTTGCAATAAATTTTAAAGATGACGGAACTTATGCCGAAATCTCCTGCGACGGAAATGTAGTAAAAACAGTGCCTCTTTCAGAAGATGCAGAATTTTCAGTAAACGATATAAAATTCTCTGTAAAAGAAAATTCCGTCTGCGTAATTTCTTCGCCCTGCCCCGATAAGATATGCGTTAAAACGGGAGCTATAAAAAGAAACGGCGAAACAATAATCTGCCTTCCCCAAAAGGTTTCTGTAAGGGTAGTTTCAGAAGATAAAGAAACTGCCGATATTGTAGTGGGGTGATGTCTTGAAAACGAAAAAAATCGCCCTTATGGGAATAATATCAGCGCTTACCTTCTCCCTTTCAGCAGTTGACTCTGTTATTTCAGCGCCACTTCCTTTGGGAGTAAGAATAGGCGTCGCAAATATCGTAGTCATTCTTACGATACTTACAGTAGGAAAAAAAGAAGGTTTTATAATAACCCTTCTAAAATCACTTTTTATCCTCGTGACAAAAGGAATAACCGCCTCTCTCCTTTCCCTTTCAGGCGGGACACTTGCATTTCTTATAACAGTAATTCTTTTAAAATCAGAAAAAAATTCCCTGATTTTAATAAGCGTCCTTTCAGCACTCACACATAATGTCGGTCAGATAATTATGGCGTCTGTCATTATGAAAAATATAAACACATTATTCTACCTGCCTGTTCTTGTCGTTTCCGCAGTGATAACGGGAACAATAACGGGAACAGCAATAAAAGCCGTTATACCCCTTGCAGAAAAGGCGGTAAAAAAGACGGTCAAAGAGGAGTAATCTATGAACATCAGAAGTTTTAACGGTGTCCATTTAAGACACAACAAGAACACCGAATCCGAAACAACAGTAGCATTTCCGCTTCCCGCAAGGGTTGTTATTCCTATGGGAATGGGCATGGGCGAACCCTGCGTTCCCCTTGTTTCAGTCGGCGATAAAGTTTTCTTAGGGCAAAAAATCGGTGACAGCGATGTCTTTATGTCCGTTCCCGTTCATTCAAGCGTTTCGGGAACTGTAAAGGAAATAAAAAACCATCTTCTTCATGGTGGAAAACTCTGTAAAGCAGTTGTTATTGAACCCGACGGAAAGCAGATCCCCCACGAAAACATAAAACCGCCCGAAATAAAAACAACAAAGGATTTTATAAATGCCATCCGTGAAAGCGGAGCAGTGGGACTCGGTGGAGCAGGTTTCCCTACTCATGTAAAATTCAGTTATGATAATCATGTCGACACTCTCATTATAAACGCAGCCGAATGTGAACCCTATATAACATCCGACTACCGCGAAATGATGGAAAACACCGCCGATGTATATGACGGCATAAAACTCATCCTCGAAAATATGCATATAAACAGAGCGAAACTCTGTATCGAAAAAAACAAACCCGCTGCTATAAGACTTTTCACAAGAATGACAGCAAAGGATGATAACATTGATGTAGTAACTTTACCTACAAGATATCCTCAGGGTGCTGAAAAGATGCTTCTTTTCTCAACAACAGGAAGAGTTATAAGAGAAAACCAGATAACATCCGAAGAAAACGCACTCGTTGTCAATGTTTCAACAGTAGGCTTTTTAAACCGCTATATGAAAACAGGTATGCCCCTCGTTTCAAGAAGACTCACAGTCGACGGCGACGCTGTCGGAATGCCTTGTAACATCGAAGTTTTAATCGGAACAACTATTGGCGATATTTTAGATTATGCCAATGCAGAGAATTACAGAAAGCTCATTATGGGCGGCCCTATGATGGGTGTCTGTATGTCAGACCCCGATGCCCCGATAGTAAAAACCCATAACGCACTACTCGCTCTGAAATCCGATGATACACCCGTTTCATCACCTTGTATAAGATGCGGAAAATGCATAAAAGTCTGCCCCGTAAATCTTATGCCTTTAGAACTCGAAAAGGCGTATAACACCAAAAACAAAGAAGAACTCCTCGCACTTCGTGTAAATCTTTGTATGAACTGCGGTGCTTGTTCTTATGTATGCCCCGCTAAAAGACCTCTTGCAGAAACAAACTGTCTTGCAAAAGAATTTCTCAATGTAAAATCACCTAAAGAAATGATTAAATAAATCCCTGAAAGGATTGAATATATTTTGGAAAAACTCATAGTTTCCCCCTCACCACATCAGAGGGGAAATTCATCAACAACTAAAATAATGACGCTTGTCATTATAGCACTCATTCCCTCGATTATTGCTGCAACAGTAATTTTCGGGCTTCGTGCTTTAATACTTGTTTTAACCTGCGTCGCAAGTTCTGTTCTCTTTGAATTTTTCTGCAGAAAGATTATGAAAAGAGATAATACAATATCCGATTTTTCAGCCGCAGTAACGGGAATAATCCTCGCACTCAACTTCCCCGTAACACTTCCATTGTGGATGGCAGTCTTAGGATGTTTTGTAGCGATAGTAATAACAAAACAACTTTTCGGCGGAATAGGTCAGAACTTTGCAAACCCCGCTATTGTGGGCAGACTTGTTCTTACCCTTTCTTTCACAAAAGAAATGTCAACCTGGGTAAAACCCTTCTGGTATAGTTCTGCCGACCTTTTAACAGCACCCACTCCCCTCGCTGAAAAATGGCTTGTTTCTTATAGCAGTTCAGAAGGCTTTGTCGGAAAAATCTCACCGCCCGTTGATTATGTCGACCTTTTCCTCGGTAAAACAGGAGGATGTATCGGTGAAACCTGTGCAGTAGCGATTATTTTAGGCGGAATTTTCCTTCTTATGACAAGAGTAATCTCACCCGCCGCACCCCTTACATTTATAGGAACACTTGCTGTCCTTACAGCCGTTTCAGGCGGAGACGCACTTTATCATATCCTTTCAGGAGGACTTTTGTTCGGTGCTTTCTTTATGGCAACCGATTATGTAACAACACCCGTAACAACAAAAGGCAAGGTTATTTTCGGCATAGGTTGCGGACTTATAACATTCCTCATAAGAACATTCGGGGCTTACCCCGAGGGCGTATCTTTCGCTATTCTTCTTATGAATCTTCTTACTCCCTATATCGACAGACTTACAAGAACAAAGCCTTTCGGTATGGTAAAGGTAAAGGAGGTCAAGGGAAATGGCTGAAAATAAATTCACACAGTATATCAAACCGCCCCTCGTTCTCTGTGTTATATGCTTTGTAATGTGTTTTCTCATAGTAGGCGTTCATAAACTCACCTATGTCGACACAACAGGAATAATAACCGATTCAGTAAGAACAGAACTCGACGCTATGATAGGCGACAGTTCAGACTGCGTCATCCTCCCCGATTTTGAGGCAGAGGGCGTTAATTCCGTTATTGTCGATAAGAAAAAACATTTCTGTGCCTTTGAAATAACAGTAAACGGCTATGCAAAGGATGGGCTTAATGTTCTTGTCGGAATTAAAAACGGTGAAATCATCGCAGTAAAAGTTCTTTCCTGCAAAGAAACCGAAGGTGTCGGAACAATAGTTACAGAAGACATCTATCTTTCACAGTTCATAGGTATTGACTCTCCCGATTTCTCGGCAGACATCGTTTCGGGCGCAACATTTTCATCTGAGGGAATGATTAATGCAATATCAATCGCTATGAATACCTATAACGAAAGAAAGGGGGATATTTTCAGTGTCAACTAAACCTGAAACCATAACCACCGCAAAACAAGACACCCCCAATTATTTCTATGAATTTATAAAGGGAATAATCAAAGAAAACCCGACTCTCGTAGGACTTTTAGGAATGTGCCCTACCCTTGCTGTAACAGCAACTGTAAAAGGCTCACTCGGAATGGGACTCTCAACAATGTTTGTCCTTATATGTTCAAACCTTCTTATTTCACTTATAAAAAACCTCATTCCAAAGTCGGTAAGACTTCCTGCATATATAGTAATCATTGCAGGCTTTGTAACAATAGTAAAACTCGTTTTAGCGAGATTTCTCCCACCTGTCAGTGAACTTTTAGGCGTTTATCTCGACCTTATAACAGTAAACTGTATAATCCTCGGAAGAGCAGAAATGTTCGCTTCAAAAAATAAGCCCTTAGCCTCTGTTTTAGACGGTGCAGGAATGGGATTAGGCTTTACCCTCGCCCTTTTCATTATGGGAACTCTCCGTGAAATCATAGGTACAGGCTCGTGGTTCGGTCTTGATATTCCCTTTATTACAAGCCCCGTTACACTTATTGCCCGTCCTGCAGGTGGATTTTTCACACTCGGAATAATAATCGCCTTAGTAGGCGTTATAACAAATAAAAAACCAAAAGCAAAAGCAGGTTGTGCAAACTGTCCCTCAAAGGATAACTGCCCGACAGCCGAGAAAGGAGAGGATAAGTAATGCCCGCATTTCTCGCTGTAATTTTAACCGCTATGATAACCGATAACTTTGTTCTCTCAAAGTTTATGGGTATATGTCCTTTCCTCGGTGTTTCAAAGAAACTCAAAAGTGCTGTCGGAATGGGTATTGCGGTAATTTTCGTAATGATATGCTCAACTCTCGCAACATTCCCTTTTTATCATTATGTTCTCGTTCCCCTCGGTATCGACTACTTGTATAATGTAGGCTTTATCCTCATAATCGCAATTTTCGTCCAGCTTGTTGAGATAATTCTCAAAAAGATTTCCCCCGAACTTCATAAACTTTTAGGCGTTTATCTTCCTTTAATAACAACAAACTGTGCCGTTCTCGGTGTATGTATCATAAATGTCGATAATGGACTTTCGTTCGTAGATTCCATTCTCAACTCCCTTGGTGCAGGACTCGGCTTTACAATAGCACTCATCGTCTTTTCGGGAGTAAGAGGAAGAATAGAACATAACGACATCCCCGAAGCCTTTAAAGGAATCCCCTCAACACTTGTTGCCGCAGCAATAATGGTTATAGGCTTTATGGGATTTTCGGGTATGATTTAACTGAAAGGAAAATACCTTACTATGCTCAAAGAATTATTTGTCCCTGCGCTTATTTTCGCAGGAATAGGAATCTTATCGGGAATTCTCCTGACAGTTTTCTCAAAACTCTTTCATGTTGAAACAGATGAACGCCTCGAAAAGATAACAGAGTGCCTCCCCGGTGCAAACTGCGGCGGGTGTGGCTATGCAGGTTGTTCTGATTATGCAACAGCGATTATAAACGGTGAAAAGTCCGACCTCTGCCTTTCAGCAGGAGAAAAAAATGTGTCAGAAATAGACAATATTATGGGCAGAACTTCTTCACCATCTTCTTCTGTTAAAAAAGTTGCATTTATAAGATGTCAGGGAGATTTGTCAAAATCCGAAGAATTATTTGAATTCAAAGGAAAAGCAACCTGTAAATCCTCAAACAGATTTTACAGCGGAAGCAAAAGATGTCCCTTCGGTTGTTTAGGTATGGGTGACTGTAAGGCTGTATGTCCTCACGATGCTATTATAATATGTGATGGCCTTGCAAGAGTAAATCCTGATAAATGTGTCGGTTGCGGACTCTGTGTAAATGAATGTCCCAATAACCTTATTATAATAAAGGATAAGAAAGAAGTAATAAATGTTGCCTGCAACTGTGATTTGACAGGAAAAGAAACAAGAGAAAACTGTAAATCGGGTTGTATCGGTTGCAGACTCTGTGAAAGAAACTGTCCCAAAAATGCCATTACAGTTCAGAACAATATAGCCGTGATCGACTATGAAAAATGTGTTTCATGTGGCATATGTATCTCGAATTGCCCATCAAAAACCATTGTTGATATAAGAAATTCAAAAAAAATTAACGCCACAAACGGCGTAGAATAGGCAAAAATAAAAAATCTCAAAAATTTTTTGAGATTTTTTTATTTTTTCGCTAAAGTTTTTTAAAAAGTGGCCGATATAACATACAGAAGCCCAAAAACAAGGGCCTTAACGAAAAGCCGAAAGGACTCGGCTAAATAAAAAAATTACACGGAGGTAACATTATGGTAGTACAGCACAATCTTTCAGCAATGAACTCAACAAGACTTTTAGGAGTTAATCAGTCAAGCCTTTCTAAGAACCTTGAAAAACTTTCATCAGGTTACTCAATCAACCGCGCAGGCGACAACGCTGCAGGTCTCGCAATCTCAGAAAAAATGCGTTCACAGATCGCTGGTCTTAACCAAGCATCTACAAACTCACAGGACGGCATCTCAATGGTTCAGACTTTTGAAGGCGCTCTCCAGGAAACAGACGCTATCCTTCAGAGAATGAAGACTCTCGCAACACAGTCAGCTAACGGCACATACGATGAAAATGTTGACCGTGCAGCTATCGAACTCGAATATCAGCAGCTCTGCGATGAAATCGACGACATTTCAAAGACAGACTTCAACGGCGTTGTAGTTCTTTCTACATCATCAGTTGCTAAGGGCGGCAACCTTAACGTTGTATCATCTGTACAGCTCCAGGCAGGCGCTAGAACAGCTGACCTCAAGACATTCGATTTCAAATATGATGACTTAGTATCATCTTCAGCTATCGGTACACTTAAGGCTGACCTTAACTGTACATCAGCAGGTCTCGGTCTTAACGACATCACACTCAGCACACAGGCTGACGCTAACGAAGCTATCGACAAGATCGACCACGCTCTCAACAAGGTTTCAATGGTTCGTGCAACATTCGGTTCTATCCAGAACAGACTTGAACACAAAATCGCTAACCTCGACGTTTCAGCTGAAAACATGCAGGCTTCTGAATCTCGTATCCGTGATACAGACATGGCCAAGGAAATGATGTCATTCACAAAGAATCAGATCCTCTCACAGGCTTCACAGTCAATGCTTGCACAGGCGAACTCACTTCCTCAGGGCGTTCTCTCACTCCTCCAGTAAGAGAAACCTTAACAGGAACTACCAAACACAAAAAACCGCTCATAAGAGCGGTTTTTTATTTTGCCTTTGTTTTAGTCGCCAAAACAGATTCCTATTGATTTAGCAGTTGTAACAAGCTGATGATCTGGAGTAACAAGTTTCTTCTTTCCTGCAATATCTTCGAGCTTATTAGAACCTATCTTTCCATCAATAAGTGCAACCGTTCTTCCGAACTTTTCTTCAGCGATAAGCTGTGCTGCGTGTCCTCCAAACTTTGTTGCGAGAATTCTGTCATAAGCCGATGGGCTTCCGCCTCTGAGCATATGTCCGGGAACGCAGCAGCGTGTTTCAATACCCGTTGCTTTTCCTATCTGAGCTGCAATTCTTGTTGTAGCAGAGGTTATTCCCTCTTCTGCTCTTTTAGCGGCTCTTTCTTTTTTCTTCATCTTTGCTTCTTCCTTGTCAATGCATCCTTCAGCAACAGCGATGATAGAAAAATTCTTGCCCTGCTTTTCTCTCTTTTCCATAGCGTCTATGAGTTTATCTATATCATAGGGGAATTCAGGAAGAACGATAGCATCAGCACCGCCTGCAATACCCGAACTGAGTGCAAGCCAGCCTGCCTTGTTTCCCATTATTTCAACAACCATGATTCTTCCGTGAGAACAAGCTGTTGTATGAAGTCTGTCAATAACATCCGTTGCAATGTCAACCGCCGTGTGATAACCGAATGTAACATCTGTTCCCCATAAATCGTTATCAATTGTTTTGGGAAGACCTATGACATTAAGTCCCTCGCCCGAAAGAAGATTAGCAGTTTTATGTGTTCCGTTTCCACCAAGTGTAAGAAGACAATCAAGGCCCAACTTCTTGTAAGTTTCCTTCATATTCTTGATTTTGTCAACATTATCTTCTTCAATAACGCTCATCATTTTGTAAGGAGTTCTCGATGTTCCGAGAATAGTTCCACCTCTTGTGAGGATACCCGAAAACTCACTTCTGTCCATAACTCTTGCTTCGTTTCTTATAAGACCGCCATATCCGTCAGCGATACCGATAATTTCAACCTTATCGCCGAACTGTTCATAGCATCCCTTTGCAACAGCTCTTATTGTCGCGTTAAGCCCGGGACAATCCCCGCCACTTGTAAGAATACCGATTTTTCTTTTCATAGTTGTATCCTCCATTGATTTTGTGTTAAGATAATTATACAATCGGCGAAAGATTATGTCAAGAAATTTTCCGCCCTTATAAAAGTATTGACCAAAACTTTCCGAATTTTCAGTTTTTTCACAATTCAAACACAAAAATATGCTAAAATATGCTAAAATAACTTTTTATGGAGATTTTTTATGAATAAGATACTTATATGCGATGACGAAAAGAATATCCGCAATGTAGTAAGAGAATATGCCGAATTTGAAGGCTACGAAGTTTTCGAAGCTGAAGACGGTATGTCCGCTGTCGATTTATGCCGTAAAGAAGATTTCGACCTTATCGTTATGGATGTTATGATGCCCCGTCTTGACGGTTTTTCCGCTTGTAAAGAAATAAATAAGATAAAGCCCACACCCGTTATTATGCTTTCAGCAAGGGGCGAGGAATATGACAAACTCTTCGGATTTGAAATAGGCGCCGTCGATTATGTTGTAAAGCCTTTTTCTCCAAAGGAACTTATGGCGAGAATAAAAATCGCAATAAACAGAAGCGTCCTCTCGACAGCAGAAATCAAAATCGAAAAATATGTATTTGAAGGACTTGAAGTAAATATAACAGGCAGAGAAGTCATGGTTGACGGTGAAAAAATCTCACTCACTCCCAAAGAATATGACCTTCTCTTCTATCTCGTTGAAAACAAGAATATCGCACTCTCCCGCGAGAAACTTCTCGAAAATGTATGGGGATTTGATTTCTTCGGCGATGACAGAACAGTTGATACCCATATAAAAATGCTCCGCAACAGTTTAGGAGAATATCGTAAATTCATAGTAACACTTCGTGGAATGGGGTATAAATTTGAAGCATAACGATGAAAAAAAATCAAAACTTAAACTCGTTAAAAATTTAAGATATACTATCTGGACATATTTTGTCCTTTTCATATTCATCGTAATCGTTCTTATGTGGTTTTTCCAGCTTGTGATTCTCCCTGTAACCTATCAGAACATCAAAATTCAGGATATAAAGCGTGTAGGAAAAATCGTATCCTCACAGATAACCGCAGAAAACTACAGAGAAATTTTTGACAGAACCGCTTATGATAACAATATGTGTATAAAAATAACCGACTTTTTCGGAAACGATTTTTACTCTATTGATATTTTGGCAGGAAGCGGTGCTATCTCTCCTCATAACGATGAAACGATGAAAACCTATCGTGAGATGATAATGGCAAGCGATGATAATATCATCCAGGTTGTTGTAAAAAACGAGCGTTTCAACACAACGACCCTTCTTTATGGAAGACTTATAGGAACCCCTGAAGAACCCGTAGGTTTCCTCTTTTTAAACACCTCTCTTGACCCCTTGGGTTCAACCATTTCAATTCTCCAGAAACATCTTTTCTTTATAACAATTTTCCTTCTCATAATAGGGCTTATTCTTTCGTTCTTTATGGCAAAGCATATCTCACGACCTATTGATAACATAACAAAATCCGCAAAATTCTTAGCCGAGGGTGATTATAATGTTCATTTTGACGGAACAGGATATTATGAATCCGAAAAGTTAGCCTCTGCTTTAAACTTTGCCTCAACCGAAATCTCAAAGGTCGATAATTTAAGGCGTGACCTTATGGCGAATATCTCTCATGACCTTCGTACACCTCTTACAATGGTAAAAGCCTACGCTGAAATGATAAGGGACCTTTCAGGAGATGTCCCCCAGAAAAGAGAAGAACATCTCAGCATAATAATTGACGAAAGCGACCGTCTTTCCGCCCTCGTAAACGATATTTTAGACCTTTCAAGAATAGAAAGCGGAAACGCCTCGCTTAACATCTCCGAGTTTGATATTTCCGAAAAACTCGATAGCATCTTACAACGCTATACCCTTTTCAAAGAACAAAAAGGCTATAATTTCATCCTCATAAAAGACGAACCGATAACCGTCAGAGCCGATGAATTAAAAATCGAACAGGTTATCTATAACCTTATAAATAACGCAATAAACTATTCAGGCGACGGCAGAGAGATAACGATAAAACAGATAAACTCGAAAAAAAGCGTAAGAATAGAAATAACCGACAAAGGCGAAGGAATACCAAAAGAACTCCTCCCCCTTATTTTCGACCGCTACTATCGTTCTGAAAAATCAGGCCGTGATATAATAGGAACAGGGCTTGGCCTTGCCATAGTAAAAGGTATTCTCCGCCACCATTCCTTCCCGTTCGGCGTTCAGTCTGAAATCGGAAAAGGAAGTACCTTCTGGTTTGAAATAATTTTGTGATTTCGTCTTTTTTTCTTTATAGTTTCACAAAACTATCACATTACAGAGTTATACTCTGATTGTACTTAAAGTACAAGGATTAAAACGGAAAGCAGTTAAAGTTGTCCCCCCTTGACAACATCCCCTCTAAACTGCAGACTCCGTCTGTAAACCCCAATCAGACGGCGTAATCTCCGCATTAATCTTATCTTTCTCCATATCATAATGAATATCCCCACTGCCTTATGGACAGTGGGGATTTTCGTAAACCATTTACTTTTTATTGTGTTTTGCGATTAAAAATTTCGTTGTTATTCCTTCGGCGGTGAACATTTTTTCGTGTTCGGTCTCGATATTGCCGATAAAGCCCGAATTATGTAAATCCTCGGTGATATAGGTTATCTCAAAACCTGCTTCTTCAAAATATCTTACCGATGATTTAAAAAGTATATCGCTGTCGGTTTTAAAACGGATTTCTCCTCCGTCTTTTAAAAATGTCTTGTATTTTTCAAGCTGTCTTGTATGTGTAAGACGATGCTTGTGGTGTTTTGCCTTAGGCCATGGGTTGCAGAAATTTATATAAATTCTGTCAACAACATCACTGGGTGCAAAAACATCGTCTATTCTCTCAACATTACATATCAAAACTTTGACATTATCAATAGGGATGTTTCTTTCAGCATATTCCCTTTCAATATTTCTCTTTGCAAGGCCCAACATATCGCTTATAGCGTCAATCGCAACAAAATTTATATCTCTGTTTTCGGGCGCAAGTTTTGAAATAAATCCTCCCTTACCGCATCCGAGTTCAAGCATTAAAGGTTTTCCGTTCCCGAAAAATTCATGCCATTTTCCTTTGTTTTCAGTAGGCTGTTGAACACAGAAATCACAAACAGCAAGTTCGGGTCTTGCCCAGGGTTTTATTCTCATTCTCATAAAGAGTATCTCCTCGTTCATATAATACTGACAGAGTTTATTTTACCATAACCAAAGATTTTTTTCAACCCGATATTGACTGAAAGAGCGAATATTGATATAATTTATTTCGGTAACATATTTTCTTAAGGAGAAAAAAATGGATACAATTTCTTTTTTGGGAACAGACTGGTCTGTCTATCAGATGTTCTGTTTCTTCACAATCTATTCGGTAATAGGCTGGTTTGTAGAAACTATTTATATGACTTTAGAAACGGGCTATTTCGATAACAGAGGATTTTTAAACGGGCCTATCTGCCCTATCTATGGGTTCGGAATGGTCTTTGTCCTGATAGCGCTCACTCCTCTTGTAGAAAATGCCGTCCTTTTGTTTATAGGCTCTGTAATACTCACAACCTCTTGGGAATTTTTAATAGGCTTTACCCTTGAAAAAATCTTTCATAATACATGGTGGGATTATTCTCACGAAAAATTCAACCTTAAAGGTTATATATGCCTTAAAAACTCTCTCTTGTGGGGAATAGCCTGCGTTCTCGTTATGAACGTCGTTCATCCCGCGCTTGAAAAATTCGTTGCCTTTGTTCCCGTTAAAATAGGACTTCCGATAGCGTGGTGCATTTTCATTCTCATTATGGCAGACCTTGGTCTTTCCATCGCCGTTATCATAAACCTTAATAACCGACTTCAGAAACTCGATGAACTCAGAAGAAGATTCCGTATGGCGTCAGATGCCATAGGCGAAAACCTTTCCGATGAAGTTTTGGAACTCAAAGCAAAGTATGACCGTCTTTCTGAAAAGACAACAGTATGGCAACAGCGTGTGCTCCGTGCCTTTCCTCGAATGCGTTCACACGAATATAATATCGTTCTTTCCGACCTTCGTGAGCGTTTCGATATAAGAAAAAAATTAAAAAACATAAAAAAATAAAAAAAATTGTAAAAAGGTATTGACAAGCATAAAAAAGAGTGATATAATGATAAAGCCGTCGGAAATGACGGCTTATAACACGCAGGGGTGGCGGAATAGGCAGACGCGCAAGCTTGAGGTGCTTGTGAGAGCAATCTTGTGTGGGTTCAAGTCCCATCTCCTGCACCATAAAGGCACAGTACTTAGTATTGTGCCTTTTATGTTTATATAAGGAGGAATAAGATGATACTGCTGATAATTTTTATTTTAGGCATAGATTCCGCAATATCACTCCCTTTCATAATATTTTTTCTGATTATGTATTTTAAGACAAAGGATAAAGCAGAAAAAACAACATATAAAATTGCGCTTACAATAGTTTCTGTCATAGCAGCCATTCCCGCCCTTGCAGTAATAGCTTATTGTATCTACTTTATCTACGCTTTGGCTACTTTATAAGGAGGATTTTAATATGACAATGTTAATAATTTTCGCATTAGCCGCTTTAACAACACTCCCTTTATTTTTTCTCATAATAGAGATAGTTCTTTTTGCAAAAGCAAAAGGCGATGACACAAAAAGAAAAAAACTCAAAATCGCAATCATAATAACATCAATAATTTTGGGCATTGTCTTATTAGCCCTCATATCTCTCGCTGTTCTTATGATGTCGGCTATAATGTATATGTAAGGTGAGTTTATGGATGATAGACTTTTTCTTAAAATAATAATTGCCCTTGTTTCTATAGGCATTATCTCAACAATCGCCCTTGTTGTCATAACCATTATTCTTTATGGCGAATGTTCGGTAACAACCTTCATTTCAAACGGGAGGTAGCCTATGAATAAGAAAAAACTTATTTTTCAGCTTCTTCTGATAGCAGGGATTTCAGCATTTTTTATTTCTTTTAATCTGATTATTTTCTCTCTGTTCACAAAGCCCTGCCTTCCCGCAAAGGAACTTTCCCCCTCAGAGCCAAAAACAATCTCTGTCGAAAAATATCTCCCCTTTGATGAAAATTCAGATATTGTAAGGATAGATTCTTCCCTTGAAATAACAGAAAATATCCCCGTTTTAGATGGTTCAGAAGCGCTCTACCCCATCTATTCGGCGGTGGCATATTCTATTTATCCCGAAAACTCGGTTTCTTTTTCTGATGGCGAATTTTCAGAAGAAAGTTCTGTTCAGATGAAAAATACAATCCGTGGTTTCACAGCCGTTGTCGATGGCGACACAGATATTTTCCTTACAGCACACCCCTCTGAAAGTCAGATGGCTTATGCAAAAGAAAAAGGCGTCGAGCTCGAACTTGTCCCCATAGGAAAAGAAGCATTTGTTTTTATAGTCAATAAAGAAAACATAGTTTCCGACCTTTCAACCGATGAAATCCGTAAAATCTATTCAGGCGAAATAACAAACTGGTCAGCTGTCGGCGGAGAATTCTTACCCATAAACCCGACAAAGCGACTTGAAAACAGCGGTAGCCAGTCAACAATGAAAGCTTTTATGAAGGGAACAGAAATGAAATCAAACCCCTTAGGTTTTTTAGGGCGTTCAATAGGATTTTCTTTCAGATTTTATGTTGAGGATGTCGCAGAAAACGGTGGAATAAAAATTCTTTCCATTAATGGCATTTATCCCGATAAAGAAAATATCTCAAATAAAAGTTATCCTGTTGTCGCTGATTTTTATGCAGTTTACAGAAAAGACAACGATAACGAAAATGTCAAAAAAGTCATAGACTTTCTCCTCTCCGATGAGGGAAAGAAAATCATCGAAGAAACAGGCTATGTTCCTTACTAAAATAAAATTCCCGACAGAAAATCTCTGTCGGGAATTTTTTATTCTATAAAAAGTTTTTCTCCGTCAAAATCGAGTTTTAAGATAGTTCCCGCCAGAACATCATCAGCAATGAGTTTCTTTGCGATTAAAGTTTCTGCCTTTCTCTGAATAAATCTTCTCAAAGGTCTTGCACCATAGTTTGCGTCATAACCTTCTTCAACGATATATTCCTTCGCTTTTTCGCTGACCTCAATATAAACCTGCTTGTCCTTAAGGCGTTTCTGGAGATCAGAAAGCATAAGGTCAACAATGCCATAAATTTCTTTCTTTGTAAGAGGTTTATAGAAAACTATCTCGTCAAGACGATTTAAAAATTCAGGTCTGAACTGCTGTTTTAAAAGTGCGTCAACGCTATCTCTCGCGTCATCATTTATCTCTCCGTTTTCATCTATCCCCTCAAGGATATAATGTGAACCGAGATTTGATGTAAGGATGATAACAGTATTTTTAAAGTCAACCGTTCTTCCCTGCGAGTCGGTAATTCTTCCGTCATCAAGAACCTGTAAAAGAATATTGAAAACATCGGGATGCGCCTTTTCAACCTCATCAAGAAGAACAACCGAATAAGGCTTTCTTCTTACAGCTTCAGTGAGTTGTCCGCCTTCTTCGTATCCGATGTATCCGGGAGGGGCACCTATAAGTCTGCTGACGCTGTATTTCTCCATATATTCACTCATATCTATTCTTACAATGTTCTTTTCATCATCAAAAAGTGTTTCAGCAAGTGCTTTCGCAAGTTCCGTCTTTCCAACGCCCGTAGGGCCTAAGAAAAGAAACGAACCTATCGGTCTGTCAGGATCTTTTATTCCTGCTCTTGAACGAAGTATAGCCTCGCTAACTTTCTCAACAGCCTCATCCTGACCGATAACTCTTTCATGAAGAACTTTGTCAAGCGATAAAAGTTTTTCTCTTTCGCCTTCCATAAGTTTTGCAACGGGAATACCTGTCCAACGGCAGATAATTCTTGCAATTTCTTCATCAGTAACCTTATCTCTTAAAAGTGAATTTCCGCTCTTTGCCTTTTCAGCGATTTTTTCTTCTTCTGAAAGCTGTTTGCTCAGTTCAGGAAGTCTGCCGTATTTGAGTTCGGCGGCTTTGTTAAGGTCGTATTCCCTTTCGGCTTTCGCCATATCGGCATTAACCTTTTCGATTTCTTCCCTGAGTTTCTGAACCTTAGAAATAGCGTTCTTTTCGTTTTCCCATCTTGCCTTCATTTCGTTGAAAACGCTTCTCATTTCCGAAAGCTCTTTTCTTACCTCATTAAGATGTTCTATAGAAAGATTATCGCTTTCTTTTTTAAGCGCGGCTTCTTCAATTTCGTGCTGAATTATCTTTCTCGAAATTTCATCAAGTTCTGTCGGCATAGAGTCGATTTCTGTTCTTATTAAAGCACAAGCCTCGTCGATAAGATCAATAGCCTTGTCAGGCAGAAATCTGTCTGTGATGTATCTGTCCGATAAGGTAGCCGCAGCAATAAGCGCATTGTCGCTTATCTTAACGCCGTGGAATACCTCATATCTTTCTTTAAGACCTCTTAAAATTGAGATTGTATCCTCGACAGTAGGCTCTGAAACGATAACGGGCTGGAATCTTCTTTCAAGTGCCGCATCCTTTTCGATATACTGACGATATTCATTAAGCGTTGTAGCACCTATACAATGAAGTTCACCTCTCGCAAGCATAGGCTTTAAAAGATTACCCGCATCCATAGCACCGTCTGTCTTTCCGGCACCCACTATTGTGTGGAGTTCGTCGATAAAAAGGATAATTCCGCCTTCGCTTTTCTTTATTTCAGAAAGAACAGCCTTAAGTCTTTCTTCAAACTCGCCTCTGTATTTAGCACCCGCAACAAGTGCACCCAAATCGAGTGAAAATACCTTTCTGTCTTTAAGACTGTCAGGAACATCCCCCGCAACAATTCTCTGCGCAAGTCCTTCAGCAATAGCCGTTTTACCAACACCGGGTTCGCCTATTAAAACAGGGTTGTTCTTCGTTTTTCTTGAGAGAATTCTTATAACATTTCTGATTTCGGCGTCTCTTCCGATAACGGGGTCAAGCTTGTTGTTTCTTGCAAGAGATACAAGTTCCTGACCGTATTTTGTTAAAACATCATAGGTTTCTTCAGGGCTTTCGTTTGTAACTCTTGTGTTGCCGCGAACCTCCATAAGTGCCTTTAAAAATGTGTTTTTATCGATGGAAAAAGCACCGAAAATTTCTTTGAGTTTCCCTTCTGCATTTTCAATAATCGAGATAAAAATATGTTCAACCGAAACAAATTCATCCTTCATATTGTCTGCTATCTTTTCAGCAGAAATGAGTATTCTGTCCGCCTCGGGTGAGATATATGCATCACCGCTTCTTCTCGCTGTTCCCGAAATTTTAGGCATAGCAGAAATAAGGTTTAAAACAGATGTTGTTATCGCAGAAAGTTCGATATTCATCTTTCTTAAAAGTCCGCCTATAAGACCGTTTTCTTGTATTAAAAGTGCGTAGGTAATATGTTCAGGCGTAATAGCGTTGTTCTGATATTCAGTTACAGTATTCTGCGCTGATTGTATTGCCTCGAGTGATTTTCTTGTAAGTTTCTGTGCGTTCATAATGAAAACCTCCTCATATTATAATTATGTTGTTATTTACTCCGCTTAAAACTCTTTTTCTTACATTCCCCATTGCCATAAACGGATTTTCACTTTCTGAAAAATATTCCTTTATCGCAATATCAACAAGGTTTACATAGTCGTTTATCGCCTTGCCTATGGTCTTTGAGTTGTTATCGACCTTATCTGAAACCTTTAGTTTTCTTATATGTTTCCCCGAAGAAGAAATATATTCAACTCCACCTTCAAAAAATTTATCGCAGAGTTCTTTTTCAAACTGTTCCCACCAGGTAAAGAACATATCAAGATTACCCAAAAGTTCTTCCGACTGCGTTCTGAAAGAAACGCCCAAAAGCCCGAAAGTTCCGTCATCATCGGGAATTTTAAGAAGCTTCACTTCATATCTTATTGTCGGCCTGTATTTATATCTCAACTGACTTCTGAAAGATAGCATCGCGTCTGATGTCTGACTCTGAAGCTGAAAACTTTCATCCATAACCGATTTCATATAGTCAAAAATATCCCTTATTTCCTGTTCGGGAGTTTTATAGCAGACTTTTTCCGCTAAAATACTATTTATAAGGTTAGAACGATTTGTTCCCATTTTATAAGCCAAATCATCAATCGCTCTTACGACATTATCTGAAAGCACAAGGCTGTAAACGCTTTTTTTCATTTTCTCTCCTCCGTTTCGACTACATTGTAACATCTTTTTAATAACTTGTCAAGCATTTTATATAAAATATTTTACGAGTTTTGAAAATCAAAAAATAAAGTCATACGCAAAAAGCGTACAACTTTATCAGATTTTCGCTATTTTTCCGCCAAAATTCACTATCCGGCGTACAACTTTGTGAATTTTATATTCGTTATTACATATCGACAGCTGTCATTTCAACCCAAGCGGGATAATAACCTGCTTTTCTTGCAACATTTCTCGATGCGATATTAGACCACCATGTTCCGTAATACGGAATAACACCACGCATAAGAATTTCTTTTGTAAGTGCCGAAACAAGCATTGTTGCGATTCCTCTTCCTCTGTATTCAGGGAGAACATCTATTCCTATCTGCCAGAATCTTTCGCTGTCATTTGATGCACCTGCTATGCCGTAAATCTTGTTCCCGTCCATAGCGCAGGTTGCTATAACATCGTGCCTTCCGAGTTTGTTTTCATACATAAGTGCGTTTGAAAAACGCTTGTCATCATAAAGAGAAGGAATAGCCTCTTCATCATAAACCTTTATTCTGTATCCACCTAAATCGGGGTAATAATAAGGTGAAACAGGAAGATAATACTGATTGAAACTGCCTATTGCCTTTCCGTGTTTACTGAGTTCACGATTTATATGAAAAATAGCCTTTGCATCAAAAAGTTCTATTCCTTTAACGCTACCCAAAAGGTCTTTCGCGAAAGGGTAGATTTCTTCTGAAACAGTAGCAACCGCACCGTCACCGAACGATGCTATACGAAAAAAATCCTTCTCATTACGGAAAATCCTCCTCCCCGAAAGGAGAGAGGAATATGTTACCGTATTCTTGATACTTAAAAAATCTTCGGGGCGACAGGACATATCGAGCGCCAACTGCATAGCAGCAGCCTCAAGCATATCGTTTCTGAACGACATCATATTCCTTTTGCCCCTTTCTTAGATTACTTGTTTTTTGCGTTTACCTTTGCTCTCGTGTTGTTATCGAGAATCTGTTTTCTTATTCTTATAGACTTTGGTGTAACTTCGAGAAGTTCATCATCAGCCATAAATTCAAGACTTTCTTCAAGGCTGAGTTTGCGGGGAGGGATAAGACGGAGTGCGTCATCGCTTCCGCTCGCTCTTGTATTTGTGAGGTGTTTTCTCTTGCAGACATTTACTACAAGGTCATCGCCCTTGGGGTTTGAACCTACTACCATTCCCTCATAAACAGGAACACCTGCGCCTATAAAGAGAGTTCCTCTTTCCTGCGCATTGAAAAGACCATAAGTAATACTTTCGCCTGTTTCAAATGCTATGAGTGAGCCTGTGTTTCTTCTCTGAACTTCGCCCTTGTATTCCTGATAGCAATCGAAAACGCTGTTCATAATACCTTCGCCCTTTGTATCGGTTAAAAATTCACTCTTATAACCGAAAAGGCATCTTGAAGGAATTAAAAATTCAATTCTCATTCTTGAGCCCTGAGGATGCATTTTAACGAGTTCTGCCTTTCTGTTACCCATTTTTTCCATAACAGAACCCATACAATCTTCGGGAACATCGATAAGGAGTCTTTCGATAGGTTCACATCTTACACCGTCGATTTCCTTATAAAGAACACGAGGAGGAGAAACCGAAAGTTCATAGCCTTCTCTTCTCATATTTTCAATGAGAATAGAGAGATGCATTTCGCCTCTTCCTAAAACTCTTAAAGCGTCTGTGTTTTCTGTATCTTCAATGCGAAGAGAAACATCCTTTAAAAGTTCTTTATAAAGACGGTCTCTTATCTGGCGGGATGTTACATATTTACCTTCTCTTCCTGCAAAAGGAGAATCATTTACTGAAAATGTCATTTCAACGGTAGGTTCGCTGATTTTAACGAAAGGAATAGGCTCATAAGCTGAAGCATCACAGATTGTATCGCCGATTGTGAGGTTTTCGATACCTGAAATGCAGACAATATCGCCTACTTTCGCAGTTTCGGCAGGCTGTCTTACAAGGCCTTCAATCTGATACATTGTTACAACCTTACTGTTATAGGGCTTTTTGCTTTCGTGGTAGTCGCCTACTATAACATTCTGGTTTACCTTCATACATCCTCTTTCGATTTTGCCGATACCTATTCTTCCTACATAATCGTTATAGTCGATAGAAGAAACAAGCATTTGCATAGGGCCTTCATCATCGCCTTCGGGTGCGGGGATGTGTGATATAATTGTATCAAAAAGGGGTTTTAAGTCTGTTCCCGCTTCATACTGACTGAGTGATGCTGTTCCTGATCTTCCCGAACAGAAAAGGATTGGGCTTTCGATCTGTTCTTCTGAAGCGTCAAGGTCTAAAAGAAGTTCTAAAACTTCATCGCCGATTTCATCAAGACGGGCATCGGGTCTGTCGATTTTATTTACAACTACTATAAGTTTAAGACCGAGTTCAATGGCTTTCTGTGTTACAAATCTTGTCTGGGGCATAGGGCCTTCTGCGGCATCGACAAGAAGAACAACGCCGTCAACCATTTTAAGAACACGCTCAACTTCGCCACCAAAATCTGCGTGTCCGGGAGTGTCGATAAGATTGATTTTTACATCATTATAATAAACAGATGTGTTTTTAGCGAGGATTGTAATTCCTCTTTCTCTTTCGATGTCGTTGCTGTCCATAACTCTCTCTGCTACGGACTGATTATCACGGAATGTTCCGCTCTGTTTGAGCATTTCGTCTACGAGGGTTGTCTTGCCATGGTCAACATGGGCAATAATCGCGATATTGCGTAAATCCTCTCTTACCATTTTTACCTACCTCACTCATTTTCATAACTTTCATAACAAAATAAAAAAACCTTGCAAAAGCCTTGCAAGGTCAAGCGTATTACCGTAAACCGATTGTGAAAAATAAACTTTTAAGCAGTTCGGCAAATTTTCATCCTGCCGCTTGCGGTAAGGCTTTTCTTGGTGGGAGAGGGTGGATTCGAACCACCGAAGGCGTTGCCAGCAGATTTACAGTCTGTCCCCTTTGGCCACTCGGGAACTCTCCCATAAAATAAGGGGTATATATAATACCCCTTGGAGCTGGTGGACGGACTCGAACCCCCGACCTGCTGATTACAAATCAGCTGCTCTACCAACTGAGCTACACCAGCGCACTATTGAATGCAAGAATTATTTTATCACAAGTATACCCTATTGTCAATAGTTTTTCTGAATTTTTTTTAAAAAAATTTTTTATTGTAGAATTTCATCGTATTTCGGGCGTTTAATCAGATGTTTTTATTGAAAAATACTATATAATAGTGTATAATATATGTTGAAAATATTTTTCCGGAGGAATAAAATGTCAGAAAAATACAATGAATATTTAAAACTTTTGAAAATCTATGTTGAAACAAAAGATTACAATGGTGTTTTAAAAATGGCTGAAAAAATGATTGAGGAAGAACCTCTCTCTTATGACGCGCATTTTTTCAAGGCCATGGCTATGTCAAGGCTTATATCTTATGAAAATCAGAATGTTTCGGATATTATAAAAGCTGTTTATACTGCTTATAAATTGCTGAATGAAGAGGGTCAGAATTTAAAAAGAGAAGAACTTTCTTTTATTATAGGATTCAGTTTTTCAATGATGATAGGTATTATTCTTGAAGAATACAAGAAGAAAAGACCAACAGAAAAGCTCACTGTCTGGGTAAGGGATTCGATAAACAATATGGTCGAAGAATTCAAAAAAGCACTTTCTTATATTGATATAACCGACGATACTGTGCATATCAAGAAAATGCAGAATGTTATTATAGAAAAGACGAGCTCTTTCGTTGTTGCTATATGGAAAAACACCGTCTGGGCGGATTACTCAAAGGATTGCAATGTAAACGGAAAATGGATAAACGACGATTATCGTCCCGATGAAGAAACTATGCTCAGATTTGCAAAAGAAGCAATGTGTCTTATTTCGCTTCTTTCTTTCGCAGAAAAAGGCATAAACGAAACTACATCCCCTAAAGACATATATAACTTATACAATCCAAAATGTATTATAGCATATCAGATCCCGAAGGCAACGGCTTATGAATTCTATAAGGAAACCTGCGTAAACGGAATTATGATGTATAATTATTTCAAGCCTTTGGGTATGCTTTCTAAGGAAACAAGAGAAAAATATCTCGCTATTGCCAAGAAATATGACGCTCTTGCGGATGAATACGAACAAAAACTTTAAAGACGCAAAATTTACAAGTCCTTTTATGAGAATATCTTTAAATGTTCTCATAAATCAAAAGGAGGTTTTTAAAAATGGATTTTGAAAAGGCAGAAGAAATCGTTGATGTTGAGGTTGTTGAAGGTGAGGTTATTGAAAGCGATGCTGTCGCAGAAGAAACTTCGGAATGTATACCTGTTGAGATGATGAATGTTCTCGTTCTCGGAAATTCGGGTGCGGGAAAAAGTACGCTTATAAAAGCTATTTCGGGTGCTGAGGTTGAAACGGGTATCGGCGAGGGACTCACAAAAGAGATAACCCCTTATGTTTCAAAGACCTGGCCTATCCGTTGCATCGACACAATGGGACTTGAATTTGACAAGTCGAAACAGAGAAAGGTTATAAAGCAGGTAAAACAATTCACCAAAAGTCAGCTTAAAGAAAAAGGTAATGACGGCATAGACGCTGTATGGTACTGTGTTGAAGGAACATCAAAGAGAATATTCCAATATAACATTGAAATGATGAGCAAGACTATAAAAAGCTGGAAGAATGTTCCCGTTTTTGTTGCTATTACAAAATCATTCTCTGAAATAGAAACAGAAGAAAACATAAATGCCGTTAAAGAGGCTTTCTCGAAATGCAAGGATGTCAATTTGCAGAAAATAATTCCTGTTGTTGCGGAAACATACAAAATCAACGAAGAAACCATTGTTGAGCCTAAAGGCGTTGATGCACTCTGTCTTGCAACGCTTGATTGTATGGACGAGGCTAAAAAGATAAGCGAAGAAAACAAGAACAGAATGATTCTTGAACAGAAGCGTTTTTCTGCAAATCTTTTAACGGGAACATCAACCACTATGGGCGTTGCTATCGGTGCGATACCTATTCCATTTCCCGATTCAACCATACTTGTTCCGCTTGAAATTGCTCTTACAAAGGGAATTTTAAAGATTTACGGCATTGAAACAAAGGGCGACCTTATAGCAGCGATAGTAGGTTCGACAACAATATCGGAAGTTGCAAGAGCGACACTCGGTGCTGTCACAAAAGTTGTTCCGAATTTAGCTTCATCGGCACTTAACGCTGTTGTTGCAGGATTTTTCATTACCGCTTTAGGTGAATCTGTTATAGCGCTTTCAGAAGCGGTCTGCACAGGAAAAATCGATGTTGAGAAAATTGACAATGTTGTTAAATTCATTTCGGAAAAGCTGAAAGAAAATCCTGTTTTCGAGTTTGTTGTTTCATTCTTTGAAGAACACCCAGAACTTATACAGGGAAAATCTGCAAAAGAGATTTTCGGCCTTATATTAGGTGCATTCAAAAACAGTAAAAAACAGTAAAGATAAAAAATAAAGGGTACTTAAACAGTACCCTTTATTTTTATTATTTTCTGAAAATTTCCTCTGCGTATCTTACGGATTCCATAGCGTCCTTTGCGTATTTATCCGCACCTATGCTGTCGGCATAGTCCTTTGTGAGAACTGCGCCACCTACTACTACCTTACAAGAGGAGTGTTTTTCGCGGAGTTGTTTTATTGTTTCTTCCATAGCGGGAACTGTTGTTGTCATCAGTGCACTAAGGCCTACAAGTCGGGCATTTTTTTCTATTGCAGTTTGGACTATAACTTCGGGTGGAACGTCTTTTCCGAGGTCAATAACATCAAAGCCATAGTTTTCTAAAAGGAGTTTAACGATATTTTTTCCTATATCGTGGATATCACCCTTTACTGTCGCTATAACGATTGTTCCCTTATTTTCACCCGTTTTTTCTTCGGAAAGCATTTTCTTCTTTATGACTTCAAATGCTGATTTCGCAGATTCTGCGCTCATAAGAAGCTGTGGAAGATAGATTGTCTTTTCTTCAAAGCCTTTTCCGACAATATCGAGAGCAGGAATGATTTTTTCTTTGACTATTTCCATTCCGTCAGTGGTCTTTAAAAGTTCTTCTGTGATAGTCGCTGATTTTTCTTTGAAGCCTTTTATTATAGCATACTGTAAATCGTTATTGTTTTCTTCTGTTTTAACGGGAGTTTTTCCGGTTTCTTCCTTATTTTCCGTTACAAAAGAAATATAGTCTGTGAAATTATCATCAAGTCCTTTAAGAGCGTTGAAAGAATGATATGTTTTCATCATATCCTTTGAATGAGGATTCATAATTGCCGCCGAAAGACCGTTTTCGAGTGCGAGTGAGAAAAAGATACTGTTTACTGCATCTCTTTCAGGAAGTCCGAATGAGATATTTGAAACGCCGAGAGAGGTATGGCATCCTAAAGTTTCCTTTATGGTTTTAAGTGACGACAGAGTAACCTCTGCGGCGTTTTTATCGGCACTTACCGCCATAGCGAGAGTATCGAAGATAATATCCTTTTTCGCTATGCCATATTCTTTTGCGGTTGCGATTATCTTTTCAGCAATCTTGACTCTTCCCTCTGCTGTTGCGGGAATTCCGTTTTCATCGAGAGTGAGTGCTACTACAAGTCCGCCATATTTCTTTACAAGAGGAAATACCGCTTTCATGCTTTCTTCTTTTCCGTTGACGGAATTTATCATAGCCTTCCCGTTATAGATACGGAGTGCTTTTTCCATAGCGACAGGATCTGATGTGTCAATCTGTAAAGGAAGATCTGTTACTGACTGAAGTTCGAAAACTGTTGTTTCAAGCATTTTTACTTCGTCTATTTCGGGAAGCCCTACATTTACATCAAGAACATCAACGCCTTTTTCCTGCTGGGATACACCCTCACGGAGAATGTAATCTATATCATTTTCAATGAGCGCTTGTTTAAAACGCTTTTTGCCCGTCGGGTTTATTCTTTCACCTATAAGTACTGCCTTTTCACCGAAAGAAACTGTATGTGAATACGAAGAAATAACAGTCAGGTTTTTATCTGTAAGAGGAACAACGGGAAAATCCTTTGTCGCATCTACCGTTTCTTTTATGTAATCCGGGGTTGTTCCGCAACATCCGCCTAAAAGGCGAACGCCTGATTTTGCATACTCTATCATTTCATCGGCAAATTCCTTTGCACCGACTTTAAAGACAGTTTTGCCGTCAACTGTTACGGGAAGACCTGCGTTTGGTTTTAAGATAACGGGGATTGACGCTACGGATAAAAGTTCAGAAACGATATTCTTCATTTCGGCAGGGCCTAATGAACAGTTTGTTCCGACAGCGTCTGCACCCATGCCTTCGGCAAGTGCTACCATAGCAGAGGGGGTTGCGCCTGTCATAAGTTTTCCGTCCTCGCCATAGGCATTTGAAACGAAAACAGGAAGGTCACAGTTTTCCTTTGCGGCAAGAAGTGCTGCTTTTGTTTCATAGGAGTCGTTCATCGTTTCTATGAAAACAAGGTCAGCACCATATTTTGCACCTAAGTTAACAGTTTTTGAAAAAGCGGATACTGCGTCTTCAAAAGAAAGGTCGCCGAGTGGTTTTAAAAGTTTTCCGAGTGAACCCATATCAAGCGCTACAAATTTATTTTCACTGTTCCCTGTTTCTGCTATTGCGTCCTTTGCGTTTTTAATAGCGGCAGAAATAATTTCAGAAAGTTCGTCATCTGAAAATTTAAGTGGATTTGCGCCGAATGTATTTGCGCAGACAATATTACTTCCTGCTTCAAAATAAGCCTTATGAATATCTTTTATAATGTCGGGATGGGTTATGTTCCAACGTTCAGGAAGTTCGCCCGGTTTAAGACCTTTCGCCTGAAGAAGTGTTCCCATTCCGCCATCGAGATAGACACGGTTTTCTTTTAAAAATTCTCTTAAATTCATATTTCTCTCCTGTAAATACATCCTGCGTTATCACAACTTTCGCAGGAATTTTTTTCTTCTGTTTCTGTATTCTTTATTCCGACAACGGCTGTCACTGATTTTGAAGGCGACATCAGAAAACTGTCGTTAAGGCAGATTCCTAAATTCTTTGTGGCATCCGTTACGGAAATAATAAGTTTCTGATCTTTTATATCCCAATCAGAATAACCTGGGCTGAAACGATTTGTAATACAGCCGTATTTCTTTTTCATTTCTTCGCAGAAAGCGTCGCACAGTGCCTCTATGCGTTCTGCTCCTATTGCCTGAAAGGCTACTGCTTTTGTTGGCGAAATTCTGCTGTATTTTGAGATAAGTCTGTCTATCCCTACACCTATCGTTGCGGCAAAAATAATTATTTCGTCGCTGTCTGAAAGGTGTTTTAAAAGACCATTTGAAGAAATATCTTTTTTATACTTTATCGGATATACGCTGTATGAAACGGCATAAGAAAGAGTGGGTATCGCTTCAGACAAACATTCCTCCAAAAGAGAAAGAATGTTATCATCGGGCGTTTTACAGCCCATATAGCGAAGTATCTCTTTTTTATCAACAAAGGGTGTGTTAAAAGTGAGTTTTTCAGCCATAGTTATTTTCCTAAAATATCAGAAAGGTTGCTTTGTATCTTTTCGGCAACATCGGGTTTGTTCATCGAGTAAACATGAACATTTGTGATATTGTTTGCGTAAAGGTCTATAATCTGGTCGGTTGCATAGGCTATTCCCGCCTGTTTCATAGCGAGAGGGTCTGAACCGAATTTATCAACAAGGCTTTTGAAACGCTGTGGCATAAATGAGCCTGAGAGTTTTATCGCCCTTTCAACCTGATTTGCGTTTGTTATAGGCATAATTCCAGGAATTACGGGGACAGTTATTCCTGCTTCACGGATTTTATAAAGGAAATTATACAAAAGATTGTTATCGAAAAACATCTGTGTAGTCAAGAAATCGCATCCCGCGTCAACCTTTTCTTTAAGGCGCTTTATATCTTCTTTCTGGTTTTCGCTTTCGGGGTGGATTTCGGGATAACAAGCCGCACCTATACAAAAATCATAATGAAGGCTTTTTATCTCTCTGATAAGGTCAATAGCATAGCGGTAATCCCACTTACTGCGGTCGTCATTCATCATACTTTCGGGGATGTCGCCACGAAGCGCCATAATATTCTGGATACCCGCTTTATGCATATCCTCGATTCTCTGTTTTACTGTTTCTTTATCCGAAGAAACGCAGGTAAGGTGTGCGAGCATAGGAACGCCGAATTCTTCTTTTATATTCTTTGCAATTTCAAGGGTATATTTACTTGTTCCGCCGCCCGCGCCGTATGTAACACTCATAAAAGAGGGGCGAAGTTTTGCTATTTCTTCTGTTGCGACTTTGACGCTATCAAAGGAGCTTTCCGTTTTGGGTGGAAAAACCTCGAAAGAGAGGGACAATGTATCTTTTGTTATAAGGTCAATAATTTTCATTTTATTCATCCTTTCTGTGAATGATAGTTTATTATATCATAGTTTACAGAAAATTACAATAAAAACATAAATAAAAAAGAACACCCAAAAAGGATGTTCTTCTGTAAATAGTGGTCAAAATAGATTTTTTAATTTATATAAAAATTGAAATGACTTATATGATTTCGTTGATGTAGCGAACTGCTGTTTCAAGACCTTTTTCGTTTTTGATTTTTTCGGAGAGCTGTTTTACTTTCTGATATCTTTCTTCATAATGTAATTCCATATCCTTAATACAGGAAATAATCTTTTCCTCTGTTACATTATGACCATCTATCTCTTCGGTAGCAACTCCTAATTTTATAAGCATATCCGCCTGTCCTCTTTGGTCTAGAACATGGGGAACAGGTATTGACGGAATGCCGTAAATCAAGGTCGCTGCCGATGTGCCGAAACCGCAGTGATGTATTGCCATTTTACATTTATCAAAAAGATAACTATGAGGAACAGAACCTATCGCAATCATTGACTCAGGTAATTTGTATTCCTGCAAGGATTTCTGAAAACCTTGTATAACAGCTCTGTTTCCTGTTTTTTCAAAGGCTTTTACAAATGCATCAAGCTTATGTATCTCAGCTTTATCTTCAAAAGACATTGCGCCCAGTGTCAAAAGAACAGGTTTATCTCCGTTTTTTAAAAAGTTATCAAGTTTTTCATCGGGCTTATAATCCTTTTCTTCCTGGTGCCAGAAACCTGTAAAAACATGATGAGGTTCCCAATAGGGATTTCTTTCTTTGGCGTATTTGCTGATGGGAATCAGGTCATAATTTGATGACATAATCATTCCGATATCTTTTGCAGGTTTTAATTTATATTCTTTTCTGATTTTATTATATGGTTTAGCAATTTGACCTGCTATAAAGCCGCCGATTATTTTATTGATGAAAGTCTGCTTTTTTAATTTCTCGGGAATCATCTCAGTCTGTAAAGTAACATTAACTGTTGGTATGCCAAGAACTTCTGCTTCTGTTGCTCCCATCTGAGCGTGCGATACCACAATCAGATCCATTCCCTTGCAGGTTTCAAAAACGTCTGCTGTAGATTCAACGATTATATCAAAAACAAAATTCATTGTTTTGAGCATACTAAGCATGGGATTTTTATTTTTTCCACGAATGATTGCAGCTTCTTTTTCTATATCAATATCAGGTCCGATAGGTGCAAATTTTACGTTGCTGGATTCAATCAGTTGTTTCCAGCAGGGATGAGAACCAAGCAGTACATCATATCCGTTTTTGTTTAATTCCTGTGCCAAGAAAATATATGGCTGAACGTCCCCTCTGGTACCCATTGTGAACATTGCTATTTTTTTCATTAGGTTATCCTCCGTCAAAACAATAGTTCATTTTGATTATACCATAAAATAGTAAAATTTCAACTATTTTTTGTTCTTAAAAAATAAAAGTAGCCAATCCAAACTTTTGTTCGGATTGGCTACCCTATATCATTTGGTCGAGGCGACAGGACTCGAACCTGCGGACTACCCGAAAAAATATCGGCGCATTGATTTCGTATTCTCTCATCACTGCTTGTATTTTTTCGCATCTTCGCCTCCCTTTTTCTGCCTCAGGCAGCGGTCGGCTCCGACACCTGGTCCCAAATTGGTTTGGTCCGCAAGATGCCTTTGTTTGCTATAAAATAAAAAAGAACACCCATTAAGGATGTTCTTCTGGTCGAGGCGACAGGACTCGAACCTGCGGCATCTTGGTCCCAAACCAAGCACTCTACCAAACTGAGCTACGCCTCGTAATATTGCAACTCTAATATTATAATACATTTAAAATCGTTTGTCAAGTGGCGGGTGTGATAAAATTTTTACCTCATAATTATAATTCTACACAAGTTATTTTTATCATCAATGCAAATTCTTGACACGCCGAAAAAAAATTGTTATAATTTGGGTGGATATGCGAAATATGTCGCAGAATTCAATATTATGTTAACTGAAAGGGGCATATTTAAAATGGGCAAGTTTGTAATCAAGACAACAAAATCAGGTGGATACACATTCAATCTTAAAGCACGCAACGGTGAAATCATCGCAACAGGTGAAACTTATGAAACACTCGATTCTTGCAAGAACGGTGTTAACAGCGTAATCACAAACGCTCCTATCGCTGCTCTCGAAGATCAGACCGTTGAAGGATACCAGACAGAAAAGAACCCCAAGTTTGAAGTATATAAGGATAAGGCCGGTGAATTCCGTTTCAGACTCAAAGCAAAGAACGGACAGATTATTGCAGTAGGCGAAGGCTATAAGGCAAAGAGCAGCTGCAAGGACGGAATCGAAAGCATCAGAAAGAATGCTGTTGATTCTGAAATCGTTGAAGAAGCATAAGATTTCCAATACAAAACCCACTCGTTAGGGTAATTATCGTATAGAAGAAATTAAGGGTACCGAGTAGTAAACTCGGTACCCTTAATTGTTTATTACGGATTAAGAATGGGTTTTTATTTATTTATTTCAGAGCAACATAATCGGCATACGCATAGCCGATATTCCCCTTATAATTTACAACATACCAGTTTCCATACTGTCCGTAAACCGTTATTTCCGAGTTATTCGGCATACTGAGAATGATCTTGCTTTCGGTTGAAGGATATGCTCTTAAATTAAGCCCCGAGCCGTCGGTTGCAACGGTTGCGCTGTAAACTGTTCCGGGCTCGATAAACGGAATACCGAAATAATCACAAAGCGACTGAACAAGGATTTTCGCTATTGCATCGAGATTTTCTTTAAGCCACGCTTCATCGAGAGGATTATCGTGGTAACCGAGTTCCGAAAGAACAGCTACTGCTTTTGTTCTTGTAACCTCGGCAAGAGTTGTTGTCGGCAACGCCTGAACTCTGCCCTGCAAAGGATAGATATTCTGAAGGTTATTCGAAATAATTACCGCAAGGTCTTTTGAAAGTTTGCTGTAAGGAGAATAGTAGTTATCTATTCCGCGGAGTTTGCCCGCAAAGTCCCCTCCCCCTGCGTTTGAATGTAATGCTAAATGAACATCATAATATCTGGCGTTAGAATCCGCTATCGCTCCGTTTACATTTCTTTCCGGGACATTTCTTGTAAATTCTATTCCAGATGAGCGAAGATAAGGCTCCATTTTATCGGCAAGAAGGTTCATTGTGCTTTCTTCGTTGCCGCTTGTATAGTATTTGTTCCATTCCTGTGTGGAAGGACTTAAAAATACTTTTGGCATAATAAATCACCCCTTATTATAATTCTATGCGAAATATAATAAAGGGTGAGGGCAAAAAATAAGGCTGACAAGTTGTCAGCCTTTTGTTTTCTGATTTCTTAGAAATCTTCGCCGTCTTCCTTAGCGATTTCTTCGATGTCTTCTTCAACAGTATCGAGAACTTCTTCTACTGAAAGGTCTTCACCGTCGATAAGGATATCTTCACAAGCTGCACATTCTTCGCAGTTGCAATCGCAATCATCGCAGAATTCATCATCAAAATCATCGTAAGCATCGAGTTCTTCACGCTTCTTGATAGCAAACATTGTTGCTGCTGCGCCGATACCTGCTGCTACGAGACCGAAAATTGCAAGTCCTAAAAAGTTTTTCATATTAAAATCACTCCTATAATTCATTAAGGTAAATATCATTATGTTGTTATTATATCACACTGCATTATATATTTCAAGTAACTTTTAAAAATTTTATATATTTCCACTTAAATTCATAATTATGGAAATCGCCGCTACGGGTGCAGTTTCACATCTTAAAATGCGTTCACCGAGCCATACAGGAATTATCCCGTTTTCTATTGCTTTTTCAGCTTCGGATGTGTCAAATCCGCCTTCACTTCCGATTATGAGAGAAACGGTTTTTTTATCCTTAAAATCAATTTCTGAAAAGCGTTTTCCACCCTCTCTTTCATAACAGATGAGGGGAAGGTCGTTTTCTAATGCCTCTTTTACAGCCTTATCAAAATCCATAATAGGCGTTATTTCAGGAATTATTCCTCTTCCGCTCTGCTTTGCGGCCTCTTCGGCAATTTTATTGTATCTTGTGAGTTTTTTCGCGAAAGATTTATCATCAGGGCGTGAAACGCATCTTTTTGTCATAACAGGAACTATTCTCGATGCACCGAGTTCTATTGATTTCTGGATAATTGTTTCGAATTTGTCGCCTTTGGGAAGTGCCTGATAGAGTGTCAGGAAAATATCGGGTTCGGATTTACTGTTTTCTGATGAGATTATTTTACACAAAACGCTATCTTCGGAAAAACTTTCTATCTTACAGAAATAATCTTTTCCATTATTGCAGAAAGTTATATCATCGCCTGTTGCCATACGGAGAGAATAGGAAATATGTCTTGCATCTCCGCCTGTAACAAGAATATGGTCGCCCGAAACCTCGGGAACAAAAAATCTCGGCATAAAACAAAACCTCCGACAAAATATTACCTTTTAAAAGTATACCCTACCTTTTTAAAATAGTCAACATATATTGAAATAAGAGAGATTTTCTGATATAATGAATGTGTATTAACTTTTCTGAAAGGTGGTGGAGTTTATGAATTTAAAAGAACGCAATAAAGATATTATCCTCGATATTTTAACAACGGAACTTATTGTTATAGTTCTTTTTGCGGTTTACAGATTTTTCTCTTCTGACTTTTACGGCATACACTCCGCTGAAGAAGTTCCTTTATGGAGAATCGCATACATAATCTCAGGGCGTGGAAATCTTCCCTCATTTTCAGGATTCGGTTATTCTTCATTCGGGTATTCACTTATTCTCGCACCGCTTGTTTTTATTTTTGGTGGCGGAGCTTCTGCTTACTCGGCAGCGCTTTTTATAAACACTGTTTTTCTCGTCGCTTCGTTTTTTATAGCATATAAAATCGCACTCAGACTCTTCCCTGATGTAAATAAATATTTCGTTAAAACGGCAGCATTTGCGGTTATGCTTCTTCCCGACATAATCTCATCGGCATATATGACAGACGGAGTTGCGGTTTCTGTTTTCCTTACATTTATGGTATTATGGTTTTTCATAAATATGGATTCTTCGAAATCGCCTTTGTTCTATGTGTTTATGGGAATAACACTCTCGCTTCTTTTATGGTTCTGTGAAGGAACTATGGGCATTTTTATAACGGGTATTCTTGCTTTTTCGGCTATGATTATCTCAAAAAGAACGGACAAGCTTTCTGTTACAGCTTTTTTCTCATCAACAGGATTTGGGATTATCATCTTTATAGTTTTAAGAATTGTTTTCTCTGTTGTTTTCTCTACCGAAACGGAAGGTTTTTCTTCGAGAGGATTTTTATCCGTTCTTTCGGGAAAACTTATTTATATAAGCGTTTCTACTCTTCTTTTTGCCTTTGCGGGACTTTTATTCGCTATAATGGGTGCTAAGAATTTTATGGGAAGTTTTATTTTAAGATACATCAAGAAAGTTCCCGCTGATGAATTTACACAAAGGCAACTTTTTCTTATGTTCCTTATTGTTTCATCGGTTTTATATTTTATGACAGATGTTATCACATCTTTATTTGCGGTTTCTCCCAATGCTATTCTTTCAGGAAAATATGGTGGGCTTCTTTTAGCACCGCTTATGCTTATAGGTATTTTATACCTTTCTATATCAGGCAAAAAATCGTTTGCTTTTTCGGGAATTTTTTCAGGTATTCTGATTATTTCCTGCGCGATTTTCAACCTTTCGGGTTCAGCAACAATGCTTACAGGATTCTCTCCTGCGGCGTCGGCATCGGTTGCATCGTTTATGCAGTTTGGTCTTTCATCGTTTATAATTCCGGCGATAATTATTGTTGCGGCGTTTGTATATACATTCATAATATTCATCTCATCGAAAAAAATTAAGCCACTTTCGGTTTTTGCATCGGCAGCGCTCGCTGTAATCTTTGTATGTGAAGGATTTTTTGCCGTAAGCACATATTCTGTGAAAAATCAGATTCAGAATGAAATTACTGAAAATGTAATATCTGCTGCTGTGGAAAATTATTCTCTTCCTTTATATATGAACATCGAGGACAATATGGTTTCGGCAAAAATACAGTTCTCAGCAAAAAGGCAGAATATTTCTGAAATTAATGATTCAGAAATAAAAAAGCTTGGAAGAAACGGACTTATTATTTCTGACAAAAAATATGACGGATTTGAAATTGTATATGAAGATGCATCGGGATACTTTATACTCGTTTCAAAATAATTTGACAGAAACGGGCTTTTATGATATAATATTACAGTATTTGAAAATATCCTGAACTGGAGGATTTAAGATGAAAAAAACACTTAAAAAAATTGCTGCTTTTTCAGTAGCTTGTGTTATGACACTTTCTCTCACTGCTTGTGGAGAAGATACCGCTAATATCGGTAAAATCGGTGGAGAAGAAATCCCTGCGGGAATTTATCTCTATCACGCAACATCTGTTTACAGACAGACTGCTTTACAGAAAACCGAAGAACAGGCTACTGTATGGGATGTTACTGTTGACGGAAAAACCGCTGAACAGCATATCACAGACGAAACTGTTATGAGAGTAAAGAAGCTTGTTGCTGTTGAAAAGAAATTCGACGAACTCGGTCTTTCTTTCACAGAAAAGGAAAAAGATTACTACAAGGCATCTGCTGAAAACGCTTATAAACAATCTGAAGAATCTTTTGCTGAAAGCGGAATAGGTCTTGACTCCTTTACAAGAATCGTTGAAAACGACGCTAAATATGCCGCTGTTTTTGAAGCTTACTATGATGCAGAAACAGGCATCGAACCTATAAAAACTTCAGAAATCAACAAGTATCTCAAAGACAACTTTGCAAGAATCGAACTTCTCGAAGTTTCGCTTAAGGATATTGAAGGAAATCTCCTTAAGGGTGCTGAAAAGGAAAAGGCTATAAACCGTGCAAAATCTTATGTAAAGAGAGCGGACAGTGAAGATTTCGGTGCTCTTGTTTATGAAGAATACAATGTTCTTTTAAAATCTATGGCAGAGGCAAACGGAACTGAATTTACAAAGGTTGAATATAAGCCTGAAGAAGTTGAAGAATACACTTTTGAACAGATTGTTGATATGAATGAGATGGCTTCAAATTTCCCATCTACTGTAAAAGATGAGATTCTGTCACATAAGGCTGACGGAAAGGCATTTCTTATTGAAAGTTCAGATTGTTATTATGTTGTAAAAAGACATAACATCCTTGAAAGAGAAGGAATTGTTGACACATACAAGGCTACTGTCCTTCAGGCACTCAAGGGCGAAGAATTTGCTGAACTTGAAACAAAATGGGCAGAAGAACTTGATTTTGAATGGAACGAAAAGTCAAAGGAAAGATATGCTCCTAAAAAGCTCAAAATAGCAGAATAAAACACACAAGGGTATCGGTTAATTCCGATACCCTTTATAAATGTAAAACAAAAGGACAGTTGACGCTGTCCTTTTGTTTTACATTTCATTTCTATTCTCAAGAGCTTTGTAAAGTGTAACCTCATCGGCATATTCAAGATTTGCGCCAACGGGAAGCCCGAAGGCAAGTCTTGTAACCTTAACGCCTAATGGTCTTAAAAGTCTTGAAATATACATAGCGGTCGCCTCGCCCTCAACTGTGGGGTTGGTAGCCATAATCACTTCCTCAACTCCGCCCTGCTGGATTCTCTGTAAAAGTTCCTTAATCTTAAGGCTGTCGGGAGTAATATTGTCGATAGGCGATATAAGGCCGTGAAGGACATGATAAACGCCGTTATATTCTTTTGTTCTTTCGAAAGCCGAAACATCCTTAGGGCCATCGACAACGCAGATGATGCTATGGTCTCTCCTTACATCATCACATACGGGGCAGACATCTTTATCGGTCAGATTCTGACAGACAGAGCAAAGCCCTACCTTTTCGTGTGCGTTGATGATAGCATCGGCAAATTCTTTCACATCGTCATCTGACATAGACATAACGAAATATGAAAGGCGCTGTGCTGTTTTCATTCCTATTCCCGGAAGTTTGGCAAATTGTTCGGCTAAAAGAACGAGTGGTAATGCTTCTGCCATATATTAAAGAATACCAGGGAGTGAAACGCCGCCTGTTACTGCGCTCATTTCCTTTTCTGATGTTTCTTCGATAGACTTGACACATTCGTTTACTGCGCTCATTACGAGATCTTCGAGCATTTCAACATCATCAGGATTAACAACTTCGGGCTTGATCTTAACAGATGTAAGTGTTTTCTTACCTGTCATTTCAACTTCAATCATTCCGCCACCTGCTGTAGCTGTGAATGTTCTGCCTTCGATGTCTTCCTGAACAGCTGTGATCTGTTCCTGCATCTTCTGAGCCTGCTTTATCATCTGGTTCATATTCTGGGGGCCGCCGCCCATTCCCTGTGGTAATCTTACTTTCATGTTTAAAAACTCCTTTTAAAATATTTATTGTTTATTTTTTATTCAGTCCCTGTCGGGATACCGTTTTCCTTTGCTTTACCGAGAAGTTCAACCGCCTTATGATTTTCGGGTTTATCCTCAAGCTCTTTATTCTCGCTTCTCGCTCTTACTATATAGCTTTTGCCGAGAACTTTTGTTATAACCTTTATAAGCGAAACTTTATTTTCTTCCTGCGCAAAAAGTTTCATAAAGAATGAATTTCTTGCAATGATGAATATTGTTGTTGTGTTTATAAAGGCATAAGAATCAATAAGTGAAGCCGCAACCGCAGGATCAACTTTCTGGAATTCTTCTAAAACATCGCTCCATCTGTTGCAGACAACAGGTGTATCAACCGTAGGGTCGGATGGTTTCACCGATGGCTGTTCCTTTACGGGTTCTTCCTTATTTACAGGTTCTTCTTTTGGTTCTTCCTTAACAGGCTGTGGTTTGGTTTCTTCCTTTGCCGCAGGTTTTGGTTCTTCCTTTAAAGGAGGAACAAATTTATTTTCAGCGGGTTCGGGCTTTGGTTGAACGAAAGTTTCGGGGGCAGTTTCTGTTACCTTTGGTTTTGGGATAGAAACTGTCGTTCCCATAAGTGTGCAGAGTTTTACAAGACACATTTCAAATTCAACGCGTTTTGCGAGTGAACGGGAAAGTCTTTCGTTACATTCCTGCAAAACAGTAAGTTTTGACAAAATATCTTCGATAGAAAGAGAAGATGCGATAGCGGATAATCTCTCTTGTTCTGAAGGGAGACAAGCTATGAGTTCTTTTCTTTCGGGAACGCTTTTTATAAGCATTATGTTTCTGAACTGTAAGATAAGTTCTTCACAAAGCCTTGTTATATCTTTTGACATTGAATAAAGTTTATCTGTTATGGTGAGGGCGGTAGAAGTATCCCCTCTGACAACGGATTCTATTATATCGAAAAGATAATCTCTTCCTGCTATACCCGATGCCGCAGAAACGGTTTCGAGTGTTACATCGGTCGAATAGGCTATGCACTGGTCTAAAAGAGAAAGTGCATCTCTCATTCCCCCATCGGCAAGACGCGCAATCAAAAGCGCAGCATCTTCAGAAAGGTTTATATTTTCTTCTCCTGCTATATAGAGTAGTCTTTTTGCAATATCTTCGGGCATAATTCTTCTGAAATCAAAACGCTGACATCTTGAAAGAATTGTAGGAAGAACTTTATGAACCTCGGTTGTTGCAAGAACGAACTTTACATACGGAGGTGGTTCTTCGATGATTTTCAGAAGTGCATTGAAAGCGTTGACCGAAAGCATGTGGACTTCGTCGATGATATAGACTTTGTATTTACATCTTTCGGGTGAATATATAGCGCCATCACGCAGATCTCTTATATCGTCAACGCCGTTGTTTGAGGCGGCGTCGATTTCAATAATGTCTGAAAGTGCTTCGTTTTCAGCATCAACACAGACAGAACAAGAAAGGCAGGGGTTTCCGTCTTCTGAATTTTCACAGTTTATTGCTTTTGCAAAAATTCTCGCACAGGTTGTTTTACCCGTTCCTCTTGAGCCTGTAAAAAGATATGCATGAGCTGTTTTGCCGTTTTTTATCTGACTTTTGAGGGTTGTTGTTATGTGTGGCTGGGCGATAACATCATCAAATGTTTTGGGACGCCACTTACGATAAAGCGCTGTATACATAAAACCCCTCTCTTTCTTTACGGCATAAAAATCCGACACATAGGTGTGCAGGCTTGCTGCGGCACACAAGAACGGACTGCTTAATGCTGCTCGGTTCCCCGCCTGACATGGTTCACAGTGTTTTGTTGCACAGGGCCCGCACACCTATATATCGGATTAACATTAGCATTATATCATATAGCACAGTTTTTGTCAAGGGGTAGGCAGATGAGTGGGTATAAAAAAGGACGCTCAGAAGAGCGTCCTTAAAAATTACTTTTTCTTTGATGTTTTTGCAGTTTTTACAACTTTCTTATCTTCAGGTTTGAAGCAGAAATGCCATACGAGAGCCGCTATTGCAGCACCTGCGAGAGGAGCGAGAACAAATACCCATACCTGTGAGAGTGCTTCGCCGCCAAAGATAAGTGCAGGGCCTACGCTTCTTGCGGGGTTAACAGATGTTCCTGTAAGAGGAATACCGATAATATGAACAAAAGTGAGTGTAAGACCGATGATAAGACCTGCGTGTGCTGATGTCTTTTCGTTTGATGTTACACCGAAAATTGTGAGAACAAATACGAATGTAAGTATCATTTCAATAACGAAAGCACCATCGAGTGAAAGACCCACATGAGAAAGTGCACCGAAACCATTTGTTCCGAGTCCTGTTTTGAAGATGTCAAGATTGCCACTTGCCTTTATTGTGAAGAAAAGTGCGCTTGATGCAGCGAATGAGCCTAAAAACTGTGCTACAACATAACCGATGAAATCAATAAATGAAAGCTGACCGTCAATAAGCATAGCGAGTGATACCGCAGGGTTTACATGGCATCCTGAAATATGGCCTATTGCATAAGCGGCTGCAACAATTGCAAGACCGAACGAAAATGCAATTCCTAAAATGCCAAGAACACCACCGATTCCGCCTGTTATAGCTGCTGAACCGCATCCGAAAAATACGAGGATGAATGTTCCTATGAATTCTGCGAGGTATTTTGTAAATCTCTTGTCCATAAAATATTCCTCCGTTTTGAATTAATATCCGATAAGCTCCTCTGGAGTAGCGTATCCGTTAGTGAGTGCCTTTTCTCTGAGGCATGTATAGAGTTCAACGAATGTTGCATTCATATAGGGAACGAGGCAGTATGCACCGAGTGCACCAAGACCGAATGTCATCATTGTTGCAAGACAAAGAAGAAGAGACCAGCCGATGAATGAAAGCTGAAGGATAAATGTGTTCATCTTTTCGCCTTCCATTGTCTTTTTACTGATTTCAAATGCTCTGTCCTTTGAAATAGAAGGGTTTTCAGCGAGAATATAAGGAACGAGGAAATATTCATAACTCTTTATAATTCCGGGAACTACGAAAAGAAGTGTCCAGAGAATGATATAAAGGTTATAGAAGAATGAAACCTTTGCAATATTCTTATACTGATTTGACTTTATAGGGAAAAGAATATCGTTTATTTCGCCCTTTCTTGTTCTTGATACCATAAAGTATCTGTTAAGACCAACATTATTAAAAGGCATATTTACGAATGTGTTGACAACAAGGCTTACTGCGAGTGTGAGAATGTAGATGATTGCATAGAGAAGAATCATTCCGAGTACCATTCCTATGCCTGCGCCTACCATCATAGCATCGCTTCCTGATTCTTCTCCCGCTACGCCGAGGGCTGTTGATGAAATTCCGAAAACGGCACTGAGAATAGTTCCGATAACAGATGTTGCACCGGATAAAACGCTCATTACTACACCTGAGATGCTGCTTGTTACAAGGTATGTAAGGAAGCAGTAGAGAACGGCATACCAATAGTAGTTTTTAAGACACGCTTTGGCATTGTTCTTTAAAAGTTCGTTTGTCCACATAATGTTTTTCTCCTTCATAAATAATATATTAACATTTTACTACATTTTTTACCAGAATGCAATAGAAAAATATCTTCTTGCAATAGTTCTTACAATAATGTATAATATATTTAAGAATATTTTTGCGGAGGGTTTATTATGATAAAAATCTGCGATAACCTTATAGATATTTCGGCGCTTGAGATTTCTGATCTTCTTGATATGCAGAAACTCGTTGCCTTTCAGGAAACATATGCAACGAAAACAGGATGTGCTTTAACCGTTGTTGACAGAAACGGAAACTGCATTACTCCTACAAGTAAATTCTGCAAATACTGTGAATACTATATAAGAAGTTCATCGGAAGGGCTGAGAGAATGTAACAGATCACATTCGTTCTTTATCTCTGAAGCTATGCGTTATCACAGAATACATATCGCTAAATGCCACGCAGGAATTACAGAATTCGCTTTTCCTATCGTTCTCGAAAATGAAGTTATCGGTGGTGTCGTCGGCGGGCATTACACAATAGACAGAATGCGTCCTGCTGATATAAGAGAAGCAGCTGACAGATATGGCGTTAACATAGACAATCTTAAAAATGCGGCGGAAGAACTCGAAAGACTCTCAAAAAAAGAAATCGAAGCTATTGCAACCGCTGTAAAGACTGCCATTGAAGCAATGGTAAATGAAGCTTATTTCAAAAAGCAGGCGGCTATCGTTTCGGAAGTTTTCTCTAAAACAATAGGCGTTGTTTCGGAAAACTTTGAAAAGATGTCAAAGGCATCAGAAAGAATCGAAACACATCAGAGAGAACTCAGCAAGAACATTGAAAATATCGGTGAGGCATCAGAAAAGATTGAGGATGTTCTCGATTCTATCACAAGACTTGCCGATCAGACAAAAATACTTAGTTTCAACGCACAGATAGAAGCTGTAAGAGCGGGTGCTGCGGGAAAGAGTTTTGTCGTTGTTGCGGGTGAAATCAAAGACCTTGCCGACACTTCAAAAGCAACTGCGGAAGACATTGCAACACTTACAACTGCTATTAAAACCGATGTTCAGAGCACAGTTTCAAGTTCGGAAAAGACTATCGAAAGTGCGGATGAACAGTCTGATTACATAGACGATGCAAGCGAGAATGTTGAAGAACTGCAGGTACTTGCAAAGCAGTTCTCGAAATTTGTTGCTAAAAATACAAAACAGTAACAGAAAAGGACACTCTACTGAGTGTCCTTTGTTTTTTCTTTAAAAATCTTTTCGCCGAAAAAGATTAAAACTATTCCTATCGGGAAAAGGATGATGCTTATCCACTGGGATGTTGAGATGCCTAAAAGTCCTCCTCTTATGCTGTCATATCTGAAAAATTCGAGGATAAAACGCTCTACCGCATAAATTGAAAGATAAGCGCCTGTTATTCCGCCGAGGTTAAACACCTTCTTTACAGCGAAGATAAGAAGAACAGCGAAAATGACAAAATTTATCCCCGCCTCAACAAGTTGGATAGGAAAGAGTTTTACGCCCTGCGGTGCGCCGCCTAAAGCATCGAAATAAACACCGTATTTTTCGCTGGGTGCACCATAGCAACAACCCGCGAAAAAGCATCCTATTCTTCCGAAACCGTGGATGAGAGGAATTAGCGGTGCATAGATATCAACGAGTTTTATAGGGTTTATCTTAAAGATTTTTCCATAAACCATTCCCATTATAATTCCGCCTATGAGTCCCCCGTAGAAAACATACCCGGCAAAAAGAGATGTTAAAAGAAGATTTTTATCAGCGGAATAGAATTCGTAATTTTCGATGATATGAGGCAATGTTACTATTACATAAAGAAGTTTTGAACCAAGAAGAACACCTATTCCAGCAAAGCAGGCAGAATAGAGAACATCATCTCTTTTTATATCATAGCGATTTTTTGTAAAGCAGGCTATGAGGATTGCAATAACCGTTCCCAAAGCGCCCATAAGCCCATACATAGGCAGTTTTATAAAACCCAGATCAAGAAATGGTAACATATTTTCCCCCTTATATTAAGGTTGAGATTTCAGCCATAACTCACCGACATTACAACCGACGATAAGAAGCACGAAAAGAATTATAAATACGAGTGATACTATGAATGCGGCGTTGGCAAGTGTGACATCATCAGGATGTCTTTTCTTTGCGATAATGCTCATAATAAGCCCTACGGGCGAACATACAAAAGCATATATCATTGCCGCAACGGCAAGACCGTTTGAACGTTTTTTCATAAATAATTTCCTCTGTCGCAAAACAATGGCACTGTTTTTTTATCCGACACCATTGTTATAACCTTTATAACAAACTTTTATTAAAGACCTAAAATAATCATTCCGTATTCCCTTGCTTTATCAACATAGCCTATCATAGCAGGAATGAGAATTGCCATAAATATCATAACTGTAAGAGCACTTAAAATTGTAAAGATAAGCGAAAGAACAAATGCTACTTTAGCGAGTGTATCGTTGCTGTTTTTCTTCTTTGCGATGATAGCAAGGATAAGACCCACTACAGGCATAAGAAATGCAAAAATAATTGCAGCTATAGACATTCCGCTTGTTTTCTTTTCCATAATAAATTCCCTCCGAAAATATATTTCTAAACAAAAAGACAAATCAGCAAAAGCCGATTTGTCTTTGTTTTCTTTTTGTCTTTAAAAATTAAAGAGCAAGAACTGCAGCGTATGAGCCGCCTTCCATTGAAGCTGCTGCGCAAGCTGTGCAAGCTGCACAACCGATTGATGATACGAGACCGATTGCAATGATAACGATTGAGATGATGAATGCAGCCTTAGCGAGCTTGTCATCAGGATCGTTCTTCTTAGCAATGATTGCGAGAATGAGGCCTACTATAGGCATAATGAATGCAAAAATAATTGCAGCAATGGACATATCGTTTCCCGATTTATTTATAAAAATAAAAAACGGCTCGGTAACCACCATTTGTTATGACATACAAAAAACCGCGTAACCGCGGAGGGCAAATAAAACGCTCCCCACATCCGTGGGGAGCGTTTTTATAAAAACTTATACGTAGCCTATTACTGAAGAGATAAAGATAATTGCCATACAAACAGGACAGATATACTTTATCATAACTCTGTAAAGTTTCTGTGATTTGAAATCCGAACTGAGCTTTACTTCATCCTCAACAAAAGAGGGTTTCGCGATATATCCTATGAGTATGCAGGTAAGAAGTGCTACTATCGGCATAACGATATTGTTGCTGAGGAAATCAAGGAAGTCTAAAATCTGTCTTCCGAAGATTGTTATATGGCTGAGGTCGCTGTATCCTAAAACAGAGAACATTCCGAAAACGAATGAAAATCCTGCAACTATGATACAGGCGGGTATTCTTTTAACCTTCCATTTTTCCATAATAACAGAAACTATTGTTTCCATAAGTGAGATCGAGGATGTAAGTGCTGCGAGCGCTACAAGAATGAAGAAAATCATTCCGATAATTCTTCCGCCACGCATAGAAAGGAAAACCTTGGGGAGAGTTACGAACATAAGTCCGGGGCCCTGATTGAGTGCCGAAGGATCTCCGCCTGAAAATGCGAAAACCGCAGGAACTATCATAAGTCCTGATAAAAATGCTATCGCTGTATCAAAAACTTCGATATATCTTACTGATTCTTCAATGTTATCTTCTTTACGCATATATGAGCCGTAGGTTACCATAATGCCCATTGCGAGTGACATTGAGTAGAAAAGTTGTCCCATCGCGGCAACTATTGTCTTTACAGAGAAATTCTTGATATCGGGCATAAGATAATATTTTACCCCTGCCATAGCACCATCAAGAGTAATGGAATAGACTGAAATTCCTATTGTAATAACAACGAGAACGGGCATAAGGATTTTACTTACCTTTTCTATTCCCTTTTCAACGCCGAGCATAACAACTGCTGCTGTTAAAATAAGATAGATGCCGAGGAAAAGTGTGGGTTGTCCCGAATGTCCTATAAACGAATCAAAGAAGCCGTTTGTTGCGGCATCCGCTCCGATATTGGAAACATAGACTGTAAAATACTTGAGTACCCAGCCGCCAATTACGCAGTAATATGAGAAGATTATTACGGGTACCGACGCGGCGATAAATCCTAATGGTTTGAATTTTTTTGATACATCGGCATAAGCACCGATAACGCTCTTGCCTGTTTTTCTTCCGATAGCGATTTCTGTTATCATAAGTGAGAAACCGAATGTTACGGCAAGAATTATATAGACGAGAAGGAAAATTCCTCCGCCATACTGTGCGGCGAGATATGGGAAACGCCATATATTTCCGAGACCCACGGCTGAGCCTGCCGCCGCGAGAACAAATCCTATTTTAGAGCCGAAGCCCTCTTTTTTCTGTTTCATATTAACCCCCAGATAAACAATACTAAGAAATATTTTAACATTTTTGAGGGGAAAAGTCAATGATTAATAGTTATCTCCGTTCAAATCCCGTTCTGAACAAAAAAATAGGTCGCCCAAATGAGCAACCTATTTTTTGGCGGAGAAAGAGGGATTTGCTCTCGCCTGCGGGGTGCGTGACCGCACGGGACATTTCGTTTCGGGCTTGGATTTTTAAAATGACTTTGTCGCTCGGTAACGAAAGAATAAAGTAAATCAACCTGATATCTTGAACAATCTGCCTGCGGTGGCTCACCGCCTGTCATTCACTACCTCGCCGTTCAAATCCCACTATTTAAACTAAAAAAGAAGATACCCGAATGGGTATCTTCTTTTTTGGCGGAGAAAGAGGGATTTGAACCCTCGCGACCGTTTCCAGCCCTACTCCCTTAGCAGGGGAGCCCCTTCACCACTTGGGTATTTCTCCAAAAAGGTGAATATAAAAAAAATTGGCGGAGAGGGTGGGATTCGAACCCACGTGCCCGTGAAGGCAAACGGTTTTCAAGACCGCCTCGTTATGACCACTTCGATACCTCTCCACAACTATTAACTTAACGCTTATACATTATAGCATAGGTTTTTGTGTCTGTCAATACCTTTTTGAAATTTTTTTCAAAAAAATTTCCGCCCGATGAAACTCAGGCGGAAAATATATTATTCTGTAACTGTTGAACCAGCGATAAGGCCTGAAGTTTCGCTTGATACTTCGCCTATCTGAACTTCGCGGCTTGAAGGAAGTTTAGCACCGCAAACGCCACAGTACTGGTACTTTTCGTCAACTTCTGTTCCGCAGGTTTCACAGAGCTTAACGCCGCGGATTTCGTTCATTTCGAGACGCATTCTCTTGATTCTTCTCTTGCGAACATCGATATCATCACAAAGAGGCGCAAATGCGCTTAAATCCTGATTGCGATTTTCATAAAGACTTTTACCGATATCTGCAAAAATTTCAACAATTCTTTCTTCTTCGTATGCTATTTTTCTTTTAAGGTTTCCTACTTCGGAAATGCTTTTAGCCTTGTCAGCAACGCCTGTTGCTGTCGATCCGATTGAACCTACAACGTCTGCAATACCCATACCGAATACCTCCTAAATAATCCACAACAAAGTCCTGCCACGAACTTTATAATACCATAGTTTAAATTATACGCAATTCTATGAAATTGTCAAGTGTTTATGTGCAAATTATTTAAAAATTGTGAACTTTATACCAAATTGGTATCCGTAATTTGATATACAGAACTAAATCTTTCGCCGATTTTCGCCATATCGCAATCAATTGATGAGTAAAGCGTTGCAATTTTTTCGCCCTTTTCTACCCTCTCTCCGCAGAGTTTATCGAGATAAACACCTGCTGAATGGTCAATTGGCGCATCTTTAACAGTTCTGCCTGCCCCGAGCGAGAGAGAAACAAGTCCTATCGCTTCACAATCGTTGCAGGTTACGATTCCTGATTTATCTGCATATACTTCGTGTATAAATTTAGGCTGTTTAAACAATTTGTAATCTTCGACAACTTCGGGACTCCCGCCCTGAGCAGAAATCATTTCTTTGAATTTATTGAAAGCCTTTCCGCTTTCAACAGCCTCTTTTGCCATAACAGCACATTCTTCGGGTGTTCCCTTTCCTGCGAGAGAGAGCATATTAGCTGAAAGTTCTATGCAAAGATCAAAAAACTCGCCTTTTTCTTTTCCCTTTAAAGCTTCTGCCGCTTCTATCACTTCAAGAGAGTTTCCTATTGCTCTTCCTAAAGGTTTTGTCATATCGGTTATTAAAGCCGCGCAGTTTCTACCCGCGTTATTTCCGATTTTAACCATTGTATCGGCAAGTGCCTTTGCAGATTCTTTATCCTTCATAAAAGCACCACTTCCGCATTTTACATCAAGAAGGATACAGCTGTTTCCTGTTGCGAGTTTTTTACTCATAATGCTTGATGCGATAAGAGGGATACTATCGACTGTTGCTGTTACATCTCGAAGCGCATAGATTTTCTTATCGGCGGGAGTGAGTTTTCCTGTCTGACCGACAACGGCACATCCGACAGATTTTACAACATCGCTGAATTCATCGAAAGAAAGGCTTGTATTAAATCCCTCGATGCTTTCGAGTTTATCAATAGTGCCTCCTGTATGTCCGAGTCCTCTGCCTGACATTTTGGGAACTTTCACTCCGAGTGAGGCAACTGTCGGCGCTATGAAAAGGGTTGTTTTATCCCCTACTCCGCCTGTTGAATGTTTATCGACAGTTATCTTGTCTATCGAAGAAAGGTCTAAAACATCGCCTGAATGTTCCATAGCGAGAGTCAGATCAAGGGTTTCTCTTTCTGTCATCGAATTGAAATAAACCGCCATTAAAAACGCTGTCATCTGTGCATCGGAAATATTACCCGCGGTAAACTCCTTTACAAGCCAGTTTATTTCTTCGGTTGAAAGTTCTTTATTGGTTTTCTTTTTACAGATAATATCATACATCTGCATAAAGTTTCTCCTATCTTACAGTTACACCTGTATAGTAATGATAAAGGATTTCTTCATAGGTATATCCGCCCTTTGTTGCATAAAGGTTGGCGCCGAGTTGTGAAAGTCCTACGCCGTGGCCATAGCCATAGGTTGTAAAGATAAATTCGCCGTCATCGTATTCAACCTCAAAATTAGCGGATCTTAAATCCATATCGAATACAGATTCTCTTACGGTTCTTCCTGAAACAGTTTTTCTTCCGTCGAGAGTTACAGTCTTTACATATCCGCTGTCATAGCGACTCTCTACTACAATCCAATCCTCAGGGTCGGATGTGAGGGATTTTCCTAAATAACTTTCGAGATAATCCTCTACTTCGCTTTCTGTGAATGTTTTTTCATAGCCATAGTATCTGTCGTATTCATCATAATCATTCTCAACAGAAACGAGATAAGGAACTTTTCCGCCCCATACCTGTTCTGATGAAGCCGACGCGCCGCCCTGTGATGCGGAATAAACGGCCTCGATAACTTTTCCGTTATAATAGATCGCTTCGCCCGATACGGCAGAAACAGCACTCTTTACCTTTGAGGAAACATTGCTCTTCATAGCGAGTGAGGGGGCAATGCCCGCATTATTCTTTGATTTTATGAAAGAATATGCAGCAACAGCCTGTGCTTTTAAAGCCTCTTCATCAAAAGATGAACCCATTTCGGCTTCAACAACTTTGCAGACTACTGTAAAAGCGTCGTCAGTATGTGTACTGCCGTTATATTTATATGTAAGGTTGCCCCATGATGATGAAACGATTTCGTCATCTTCATCAGACGCCGATGTTGTGGTTTTTGCTGTGGTTGTTGTTTCGGTCTGACCGAATTCCCTTACAACAGATGTTACTTTTGTTGTTGCCTTTGTTGTAGGAACGGTTGTTGTTTCTGTTGTGGGAACTGTTGTTTTAACCGTTGTAGGAGTTGTTGTTGCTACTGTTGTTGTCGTTCCGAATTCTCTTATGGTTGTAGTTTTTGGAACGGTTGTTGTTACCTTGGGTGTTGTAGTTGTAACTGGGGTTGTTGTTACTTTAGGAGTAGTCGTTACTTTCGGAGTGGTTGTAACCTTAGGGGTTGTTGTAATCTTCGGAGTAGTTGTTACCTTTGGTGTTGTAGTAACCTTTGGAGTAGTTGTTACCTTTGGTGTTGTTACAATCGCCATTGTATTCTGCGAAAGTCCTCCTGCGTTACCGCTTCCTTCAGCACCCTGTAATGTTGAAACGGGGTTTTTATCAGCAGAAACAGTTATGTCTGTTCTTGCTGTTGTTCCCTTTGTGACGATAGTTTCTTCAGGCATAAATGCATTATATTCCGTAAGAGAATCCGAAGAAACAACGGATATGGCATTCGCCTCTATGTATTCTGACAAATCGCCTGTTCTTGTAGTTTCACCTACTGTTGTATACAGAGCGGTATATACAAGACCTATGACAGCAACCGCGGTAAATCCCGCAAGTGATGTTCTTTTCATAATGTCATTCCTTCTTTTTTATTATTCTCTGTAGCTTCCGCCCTGATATTTATAGATGATTTCAGGGTAAAGTGGATTATCATTTACCTTTGCTGTTGATGTGTCGACTTCGGCACTTTCACCCTCGCGGAGTTCTCTTGCTATTATAACAAATCTTGAGCTTTCAAATTCTGTACTGCAGGTTGAGAGTGTTACGAATCTATCGCCATACTGAATGTCTACATCAGGGATAACAAGGAGAGAACGCTTTTTGATCTGGTCTGCGAACTCGTTGAATCTTGCTTCGTCGGTAAGGTCTATGTAGTTATGATAATCGAAAAGAGGACGAGTGTCGTGTTCGGGTTTTGTGTTGATAATAAACATCGAGCAGATTTTATATACTCTCTTTTCATAGGCCGTGTCAACATAGACAAGGGGTTTCTGCTGATAGTAAGTAAGAGGATTCCACTTATAAAAATCGAGCTGACCGAATCTTGAGCCGTCTTTCTGGTTGTGTCCGTAAAGAACAATATTACCTGAACGCTTTCTTGTATTGAGTAAGCATCTGAAATCGGCATAGATTGAACCTGCAACATCTTTCTGCTGGTCGGGATTTCTGTTTAAATAATAATCGTTATCTGAATACTGAACTATCGGTTCGTCAACTATTCCGGGGATATTTATCCAGCCTGCATAGTGTTCGTATCTTTCCATTCTTTCCTGTGCTTCAGGGAGAAGAACGAGAGGTGGCTCGGTTTCTTCTGTTGTAACTATTGTTGTTTCAACAGATGTTTCTACCTTGGGGGTATACACTTCTGTTACTTCGGGCGGTGTAGGATTACATCCCGAAAGGGCAAGTGACATTGATGCTATGAGAGAAACCGACATCGCGAATGCGATATTCTTTTTTGTGTTCATCTTTTTTATCCTCCGTTATTTTTTATATCAATAATTCTTATAGATTTCTGTCCAGTTATGTTCATAAACGGGATTTTTTTCAAAAATTGCGTTTGTTGTGTCAACGAAAGAGCCTTCTCCTTCGCGAACTTTTCTTGCAACTATTACAAGTCTTGCGTCGTTCGCTTCATTAGAGCAGGTTGAGAGAGTCAGAAACTCATCGCCGAATTTATAGTTTACATCTGTTATGAGTTTGTTCCGTTTTTCTATGTTATCAATAAAATCCATATATCTGTTCATATCAAAATCAATATAGTTCTGATAATCGAAAAGCGGAACGCTGTCATACTTATCGGTTGTCATTGTAACGAATACGGCAAATATCTTATAATCTGCCTTTTCGTAGTTGGTGCTGAAAGTTATTATGGGATTCTGTTTATAAAATTCGAGTGCTTTATCGCTCCACGCGTTACTTCCGTTATTTTTATAGTTATCAAGGTCACCGAACATTGAGTTATCCTTTTCGTTATGTGCATACAAAACGATATTATCGGAATTTTCGATATCTGACGCTGTTGTTCGGTAATCCATCATAACGGCGCCTTTGCGGTTTTGTGAGCCATCAAAGCTATGCGTTAAATAATAGGAATTTTCTTCTTCTTTATTTCCCCTTCTTACTACGGGGTAGTTGATATTTGTATTCTGGATTGTTATCCAGCCGACTGTATCGGGATTCTGTTTTAAAAGTTCTTCAGCGAGTGGAAGAATAGGTTTTCTTACGGGTGCATCAGGGACGGTCGTTCCCGCGGTTGTTATTGTTGTGACTTCAGCGAGAGAACTTTGTATCTCGGAAAGTTTTTTATACTCAAGCCCCGAACGGATACCTTCTATAAAATAGCAGGCGAGAAAAATGAGTGTTCCTGCCAAAACAAGTGAACTTGTAATAAGAGAGATACTGATTTTCTTTTTCTTCTTTTTAGAAACTATGACAGACCTCTGTTTATCGAGTGCCTCCTCTCTTATTCCCAAGTTTCTCACCTCTTTTTGTTATCTTCCGTAAATCTTATCCCAATCAGGTTCTTTTGCGTTTTCGTTTACCTTTGCGTTTAAAACATCAACGCCGACATCTTCGCCTTCTCTTACCTTTCTTGCCACTACTACAAATCTTGAATTTGAAAATTCATTTGAGCAGGTTGAAAGGGTCAGAAAGCGGTCGCCGTATCTGTAATCAACGGTTGTTATTATCTGCGAACGGCTCATAACATTACTGATAAAGTCATTGTATCTTGCTTCATCAAAATCAATATAGTTCTGATAGTCGAACACCTTTCCGTCATATGACTGTTCGGGGAGGGTGTGAGTTACGAAACAAGCGATTATTTTATAATCCGCCGTTTCATAGTTTGAATTGAACTTTACTATCGGATGGTCACGATAGAAATCAATATCATTCTTATAACGGTCAAGGTCACCGAACATTGAGTTATCCTTTTCGTTATGACCATATAAAACAAGGTTATCAGATTGTTTATTATAGCCTAAGGTTGTTCGGTAATCCAGAAAAATTGTACCCGCTTTTGCCTCATCGCCATTGAAGTTATGGTTGAGGTAATAGTTTGATGTAGGGGTATCGTCTTTTCGGAGCACTACGGGGTTATCTATGTTTGTTCCCTCGACTTTTACCCAGCCTACTGTATCGGGATTTATTTCTAAAAGTGCTTGTGCGTTGGGAAGGATTGTTCCTTTATCGGTTGTTCCGACGATGTTTTCCGTTACGGTTCCGTAAAGGTCCTGCAACGAGGAATTGAGTTTGCTGTTGACAAACATCGCCTTGAAATAATCCCAGAGTATTATGACAGAGCAGATAAGAACGGCGCAACAGAGCTGTGTCATTATCTTACTCATTATTTCTTTTTTGGAGTCGCCGTACTGAATAATCAGCCAATGACGCTTTCTCTTTTTGTTCTGGGCTTTCTGTGCTTTTTTATAAGCACGCTTAGCCTCTTTGGAGAGTGCCAACTTTTTCTCACTTCCAGTCTGTAAGGATTTCGTTAAGGTAGAGATAAACAGCGGATGCGGTAAGTTTTCTTATCGTTTCTCTGTCTTTCTCACCAAGTTTATAAAATTTAAGGGTTGTTGTTTCTTCTGTTTTGCCATAGCAGAACGCTACGCATACTGTTCCGACGGGTTTTCCTTCCAGAGCGCCCGATGGACCTGCTATTCCCGTTACGGAAACGGCAATATCTGATGATGAAATGTCTTTCATTCCCCTTGCCATATAAAGCGCTGTTTCTTCGCTGACAACTGTTGTTTCTGAAATAACGCTTTCGGGAACGGAAAGAATTTTCATCTTTATTCTTTCGGAATAGGTGCAGAAACCTGCTTCAAAAACGGATGATGCACCGGGAACTGATGTTATTATTTCAGATAAAAGTCCGCCTGTGCAACTTTCTGCGAAAGATACCCTTATATCTTTATACAACATAAGTCCGACAGATTTTTCAGCCATCGCATAAATTTCCGAAAGATTTTCTTCAATCTTTATCTCATCTAAATCAATATGCATAATATGTTCCTTAAAATTCGGCTTTAAATAGTTTTACTTCTGTTTCTTCAACTGCCTTATCAATGAGGGGCTCAAAATCAAAGAGTGCCTCTGCTTTTTCAACATCTGAAAGAACGGGCGCTGTTTTGGGATGCTTGGGGGTGAAAACTGTGCAACAATCTTCATAGGGTTCTATCGAGATATCGAATGTGTCGATTTTTCTTGCTATTTCAACTATTTCTGATTTATCCATTCCGATAACGGGACGGAAAACAGGCATTTTAGCTACTGCATCTGTGCAGACAATGGCACCCATAGTCTGACTTGCAACCTGTCCTACGCTTTCACCTAAAATGAGCGCTGAAAGGTTTTCTCTTTCTGCTATTTTCTGCGCAATCTTCATCATAATTCTTCTCATTATGATCGTGAAAAGTTCTTCGGGGCAGTTATCCTTTATCTTTTCCTGAATTTCTGTGAAAGGAACGCAGAAAAATCTTATATCTCCACAATATGCAGAAATCTTTGAACAGAGTCTTTCGACTTTCTGTCTTGCTCTGTCGGATGTATAGGGTGGGCTTACATAATGAATAGCGTTGATATGGATTCCGCGTTTTGCCATCATATATCCCGCAACGGGAGAGTCTATTCCGCCTGAGAGAAGAAGAAGTGCCTGACCTGATGTTCCTACGGGCATACCGCCTGCTCCCTGAATTACACCTGCGTGGATATAGGCGTTTGTTTCTCTTATTTCAACTGTTACAACAACATCGGGATTTTTTACATCAACCGAAAGATGAGGGTATTTTTCCATAATGTCGTGTCCGAATTCACGGCAGATAGCGGGTGAATTCATAGGAAATTTCTTATCCGAACGCTTTGCTTCAACCTTGAATGTCTTTGCATAGGAAAGTTCGTCTTCGAGATATAAAAGTCCGTTGGTTTTTATATCTTCATAATCCTTCTCAAAAACTCCGCATCGGCAGAGAACTGAAAATCCGAATGTTTTTCTTACTCTTTCTATTACATCTGAAATATCTGTTTCTTCTGAAAGAGGTTCGATAAAAACTATCGACTGTGCTCTTGTGATTTTAAACTGACCAAGGTCTGAAAGTCTTCTTTTAACATTCTTTACAAGTATTGCCTCAAACTGACTTTTATTAAGACCTTTGAGTGCAATTTCGCCGTATTTTGCGAGTATGATTTCTTTCATAGTTTCTTTTCCTTTATCTTGAAATTGATTGCTGACCATCTATTATGCCGTTTATGAGCATATCTATATCCTGCCAGGTTGTAAATCTTGAAAAACTTACTCTGAGTGCGCTGTCGATACATTCATCTGTTATTCTGAATTCGGAAAGAACAGAACTTTTTGCGCCTTTTGAACAAGCACTTCCACTTGAAACATAAACACCCTTGCTCTCTAAAAAATGAAGCATTATTTCGGAGCGTATTCCCACAACGGAAAAATTCATTATGAAAGGAGAACATATACCTTCTGTTGAATTTATTGAAATATCGGGAAGTTTCGCAAGTTTCTCACGAAGGTATGCGTTCATTTCGTTTGCGTTGTTTATTGCGTTCGAAAGAGTAGGAGCGTATTCCTTTACAGTTTCGCCAAAAGCGGAAATGAGAGGAACTGATTCTGTTCCCGAACGGATACCTTTTTCCTGTCCCCCGCCGAACATTATGGGAAGAAGTCTTACTCCCTTTTTAAGAACAAGCGCGCCGATACCTTTCGGGGCGTGGATTTTATGTCCCGAAATTGAAATCATATCGGCAGAGAGTTCTGAAAATTTTATCGGAACTTTTAAAAATGCTTGTGCGCAGTCGGCATGTGTTATACATTCGGGATAAAGTCTTTTTATTGCTGTGAACGCTTTTTTAAGAGGAAGAATATATCCCGTTTCGTTATTGACGAGCATACATGTAACCATAAATGTATTATCATCAACGGCGGAAACTATATCATCAGGTATTATTTCTCCGTTATGATTGGGGGATATTCTTACTACCTCATAGCCTTGTTCTTCAAGATAATCAACTGTTCTTGCAACAGAGGGGTGTTCTATAGTTGTTGTTACTATTTTCTTTTTTCTTCTGCCATAAGTTTTAGCAGAACCTATTATCGCAAGATTATTACTCTCAGTAGCGCCTGATGTGAAGATTACACATTCGGGCTGGGTTGAAAGTGCGGAAGCGATATTCTTTCGAGCCTCGTTAACGAGTTCTTCCGCTAAAAATCCTGCTCTATGAAGAGATGAGGGATTTCCGTAGGTTTCTGTGAGTGCTGAAACTGCCGCTGAAACCGCTTTATCGCAGGGTTTTGTCGTCGCTGCGTTGTCAAGATAAGCCTGCATATAAAAATCCTCCCCATAAAAAAGTGCATATATATCATCATTATACTATAAGTATAAATAAAAATCTACTGTTTTTACAAAAAAACTTATCTTTCGCATACAGAAAATTTTTTCTTGATTTTCTGTGCAATATGTGGTATAATATTCGGGTGATATAGGCAGGCGGATATGGCGGAATAGGCAGACGCGCCAGTTTCAGGTACTGGTCGGGGCAACTCGGTGCAGGTTCAACTCCTGTTATCCGCACCAGAAAAGACTCCACGCATACCTGCGTGGAGATTTTTTAAAAAACGGAGGGAAATTCATGAAAGAATACAAACTCGTTTACCTTAACAAAGGCGTTAAACTTTTCAGAGATGACGACCTTAAACAAGCCGAAGAAATCATCAATCAGTATATTTCTGAAGGATGGGAACTTCAGCAGATTATTTCCCCTGCCGACGGAATGGGCGTTATGGTCGGTGTATTTTTCAGATAGCAAAAACGAAAAGGACAACCAAATCGGTTGTCCTTTTAATCATCCATAAACATGAAGTATTCGGACTGACGCCCGAGTAACCTTCATTTAACATCCTTTTTCTTTATCGCTTCGTCGATTGCCTTTGCGGCTGTTTTTCCTGCACCCATAGCGGAAATTACAGTTGCGGCACCCGTTACGGCATCACCGCCCGCATAAACTCCCTCACGCGATGTAAGTCCGTCCTCAGAAACAACTATTCCGCCACGATTATTTACCTCAAGGCCTTTTGTTGTATTCTTGATGAGGGGATTGGGGGATGTTCCTATCGACATAATCACTGTGTCGATATCCATTGTAAATTCGCTTCCCTGTTTTTCAACAGGTCTTCTTCTGCCTCTTTCGTCAGGCTCACCGAGTTCCATTTCGATACATTTCATTCCCGTTACGAAGCCGTTTTTCTCATCTCTCGGGTTATCAGGATTGTTATATCCCAAAATCTCAACGGGGTTTGTTAAAATTTTAAAGATAATTCCCTCTTCTTCTGCGTGTTCGACTTCTTCTTTTCTTGCAGGAAGTTCCTCCATAGATCTGCGGTAAACGATATAAACCTTTTCGGCACCGAGTCGAAGAGCAGTACGTGCTGCGTCCATAGCGACATTTCCGCCGCCGACAACGGCAACTTTTCCGCCCGACATAATAGGTGTGTCAGAATCCTTTTTATAGGCTTTCATAAGATTGCTTCTTGTTAAGAATTCGTTTGCGGAATAAACGCCTTTAAGGCTTTCGCCGGGGATACCCATAAAGTTCGGAAGTCCCGCTCCTGAACCTATAAAAACTGCCTCATAGCCCATATCGAAAAGTTCGTCTATTGTGAGGGTTTTTCCTATGATGACATTCGTTTCGATATCGACATTATATTTCTTTAAAGTTTCAACTTCTTTTGCAACGATACTTTTGGGAAGTCTGAATTCGGGAATACCGTAGACGAGAACTCCTCCCGCTGTGTGAAGTGCTTCAAAGACTGTTACCTTATATCCCTTTTTAGCGAGGTCACCTGCGCAGGCAAGACCTGAAGGGCCTGAACCTACAACGGCAACTTTATGTCCGTTATACTCAGGGGGGGTAACTTCTTTTTCACTGTGTGCGTTATGCCAGTCGGCAACGAAGCGTTCGAGCCTTCCGATACCTACTGACTCGCCCTTTATTCCTCTTACGCACTTTTTCTCGCACTGGTTTTCCTGAGGGCAGACTCTTCCGCAGACTGCAGGAAGGCTTGATGACATAGAAATAATTTCGTAAGCACCTTCAAAATCGCCCTCTCTCACCTTTGCAATAAAAGCAGGGATATGAATATTTACGGGGCAACCTGAAACGCAGGGCATATTTTTACAATCAAGGCAACGCATAGCCTCTTTCATCGCGGTTTCTTCGGAGTACCCGAGAGCTACTTCATCGAAATTATGTGCTCTTACTATGGGATCCTGAACGGGCATAGGGTTTTTCTTTGGCGACATATCAGCCATTTTCTCTGCCTCCTTTAAAAAGATTGCAGGTTTTTTCGTAAGCGTGATGTTCGAAATCGGAGTACATTCTTCCTCTTGACATTGCTTCGTCAAAATCAACTTCATAGCCGTTGAAATCAGGCCCATCAACGCAAGCAAATTTTGTCACCTTTTTGCCATCCTGATTAAGAGTAAGGCGACAACCGCCACACATACCCGTTCCGTCAATCATAATGGGATTCATAGAAACTGTTACGGGCGTGCCATAAGGCTTTGCTGTTTCGACAACGAATTTCATCATAATAACAGGGCCTATCGCTATAATCATATCGAATTTTTCGCCGTTTTCAAGATATTCTTTAAGGGGCTGTGTAACATTCCCCTTTGTAGCGTATGAACCATCATCTGTCATAACAGTGAGTTTATCTGAAATGTTTCTGAATTCTTCTTCTAAGATAACAAGGTCTTTATTTCTGAATCCTATGATGCTTGTTACATCTGCTCCGAGTCTTTTGAATTCTTCGGCAACAGGCATAGCAATAGCACATCCTACCCCACCGCCTATAATGCAGACATTCTTTATGCCTTCTGTGTGTGTGGGTGTTCCCAAAGGACCTGCAAAATCGGAGATATACTCGCCTTCATTCTTTTCAGCGAGTTTTAAAGTTGTTGCTCCGACTGTCTGAAAAATAATCTTTACAGTTTTATTTTCTTTATCTGTTCCCGCAACTGTGAGGGGAATTCTCTCTCCCTCTTCGTCAACGCGGAGAATTATGAACTGACCTGCTTTTGCTTTATTGGCAACGAGAGGTGCTTCGATTTCCATCTGTGTAACGCTTTTATTAAGAACTTTCTTTGTAGCTATTCTATACATTCCGATTACACTTCCTTCTTAAAAGAATTCTTCTTTTTTACAATTCTCTGCTTTTGGAGAAAAAATATGCAAAGGTACAGAATTATAAAAAATGTTCCCGATTAAAAAATCCGCCGAGCGTAACAGTCCGGCGGATTTTCTGCTTTCGGTTAAATAAACTTATGCAAGTTCAGCAAAGTACTTGATTGTTCTTACCATCTGGCTTGTGTATGAGTTTTCGTTGTCATACCATGAAACAACCTGAACTTCGTAAAGATCGTCAGAGATCTTTGAAACCATTGTCTGTGTAGCATCAAAGAGTGAGCCGTACTTCATGCCGATAACGTCTGAAGAAACGATTTCGTCTGTGTTGTAGCCAAATGATTCTGAAGCAGCAGCCTTCATAGCAGCGTTGATGCCTTCCTTAGTAACATCAGCACCCTTAACTACAGCTGTGAGGATTGTTGTTGAACCTGTAGGAACAGGAACTCTCTGTGCTGAGCCGATGAGCTTTCCGTTGAGTTCAGGAATTACGAGGCCGATAGCCTTAGCAGCACCTGTTGAGTTAGGAACGATGTTAGCAGCACCTGCTCTTGCTCTTCTGAGGTCGCCCTTTCTGTGAGGACCGTCGAGAATCATCTGGTCGCCTGTGTAAGCATGGATTGTGCTCATGATACCGCTCTGGATAGGAGCGTAATCGTTGAGAGCCTTAGCCATAGGAGCGAGGCAGTTTGTTGTGCATGAAGCAGCTGAGATGATCTTGTCATCAGCTGTGAGTGTGTTTTCGTTAACTGAGAACACGATTGTCTTGAGGTCGTTACCAGCGGGAGCTGAGATAACTACCTTCTTAGCACCAGCATCGATATGAGCCTGTGACTTGTCCTTTGAGCAGTAGAAACCTGTGCATTCGAGAACTACGTCTACACCGATTTCGCCCCAAGGAAGTTCTGCAGCGTTAGCCTTAGCATAGATTGTGAGTGTCTTTCCGTCAACTGTGATTGTACCTGCTTCGTCATCAGCAGTAACAGTGTGAAGACCTTCACCGATTTTTCCACAGTATCCACCCTGTGCTGTGTCATACTTGAGAAGCTGAGCGAGCATTGAGGGCTTTGTAAGGTCGTTGATAGCAACTACTTCGTAACCTTCAGCACCAAACATCTGTCTGAAAGCGAGACGGCCGATACGACCAAAACCATTGATTGCAACTTTAACTGACATTTTGAATTCCTCCTAAGAAAAATTTATGTGATTATATTGTACTCCATTTTGACAACTATTGCAAGTCTTTTTTGATAAAATTTTAACCAAATTTTCCTTTAACTTTTTAATGTGAGTTTCTTAGGGTGCATAAAAAAGATATTTTTATCTTCTTCTTTTTTGGAAAAATCTTCTTTTTTTGATATTTTACTTTACAATTTATCAAAAATGTAGGATAATATATTTAATTGTAACTTTTTGTCATTCAGAAGGAGGTCTGGTTATTATGGATAAGAAATTCCGTGAAATTTTTGAAAAATCCGATGTGGATGTTTTTTTCTGTGATAAAGAAACAAAAGCAATAGTATGGTCGAACAACGAAGATGTCTGCAAGATGGTCAGAAAAAGCGCCGAAGAACTTTTTGAAAACGGGAAATTTCCTGAAAAGGCAGGAATTTTCTGTGGAACGCTTCACGGTTCGCCTTACAGATACAACATAATCGAAACCGACGAATGTTTCATAGTAGAGGTTTTAAACAGGAATCTTATTTCTGAAGGGATGAAGATTGAGTCGCTCAGAAAGAAATTCCACTATGAATCAGCCAATGTAAAGGAATATGTCTATGAGATAAGCCGTAATCTTGCAAAGATAGAGGAATATCTCGGTTCAGAAGAAATGTATGACGAAATGGAAAGTCTTACAAATATCCTAAATGACTGTTACAACATTTTAAGAATCCAGAAGCACAGAGAAGAATACGACTACTATATCACAGGGAAAAATCTTGAGACTTCGGTTTTTTCGGTAACCGATTTTATGAAAGAGAACGAAAAAAATCTTAAGAAATTCGCCGACAGAAAGGCATCGGTATTACAGTTTGAATACGATAATTCTGACCTCTTTATAAATGCATCGCCCAAGAGATTTTCATGGATTTTATTCCATACAGCATATATAATACTCAAAAATTCATCAGATCATCCTGCGATAAAGATTTCTGTTTCGGATTCGGGAAATGAAGTTGCTGTAAGAATAGGCAGAAATGATATTGAAAATCCCGAAAGCAAAGGCGTAAGGGACTGCACAAGATATATCGGCGGTGACCCGTTTGAAAATACTGTTGAATTTGAAGTTTTCAGGGAATTCTGCAAAAAATACGAAGGAAGATACCTTACCGAATTTACAGGTCAGAGACTTTCTGCGGTAACTCTCTTTATGAAAAAAGAGGAAAAACCTGATGATTACAGACTGAATTCGATAAAGGATGTTATATCTGACGATTGTTTCTCTGATTTGAGAATGAACATCTATGAGGTTGCGAACCTTAAATTCATCTATCGTTAAAGAGGATTTATGGAAAGACTTGCTGAAATGTATATAACCCTTCTGCCGATTATACTAGCAGGGGTTATGAATATGGTATGGTGTAAGATAAAAGTATGCAATTTTCTTAAAAAACCTATTGATTTCGGAAAAAACTTAAAAGACGGCAAACGGATTTTCGGGGACAACAAGACATTCAAGGGGTTTATAGGGATGATTCTTCTCGGAATAATCTTTTCTCTTTTATGGGGAATTGTCGCAGAAAACAACGCTTTTATCTATGAACACAATTATTTTTACAGAAATTATGAAAATTCCATTATTTATAACATACTGACGGGGGCTTTGTCGGGATTTGCGTATGCTTTATTTGAACTTCCGAACAGTTTTATAAAGAGAAGGCTTGACATAACTCCGGGGAAAAATGATGTAAAGGGACTGAAAAAGATATTTTTCATCTTTCTTGACCAGGCGGACTCGATTTTCGGATGTGTTCTTGTTGTATGTATATTCTGTCCGTTACCCCTATGGTATTACTTCGTTTATGTAATTGTAGGTGCTTTAACGCACATAGTATTCAATATGCTTTTATATTTCTGTCATTTGAGAAAAAATATGTTTTAACCGAAAGGATTAAGAAAAAATGGGAATTTATCGTCTTGAAGAAAAACTTGACGCGAGAGAAGTCGGAAACAAGGCTGCCTTTCTTTCTTTTATGAAAAACAGCGGGTTCAACATTCCCTCGGGGATTGTTCTCGGAAATGATATTTTCACAAAAACCGTTTCCGAAAACAAGAACGAATGCAAGGTTCATCTTCTTTTGAAAGTTGTTTCAAAGAACAATGCAAAGGACACCGCCGAAAAGATAGCCGAACTTTACGAGGGGCTTACTATACCCGATGAGATAAAGGCGGAAATCGGAAAATACATAAATCCCGAAAAGAAATATGCTGTAAGAAGCAGCGGAATAAAGGAAGATTTAAGCGGTCTTTCATTTGCGGGACAGTATGACACATTCATCAATATGTGTGGTATTGACGAGATAGCCGACGCTGTTGCGAAATGTTATCTTTCGACATATTCAGAAACTGTTCTTTCTTATTTTGCGGCAAACGGAATTCCTGCCGATGAAGCAGGAATGTCGGTTATCATTGAAGAAATGGTAGACTCTGATGTAAGCGGAGTTGCTTTTACTATTAACCCCATAAGCGGAAACGACAAGGAAATTCTTATTGAAGCCACAAAGGGACAGGGCGAAAATCTTGTAAGCGGAAAGGTTAACGCCGAAAGATATTCTTATAACTGGTGGGACAGAGAGGTTACTCTTATGTCGGGTGAACTTCTCACAGAACAGAATGTAAAAGAAATCGCAGACAAGGCTATTCGTATTCAGGCACTTTTCGGATACCCCTGTGACATAGAATTCGCTTATGAAAACGGAGAATTATTTATTCTTCAGGCAAGGGCAATAACAAAAATACTCTATGGCGGAATTTCTGACCAATGGACTACTGCTGACTTTAAAGACGGCGGTGTTTCGGCGACTGTATGCACTCCTTATATGTGGAGTTTATATGAATACATCTGGGAAAGTGAATTCAGAAAGTTTCTGACAGAGTCGAAAATATTAAAACCCAAGGAAGTTGACAAAAAACTCGGTGATATGTTCTATGGCAGACCTTATTGGAATTTAAGCGTTGCGAAGGCTGCTATGTCAAAAGTTCCGGGATACAAGGAAAGAGATTTTGATAACGAACTCGGCGTCAAGATAACATACGAGGGCGATGGGGTTACTACATCGGTTACTCCGAAAACCCTTATAAGTATTGCTAAAATGGCATCTATGCAGAAAAAAATCGTTAAGGAAAGAAACAAGAATGCTGAAAAGATAAAGGCTGACCTTCTTTTAAGATACGAAGATTATTTTGAAAACAAGGATAGTGATTTTTCTTCTGACGAGATAAAGGAAAAATGGAGAAAACTTGTCTTTACGGATTATCTTGACAGTGAAAGTGCTTATTTCAGGCAGATTTTTATAAACACAATTCATCAGTCGCTTTATAAGGACAAAATTTTAAAGTACACGACTCAGGGCGGATATTTTACACTTATAGGCGGGCTTGACAATGTTTCGCATCTTCTTCCCTTCTATGAAATATGGAACATAAGCAGAATTATAAGAACGGATGAAAACGCCTATTCTTTCTGGACAGAAAAAAGTGCTGATGAAATAAATGAAAACCTTTCTGACGCGCCTTTCGGTGATATGGTTCTCAGTTACATTGAAAAGTTCGGTTATCATTCAAAAAAAGAACTTGATGTTACATATCCTTCGTTTTATGAGGATGTAAAGACTGTTATAAACGATGTAAAGAACACATGTATATTAGGTGATGAATGTTCGCCCGAGAAGGACTCTTTACGCCTTGGCGAAGAATTCAGAAAAGAGATGGAGAAGGTAAGAAACAATGCTTCTTCATCGGCTTATAAAAAGTTTGAAAAGACCGTTACAGAAATGAGGAATATGCTCTGGTGGAGAGAGGAACTGAGAGACGTTTCTACAAGATTTTACTGCATAATAAGAGCATATACATTAAGACTTTCGGAAGTTCTTGTAAACGAGGGTATACTCACATCGACAAGCGATATATGGTATACCAAAATTGAGGACATAAAAAATCTTCTTGACAAAAAAATCAACAAAGATGACCTTATGAAGATAATTGCAAGAAACAAGATTTATTATTCTTCATTCAGAAACTTTACAAGTGAAAATGAGATTGGGTCTTCTTTCGGAAACGGTGAAGTGAAAAAATCAGACAATGCGCTCTCAGGGATAGGATGTTCTTGTTTTAAAGCAACGGGAACTGCGAGAATTGTGCGTTCTTTAGATGAAACGGACAGACTCCGTGAGGGAGATATTCTCATAACAAAATTCACAGACACAGGCTGGACAGGAAAGTTTGCTATGCTTGGCGGAATTGTTACTGAATATGGTGGAATACTTTGTCACGCTGCTATCGTTTCTAGAGAATACGGAATTCCTTGTGTTGTATGCGCTGAAAATGCAACAAAACTCATAAGAGATGGCGAAACAATCACTATAAACGGCGAAACGGGAGAAATTATCCTTGGCGGTGAAAAGAATTGAAAAAATTGTTTTTAGGATATTACAATAAGTCGGTAATTCTCACATATATAGGGGCTGTATCGGCTGTTATCGGAATGGCGCTTTCTTTTTCAGGGAAGATGAAATATGCGCTTATATGTCTTATTGTGTGCGGTGTTTCTGACCTTTTTGACGGAATGATTGCAAGACGCTGTAAGAGAACGGACGAAGAAAAAGAGTTCGGTATAGAGATTGATTCTCTTAACGATATGGTGAGTTTTGCACTTTTCCCCGTTATCATTTCTCTTTCTATGGGATTTAATGCGTGGTACTATATCGCTGTTTATTCATTCTATGTTATAGCTTCTATAACAAGGCTCGGATTTTTCAATGTTTCAACATCAACAGAATCAGAAACAAAGTTCTATACAGGTCTTCCTGTTACATTCGCGTCGCTTATTGTTGTATGTATGTTTATTATCGGAAAGATAACGGGGATAGGGAATATACTTATTCCGATAAGCATTTTTGTTACGGGGTTACTCTTTATCCTTAAAATAAAAATTATGAAACCCAGAGGAATTGCATATATCTTTTTAGGGCTTTTGGCGGTAGCGCTTCTTATCGCTGTAATTCTTATCGGAGAATAAAAATGGGAAAGATTTATGACAGAAAAAACAAGGTCTTTTATGAAGATAAACAGTATGGCGGAAAGGCTTTGAAATTTCTTTACGGAAATGTTTTAGGAAGATTTATTCTTAAAACCTTCATAGCGGGAAAATGGTATTCAAGATTTAACGCAAAAAGAAATTCAACAAAGAAATCGGCTGAAAAAATCCCCTCTTTTGTAAAAGAATACGGAATTGTTTTAAGTGATTTTGAGGAGAGGGAATTTTCTTCTTTTTCTGACTTTTTCGTAAGAAAACTAAAAGACGGAAAGAGAGATTTTTCTTTAAATAAAAATGATTTCATAGCCGTTGCGGACAGTAAAATACTTTGCTATGAAATTTCGGACGACGGAAAAATTCCGATAAAGAACAGCGTTTATACCGCAAGTGAAATTGTCGGCGAGGAACTTACAGATGATTTTTACGGCGGATACTGCATTGTTTTAAGGCTTACTGTTGATGACTATCACAGATATTGTTTTTTCGATGACGGGAAAATTATCCGCAGAAGATACATAGACGGAAAGTTACATACAGTTAGTCCTATTTCAGCGAAAAGATACAAGGTTTTTTCAGAAAACTGCCGTGAGGTTTCTTGTATTGAAACAGAGAATTTCGGTGCTTGTTATCAGGTTGAGATAGGCGCTTTACTCGTTGGAAAAATAGTAAATCACCCTATTGAAAATTTTAAAAAAGGTGAAGAAAAAGGCTATTTTGAAATGGGTGGTTCGACTATTGTTTTAATGATAAAAAAAGATGTTATAAAAATCGATGAGGATATACTCAGAAATTCCAACAAAGGAATTGAAACAAAGGTTCTTATAGGAGAAAGGATAGGAGAGAAAAATGCTTAAAAGGCTTAACATTTATTTTAAAGAAATGTATCCGTTTTTTACAAGGCTTCTTTTAGGATTCATAGTTTTCGGTGAGATTTATTTTATTCTTTTGCTCAATTATGGCATTACCGATTTTTCACTCGGTATTCAGGAAATTGTCGGCGGGATAACTGTTTTCGGATTTTTAATGTTTCTTCGTATTGCCGATGATTTCAAGGATTATGAGTCGGACAAGAGGCTCTTTCCTGACAGAGCTTTTCCAAGCGGAAAGGTTTATAAAAAAGACCTCAACATTGTTGTTGCTATTGACCTTGCTGTTTTAACAATACTTAACGCTGTATTTATGAATAACTTTTTGTTCTATCTTTTTCTTATGGCTTATGGGATACTTATGTCGTTATGGTTTTTTCAGAAACACAAGATAAGTAAAAGTCTTCCATTAGCACTCGTTACTCACAACCCTGTCCAGATGGTTTTAAATCTTTATATAATTTCATTCTGTTGTATAAAATATGACCTTTATCCTTTCACACTCACATCTTTTCTTGTTTTAATGACACTTTATTTCCCTGCGCTTATATGGGAAATTGCAAGAAAAATAAGAGCGCCTAAGGATGAAACGGAATACACCACTTATTCAAAGCTTTTTGGTCACAAAAAATCAACGATATTTATTCTTATATTGACACTTGTTGATATTGTTACCAATCTTCTTCTGGTGTATCGTCTTAATATGATAGGGTTTGTTATACTCATAATAAATGTTGCGGTTATGACAGTTGAATTTATTTTGTTTATAAAAAATCCCGAAAGATTCAAGCTTGTTACAAGAGTTGAGATATATACATACATCACGGAAGCGACTATGCTTCTCATCATCCCTGCCTATATGATTTTCGGAAGGATATGAATGATATTATTACGATAGAAAATTTTAAAGAACACAAAATCGGCAAAAAAGCAGAGCGTCTTTTTATAATGAAAGAGAATGGAATTAATGTTCCCCCGCTTTTTTGTGTAAACGAAATACCTGATGAAGAAAAACTCCTTTCTGTCCTCTCTGACGGCAAGGAGTTTTCGGTGCGTTCTTCTGCATTTTGTGAGGATTCATCTTCGCTTTCTTTTGCGGGACAGTTTGACAGTTTTCTTTTCGTGAAAAAAGAAGATGTATTCAAAAAAATAAACGAATGTTTTTTATCGGCAGAAAAGGAAAATGTTATTTCTTATTGCAGAGAAAACGGGATTAATCCCGATGATATAAGGATGTCGGTTATCGTTGAAGAGATGGTTGACGCTGAAAAATCGGGCGTTATATTTTCTGCTAATCCGCAGGGAATTTTAAACGAAACCGTTATCGTTTTAGGAAATGGCACGGGTGATAATGTCGTTGAAGAAAAAACGGATGTTACTACCTGTTACTTTAACAGAACGGACAGAAAATACTACGCCGAAAAAACGGGTGAAAAACCTCCCGTTTTTACAGATGAACTGATAGAAGAACTTATCTGTATAACAGAAAAAACCGAAAAGATTTTCGGTGGATTTTGTGATATTGAATTTGCTATAAAGGATGACGAGATTTTCATTTTACAGTCAAGACCTATTACAACTCTTGAAACTTCTTCTCCCCTTATCCTCGATAACAGCAACATTGTTGAAAGTTATCCGAACATCTCGCTTCCCTTGACTATTTCGTTCGTGAAAGAGGCTTACAGCGGGGTTTTCAGAGGACTCGCAGAAAGAGTTATAAAAGACGAAAAGATAACTGACAGATACAACGAAACTTATTATAATATGACGGGTTCTGCTAACGGCAGGGTTTATTATAAACTTTCAAACTGGTATACTGTTTTATCATTTTTGCCGTTTCACAAAAAGATAATTCCTATTTGGCAGGATATGATGGGAGTTACATCGTCGCCCCGTGAGAGTGATTTTGTAAGGCTTAATCCTTTAAAGAGAATGTCTACTTGCTTTAACATAATAAGCGAGGCTTTTTCTGTAAGAAAAAATATGGATAAATTAAACTCTGATTTTTCACAGACAGAAAAATATTTCAGAGAAAATTTCACTTCTGACATCACTATTGACGGGATAAAAAATCTTTACAATGAAGTTTCAAAAAAGGTTTTATCCGTTTGGGACATAACGCTTTTAAACGACCTTTATGCCTTTATTTTTACAGGTCTTTTAAAATCGGCGGTAAAGAAATCGGGCGTTTCTGACTATGAGAAAAAAGCAAATGATTTTATAAGCGGAATTTCAAACATAGAAAGTATGAAGCCGATAAGGGCGATGATAAAACTTGCGGACTCTGGCAGAGAAATGTTGGCGGATTTAAGCAGTTCTGAAACAGCGGAAGAACTTAATCTGAAACTCGGAAAATATCCTTTGTTCAGAGAAAAATTCTTTGAATACATTTCGCTTTATGGGGATCGTTCGCCCGAAGAACTTAAACTTGAAACGATTACTTTCAGAGAAAACCCTTTACTTCTCATAAAGAAAATATGCGATATTTCTTCGGATGAAAAGATTTTTGAGAGCACGAAAAAGTCGCTTCTTTCTGACGAAGAAAAAAATGCAGAGGATATTTTGGGTAGCATAAAGAAATGCAGAAAGAGAATAAAATTCTTCTCTGAAAAAGCATCGATAGGAATAATGAACAGAGAGGTTTCTCGTCTTAACAGAACGAGAATTTACGGGATGGTCCGTTCGATGTTTTTAAGAGCGGGAGAGATTTTTTATGAGGATAAAAAAATCAGAGAAAAGTGTGATATTTTTTATCTTACTAAAGAAGAAATCTTCTTTGGAAATCCCGATGAATTTATAAGTTTAATCGAACAGCGAAAAGAGGATTACAAAGGATTTTATAATCTTCCGCCGTTTTCAAGGCTTATCTTTTCGGGTAAAGAATTTGACAAGAAAACAAAATGCGTTGAGAGAATTTCAAAGGCGGTTTCGAGCGAGAATATTCTTATGGGAACACCATCATCGGCAGGAATTGTAAAAGGCGAAACTGTTGTTGTTAAAGACGCCTGCAACCCGCCTGACACAAAGGGAAAGATAATCGTTGCTAAAATGACGGATCCGGGTTGGGTATTCCTTCTCTCAAATTCAAAGGGGATAATCAGCGAAAAAGGTTCGCTTTTATCGCATACTGCAATTATTTCGAGAGAACTGAAAATCCCCGCGGTTGTGGGTGTTAAAGATGCTTTCGACCTTATAAAAGACGGCGACATAATAGAGCTTGACGGAAATACGGGAACTATAAAAATCTGCGAAAAGGAGTGAGTTTTTTAAAATGTTTCTTGTAAAAAAAGTTTCGGAAAATGAATATGAGGATTTTTTATCCTTACCACGAAAAATACACAAGAAAAATGAACTTATGCAGAAGATTTCGGACGAAGAAATGCTTCTTAAAGGAACTCACACTTTAAGCAGATATTTTGATATGACAGCGTTTGTATGCTATGAAGACGTCAGGGCAGTAGGAAGATGTGCTGTAACTATATATCACGGAAAAGATGAGGGATATATAGGATTTTTTGATGCTGAAAACAATCCCCGTGCTGTGAGGGAAATGTTTTCTTTCGCTGAAAATTTTGCGAGAGAAAAGGGCATTAAAAAACTCACAGGGCCTGTTGATGCAAGTTTCTGGATAGGTTATAGAATGAAATCGGACAAATTCGACGAGGAAAGATTTTTCTCGGAACCTTACGGGAAAGAATACTACCCTATGCTCTGGAAAGAATGTGGATATAAAGTCGCTGAAACCTATGTTTCAAACATCTATAAAAAGTTATCGAAAAAAGAAGATGACGACGAGAGATACATAAAAAGATACAACTATTTTGTGAAGAAAGGTTACAAGATAGTTAACGCTAAAAAAGAGGACTGGGACAGCGCTATCGGCGAGGTTTATTCCCTTCTTATAAGGCTTTACAGTGACTTCCCTGTTTTTTCACACATAACGGAAGAAGAGTTTAAAGAGATGTATAAATCACTTAAAATGATACTCGATTTTTCGATGGTGAAACTAGGCTATAAGGACGGGAAGATGGTAGGATTTTTTATTGCTGTTCCCGATTATCGAAATAAGTTAAACGGAAAAATAGGTCTTTCTGAACTTTTATTCCTTCTTAAAAACAGAAGAAAATGCGATAACTATATCTTACTTTACATAGGCGTTGACGAAAAGCATTTAGGGCTTGGGTCTGCGCTTTCACAGTCGATGTTTGAGAGTCTCAGAAAAAGAGGGGCATCGTCAATAGGAGCGCTTATAAAAAAAGGCAAGGCATCGGAAAAATACATCGACAAAAAGATTTTATACCAGAGAGAGTATCTTCTTTTTGAAAAAGATATGTAAATAAAAATCCCGTCAGGATATTCTGACGGGATTTATTTTAACCTAATAATTTTTCCGCATAAGCGAGTTTTACGCAGATGCAGAAAAGTTCTGTTGCGAGGGAAAGATCTGAAACTGAAGGGTATGTGGGCGCTATTCTGATGTTTTTATCATCGGGGTCTTTTCCGTATGGGAATGTAGCACCTGCACCTGTGAGTACTACTCCCGCTTCTTTACAGAGTTCGACAATTCTCTTTGCACAGCCTTCTGGTGCATTGAAAGAGATGAAATATCCGCCGTTTGGCTTTGTCCAGTCGCATCCGCCTATGGGTGCGATTTCTTTATCGAGTGCTGATAAAACGGCATCGAACTTGGGTGCGATTATCTCGCTGTGTTTTTTCATATGAGAAAGAACATTCTCTTTGTTACCGAAAAATCTCACATGTCTTAACATATTGAGTTTGTCATGGCCGATTGTCTGGACAGTCATACTCTTTTTCATTTCAGCGATGTTTTCTTTGCTCGCCGCCATAACTGCAACGCCTGAACCCGAGAATGTTATCTTTGATGTTGACGCGAAGATATAAACACTATTTTCTGTTCCGTTCTTTTTACATTCATCCATAATGTTAAGAAGCTTATCGGGTGTATCTGAAAGGTGGTGGATGCAATAAGCGTTATCCCAGAAAATTCTGAAATCGGGTGCGACGGGTTTTAAATTTGCGAAACGCTTTACTGTTTCATCTGAATATGTTTTTCCCTCGGGGTTTGAATACATAGGAACACACCAGATACCTTTTATTGAAGCATCCTTTGAAACAAGGTCTTCAATCATATCCATATCGGGTCCGTATTCGCCCATAGGAACATTTATCATTTCAATACCAAGTTTTTCACATATAGCAAAATGTCTGTCGTAACCGGGAACGGGAGTCAAGAACTTTATTTTTTCTTCTTTGCACCAGGGTCTTTCGCTTCCGACTGTCCCGAAAAGCATAGCCCTTGTTATCATATCATACATAATGTTGAGGCTTGAATTTCCGCCGACAACTATTTCATCGGGTGAAACCTCTAAAATATCAGCAAAGAGTTTCTTTGCTTCGGGGATGCCGTCTAAAATGCCGTAGTTTCTGCAGTCTGTTCCATTTTCGGAAAGGATATCAGACTCACTGTTTATTGTATCGAGCATAGGCATAGTAAGGTCAAGCTGTTCAGAGCAGGGCTTACCTCTTGACATATCGAGTTTTAATCCTCTTGCTTTGAAAGCATCATACTCTGCCTTGATTTCATTCTTATATGAAACGAGTTGTTCTTTTGTCATTTCACTGAGTTTCATTCAAAATCCCCCATTATCTTAAAATACACACTATATTATATTGTATAGCAAACAGAAAAGTTTTGCAAGTAAATTTTATAATACTTGCAAAACTCTTTTTTGGCTATTATGCTAAAGAACAAGGTCTGAAATAATGCCGTTGCTCACAAGAAAGCCGTTTTTTGTGAGCGAAACGGTTTCATCACATATATTAAGCAGACCTGCTTTTCTGAATTTTTCTGCTCTATGTAAAATCGTTTCTTTATCAAAAGAAAATCTTTTTTCTGCTTCTTTCAGTGAAAGTCCTTCTGTAAGTCGAAGGCGGAGCATCGCATATTCAGAAAAATCGCAGGAGTTTTCGTCGGTAATTATTTTTCCCTGTATGCTATTTTGAGTAAAAGATGTAATATCAGAAGGCACAGCGAAACGACTGCCGAGATAACAGGAATGTGCAGCAGCGCCGAAACCAATATAGTCAGCGGATTCCCAATAGAGTAGGTTATGCCTGCTTTGCCGTCCTTTTTTAGCAAAGTTCGAAATTTCATACTGCAAAAATCCTTTCTTTTCGAGAGTTTCTATTGTATGAAGATAAAGTTCTGCTGTTGTATCATCATCGGGAAGAGTTTTTATTATCTCATCAGAATTGAAGGGAGTTTCCTCCTCGATTTTAAGCATATATGCGGATATATGCGAAAGCGGTAAATTCACCGCTGTTTCAAGCGTCTGAGAAAGGCTTTCTTTCGTTTGATTAGGGATACCCAGCATTATATCGGCAGAAATATTGTCAAATCCTGCGCTGTAAGCGTTTTCTATTGCCCTTATAGCACCCTCTGCGGTATGAGTTCTCTGAAGAGATCTGAGTTCGGTTTCTATAAAGCTCTGAACGCCGAATGAAATTCGGTTAAGACCTGTTTTTCTATACTCTGAAAATTTATTCTTATCAGACATAGAAGGATTTGCCTCTGTGGTGATTTCTATATCTTCAGAAAAGGAAAAACATTCTGAAAGAGAAGAAAGCAAAAGGTCAAACTGAAAGGGAGAGAGAAGAATGGGCGTTCCCCCACCGAAATATACTGACACTATTTTTTTCTTTCCGTTTTCAAGAGAAAACGCCCTGAAATTTCTTATAAGTGCATCGACATATAAAGAAACGGTTTCTTTGTTATATTTTGTCGAATAGAAATCGCAGTAAGGGCATTTTCTTGCGCAGAACGGGATATGTATATAGACGCCTAATCTATCCATTGTGATGGAATGAGTTTAGCAAAGAAAGCATCATAAATCATCTGAAGGATTTTTGATACTATGAGTGCTAATATCGAAACGCCGATACAGAATCCCATATCTATTTCTGTGAAAAAAATCATATATGTTATGAAGAGCAAAGCTGCGAGAGATGTTATAAGGCGAACGATTATCGAGTCTTTTCCGTTTACGCATCTTCTCTTGCATTTTTCACACTCTGCACCTCTTGAGGTTAAAGAACCTGCAAAGGTTTTTTGTCTGAGTGTTATTGTCTTTTCGTGACAATGAGGACATTCGTATTTCATAATAATCTCCTTTTAAAATCAGATTACCCCTTTAAATTCTTCTTGAGTTGCATAATAAGAAGAACAATTGTTGCGATACCCAAAGCACCTGAAACAAGGATTTTTACAATATCGCCCGTTATTAAAATATGATAGAAAGAATAGGCTATAAGTCCTGAACCTATGATTGAGAAAACGGTTATCATCGCTCTTAAAGAGTCCATAAAACCCCTCCTTAATCTATTTTGAGAACTGCTGTGAATGCTTCGGAAGGAACTTCTACCGTTCCGAACTGACGCATACGCTTTTTACCTTCCTTCTGTTTTTCGAGAAGTTTCTTCTTTCTTGTTATGTCACCGCCATAACACTTAGCAAGAACATCCTTACGATAAGCCTTTACGGTTTCTCTCGCTATAACCTTTCCGCCGATTGCTGCCTGAATGGGAATTTCAAACATCTGACGAGGAATATTCTCCTTAAGGTTTTCAGCAATTTTTCTTCCTCTTGCATAAGCTTTATCGATATGAACGATAAACGAAAGTGCATCGACAACATCACCGTTGAGAAGGATATCGAGTTTAACGAGTTTTGATGGAACATATCCCATAAATTCATAGTCGAAAGAAGCATAACCTCTTGTTCTTGATTTTAAAGCATCAAAAAAGTCGTAGACAATTTCGTTTAAAGGAAGTTCGTAATGAAGTTCTACTCTTGTTTCGTCAAGATATTTCATATCTTTGAAAACGCCACGACGTTCTTTACAAAGTTCCATAATATTTCCGACAAATTCGGAAGGCACTAAAATATTCGATTTTACAACGGGTTCTTCGGCAACCTCTATGAGTGCGGGATCGGGATAGTTTGAGGGGTTGTCGATATATCTTTCTTCGCCGTTTGTGAGGGTTACCTTGTAGATAACCGATGGTGCTGTTGTAATAATATCGAGGTTGTATTCGCGTTCGATACGCTCCTGGATAATCTCCATATGAAGAAGTCCTAAAAATCCGCAACGGAAACCGAATCCCAAAGCTATTGATGTTTCGGGTTCAAAAGAAAGTGAAGCGTCGTTGAGCTGTAATTTTTCAAGAGCATCACGCAAATCGCCATACTTTGCGCCATCGAGAGGATAAACGCCTGAGAAAACCATAGGGTTTACCTTTTTGTATCCTGAAAGCGCTTCTTCGCAAGGATTTTCGGCATCGGTTACTGTATCACCGACACGGGTATCGCCGATGTTTTTAATAGATGCCGCGATATACCCTACTTCGCCTGCGTGGAGTTCACCGACATTTACGAGTTCCGTCGCTCCCATATATCCTGTTTCAACAACATCAAACTCTGCACCTGTTGCCATGAGTTTTATTTTTGTTCCTGCCTTGACAGTTCCCTCAACTACTCTTATGTAGATGATAACGCCCTTGTAGCTATCATAATAACTATCGAAGATAAGGGCTTTAAGGGGTTTATCATCATCGCCTTTGGGGGCGGGAATATCTGTTATTACTCTTTCAAGAACATCCCTTACATTAACGCCTGTCTTTGCGGAAATGCGTGGAGCATCCATAGCGGGAATGCCTATTACATCTTCGATTTCCTTGCAGACAACTTCGGGACGCGCTGAAGGAAGGTCTATCTTATTAACAACGGGGAGGATTTCAAGGTCATGGTCGATGGCGAGATAGGTGTTAGCAAGAGTCTGTGCTTCTATACCCTGTGATGCGTCAACAACGAGAATCGCACCCTCACACGCAGCGAGAGAACGGGATACTTCGTAGTTGAAGTCGACATGGCCGGGGGTGTCGATGAGATTGAAGAAATATTCCTCGCCCGAAAGGGAGGTATATTTCATTCTTACGGCACGAGCCTTGATTGTAATTCCTCTTTCTCTTTCGATATCCATATTATCGAGAAGCTGATTTTCCATATCTCTTACTGCGACAGTTTCTGTGAGTTCGAGAATACGGTCGGCAAGGGTTGATTTGCCGTGGTCTATATGTGCTACTATGCAGAAATTTCTTATATTATCTCTGTTGAAAGACAAAGGTCTCACCTCATATATAAATATTCCATAATATTTTATCACAAATCATTTTATTTGTAAAGTATTTTAAAATAGTATGATATATCCTTCTTTCAATGTTGCTATGGGGTATTCATTGTTTTCGTCTGAAAAAACAGAGAATAAAGTTCCGTAGTTTTCTCCCTTTTCTTTTGAAACAATATCCCCGAATGAGTCGATATTCTTTGCCGAAAGGACATTTTTATATGCACATTTACAGATTATCATCTTCATAGGAAAAGCCCTGCTTTCGGGAAGATAAGAAAGGTCTTTTCTTATATCTGTTATACCCGCGCCGACAAAAATGACTTTACAATGGTCGGTAAAAATATCTTTTCCGATAGTGTTTTCTGTGAGAGTTATCGCGGAAGAAAAATCTTTTCCCTTTGAAACGAAAATTTTATCTTCGCCCTCGGGGGTTGTATAGAGAATATCGAGATAGATATTCCCCTCTGATTTATCGGCATAAATGGCTTTTACAAATGCTCTTTCGGTCACTTCCACAGAGTTACATCCTGTCAGAAGAAAGATTGTTATTGTTATCATAATAAGTTTTTTTATCAAGTGAAAAGACCTCCTTTGAAAAGAAGATAATGGGTATTATTCCGCCCATAAGAAGAATGAAAAGCGCTGATATTATCTGTGAATTCCCGTTGTTTTCGGTTACTATTCCTGTAAGAGAAATAAGGGTTATTATTACGCCTGAAAGAATGAATTTAAGGTGTTTTTTAAGAGGGATTTTTTCGGTAAAAACATTTACAAAATGAAGAATGAGAGAGAGTTTTATCGATGCGGAAAGCGTCCATATAACAAGATATAACGCGTCGGATTTTATAAAACCTCCGACTGCGCCCGAGAGGGTGAAAAACGGGAAATCGGTATAGTTTACAAAGTCCTTTAAAACCGACGCCATAAGGAATGAGGATGTTGTGAGAATGAGAAGTCTTAACGAGAGAAAAGAAAAATAATCTTTTCTGATATTTTTACTGTAAAGGCAGAAAAACGGTAGCATTACAAATTCGGGACTTGAGGAAATATCATAGACTGTATATCTTATAACGGAAGAAAGAGAAAGTGTTGTTTCATCAAAAATAGCGGGAGATATTTTTTCAGCAGACAAAACGGATGTTATCAGAAACATAAACGCAAAGATACAGAAAATCACCGAGGCACTTCTTGAAACGGATTTTATCCCCGAAAAAGCACCATAAACGGCAACCGAAATTATCGGTATAGCTATAACAAATGCCGATACATTTTCAAAGAAAAGTCCGTTTGCGAAAGAGGTGAAATTTTTGAGAACTGTTCCGCCTGAAAGGATGAAAAACACACCGTAAAAAAGAGAAAGAACTATCATAAGAAATCTGTTTTTTGATACGAGTGAATAAAAATCATCGGCAGAAGATTTTTTCACAAGAAGAATGAGAATAAGTGATAAAACGCCCTGAATTACGGTTGAAAAGCATATTCCCAAAAGAAAGGAAACAGAAGTAAATGCCATATCGGCGGTATAGATCATAAGGGTGAAAATTCTTGAAATAAGAAGAAGCGAAATAGCTCCTGATGAAGAAATTTTCATAAATTATTCCTCCCTTAAACTGTTTATATTGAAATTTCTTTTCTGAAGTTTTTTCAGTGGAAGTCTTATTGCTGTATCGCCCATTGAACGAAGTGAAAAAGGCGTTATGGGTGAGAAATAAGGTATGCCCATATTATCCTCTGAAGTTATATTGAAAAGAACCAACGAAATGACTGTTGCTATGCCGTAAAGTCCCAAAAAAGAACCTGCCGCCAGAAAAATAAAACGAAGAAGGGTTGTCGATTCTGTAAGCGATGGAATGACAAAAGATGCGGTAACGGAAAGTGCTACTGCGATAAGAAGGGGGTTGCTGACTATCCCTGACGAAACAGCGGCATCGCCTATTATAAATCCGCCTATTATACTTACGGCGCTTCCTATCGCGCGGGGAAGTCTTATTGCGGATTCTTTTATGAGTTCATACAAAAGAAGCATTATGAAAGCTTCTGCAAAAAGAGGAAGAGGTGCACCCGATTCTGCTTTTGCTAAAATAAGAAGCAGTTTTTCATTGAAAAATTCGGGATGAAAGGTTGCTATCGCGACATAGACACCGGGAAGAAGAATCGAAATGAAAAATCCGATTATCTTTATCATTCTTATAAAAAAGGCATAGAAAGGACGCGATGCATAATCGTCGAGAGTCTGAAAATTTTCGATAAAAAGATAAGGAACTATCAGTGCATAGGGGCTTCCGTCTATTAGCATCGCTATTCTTCCCTCAAGGATTTTTCCGCATAAGACATCGGGGCGTTCGGTTGTTCCTACTGTATCGAAAAATCCGAATTTATCGCTTTCGAGAAAGGGTCTTATATACCCTGACGAGAGGACAGTTTCGAGTTCTACAGAGGAAAGTTTCTTTCGCATTTCACGAAGCATTTTTCTATCAATTTTATCTTTGAGATAGATGAATGCCACATCGGTTCTGCTCTTTTTTCCTATGACAAATCTTTCAAATCGAAGGTCGGGAGTTTTCATTCTTCTTCTAATAAGTGAGATATTGGTATTAAGCGTTTCGGTAAAGCCTTCTCGCCCACCCTTTATATCGGTTTCGCCTTCGGGTTCGCCGACCATTCTTCTTTCATAGCCTTGTATTCCGTATCCTAAAACGCCCTCTGTTCCGTCGATAAAAAGAAAGACAAAGCCCGACATAAGTCTTCTTACAAGGTCGCCATAGGTAAAGACTTCTATACTGTCGGTTGAAAGAATGAGCTTTGATTTTATATGATTTTTGAGTTCATAGGGTGTTGCCCTTCTGATTTCGATTTCTTCTAAAGGATTAAGGACAAGAGGTGTCATAATAGCAAGAGAAGCCATACCGTCAAACGAAAGAAAGACGCATTTTATCCCTGAAATTTCTATGCGGTTTTTGAGTAGTCCTGCGTTATCACCCATAATGGTTGTAAGGTCTGTTATAAGGCTTTCTATATTTGAAGGGATTTTTCTGTTTTCGTAAAAATTGGTATCCAAAAGATAAACCTCCGTTTAAAAGTATAGTTATAGATTTTCCAATGGGATGAAAAAATATTCCGAATATAAAAGAAATTTATGACAAGAATATTTTTAAAAAGAGGTGGGATTTATGGCAATACTTTTTGTAAGGTCGGTTATTGTTTATCTTTTTATAATTTTTTCGGTAAGGATTATGGGAAAGCGTCAGATAGGTGAACTTCAACCATCAGAGCTTGTTGTAACCATTCTTGTTTCTAACATAGCAACGCTTCCCGTTGAGGATGTTTCTGTTCCGCTTTTTGCAGGACTTATTCCCGTTGCTGTTCTTGTCTGTCTTGATGTAATAATGTCAGGAATTACACTTAAATCAAGGCGGATAAGAGGCATTGTTTCGGGAAATCCGAAGGTTATAATAAAAGACGGCGTTATTGACCAGAAAGTTATAAAAGAACTCAGGTTTACTGCTGATGACATTTTAGAGGCTTTGCACGGATACGGGATTTTTGACATATCAGAAGTACATTTCGCAATAGCGGAAACAACGGGAAAAATTTCGGTTCTGCAGAAATTTTCTTACAGAACGCCTGTGAATTCTGATATGAACATAAAGGGTACGGATATGAATCCTCCTGCTGTTATAATAAATGACGGAGTTTTAATCGAAGATGCGTTGTCGTCTATAAATAAAGGTGAGGGCTGGCTGGAAAAAGTCCTTATAGAAAAAAACATTAAAAGAAAAGACATCTTTTTAATGACCTGTGACAAAAACGAAAAAATCAACATAATAAAAAAGGAGAAATAATGAAAAGGGTTGTTTTATGTTCGGTTATAATTACATTTATTATGATAATTTCGCTATCGGGAACTCTTATTGTAAGACATAGTTGCAGAGAGATGAAAGAAGAATGTGAGAAGGTTATAGAAAATTATAAGAATGGTGAAAAAGTTTCTGATGATATGAGAGAGATTTTTTCTTTATGGGATGAAAAAACAGAACTTTTATGTTTTATCGTCAACAAGGATAAGCTTGATGAAACGGGTTTTGTTATCTCGGAACTTCTTGATGCGGACAATATGCATGATGGCGATTTTTTGTCAGGAATGGACTCTCTTATTTATTCGATAGAAGATATCGCCGAAGATGAGACACCGAATTTCAAGAACATTTTTTGAACATTTATGAATAAATTTAATACAAGTTCCCTGTTTTACGATATCCGACAAAATCTTTTGTATATAAACACAATAGTTTTTGAAAAAACAGTCGGATTTTGTCGGAATAAAAAAGTTTCGTCTACTTTAAGGATTTTTTCGTTGTCTGTAACATTATAAGGCAGACTGCAAAGCATTTATTTAAGGAGGCCCATTATGAAATCAGACCCATCGGTTGTCAGATGTGAATGTGTCGGAGGGGATAAAATCCATTACACCATGACGGCTGAAAACGGCGGATATTCTTTTTCGGTTTCTTCTTCACTTTTTGGCGAAGAATATTCCGAAAAGGTAGACGATGTAACGACAAAGAAGGAAATTGCAGATTCTTTTTTCGAGTTGCTTGTAAGAAACCTCGTAACACCTTGTTCTCTCAAAGAGGTTGCCGAGGATTTTGTTGCAGAAATTTATTCGCTTAACTGTTGACAAGTTTTTCTTTTTAGAGTATAATAATCACATAACTATACAATCAGTATAAATATAATTTCGGTATTAAAAATCAGAACATCAAGGAGTGTCGTTATGCGTTGTCCGTTTTGTGATTATGAAGATACAAAAGTTATCGATTCCCGCCCTGCTGACGGAAAGAAGCGTCGCAGAAGAGAATGTAGTAATTGTGGTAAAAGATTTACAACTTATGAAAGCGTTGAAATGCCACTTCTTATGGTTTTAAAACGCGACGGCACATTTGAACCTTTTGACAGAACAAAACTTATAAAGGGTATTTACACAGCAATTAAAAAACGCCCCGTAAGCGTTGATATGGTTGATAAAATGGTTGACGATGTTGAAAATCATTACGCAAACGCTATGCAGAATCAGGCATTGAGTACTGAAATCGGCGATATGATTCTTGAAAAGCTCGAGAAGATAGATCATGTTGCTTATGTCCGTTTTGCAAGTGTTTATAAAGACTTTACCGATGTTCAGAGCTTTATAAAGATAATCTCGGAACTCGGCTCGAAAAAGAAATAAATCCGACAAAAAGAAAGACAGTACAGAAAATCTGTACTGTCTTTTTTATTTTTATTCTAAAAACTATCATAAAAAACAACTTCGCTGAGAGGTCGTTTTTTATAATGCATATCAATAGGCTCTGAATCATCTGCGGGATAACCCATAACGAGAAGAAGCGATGGCTCGATATTTTCGGGGATAGAAAATTCCTTACGCATAGTATCGGGGTCAAAATGCATTACAAAGCAAGTTCCGACGCTGATATTCTGTGCTGCGAGAACCATATACGTTGCGACAATAACAGCATCAACGGGCGAAGACATAGCGCCGTCATAAACCCTTTTCCAGCTTTCTTCTTTATTATGGCAGATGAGCATAGCTGTGGGTGCATTGAAATGGCATTTTGTGCAGGCTTTGAGTTTTTCAATAGATTCATCGGTATTCAGCACCAAAATTCTCTGTGGCTGATAGTTACAGCCTGTCGGGGCTTTATGGGATGCCGAAAGAATTTTGTCTATCGCTTCTTGTGAGAGATGAGTAGGCTCAAATTTTCTTACAGAATATCTTTCTGAAATGAGTTTTTCAAAATCCATATTCTATTCCTCCGTCGGTCTGCATTTTACTATCGCTTCTGTTATATCTGTGAGAACGAGTTCGCCGTTCTGATTGAAAGCCTCGATGGTAACCTCGACAATTCCGTTTTTCCCGCTTCGTTTTGTAAGCGATGTTACTGTTGCTTTTCCCGTTAAAACATCATCTGCAAAAACGGGTTTTAACCATTCGATTTTTGTCGACTTTCCTGCTAAAAGTTCCTCACCGAAAAAGTCAACCTCAAGATACTTTGCCCATACTGCCATAAAGGACATTACCCCTGGGGCAATAAGTTTTTTGAAAGGAGTTTTCTTTGCGTATTCCTCATCGGTATGGAGAGGGATATTATCATACAGGAGAGCGAAATCTATCATCTTCTGTTTTTCGATAACGGCAGGAGAAATTTCTGTTGTAAGACCTATTGTTATATCGTCAAAATACATTTTTATTACTCCTTACAAAGATAACCTGTTATGAGTTCGCCACATTTTTTACATCCGACAAGAGTTTTTCCTTCGCTCATAATATCGGCTGTTCTGTATCCTTCATCAAGGAACTTTGAAACGGCTTTTTCGATAGCGTCGGCTTCATCGCTCATATCAAAACTGAAACGAAGCATCATAGCGGCGGAAAGGATTGTTCCAATAGGGTTTGCGATGTCTTTTCCCGCGATGTCGGGTGCGGAACCATGGATTGGCTCATAAAGACCGCACTTTGTTGCACCAAGGCTTGATGAGGGAATCATTCCGATTGAGCCTGTAATCATAGACGCTTCATCCGAAAGAATATCACCAAACATATTTTCTGTTACTATTACATCAAACTGTGAGGGATTTTTGACAATCTGCATAGCACAGTTATCGACAAGCATATCAGAAAGTTCGACTTCGGGGTATTCATCAGCGAGGGAATGCATAACTTTTTTCCATAAACGGCTTGAATCTAAAACATTACTCTTTTCAACAGAACAGAGTTTTTTATTTCTCTTCATAGCAGTTTCAAAGCCTATTCTTCCGATACGGCGGATTTCTTCTTCGCTGTATTTTAAAACATCGGTTGCAACGCCATTTTCGGTTTTGTGTTCACCGAAATAAATTCCGCCTATGAGTTCACGGACGATAATAAAATCAATGCCGTTTTCGACAATCGATTTTTTAAGAGGTGACGCTTCTGAAAGTTGTTTCCATATCTTTGCGGGACGGTTGTTTGAATAAACACCCATTCCTGCACGAAGGCGTAAAAGTCCCTTTTCGGGTCGCATATTTCCGGGAACATCGTTCCATTTATCTCCGCCTACCGCGCCTAAAAGAACGCTATCGGAGTCTGTGCATTTTTTGAGTTCACTTTGGGGTAATGGATCGCCGTATTTATCAATGGCACATCCACCCATATCTGCTTCTGTATAACTAAATGTATGACCATAAAGTTCTCCTATTCTATCGAGAACTTTTATCGCCTCACCAACGATTTCGGGGCCTATTCCGTCACCACGGATAACCGCTATATTCTTAACCATTGTTTTCGCCTTCTTTCAGGGATTTAAGAAGTCCCCCACACTTTATGATATTCTGGATAAAGGGTGGGAAAGGCTGTGCTTTATATTCTTTTCCTGTTGTCAAATTCTTTATTATTCCTGTGTCGAAATCGACATTCACCCTATCGCCTGCGTTTATTTCTTCTGCGGCTTCCTCACATTCTAAAATAGGAAGACCTATATTTATTGCGTTGCGATAGAAAATTCTCGCAAAGCTCTTTGCTATAACGCAACCTGTTCCACAAGTTTTTATAACGAGAGGTGCGTGTTCACGCGATGAACCACAACCGAAGTTCCACCCTGCGACCATAACATCGCCTTCAGATACATTCTTTACAAAATCTTTATCTATATCTTCCATACAATGCAAAGCGAGTTCATTTGCGTCGGGAGTGTTGAGATAACGCGCAGGGATGATTACATCAGTATCGACATTATCGGGATATTTGAAAACTTTTCCTTCTGTATTCATACCTTTAAACCTCCTTACATTCGGTTATATAGCCTGTTAAAGCAGTTGCGGCGGCTGTATGTGGAGAAGCGAGATAAACCTCGCTGTCTACATGTCCCATTCTGCCCACGAAATTACGGTTTGTTGTTGCGATACACTTTTCGCCCGAAGCAAGTATTCCCATATATCCGCCAAGGCAAGGGCCGCAGGTTGGTGTTGAAACAACAGCGCCTGCGTCGATAAATGCGGTGTACCAACCACGCTCTACACATTCGCGTAAAATCTGCATTGTTCCGGGGATAATGATGCAACGGATTCCGTCTGCTACTTTCTTGCCGTTTAAAATATTATATGCCGCTTCCATATCTTCAAGTCTGCCGTTTGTGCAGGAGCCTATTACAACCTGGTCAACCTTTATATCAGAAAGTTCTGACGCTGGTTTTGTATTTTCAGGAAGATGAGGACAAGCAACAACGGGAACAATATCTGAAAGATTTATATCAATGGTCTTTTCGTATTCTGCGTCGGGGTCTGCTTCAAAGAACTTAGGTTCTCTTTCGCTTCTTCCCGAAAGATATTCCTTTGTTATTTCATCAACGGGGAAAATTCCGTTTTTAGCGCCTGCTTCTATCGCCATATTACAGATACAGAGTCTGTCATCCATAGAAAGATTTTTAACGCCTTCGCCCGTAAATTCCATACTTTTATAGAGTGCACCGTCAACGCCTATCATTCCGATAATTGTAAGAATGACATCCTTACCGCTGCAGTTCTTCGGAAGTTTTCCTGTTATATTGAATTTAATGGCCGAGGGAACTTTAAACCAGGCTTTGCCTGTTGCCATTCCTGCCGCCATATCGGTTGAACCTACTCCCGTTGAGAAAGCACCGAGTGCGCCGTATGTGCAGGTATGGCTGTCTGCACCGATAATACAGTCACCTGCTGTTACAACGCCCTGTTCGGGGAGGAGTGCGTGTTCTATTCCCATTTTTCCTACATCGTAAAAATGGCTTACGCAGTGTGAGCAGGCAAATTCACGGCAGGTTTTACTCTGTTCTGCCGCCTTTATATCCTTATTGGGAACAAAATGGTCGAGAACTATTGCTACTCTGTCTTTATCGAAAACAGAACTGAAACCCGCTTTATTGAATTCATTAACGGCAACGGGAGTTGTTATATCGTTTCCGAGAACTATATCAAGGTCGGCGCTGATAAGCTGACCTGCTTCTACCCTATCAAGTCCCGCATGGGCGGCAAGGATTTTCTGTGTCATAGTCATTCCCATTACTTAACATCTCCTTTGGTCATATTATGGAATGCACTGAGAAGTGCGTTTGTATTGGCTGTAATAACGTCGGTATCTGTTCCTGCACCCCAGAACATAGTTCCGTCTTCTCTTTCAAGACCTATGTATGATGCAGCGACGCTTCGTGAACCTTCGCCCTGCATACTGTGCTGACTGAATACCTGTAATGTATACTGTTTTCCTGTGAACTCGCAGAGTGCGTTGTTTATTGCACTGAGTGTACCGTTGCCCTCTGCTTCCATTTCGGTTTCTTTGCCGTTATGAGAAAATGTTATGCTGATTTTAACACTGTTGTTTTCACGCATAAAGTCGAAATCCGTTACCTTTATACCGCCGTCGAGATTGAGGTAGTTTTCTGTAAAGATTGAAAGAACTTCATCGGGTTTGAGTTCTTTGTGTTCTCTGTCTGAGATATCCTTACACAGATAGCTGAAATGTTCACGCATCTTAGAGGGAAGATTATAACCGAATGTCTGTTCGAGGATATAGCCGATTCCTCCCTTGCCTGACTGTGAGTTAACGCGGATAACATCGGCATCGTAAGTTCTTCCTATGTCTGTCGGGTCTATGGGGATATAGGGAACGCTCCATTCGTGAAGATTCTTCTTCTGTCTGTATTTCATTCCCTTTGCAATAGCATCCTGATGTGAGCCTGAAAATGCCGCGAATACGAGTGCGCCTGCATAGGGTGCTCTTTCGTAAACGTGCATACGGGTACATTTTTCATATTCTGAAACGATATAGTTCATATCAGAGAGATCGAGTTTCGGATCAACGCCGTGTGAATACATATTCATAGCGAGAGTTATTATATCAACATTACCTGTTCTTTCACCGTTTCCGAAGAGAGTTCCCTCTACTCTGTCAGCACCTGCGAGGAGTGCGAGTTCGGTATCGGCAACGCCTGTTCCTCTGTCGTTATGGGGATGGAGAGAGAGCGTTACAAACTCTCTGTATTTGAGATTTTCGCTCATATACTCAACCTGAGATGCGTAGATATGAGGCATACTCATTTCAACTGTAACAGGAAGATTTATTATAACATTATTTGTTTCGCTGGGTTCTAAGACATCGAGAACTGCGTTGCAGACTTCGAGTGCGTATTCGGGTTCTGTTCCCGTAAATGATTCGGGTGAATATTCAAATCTGAAATTGCCTTCATATTCGGAAGCAAGTTTCTTGACAAGTTTTGCACCGTCTATTGCTATCTGTTTGATTTCTTCCTTCGACTTATTGAAAACCTGTTCGCGCTGTGCGACGCTTACTGAATTATAGAAGTGGATAATGGCACTCGGTGCGCCTTTGCAGGCATCAAAAGTCTTTCTGATGATATGTTCACGGCACTGTGTTAAAACCTGAACCGTTACATCATCGGGAATCATATTTTTATCTATGAGAGTTCTTAAAAATTCATATTCTGTTTCGCTCGCTGCGGGGAATCCCACTTCGATTTCCTTGAAACCAACTTTGAGAAGAACTTTGAAAAATTCGAGTTTTTCTTCAAGGCTCATAGGAATGACAAGGCTCTGGTTTCCGTCACGCATATCGACACTACACCATACGGGCGGTTTTTCGATATGGTCCTTTTCTGCCCATTTATTATATTTATTATCTACGGGGAAATATCCCACTCGGTATTTAGTTGAATCCATCATATCAAAAAGCTCCTTTTACAAATTATATTTATTTCTTCTTTTTCTTTTTTGTCTTGTTTTTCTTAACAGAATATCCGAATGAGCCGAGTTTTTTGCCGAGGGAAAAATACTCTCCGTGCGAATAAGCGAGAAGATGTGCAGACGAGAAATCTATTCTTTCATTCTGGTCGATGAGATTTTCCTTGACGGAAACATTTACTATCTCTGCTATAAACATATCGTGGCTTCCGAGTGGTTTTATCTCTGTAACCTTACATTCCAGAGAAACGGGACATTCAGCAATAATAGGTGCTGAAACCTTTTCTGCCTTTACGGGCGTTAAGTTGCAATCCTTGAATTTATCGGTGTTTTTGCCTGAACGCACTCCGCAGTAATCAACGGCACGACATAGATTTTCGGATGCTAAATTTATCACAAATTCGCCCGTCTGTTTTATTATGTTATATGAATGTCTTTCGGGGCGGACGGATATGTAGGTCATCGGGGGTTTTGTACATATAATACCAGTCCAGCCGATTGTGAGAACATTCGGTATTTCTTCTGTTCCGCAGGAAACAAGTGCGGGAGGAACGGGAGCTAAAAGTGCACCCGCGTTGAAGGATTTTCTTGACATAAATAAATCTCCTTGAATAATAACAGATAATATTTTAAAAAAGGTATTGCATTTTTGTTCATAATATGTTAATATATTGATTGGTATGGTATTAAACATCAAATTCAATGAAAGAGGGGTTGTGTTTTGTTAAAAACAAAAATGAAGAAAGCAAAGGGTTTCACGCTTGTTGAAATCATCGTTGTCATCGCGATTATAGGTGTTCTTGCGGCTGTGATAGGGGTTGCTATGCTGGGATACCTGAATGACGCAAAAAGATCAAGAGCGTCAACAGACGCAAGAGCGATAAGTCTTGCTACGCAGGAACTCATATTCACAAAATACGGTGGTAAAAATGTTAAGGCTGCACTTTCGGGTGATTCAGAAACTTACGCATTCGTTTATACAGGAACAGGGACAACAGACCCTGCTGTTCTTGAAATTCTCGAAGAAGTCGGAAAGCCTGATTATGAAAACGGATTTGTTGTTTTCATCGACAAGGCAAATACATCGTCGCCATCAATGTCGGTTTATGTTTATATCACAGATGCATCACTTGCATCTTCCTGCAGTAAGGATATTGAACCTGACGGTGCTTTTCCCGAAACAGAAATGGCAAAATTTGATTAAAAAGATACTATCCTCCGTTTTAAAGCGGAGGATTTTTATTTTTTTAAACTCTTGAAAAAATTTCGCCTATGCTTCCTCTTATAAGATAATCAGCCCTTATATCGAGGGGAGTTTCTGTTTTATTTATAAGAACAAGTTTTTTGCCCATATAGTAATTTACAAAACTTGCCGCGGGATAAACCGCGAGAGATGTTCCGCCGATAATTAAAACATCGGCATTTTCGATATAATAAATTGCTTTTTCGATAGCGTCCGCATCAAGTTGTTCTTCATAAAGGACAACATCGGGTTTTATTATTCCGCCACATTCTGAACAACCGGGAATACCATCGCAGTCCATCATATATGAGAGGTCATAGAAAGCGTTACAATCTTTACAATAATTTCTGTGCATAGAGCCGTGAAGTTCGATTACATTTTCGCTTCCTGCCGCCTGATGAAGTCCGTCGATATTCTGTGTTATAACTGCTTTGAGTTTTCCCTTCTTCTCAAGTTCGGCAAGTTTTATATGAGCAGGATTCGGATATTTATCCTTGAACATCATTTTATCGTGATAAAAGCGGTAGAATTCTTCAGTATGGGTCATAAAGAATGTATGGCTGAGTATTGTTTCGGGAGGATAATCAAACTTCTGGTTATAAAGCCCGTCGACACTTCTGAAATCGGGGATTCCGCTTTCGGTTGAAACGCCCGCACCACCGAAAAATACTATATTATCACTTTCGTCGATAAGTTTTCTGAGTGTGAATATATCTGCCATTTTATTTCTCCTCTTTCGAGAATTTCTTCCCCGCAAGTTCCATAAGAAAAGGAACAAAAAGACCTGCTACCAGAAGAACAATTCCTACTATGCCCTGAACTCCGAATGAAAATTCCGCAAACGGAAAAACAGAGAAAAGCGAGCCTATTATAAGACCTAAAATAGCAAGATATGTTCCCTGATGGAACTTTTTAAGCATAAATGAAATAAGTCGTCCTCCTGCGATAAGACCTGAAACCGCACCTATCATCATAACGATAAGGAATGTGAATTTGAGTTCTGTTACTGCTGAAAGAGCAAGCGGATAACCGCCTAAAAGCATCAGAACCATTGAACCGCTGAGCCCAGGGATAATCATAGCAACTGCCGCTATAAAAAGGAATATTGCCATTATTATCAGAAGTGAAACGGAAGGTTCTGAATTTGTAGGGATTGTTTTCATTCCGTCCGAAATGAAAAGAGGAAGAAGTGTAATCACTGCGCCCATAACAAAAGGGATGATATTTATCTTTTTTATAGGTGTTTCTTTTGTAACGGCAATTTTAAAGATAAACGGGATACTTCCCATAATAACGCCTGTGAAAAACATCTGTGTAGGAACGAAATAGAGTTCAAAAAGATTTTTGAGGATAAGGGCCGCTGTGCCTATACCTAAAACTGCGCCTATTCCGAAAAAGATTATAAATACAAAGTTTTCTTTTATCTTTTTGAAATCAAGTGTTAAAATATCTATTATGCGGTCAAAGACCTTCATAATAACCGCCATTGTTCCGCCCGAAACGCCGGGAATTATATTGGCAATTCCGAAAACCGCTCCCTTTAAAATATTGATTATATGTTTCATTTTTTAACATCTCCCGAAAAATATCTGTAAAATATTATATCACATTGTTTTATTTCTATCAAGGGATATTGCAAATGATGAAAAACAGAGTTATAATTTAATAAACTTTAAAGGGGGATTTTTTATGAAGAAATATATGCTTTCGATTATAAAGTATTATGAAAATGAACTTATGAAAGAAAACGCAGACAAGGAAAAACTTTCGGCAGAACTTTTAACAAGAATACAGTTTATGCAACACGAAAGATTTATCCATCTTATAGTAACTGTTCTGTTTTCGCTCATTCTTTTTATCTGTATCTTAGGATTTGTATGCTTTGAAAAGATTGCTTTTTTACCGATTATAGTTCTTGTTCTTTGTTTACTTATCCCTTATATTGCGCATTATTTCTTCCTTGAAAACAAGACACAATATCTTTATTCTTTATACGAAAAATACACGAAAGGCGATAAAGATGAATAAGAAAATAGACATCCCCATAAACATAAAAAATGTTCTTTCTGTTCTTTATGAAAACGGGTTTGAGGCTTTTCTTGTCGGCGGATGCGTAAGGGATTTCATTTTAGGAAAAGTTCCCTATGATTTTGACATAACAACAAACGCCTTACCTCACGAAATGAAAGAATGTTTCAAGGAATATAAAGTAATAGAAACAGGAATTTCACACGGAACTCTGACCGTTGTTTCAGAGGGGGAAAACATAGAGATAACAACCTATCGCAAGGATGGCGAATACAAAGACGGCAGACATCCTTTATCGGTTGAATTTACCCCCTCGTTAGAGGAAGATTTAAAGCGCCGTGATTTTACTATGAACGCTATCGCCTATTCCGAAAAAGACGGATTTGTCGATTTTTTCGGCGGTATAAAAGACATTCAGGACAAAGTCATAAAGGCTGTCGGAGACCCTTATGAAAGATTCAATGAAGACAAACTCCGCATTATGCGTGGGATAAGATTTTCTTCACAGCTTTCGTTCACAATAGAAAGTAAAACGAAAGAAGCGATTTTCTCTTTGAAAGACGGGCTTAAAGAAATATCGGCCGAGAGAATTTCTGTTGAACTTGATAAACTTTTAATGGGCGACAATGTATATCCTGTTTTAATGGAATATGCAGAAGTGCTATCGGTTGTCATACCCGAAATAAAGCCTTGTATAGACTTTGAACAGAAAAATCCCTATCATATTTATACTGTATGGGGACATATCGCAAAGGCGGTTGAAAAGTCTTCAAAGAAAATTGAAGTAAGGCTTTCTATGCTTTTTCACGATATAGGAAAACCCCGTTGTTTTACTGTTGATCAAAAAGGTATCGGACACTTTAAGGGCCACGAAGAAATATCCGCCGAAATGGCGAAGGAAATTATGCAGAGACTCAAAAAAAGCAATGATACCATAAAAACGGTAAGCACACTTGTTTCGATGCACTATATAAAGCCCTCAAAAGAAAATAACGATGAATTTTCGGATAAGCAGATAAGAAGAATCCTTTCTAAAATAAGCAGAGAAGAATTTTTCCTTTTAACAGATGTTTTAAGGGCTGATTCGATGTCGAAAGCGGAGTTTGCCTTAGAAAGACTCCCCGCTATTGACAGAATGGAAAAAAAGGCAAAGGAAATGTATGAAAGAGAAGAATGTCTTTCTTTAAAAGACCTTGCTGTAAACGGAAATGACATTTCGGATTTGGGATACAAGGGAAAGGAAATAGGGGATACACTTTCTTTTCTTCTTGATGCTGTAATCTCTGAAAAGGTTGTCAACGAAAAGAAAAAACTCATTGAATATTTGACAAAAAGAGGATTATAGTATATAATAACCTTGCAAATTTATTTTAAGGAGAAATGAAATGATTTTTACCGTTGATGTCGGAAACACAAACATTGTAACAGGTGTTTTTGATAATGATGAAAAACTCGTTTTTACTGCGAGAATGGCAACTCAATCCTCAAAGACTGCGGATGAGTATGCAGTTGATTTCAAGAACATTTTAGGTCTTTATGATGTTGATACAAAAGGCTTTGACGGTGCTATCATCTCAACCGTTGTTCCGTCACTTATGCCTGTTCTGAAAGAGGCTATCAAAAAACTCTTAAAGTGTAGGGTTATTGTGGTTTCATCAGGCATAAAAACAGGGCTTAACATCAAGATTGACGACCCTGCTATTCTCGGTGCGGACCTTGTCTGCGGTGCTGTCGGTGCTATGGCGAAATATCCTTTGCCACTCATAGTTTTTGATATGGGAACAGCAACAACTATTTCCGCTATCGACAGAAGCGGATGTTTCCTCGGCGGCACTATCTTCCCGGGCGTTAAGGTTTCATTAAAGGCGCTTTCTTCAGGAACAGCTCAGCTTCCCGATATCAACACAGAACTCAACGGAATGAGTGTTATCGGAAAGAACTCGGCTGACTCGATGAAATCGGGTATTGTTTTCGGAACGGCTTGTATGGTTGACGGAATGATTGAAAGATACAAGGAGGAAATAGGCGACGACGCTACTGTTGTTGCAACGGGCGGAATAGCTCCGACTATCGTTGCACACTGTAAAAACGATATTATCGTTGACGAAACTCTCCTTACCGATGGTCTTCTGATTATCTATAAGAAAAACTCTCCCGAAAAGTAAATTTGACTATTTATTACGCTTCACCTTAAATAAAAGGGAGGCAGTAGGAGGTCAATATTATGACAAAAAACACAAAAACACTCGTAGGTACTGCACTTTTAACAGCGCTTGTAATCGTTCTTCAGATGCTTTCGCTGGTTATTCCCCCGATTGGGCCTTTCAGAATTTCGCTCGTTCTTATTCCTATTGTAGTAGGCGCTGCGATGTATGGCTATAAAGCAGGAGCATGGCTTGGCACTGTATTCGGAGTTGTCGTTCTTTTGACAGACGCAGGCGCTTTTCTTGCGATAAACATCCCCGGAACAATAGTAACCTGTGTTTTAAAGGGTGCTGTTGCAGGTCTTATGGCAGGAATTGTTTATTCACTTGTTGAAAAGAAAAACAGAACAGTTGCTGTTATTGCTGCGGCTATCGTTACACCGATAGTAAACACAGGACTTTTCCTTTTAGGATGCTCTGTATTCTTTATGGATACAATTACTCAGTGGGCAGTGGGTGCTGGTTTTGAATCAGCAGGCGCTTATATGATAGGCGGACTTGTAGGATTCAATTTCCTTATTGAAATGGCGGTAAACATTGTTTTAAACCCCGTTATCATAAGGATTCTTGATATAGTTAAAAAGCCTTCAAAGGCTAATGCATAAAAGAGAAAACCTCGGAGTTATTTCCGAGGTTTTTGTTTTTTAAAACTGATTTTCCGAAGAAATGCCGAAGTGAAACCGCCGGCAAATTTTTAACATTATGGTAAAACAAAAAGATTGTGTTTTTTACAAGGAAGTTTCCCGAAGTTGTACTCGTGTACCACGAGGGGAACTGACACAGTAAAAAGCGCAAGATTTTTGTTTTAAACCTTGATTCCCTGACAGGAATTGCGTTTTACCATTTCTTTATCTATTTCATTCATAACGACGAACTTTTTAAGACTCCACATTGGTCCTATGAGATCCTCTTTCTTGCCGTCGCCCGTTACTCTCTGAATAACTGTTTCCTGCGGTAAGACTTCAAGCTGATCGCAGATAACAGAAACATACTCAGGAAGCGTCATTAAAGGAAACTCTCCCCTTTCAAATTCCTCTGCGATTTTTGTCCCCTTTATTATATGAAGAAGATGGAGTTTTACAAAATCGGGGTTAAGTTTTCCGACTTCTCTTGCGGTTTCAACCATCATTTCGCGGGTTTCTCCGGGAAGTCCGTTTATAAGGTGAACACAGACTGGGATTCCTCTTTCCTTTATCATATTATATCCTTTTAAAAAATCGGCATAACTATGACAGCGGTTTATTCTCTCGCCTGTTTTATCGTGGATTGTCTGTAAACCCAATTCTACTGTGAGGTAGGTTTTCTCTGAAAGTTCCTTTAAATAATCGGCAATTTCTTCTGAAATACAGTCTGCCCTTGTTGCTATCGAAAGACCTATGACATCCTTTTCGGAAAGTGCTGATTCATAGAGTGTTTTAAGGTGCGAAAGAGGGGCGTATGTATTGGTATTCGCCTGAAAATAGGCTATATATTTACCCTCCCATTTATTTGTCATCATAGCCTTTATTTCTTCAAACTGACGATGAATATCAAGCGACGGATCTCCTGCGAAATCACCGCTTCCCGATGATGAGCAATAGGTGCATCCGCCTATACCTTTTGTTCCGTCGATATTCGGGCAGGTAAACCCTCCGTTAAGAGAGATTTTCATAACCTTTCCGCCGAATTTTGTTCTTAAAAAATAGTTGTATGTATGGTATCTTTTATTGTCAAGTGTAAATCTGAAATTCAAAGGATGTTTCCCTCCCCTTAAAAATAAACAAAGTTGTATATGATATTTTAGATAATTGTAACAGTAACTAATCGTTAACCTTCTTTTTTTCAATAATATTTTAGCATAATTGCATAATTTAAACAAGCCGATTTTTGATAAAGTGAAGAATTTATTTTGTTTTGTTAAAAGTAGACTTTTTAGGTCTTGATTTTTCACTTTTTTACTGTTATAATATAAAGGAACAACTACACCCCTTTATAAATTAAGCGGGCGTATGCCACGATATGATGTTGTGGCAGAGAGAGGATTTTTCTCTCTTATCCTATTATCTCATCAGGAGGTAGAATTATGAAAACCATCTTAGTTACAGGTGCTAGCGGATTTATCGGAAGAGAAGTAACAAGTGCTCTTCTTCAGAAAGGTAATAACGTAATCGGTACAGACACAAAGGCAAGTCCACTTATCGGTCAGCCTAACTTCAATTTCCTTCAGGCAGACATCACAGATAAATCAAAGATTTCTCCTATTCTCGAAAGTGGAAAGCTTGATGCTGTAATTCATCTCGCTTGTTCAACAGATAACGACCTTGATTCAGTTATCACAGATGTTGAAATGAAGCAGAGTGCTCAGGTTGACAAATACTTTTATAAAACTGCTGTTGACGCAGGTATAAAAGATATTCTTATGCTCAGTACAATTCAGGTTTATGCTCCTCAGAAGTCAAGAGAACCTGTTCGTGAAACAAACGATGAAAAGCCTTTCTCAAACTATGCAAAGATGAAGGCTGACAGTGAAAAGGAACTTGGTAAATCTCTCAAGAAGGGTAACTCAAAGGGCGTTGTTATGAGAATCGCTCCCGTTTACTCAAAGGATTACAACCAGAACCTTCACGACAGAATCTATGACTACAAGGATGGCGTAGGTTTCCTTTACGGTGAAGGTAACTACGGATTCTCATTCTGTTGTGTCTACAACCTCGTTGACTTTATCAACGGTGTTCTCAATCAGGACGGTTCTTATCAGTATCAGGGTATCTATAATGTATGTGATACAAACATCACACTCGCTAAGGATATTGTTGAATTTGAAAGAGATTTCCACAAGCTCGGTGCGGTAATTTCAAGAAACTACTCATCAGACGCTATCAAGGCTGCTCTTGCAAACTCAGGTAAGAGACCTAAGACTGACTATCGTTATGTTGACCTTTCAACTCTTACAAACAACATCAACTTCAGTAACACAAAGGCACAGAGAATTTCAACATTCCGTTGGAACCTCGACAACACAAAGTAAGAGGCGAGTCGCCTCGGACAGTTCGTTAAGGACTTTGTTTTGAAAAACAAAAAACAACTCGGAAATGACAATCGTTGTTTCCGAGTTTTTAATTTTGTGGTATATAAATATTTTAAAAAAGATTGCCCGTATTTCAAGGCAAACGAGCGACGGCATACTTATGGTATTCCGAGCGAGTTTAACACAGAAATACGGGTGAGATTTTTTTAAACACTGTGGCGATATTCAATGACATTTATTATTTCGCCATTGTCGATAATAACCCTCGGAACTCGCATTGATATTCCGCATATAATTTCATAGCCGATTGTTCCGTAAAGGTCGGCGAGTTCATCGGCAGTTATCTTTTCGTTTCCGTCTTTACCGAACATTGTTGCTATATCCCCTGCTTTTACATCTATGTCTGTGACATCAAGCATAAGCTGGTCCATACAGACTCTGCCTACAACTTTCGCTCTTTTTCCGTTTACTATTGCTTCTGCCTTATTGGATAAAAGTCTTGAATAACCATCGGCATAGCCTATTGTAACGGTCGCTACCTTCATATCGCGGGGTGCTCTGAAAGTTCTTCCGTAGCTTAAATATTCTCCTGCCTTTATTTCTTTTACGTACGAAACCTCTGCTTTAAGTTCCATAACGGGTTCGAGTTCGAAAGGAAGAGACTTTTTGAAATTAGGCATAAGTCCGTAAAGCATAACGCCGAAACGGGCAAATGAACTTCTTTCATCAGGGTAATAGGTTCCCCCTGCGCTATTGAGGAAATGAACGGCAGGGATTTCTATCCCTCTGTTTTTAAGTTCATCTGAAACCGAAAGGATAAAATCTCTCTGGGATTCTGTATAAGAAATATCGTCCTCGTCGTCGCTGTCGGCAACGGCGTAGTGTGTGAACATTCCCTCAACTTTAATATTAGGGAGTGCACAGATTTTTTCAATTTCATCGGCAGTCTTTATGGGAGAATCGTTTTTGAGGCCTATTCTTCCCATTCCTGTATCGAGTTTTATATGTATTCTGACAGGTGATTCTGCATTTTCGCTGAGTGCTTTGGCGTGGTCATAGGAAACCGCTGTATTTATTATATCAAAACGGGAAAGTTCTTCTGAATATTCGGGAGATGTATAGCCAAGAATGAGTATATCACCCTTTATTCCGTAACTGCGGAGTTTTTCTGCTTCGTGGATATTTGAAACTGCGAAATTTTCTATTCCTACTGAAGAAAAAAGATTCGACATTGTTTCGTCATCATGGCCATAGGCGTTTGCTTTTACAACCGCCATAAGTTTTGTCTTTTCGGGCAAAAGGGATTTTATCTTTTCTATGTTTCTTCTTGCCCTGTCGAGATGTATTTCTGCATAGGCACGGCGTAAAAAACGATTTGTCAAAGGGTTTCAACTCCTTTACAACCGATAGGAATTTGTGTATAATATAATCAAATTCATCGGAGGATTTTATTTATGAAAGAAAAAGTAGTCTGTTTTACAGGTCATCGTCCTGAAAAACTGCCCTGTAGGGAAAGAAACAGTATTCAGACAATGATGCTGAAAAGTTTTTTATATAAACAAATATATGACTGTATTCAGGATGGTTATACCGTTTTTGTCGCGGGGCTTTCTATGGGTGTTGATATGTGGGCATCAACTATTGTTATGAGTTTTATGGAAAAATATCCCGATATAAAACTTATAACCGTTTCACCTTATAAAGATTTCGGAGAGGACCGAAAAAACGCTGATTATTGGGAATATCGCAACACTATTGAAAAATCATCAGAGGTTATATATATTTCTGATGAGTATTTCAAAGGATGTATGAGAAAAAGAAATATCGCTATGGTAGATATGTCTGACCGAATTATATGTGTTATAAAAGAGGGCCGAAGCGGAACATCACAAACGATAGGTTATGCGATGAAAAAAGGACTTGATGCACATATAATCAACATAGGTGACGCATTTGAGAGCATCGAGGAGTCTACTCCTTTTCTTATATAACCTTATTACACATCTTTTAAATTATACGATACAACCCCTTTTTTGTCAACCGAAGAAAATTTTTAAAAAAATTGTTTTTTCTATTGACAAAGTTTAAAGTTCTTTCGCTTATGGACTTTCAACATTTTCAACATAGTTTTCAACAATTATGCATAAACGGCATCTTGTGACTGTATATTTTTTGAAAAAACGCCTTTTTAAGCGTTGGTATTTTTTGTATATACATATTGTTAACAGGAAGTGGTCAAATGTCAAAAAAATACAGTCGCGTAGCTATGGTGTTTTTAAAAACTCTGATTTTAACAACTGTCCTCCTCTCAGGGACAGTTTTTATTTTGTCGTTTTTAATCGAAAAATCAGACAAGAAAAGCACCGAAAAGATAGTTTATGAGGTAGTAAAAGAAGCGAAAAATCCCGATAATTCGCTTAATATGGCAACTCTTATGATACTTTGCGAAAATGGTAAGAATTCAGGAACAACCTTTGTTATTGCAAGGTTTTTATCGGCAGAAGAAAGGGTTTATCTTATTCCCCTGCCCTCTGATATGGTATGTCAATCAGGGACAGAAACTTTAACTATATACGAATTTTTCAGAAGATACGGCTGTAAAAAAACACTCAGGGCAATAAGCGAAACTATGAATATTCAAATAGAAAAATATGTTTTTCTTGACAATACAGGTTTTGCAACGGCGATTGACAGCATATCGGGCGAAATCACCTACAACATTTCTTCACCGACAAAATACTATAACGAAACGTTATCTGAATATGTTTATATAGAAAAGGGAGAGAAAAATCTTTCAGGAAACGAGATAAGGCAGTATGTTTCATCACCTTTGTTTTCAGAAAAGTTCCGTTCGGAACAGATGGCGTTTATTTTAGCATCTGCTATGGAAAAGAAAGATGGCGATATATATGGGTTTTCAGAAAACGCAGGTCTTTTAAAGGATTTTATGGAGCATAATTTTTCGGATGAGGAATTTTACAGCCGTGCCAAGTGTATAAAAGATATAAAGGAAAGAAAAGAGGATTTTACTTCTGTTATACTTCCGAAAGGAGAATGGAAAGAAGAAAAATTCTATCTTTCGGTGGAATTTAAAAATTATCTCGCTGAAAAACTTGACACCCGAAAACTTGCTGAAATATCAGACGGCTATTGACAAGAGAAAGAATAATATGTTAAAATGACTGTATCTTCAAGGGAGTAGATGGCGCAAAAAGTTGCGTGGTAAGTCAACATACTGACTTTTTAGTCTGGCTTATCTTAAATTTCAAGACTTGAGTACATGGTTTTCTGTGTACCCGAAGTCTTTTTTCTTTTATCGGGTGCAGGATAAAAAACTGTATCCGATAATTTTTGAAAAGAGGTTTTTATATGTCATTTTCGGAACTTTTACTTATAGCAATAGGTCTTTCGATGGACGCTTTTGCCGTTGCTGTATGCAAGGGACTTTCTGTCGGAAAAACAAAAGTAAAACACTACATAATAACAGGATTATGGTTTGGTGGATTTCAGGCGTTGATGCCGTTTTTAGGGTATTTACTCGGAACAACATTTGAAAAATACATAGTTACCTTTGACCATTGGATAGCATTCATACTTCTTTCTGTCATAGGAATAAATATGATAAAAGAGGGTTTTTCAAAAGAAGAAAACGAGACTGACGCCTCGTTTTCGTTCAAAAATATGTTGCTTCTTGCTATCGCCACAAGTATAGACGCGCTCGCTGTCGGTGTTACATTTGCGCTTCTTCCCGATGTAAACATATTTCACGCGGTATCGCTTATCGGGATGACAACATTCATCCTTTCGGCTATTGGCATTAAAATCGGAAGTGTTTTTGGAATGAAATATAAATCGGCGGCTGAAATAACGGGCGGAATCATTCTCATTCTTATGGGAACAAAAATTCTTCTCGAACATTTAGGCGTTATTTCTTTCTGATAACTTTACATTTTCTTTAAAATGTAATATTATATATATGTATCAAAAAAATTCAAAGGAGATTTGACATGGTTATTATCGAAATGGCAAGCGGCAAAAAAATCAAACTCGAACTCTATCCCGAAATTGCACCTGAAAGCTGCAAGAATTTTGAAAAACTCGTTAATATGGGATTTTATAACGGGCTTATTTTCCATAGAGTTATCAAGGGCTTTATGATTCAGGGCGGTTGTCCCGAGGGCACAGGAATGGGTGGCCCCGGCTGGACAATCAAGGGCGAATTTGCTTCAAACGGTGTTAAGAATGACCTTAAACACGAAAGAGGCGTTCTTTCAATGGCTCGCTCAATGATGCCCAACTCAGCAGGCTCACAGTTCTTTATAATGCATAAAGACGCTCCTCACCTCGACGGCGACTACGCTGCTTTCGGCAAGGTTGTTGAAGGAATGGATGTTGTTGATGAAATCGCAGAAACAAGAACCTCATTCGGCGACAGACCTGTTGAAGACCAGATAATGAAAAAGGTCTACATTGAGGCTTAAAGCAATAATCAGGCTATGTAAGCAGATTACTGCTGTCATGAAGGCCGAAACTTATCGATAAAGCGTCGTTTACCTTCTGCATTGAGGCGGTATCAAGTTCGCCCATTCTTTCGCGCAGACGGCGCTTATCTATGGTTCTTATCTGTTCCAAAAGCACGACACTGTCCTTCGCAAGACCGCAGGTTACTGCTGAAAGGTCTATATGCGTGGGCAGTTTTGCTTTTTCATGGCGGCTTGTTATTGCCGCTGCGATGACGGTAGGACTATGGCGGTTCCCTACATCGTTCTGGACTATGAGAACAGGTCTTATGCCGCCTTGTTCAGAACCCACAACGGGACTTAAATCGGCATAATAGATTTCTCCCCTTTTAATTGACATAACTATAATACTCCTGACAAAATATACTCGATGATCATCTGATGATATTATTACCATAAATTTCAGAAGATAATCATCAAAGAAAATCAGGGGACATATTTTCTTTATTACAGTTTATGCAAGGGAAGAAAAACAGTTACTTTCGGAGATGTTAAAAATGGTTATCGATTTTCATACACACGCTTTCAACGACAAAATCGCTGAAAAAGCAATAGCAAAGCTCGAAGTTGTTTCAAATCAGAAAGCATATTCAAACGGCAAGATTGACGCTATCGACGAAATAGCAAAATCGGGCGTTATCGACAAGGCGGTTCTTTTACCCGTTGCGACAAAACCCACTCAGCAGACAATCATCAACGACTGGGCAAAGGAAATGGGTGACAAATACGAAAATATTATTCCTTTCGGAAGTGTTCATCCTTTCTCGGAAGATGTTTTTGAAGAACTCCAGAGAATAAAGGAAATGGGACTTTACGGAGTAAAGCTTCACCCTGACTATCAGGAATTTTTTATAGATGACGAAAAGGTTTTCCCTGTTTATGAAAAATGCGCCGAGCTTTCTCTTCCCGTTATATTCCACGCGGGATGGGATCCCTTATCGCCTGACCTTGTTCACGCACCGCCTAAAGCTTCAAGAAAGGCACACGAAGCTGTTCCGCAAATGACAATGATACTTGCCCACATGGGCGGAATGAAACACTGGGAAGAAGTTTTAGAATATATCGCAGGACTTGAAAATATCTATCTTGATACAGCATATACAGTAAACTTTATGCCGACAGATATTTTCAGAGAGATAGTTTTAAAGCACGGTGCTGATAAAATTCTTTTCGGAAGTGATTTTCCATGGCACAAGAGCAATATGGAAAAAGAATTTATCGAAAGCCTTGATTTTTCTGATGAGGACAAGAAAAAAATCCTTGGCGAAAACGCTAAAAAACTTTTAGGATTATAATAAAACTTGCAAATTCTGAAATGTTGTTGTATAATACATTTTGTGAGTAGACTATGCGATAGAGTGGCTTTTTATCAGAGTCATTAGGAAAGTCCGGGCATCACAGAGCAGGATAGCAGATTACTACTGCCGAGGGCGACCTCAGGGAAAGTGCAACAGAAATATACCGCCTGATTTTTCAGGTAAGGATGGAAAGGCGAGGTAAGAGCTCACCGTGATGCGTGAGAGCGCATTGACGTGTAAACCCTATCCGATGCAACGCCGGTTGGTATAATATATCTTAACGTCTGCTCGGCGGATATATTACAAAGGCGGCTTAGATAGATTATCGCACACGACAGAACTCGGCTTATCGGTCTGCTCATACCAAAAATAAAAACGCTTGAGGCGATTTGTCTCAAGCGTTATTTTTTTACTTCTTTTTTGTTATGAAAGGAATTTCCTTCTTGTTGTAATACATAACTGCGATTACAATTGCGATAACTGAATTTACTGCTGCAAATGCGAGTGCTACCGAGTTAAGAGCAATACCTGATTTTGACTTTTCTCTTTTCTTTCCTCCCGCTGAAAGAGCCATACCTGTTGCTGAAAGAGCATAGGTTATAGCGGGGAAAATGGGAGCAAAGATAATTCCTAAAACGCCGAGAACAGAGCCAGCGTTTGATTTTACCTTTATAGGCTCAACCTTTTTGATTTTATCAACAATCTTGTCGGCAAATTTTTCGACAATATCCTTTACTGTTCCGAGAATCGAGATAATTTCCAGAAATTTTTTCATAAAATCTCTCCTTTAATAAGTTATACATATATTTTATCCTAAAATCTTATTCAAGTCAATAAATTTAAAACATTTTTTCAAAGGTACAAGCATAGACTTTAATGAAAAGAGGTGTTTTGTATTTTGAAAAACAATGAAGAAAAAGAACTTACCAAAAAATATATGGATGAAATGATGCGTCTTTACAGAGAAAGGTTGCCTGAACCTGACGAAACAGAAACCGAGGCAGAAAAAGCAAGGGAAAGAATAAGCGTTTTTTCATCTGAGGAAAGTCTTTGTCAGAATGATGGAAACTGCGGTGTTCTTCAGGTCGAAGTTACTACCGCTAAGGGAGATATTCCGATAGAAAACGCGAAGATTACTGTTTATGACGAAACGGGCGAAAACATAATAAGGTTTATGAAAACCGATATAAACGGAATTTCGCCTGAAATTTCGCTTACTGCACCTCCCCGCAGTATATCGGAATCGCCCGAGGAGTCTATGAAAGAAAAACCTTTTTCTGAATACAGAGTAAGGGTTGTTTCTGACGGATACTACCCTGTTTTGAACGAAAGGGTTGTTATCTTTTCGGGGATAAAATCAATTCAGCCTGTAAATCTTATTCCGATAACAGAATTTTCTGATAATCCACAAAGAGAGATAGTTTATGGTGGTATTGAGGAGGACGAAGAATGAAAGGTCAGCCATTTATACCCGAAACAATAACCGTTCATTTAGGAAAACCCTCACAGGATGCACCGAATGTTACGCTTTCTTTTCCTGATTACATAAAGAATGTAGCGTCGAGTGAGATTTACCCTACATGGCCCGAAAATGCGATAAGGGCAAATATTTATGCTATCGTTTCATATGCGCTAAATAGAGTCTATACAGAATTCTACCGAAGCAGAGGGTATCCCTTTGACATAACAAACTCAACCGCATACGATATGGCTTTCAGAGAGGGCAGAGATATTTTTCAGCCGATTTCAAGAATTGTCGATGAACTTTTTAACACCTACATAAGAAAAGACGGAAACATAGAACCTTTCTTCGCTGTTTTCTGTGACGGAAGGCAGGCTACTTGCGACGGACTTTCTCAATGGGGGACTGTTTCTCTCGCAAATCAAGGGCTTGTCCCCTATGAGATACTGCAAAGATATTATGGGAATAATATCAATATAGAAAAGAATGTTCCTGTTCAGACAAATTCTCCCTCTTTTGAAGGGATAGACCTTACTCTCGGATACTCAGGAAATTCCGTCAAGACAATTCAGACTCAACTAAACAGAATTTCAAGAAACTACCCCGGTATTCCCAAAATTGCGGAGGTAAATGGTGTTTTCGGAGTTGATACGGAAAATGCCGTTAAAAAGTTTCAGGAGGTTTTCGGAATGTCGCCGACGGGAGTTGTAAACGAGGCGACATGGTATAGAATTTCTTATATCTATACAAGCGTCAAGAAACTCGCAGAACTTACATCTGAAGGAATAAAGCAGAGTGACATTGAAAGAATCTATGAAGAAGAGCTCAAAAAGGGCGACAAGGGAAAAGGCGTTCTTTCTATTCAGTATTATCTTGCGGTTATAGGTGCTTATTATGAAAGGGTTTCGCCCGTTGACATAACGGGGAATTTCGGTCAGATGACGGAAGATTCGGTTAAATCTTTCCAAGAGGTTTTCGGGCTTCCACAAACGGGTGTTGTTGACGAAAGAACATGGAACGACATTTACAGGGCTTATGCGGGAATTGCAGAAAGTTCCCCTCCTCCACTGCCCGAAACGGGAGTTGCCTTATACCCGAACACCGTTTTATCTGAAGGAATAACGAGCGAATATGTAAGACTTTTACAGCAGTATCTTTCTTATATCAGCAAAACATATCCTGAAATACCAGATGTTAACCCGACGGGGTATTTTGGTCCTCTGACCAAAAATTCTGTAACCGCTTTTCAGAAAAGATTCGGCATAGATCCTTCGGGAGTTGTAGGGCCTATAACCTGGAATGAGATAACGGGTGTTTATTCAGACCTTAAATTCGGATTTGATAAAAGACCGCAACAGTTCCCCGGATATACTATTTCGTAAAGGAGGGTTTTAAAAATATGCCCTATACCGAAAAAGACAGAAAAGAACACATAAAAGAACTGCAACAGTATTTAAGATACATTGATATTCATAACGGCGGAAACGGAATTATCCCCGATGGGATATATGGCGACAACACAAGAAATTCTGTAACAGAATTTCAGAAAAACAAAGGCTTTGAGCCGACAGGTATCGTCGACAATGAAACATGGGACAGTATCATAGAGGAATATAATCTTATCATCCCCTTTTATGAAACGCCAAGTAGCATTTCTCCTTTCGGAGATAATTTCTCGGTAATTAAAAAAGGCGATACGGGAGATATTGTCTATTTCATTCAGATAATGCTTTCTGTTATGAAAAAGGATGATATTCCATACCCCCGCGTTGACGGAATATACGGCGATGAAACAGAAGATGCAGTAAAAAAATATCAGTCTCTCGCGGGGCTTACGCCAACAGGAGAAACTGACATATTTACGTGGAATAATTTAAGCAAAAACTATTCAAAACGATAATTATTTATGATATTTTCCGCCCGAAGAAATCTGAAATGCGCGGTAAATCTGTTCGAGTAGCATTATTCTTGCGAGTTGATGAGGAAATGTCATCTCTGACATTGAAAGTCTTAAATGACACTGCTGTTTTACCTTTTCTGAAAGACCGAATGAACTTCCGATAAAAAAGTTTACTGTGCTATATCCTAAAACGCCCGTTTCGTCAAGTTTTTTTGAGAGTTTTTCGGAAGAAAGTTGTTTACCCTCGATACACATAGCGATATTGAAGGATTTTCCCGAAAGGTAACTTTCCATCATAGTTGCTTCATCTGAAAGTGCTTTTTCAATCAAGGCTTCTGAAGGATTATCAGGGAGTCGACTTTCATTAAGTTCTATAATATTTATTTTTGAAAAACCCTTTATTCTTTTTTCATATTCTGCCGATGCTTCACGGAGATAACCCTCTTTGAGTTTTCCGACAGACACTATATTTATTGTCAAAATAACTTCCTCCCTCATTTTAAAACAGCGTATGCTTTCTCTCGGCAACGCTGTTTTATTTTACTATTTGTATAATTGTTTTGTATTATTACAAATAGTTTCTTATTTCAATTTACAAATAGTAATTATATCTAAAAATATTACTTATTGTTAAATAGAATTTACTGTTGCGGAAAAACCTGTTGTTCCTGTTTTCTTTGCAGAAACAATGCGTGGTGTTTTGTTTTCGTTTTCTGAAAGATGATATTCAACTGTATAGGCTTTCATTATTCCCATTGTATCGGCGTAGTATGTTATGACGCATTTTTCCTTTGAATATTCTTCTACCTTATATGTATGCCATTTTCCGCCCCTTGGAATACGCTCATAATCTTTATAATATTTCGATTGTATTGTAGCGTCCCATTCGACATCTGAAAGACCTATATTATCCTCAACGGCTTTTGTGAGGTCTTCCATAGAAGAAATATCATCGTGGTTTACCCAGGCAAATTCCTTGAGTGTTACGAGGGGTGTTTTTCTGTCAAAAAGAACGGAATAATCGCCTGAAAAATCCCTGCCGTAATAAACATCATATTTGGTGCAAAGGTTTACTATCGCATCACCATTATAATCTTTATATTCTTCACCATCAGGAACAATTCTTCCGAAAAGAACAGCACCGCCATCAAGATAAACTCTGTAAAGATTTTTTCCTTCTTTGAAAACACACTGGAAAGTTTCAGAAAAATCTGCTTCAACGAGAACATAATAGCGTGTATAGAAACCGACCTGTTTATTCTCGGAGGTTTCTGCATAAGAGCCTAAAATTTTATATGATGAAAGGGTTGTCTTATCGAGCCAGTATTCGACAGAGCCTTCATAATATCCTGTTGAAGATCCTTTTGTTGCTTCTGAAAGTTCGTATATCTTTTCTTTATCCTTTGATTTTAATGCAGAGAAAAACTCATCGACACACTTAATAGAAAATTCGTCTACCTCAGAGGGCATTCTTGTTATGGTTTCTTCTATTTCAGAAGTAGCAGTTGTTGTTACAGTGATTGTTTCTGTTGTTTCTGCTATGGGAGTATTTGTGTCGGGGGTAACGGTACATCCCGAAAGGATAAAAAGCGAGAGAATAAGCGGAATTATCTTTTTCATAGAAAAAACCTCCTTTTTTATAATACAAACTATATATCGATTATTTTTCAGTATTTACAAAAAAGGGAAAAGGAAATCTCCTTTTCCCAGAATTAAAATACAAAACATTCGCCCTCTGTTTCAACGGGTGCTACTGAAAGTATATAGTCGCAGTTTCTTTTATATCCCGAAAGGTAGTTTTCTATGGTGGTCTGTGCCTTTTCGGGGGTGTTGTTATGCTGACTTAAATGTCCTAAAACAAAACGCATTGTTCCGTTTTCGATGAGATGCTTTATCTCTTTCGCGCAGTCGGAATTTGAAAGATGCCCTCTGTCTGACGAAATACGCTTTTTGAGATAAAAAGGATAAGGCCCGTTTTTTAGCATATTTTCATCATAGTTTGCTTCTATGTAAACAAGGTCTGCGCCTGTTATTGCGTTATCCACTTCATCGGTTATATAGCCTAAATCTGTGCAGACAGCGCATATTTTGCCATCGGCAGTTTTTATTCTGTATCCGCAGCTTTCATCAGTATCGTGTGGAGTTTTAAAAAACGAAACTTCCATTCCGTCGATAAAAACGCTTTCTGTAAGCGGATTTATTTCTGAAACAACCGCTTCGCTTTCTTTTAGTTTCTTTGCTGTTAAAGGAAGTGCATAAACAGGGATACTATGCTTTGAGGTAAGTGTTTTTATTCCATCGATATGGTCGGAATGGTCATGAGTTATAAATATCGCTTTAACAGATGATATTTCTATTTCGCACTTATTCAAAGCGACGGAGAATCTTTTATAAGATACTCCGTCGTCAATAAGTATTCCACTTGTTTTACTTCCGATAAAAATGCAGTTACCACTACTTGAACTGAAAAGCGGGTAAATTCTCGCCATTCTTATCCTCCGTTTTGATTATGAGATTGCTTTTCTTACTTCTGTTCCGCCGGGTGTTGTCTTTTTAACGACATCAGCACCAAGTCCACGAAGCTTAGCATCTAAATCTTCATATCCTCTTTCGATATGATATATGTCTTCGATTTCTGTGATTCCACTTGCTGAAAGACCTGCTATCATAAGCGCTGCACCTGCACGAAGGTCAGTAGCCTTAACGGGTGCGCCCTGAAGCTGACCAACGCCGTTAATAACGGCAACTCTTCCATCAACGGAAATATCAGCGCCCATTCTTCTGAGTTCATCGACATATCTGAAACGATTATCCCATATACCTTCTGTAACGATGCTTGTTCCTTCGGCAAGGCAAAGAAGAGTTGCTATCTGAGGCTGCATATCTGTCGGGAAACCGGGATGAGGCATAGTTTTAACTGATGTTTTAACGAGTGGCCCATCAACAGAAATTCTTATGCTATCGTCAAATTCTTCAACATTGACGCCGATTTTTTCGAGTTTTGCTGTGATTGATTCAAGGTGTTTGGGGATAACATTCTTTATAAGAACATCACCCTTTGTAGCCGCAGCGGCTATCATAAATGTTCCCGCTTCGATCTGGTCGGGGATAATTGAGTAGGTTGTTCCTTTAAGGAAATTCACCCCTCTTATCTTGATGACATCAGTTCCTGCGCCCATAATGTCAGCGCCCATTGAGTTCAAGAAGTTTGCAAGGTCAACTATATGGGGTTCTTTAGCGGCGTTTTCGATGATTGTAAGACCGTTTGCCTTAACCGCTGCAAGCATAGCGTTTATTGTTGCACCGACAGATACCATATCAAGATAAATCTGTGAACCGAGTAACATATCGGCTGTTGCGTCAACCATTCCGTGATCAATGCCACATTCAGCGCCTAAAGCCTGAAAAGCCTTTATATGCTGGTCGATAGGACGAGCGCCAAGGTCACATCCGCCGGGAAGTGCTACTCTTGCTTTTCTGAATTTGCCGAGAAGTGCGCCTATGAAATAATAGGAAGCTCTTAAATGTCTTGCCATTTCATAGGGTACAACTGCGTCTTTTATGCCTGTTCCGTCAATGCGGAGCGTGGTTTTATCTATAGTCTTGATGTCAGCACCCATTTCATAAAGAATTCTTATGATTATGGAAACGTCACTAATATCAGGAACATTTTCAAGTATACAGGGCTCGTCAGACAGAATTACGGCAGGAAGAATAGCAACGGCTGCGTTTTTAGCACCGCTTATTTCAACCTCTCCCGTAAGGCGTCTTCCGCCCTTAATAACGAATTTTTCCAATTCTTCATCTCCCTCGTAATGCTTTGCCGTTTATATGACAGACACTACCTTTGGTATTATATCACAAATTTAAAGAAAAATAAATAGCTTTTTCAATAAAAGTCTTGACATTTTTAATATCAGTTAACAAATTTTTTAGTATAATCTGCCCAAACGCATTTTTAAAAGGAGTTTTTAGCCCTGATATTCGACAATTTCAACGCTTTCAATGACAACCTGCTTCGCAGGCATTGATGTCTGTGGATCAACCTTTACTTCTGAAATTGCGTAAACAACATCCATTCCTTCGAAAACCTGTCCGAAAACTGTATATCCGCCATCGAGGAAAGGAAGTCCGCCTTTTTCCATATAAAGAGCTTTCACTTCGTTTGTATATTTATACTGGTCGATGATTTCCTTTGTGAGAGGAATACCTTCATTTGCATAGGTTTCGCCTTCTTTGGTGCATACGATATAGAACTGGCTTCCGTTTCCGCCGCCCTTTGCGTGTGCATAAGCAACAGCACCCGAAAAATGATAGAGATTGGGTGCTGCGTCAACCGCAAAATCCTGTCCCCAGACACTGTTTCCGCCTGCGCCGTCACCTCTGGGGTCGCCGCCCTGAATTACAAAGTCTTGTACGACACGATGATAGATGAGTTCATCGTAATAATCCATTTCGGCAAGACCTATGAAATTTTCTACTCCCTTTGATGCGTATTCAGGGAAGAATTTGATTTTGATTTCACCAAAGTCTTTAACCTTGATAACAGCAATCTTTTCACCAATTTCGGGTGCTGTGAAGTTCATAGGGGCTACTGTCTGGTCTGCTTTTTCTTTGAGTAAATCTTCTTTTCCGCAACCTGAAAACATCATTGTAATCATTGATAAAGACAAAGCCACTACTGCTATTTTCTTAAAAATTTTCATTTTATTTTTCTCCTTTATTTTTTATATGTTGTTATTTCAATGCTTTCGATTTTAACTTCTTCTGTGAACTTTGTTCTCGCTTCGGCATCGTTGGGGATATTACAGATTTCTTCATAGACTTCCATTCCCTCAAAAACCTGCCCGAAAACTGTGTATTTTCCTGCGAAATTGAGAACACCGCCGTGTTCTATGTAGTTATCTATGAGTGCTTCGTTTCCGTAATCTTTTTTAAGCTGATTCAACTGATTTATCATATCTTCGTCATACTCTATCGTGTTTACGAAAAGAAGTCTGTTTCCGACATCGGATGAATCATAATTCGGAGATACGGCACATACAGCACCCTTGAATGTCCACATATGTTCTGTTATTTCATGAGGGAGAGTTGTTGTGTCTTCGGGATTTCCGCCTATGAAATAAACGCTCGAAACCCCTGAAATAACTGTTGTTCCATTATAAAAACCACTTTCTGCTGTCTTTATAAAGTTATCAACTGTATTAGGGGCATATTCGGGGAAAAGAGCAATCCTAAACTCTCCCCTATCGGTTTTTACAACCGCTATCTGTCTGCCCTCTTCGATTTCGTCGAGTTGGGTAAATGTTGCGTTCGCAAGGTCAATATCAAGTCCACCGAATTTACTCTCGGCAGCTCTCCATTCGACAACTGAAATAGCAATAAGTATCGCTACTGAAATCACCGCTAAAATTCCCGCAACTTTGAAAAGTGTTTTAAGAAGAAGTCCTCTTCCGTTATCTTTTAAATCACGCAGATCACGCATATTTTATACCTCGTTATTTCTTTGTAACTTTTGTTCCCTGTCTTGTTTCTTCGATGATATATCCCATTTCTGCTATCTTATCACGAAGTTCATCAGCAAGAGCAAAGTTCTTTTCTTTTCTTGCGTTAGCTCTTTCTTCAACAAGTTTTGCTACTTCTTCGGGAAGTTCCTCTCCCTTTTCAGCCTCAGCCATTTTTTCTGCTTCTGTTATAAGGCCTAATGAAAGAACTCTGTCGTAATCCTTAATAAGAGCAAGTTTTGTAGCGTTTGAAGTATTTGCCTTGAAAACATCTAAAAGTGCTGTTATTGCAAGAGATGTATTGAGGTCATTTGCAAGTGCTTCATCGAATGACTTTCTGATTTCAGCGAAAGCGTTTTCGTCAACAGTATCATTTGCAGAAAGAAGTGGAACTATTCTCTGAATGATTTTTGTATATGCAACCTTTGCATTATCGAGATTTTCAAATGAAAATGCGAGTGATTTTCTGTAATGTGACTGTAAGCAGAAAAATCTGTAGATAAGAGGGTTATATCCCTTTTCTTCAAGGAGAGAAACAGTTAAAAATTCTCCCTTTGATTTACTCATTTTTCCGCCCTCTGTATTGAGATGGTGAACATGGAACCAGTAGTTACACCAGTCGTGTCCTATATAAGCCTCACTCTGTGCAATTTCGTTTGTATGATGTGGGAATGCGTTATCTATTCCACCACAATGAATATCAAGATATTCGCCTAAATATTTCATACTGATGCATGAACATTCGATATGCCAGCCGGGGTAACCTACTCCCCAGGGGCTATCCCATTTAAGTTCCTGATCGTCAAACTTTGATTTTGTGAACCAGAGAACGAAGTCGGCCTTATTTTTCTTGTTGCTGTCTTCTTCAACACCTTCACGGACACCTACTTCGAGATCTTCCTGTTTGAAATCGCTGAACACATAATATTTATCAAGCTTTGCTGTATCGAAATAGATATTTCCGCCTGCTTCATAGGCATAACCCTTTTCGAGAAGTGATGTTATAACCTTTATGAATTCGTCGATACATTCTGTTGCGGGTTTAACAACATCGGGAGTTTTGATGTTAAGTTTTGCGCAATCCGAGAAGAAAGCGTCTGTATAGAACTTTGCTATTTCCATAACTGTTTTATGCTCTCTCTTAGCGCCTTTGAGCATTTTATCATCGCCTGTGTCGCCATCGCTTGTGAGGTGGCCTACATCAGTTATATTCATAACTCTTGTAACATCATATCCTGCATAACGGAGATATTTTTCTAAAATATCCTCCATAATATAGCTTCTTAAATTTCCGATATGTGCGTAGTGGTAAACAGTAGGTCCGCAGGTATACATTGAAACCTTGTTACCATCTCTTGGGATAAAGTCTTCTTTCTTATGAGAAAGGCTGTTGTATATTTTCATCTTATTTCTCCTTATTTGAGTTCGTTTATTTTCTTTTCGAGTTTTTCTATTCTTACAAGATGCTTGCAGAGTTCCTGTGAAACGGGGTCGGGAATATGAATCTGGTCGAGGTCGTTTTTCATAACTTTCTTTCCGTTGCATTTTGCAAGTCTTGCGGGTGCGCCGACTGCTGTACAGTTAGGAGGAACTTCGTGAAGAACAACTGCATTAGCTGCGATTTTAGCACCGTCGCCTACTTTGAAAGGTCCTAAAATCTTTGCTCCTGCACCTACCATAACATTATCGCCCAATGTCGGGTGACGTTTGCCTGTATCTTTACCTGTACCGCCGAGAGTCACTCCCTGATACAAAAGACAGTTATCACCGATTTCTGTCGTTTCTCCTATAACAACGCCCATACCGTGATCTATGAAAAGACCTTTTCCGATTTTTGCGGCAGGGTGAATTTCTATGCCTGTTAAAAATCTTGCGAATTGTGAGATAATTCTTGCGACAGTTTTAAGTCCCGCGTTCTGAAAAGCGTGTGCTACTCTATACATAATAACAGCATGGATACCCGAATAGGTAAGCATTATTTCAAAACCGCTTCTTGCTGCGGGGTCTCTCTCCTGAATAGAACGGATATCATCTTTTATGATTTCAATAATATTCGCCATAAACTCTCTCCTTTTTTATAATAAAAAAATAACGCCTCCCAAGACACAATGTGTCAAAGGAGGCGACTTTTATTTCAAGCCACGGTTCCACTCCGTTTTCGGTGTAACTAATCTACACCCTTAAAGCCTTTAACGCAGGTTTTACGCAAAGGGATACTTTTATTTTCACCCTTTAAGCTGACAGCCGCACTTCACATTCTTTGCATTATGCCCTCACACCGAACGGACACTCTCTTAAAATACAAGTTGAACGCTACTCTGACTGCTACGCTTTTAAAATATTCAGTTCACACCCTATTATATGTCAATAACAAGAAAAATGCAAGTCTTTTTAACAAAATTACTTCATATCGAGGTAGTTTCTCATCTGCCAGAGATAACGCACTCCCGAAATAATAGTAAGGATGGTTGAAATTGCTATGAGGGCAAACGAAATATAGACCCCGACATCGAAAAATGTCTGTGAGAATGGAATGATTGCTTTTTCACAGAGTTCCATAAAAAGATAGATGAAAACAATCGCTACCATTGTAAATGCGGTTTTGAGTTTTCCCCATATATCTGCGGGAACGACAACGCCTTTTCCTGCGGTTACAAGTCGAAGACCAGAAACCATAAATTCTCTTGAAACAATGATAATAACCGCAACGATGAGGAAAAGCTGCCATACGCTTCCCCAGCCTTCGAGGAATGAGAAAATTGTTTCTGATTTAAAAAGCATACACATAAGCGCCGCAGTAACGAGAACCTTATCGGCAAGGGGGTCTAAAAACTTTCCGAAATCTGTTACAAGGTTATGTTTTCTTGCGATGTATCCGTCGAGGCAATCGGTAACCGACGCTATGACGAAAACGAGTGCCGCTGCGAAATAATGTCCCCTGAAGTCAATGAGGGAAAACGCAACGAAAAGGGGTACTAAAAGTATTCTTAAAAGTGTGAGTTTATTCGGCAAATTCATATCAGATAACTTCTCCTATCAAATCATAATCCATTGTGTCGTCTATGCGGACTTTTACAAACTGTCCCATAGCGAGTTTTTCTTCTGACGAGAAGAATATCTTTCCGTCGATATCGGGAGCGTCTGCCTTTGTTCTTCCGAAATAACATTCAGCCCAGCGGTCGAAACCTTCAACAACTGCTTCAACTACTTTTCCCATCATTTTATTATTTTTCTGCTCTGAAATGACATTCTGCATTTCCATTATAATATCCGCTCTGTGCTGTCTTTCTTCCTCGTCAACCTGAGGAGTCATAAGAGCGGCCTTTGTTCCCTCTTCTTCTGAATAAGGGAAACAACCTAATCTGTCAAACTCAGTTTCTTTAACAAATTCAGCGAGTTCTTCAAACTGTTCTTTTGTTTCTGTCGGGAAACCTGTTATGAGGGTTGTTCTTAAAACACAATTGGGCATTTTTTCACGGATTCTTGCGATAGTTTCTGTGAGAGATTTTTTATCGCCCTTTCTGTTCATTTTCTTTAAAATATCATCGTTACAATGCTGAATGGGAATATCGAGATATTTAACTATCTTTTCTTCCTTTGCCATAACATCTAAAAGTTTATCTGTTATTCTTTCGGGATAGCAATAAAGAATACGCAACCAACGGAGATTTTCTATCTTACAGAGTTCTGTTAAAAGTTCGGGGAGTTTTGATTCACCGTATAAATCCTCGCCGTATCTTGTTGTATCCTGTGCGATAAGATTTATTTCTCTTACGCCGTTATCAACAAGGTATTTCGCTTCTTTTACAACTTCTTCAATGGGATTACTTCTGAAACGACCTCTTATCGAAGGAATAGCGCAGTATGAACAACAGTTATCGCAACCTTCGGCAACTTTGAGATATGCAAAGAAAGGAAGTGTTGAGATAATTCTTCCGCCTGTGAGAGAGAGTTTTTCCTTTTCATCAAAGCGTGAAATCTTTTCGCCTTCAGCAACTTTATTTATTATCTCGACAATATCCTCGTTACAGCCTATTCCTATAACAGCATCGGCTTCTGAAATGAGTTCAGAAACTTCTTCTCTGTATCTTTCAGAGAGGCATCCTGTTATAACAACAGCCTTTATTCTGCCTTCTTTTTTGAGTGTGCAGAATTCTAAAATTGTTTCTATCGCTTCTTCCTTTGCAGACTGGATAAATCCGCAGGTGTTGACAATAACTATATCGCAGAGACCTGCGTCATCTGAAAGTTCATATCCTGCTTTTTTGAGTTTGAACAGTATTCTTTCGGCATCAATCTGATTTTTTGAGCAACCGAGAGATACCATTCCGATTTTAAGCGCCATTTCAAAAATTCCCTTCGTTCAAAAATTCTTCCATAACGGAATTTATGTCATCATAAGTAAATCCCAGACGGACAAGGGCATTTTTCGCCTTTATAACACCCTTTTCGTCATCGAGATATTTATAGTATTTCTTTTCGATAAGTTCTCTTATGCTGTCTTTAAGGCTATCGAGATATTCTTCTGAAGCTTCTTCGATATCCGTTATATCAAGACCTTTTCTTTTCATCTCGTTGAAAGCACGGTATTTACCGTATTTTTTAACGGTGAAATAATACTTTGCGAGTTTTTTAGCATAAAGACTATCGTTTATAAGACCTATCTCTGTCATCTTATCGCAGACGGCAAAACAGACCTCTTGGCTGTAATTCTTTTCGAGTTTCGCATAGAGTTCTGAATATGAGTGGTCTCTTGCTTCAAGTATGTATAATGCCCGTTCTTTAGCACGGGTATATTCCGCATTATTCATCATCAGCAGGGTTGAATTCTTCAAAATCATCTTCAGCGTCTGCTACAACTGAACCTGCGGCTGATTTTTTAGCAGCTTCGGCAGCAGCCTTTACAGCTTCAACCTTCTTTGATTTTGTAGATGTCATTGCGATTTTTTCTTTCGATTCCATTATCTTGTCTTCAATTTCCTGCATAATTTCAGGATTCTGCTTCAAGAATTCCTTTGAATTATCTCTGCCCTGACCGAGTTTGTTTCCGTTATAGCTGAACCAAGCCCCGCCCTTCTGAACGATACCGAGTTCAACGGCAAGGTCTAAAACTTCGCCTACTCTTGAAATACCTTCGCCATAGATAATATCAAATTCACATTCCTTGAAAGGAGGTGAAACCTTATTCTTAACAACCTTACATTTTGTTCTGTTTCCATAGATTTCGCTTCCTGATTTGAGTGCTTCTCCTCTGCGGACTTCTATTCTTACAGAACTGTAGAATTTAAGCGCTCTACCGCCTGTTGTTGTTTCGGGGTTACCATACATAACGCCTATCTTTTCACGAACCTGATTTATGAAAATAGCAACACAGTTTGACTTTGAAATAGCCGCTGTAAGTTTTCTCATAGCCTGTGACATAAGACGAGCTAAAAGTCCTACATGTGTATCTCCCATTTCGCCGTCGATTTCTGCCTTTGTTACCATAGCAGCAACAGAGTCGAGAACAATTACATCGATAGCGTTTGAACGAACAAGTGCTTCCATAATTTCAAGTGCCTGTTCGCCTGAATCGGGCTGTGCTACGAGCATACTGTCAATATCAACGCCTAAAAGCTTTGCGTATTCGGGATCTAAAGCGTGTTCAACGTCAATAAATGCAACTTCACCGCCGAGTTTCTGTGCCTGTGAAACGATAGAAAGGGCAACTGTTGTTTTACCTGAACTTTCAGGGCCATAGATTTCAACGATTCTTCCCTTGGGAACACCGCCTATTCCGAGTGCCATATCAAGCATCATTGAACCTGTGGGCACTGCATCGACATTCATAGTTTTTGTTGTGCCAAGACGCATAACCGCACCTGCACCATACTGTTTTTCAATCTGTGCTATTGCGGTGTCTATCGCTTTCTTTTTTTCTTCTGCTGTCTGGGGTGCTGCTGAAGCCGAAACTGCTTTCTTGTCTTTTTTCTTTTCGATTGCCATAAACTTAATCCTCCTGTTTTTTACGGGCATAAACTACCCTTATGATATTACTTAAATCCTTTTGATATTTCACATCGCAAAAACCGTTTGAGAGAAGAATTTTTCTTACATCTTCTTCCTGTCCCATTCCGATTTCATAGACAATAAATCCGTTTTCTCTTATTTTATCTTTATAGAAAGATGTTATCTCACGATAGAAATAAAGTCCGTCATCGCCGCCCGAAAGCGCCATTGAAGGTTCAAATGTAACCTCTTTCTGCAAAGAATTCATATCATCTTCTGTAAGGTACGGCGGGTTTGAAATTATTATATCGCTTAAAGGAACTTTGCTTTTCGTTTCATCAGAAAGAACATCGCCCTCGATAAGTTTTATCTCTGAATTATTAAGTGTGATATTTTCTTTGAGATATTTTATTGCATTCTCTGATTTCTCGACTGCATATACATCTGCGCCTGTTTCTTCACGCATAGTTATCGCTATACATCCACTTCCGCTGCAAAGGTCTGTTATGACTTTCTTTTCTATGGGAAGAGATAGTGCGACTTCAATTGTGGTTTCTGTATCTGCCCTTGGAATCAAAACTCCCTCTCCGACTTTGAAAGTCCTCCCGAAAAAATCCCACTCGCCTATTAAATACTGCAAAGGATAACCCGATTTTCTTTTAAGGCAGAGTTCTTCTGTTTTTTCATAAAGGTTATTTTTTTCAATGAATTTATAGAGTTCCTTCGCTTCAAAATCAGATGAGATATGCTTTTTTATCTCTTTTAAAAGTTCTCTGTTTTCTGTTACCACTTGTCATCTTCCTTATCATCGGGGATACAAGGCTTTAAGGCTTCTATTGCACATTCAATCTGCTTTTCATCGGGCTCGTTTGTGGTTATTCTCTGAAGCCAGAGCCCCGGTGCTGAGATTATCGCGGTTATTATGTTATCGTGTCTTCCTGCAATCTTTATCAGTTCATAAGAAACGCCGACAATAATAGGAAGAAGAAGTATTCTGTAACCCATTCGCTGAATTACATTATCATATTTTATAAATGAACCTGCTATAATGCTGACGATAAGGGTAAGCACTATAAAGCTTGTTCCGCAACGCTTATGAAAACGGGGGTGTTTCTTTACATTTTCAACTGTGAGTTCTTCGCCCGCTTCATAACAAGCTATGGTTTTATGTTCTGCGCCATGGTATTTATACATCGTTCTCATATCAGACATCTTTGAGGTTATATAGAGATAGAGAACAAAAATTATCATCTTTATTATTCCCTCGATAGTTACCATAACGGGTGTTACATAAGATGGCATATCTACGGGCGTTCCCGATTCTGATGCCTGTTTTAATGTTTCATAGGGGATGCCTGAAATTATCGGTCTTAAAAATTCGGATATAAAACTCGGTAACCAGAGGAAAAGAACGAGTGTCAGCGCTACTCCTAAAATCCCTGAAATAACTGTTAAAACGGGCATAAGTTTATCGCCCAACTTTTCTTCGAGCCATTTTTCAAACTTTGTTTCAGATTCGCCGACATATTCATCGCCCTGTTTTTCCATTGATTTTGTAAGGCATTTATATCCGTCGGCAAGAGAAATAATCATATTGATACTTCCTCTTAAAAACGGAACTTTTGTATACCAGGGGGCATTCTTTCCGTTTTTGTTTTCCCAGGTTTCGACATCGATAGTTCCATCGGGAAGTCGGCAAGCCATAGCGGATTTGCCTATCCCTCTCATCATAATTCCTTCGATCAAAGCCTGACCGCCTATTTTAGATCTGAACTTTTCTGTTTTGTTTTTCTTAGCCATTTTTTCTCTCTTTCCAAAAGTTATATTTCGTATGGCGGAAGGGTTATTTCAACTGTCGTTCCGACACCCTGTTCGCTTATTATTTCAAGCGTTCCGCCGTGCATTGTTATTATTTCATCGGCAACGGCAAGGCCTATTCCCGAGCCTTTTATTGTATTGTTCGCTTTATAGAATTTTGTCTTTATTCTGGGTAAATCCTTTTCTGAAATACCGACACCGTTATCCGCAATAGTTATCACTACATCGCCGTATTCATCCTCGGTAGCTTCTATTGAAACCACTCCGCCATCCTGTTTTGAATACTTTACTGCATTATCTATGATGTTTAGGAAAACCTGCTTTATTCGGTTTCTGTCGCCATAAACTATGGGCAGGGTTTCGGGTTCGTTATAGATGAATTTAATGCCTGTCTGCCTTGCTCTTTCTTCATAGATGAGAACCGCCTCACCGAGTTCGGCTAAAATATCCATCTTCGCTTTCTGCAAGGTAAGTTTACCGTCCTGCATACGAGAGAAATCGAGGAGTTCTTCAACCATCTGTGAAAGTCTTTCGGATTCGTTTGAGATAACCCTCATTCCCTTTTTGAAGGTTTCGGGGTCGTCAACCTCGCGGAGAGTTTCTGCCCAGCCCTTTATCGCAGTAAGGGGAGTACGCAGTTCATGTGAAACGCTTGATATAAATTCGTTCTTAAGTGCTTCGGCATTTGAAAGTTCATCTGCCATTGAGTTTATTATGTCACAAAGTTCACCGATTTCGTCATTCTTTCTTTTAGGGATTCTTGACGAAAAATCACCCTTTGCAAATCTGCTCGCGGTAGCACCGATATGTCTTACGGGGATAACTATCGACTTTATGAAATAAAGACCTGACATTACGGCAAGGCCTATGATGACAAGGCTTGTTACTATTGCGATAACTACATAAAGCGTTATCTGATTATCTACATTTGAAAGTGAAACTACCATACGAAGAGCACTATAATCACTGTTTCTTGCGCCAAAAACAGCACACACCGCCATTATCTTTTCGCCATCACCGTCAAAGCCGACATAATAGCCTGTGTTGTTCTGTGATGAAAGTGCTTCGGTATAGTCTTTCATAACTATCTGTTTTTCGGGGGTAAAACCTGACGAGGTCATTCTCACATTTCCGTTATCGTCTATGACCATAAGTTCCATTTTATCCTTATCGGAAAATGTTTCGACCATAGTTCTCATTTCGGTATCAAAATTGACATTTGAGCCCTGTGTATACCTTGAAAATGTATCGACAAGGACTGTCAGTTTTGAGGAAATATACTGTCTTGTCGCTGTATAGTAGTATGAGTGGATTATTGTCGCAAAGGCTATAACAAGAACTGTAAGCGCTATTGTTATAACGCCGAGGCTATTTATAAGCCATCGTCTTGTGATGCTGTGTTTTGCAGACATACACTATACCCTCCGTTAGTTTCCTGTTCCGTCGCCCCATCTGTATCCGAAGCCCCATATTGTAACGAGGTATTTCGGATTTGAAGGTTCGTCCTCTATCTTCATTCGTATTCTTCTTATGTTAACATCGACGATTTTATCATCGCCGTAGTATCCGTCGCCCCATATATGGCGAAGAATACTTTTTCTGTCAAGCGCTGTGTTTCTGTTTCTGAAAAAATATTCAAGTATCTGATATTCAACCTGTGTGAGTTCTATGGGCACATTATCCTTAACTATGCATCTGCTCTTGACATCGAGTTTAAAAGGTCCTGCAACGAGGTTTTCTTCTTCCTCTTTTTCAGAAGTCTTTGAATCAAAGCTTATCGAAACTCTGCGGTAAACCGCATCAACTCTCGCTGTGAGTTCTGATGGAGAAAAGGGCTTTGTTATGTAGTCATCAGCACCTATCATAAGTCCCGAAACCTTATCTATTTCCCTTGCTTTTGCAGTAAGCATTATTATTCCCATACGGGAACTTTTTTCACGGAGTTCTTTGCATACCTGAAAGCCGTCAATGCCAGGCATCATAACATCTAAAAGTGCTATATCAAAGTTTCCGTTTTCACTTTCAAAAACTCTGAGTGCTTCTTCGCCACAGTTTACATCAACGACATCATAACCTGCTCTTTTAAGATTGATTACAACAAATTCGCGGATAGTATCTTCATCTTCACATACAAGTATTCTTTTCATTTTTATTCTCCCCTAAACAAGTCTGAAATTATATGTTACTTCACTTTCGGTAGGAACAAGCGGTTCGGATTTATTATCCGAAATCTTTACAAGATATTCAACCTGAACAGTTTCTTTTATCTTTATATAACCCTCATTCAGTTTCTCCTCTGCACCGCTTTTATTGACTACGCATATACGCATAAGTTCGACTGAATCATCGGTTATATCACCGCTGTATTTATAGAACACGATTTCGTTTTTCGCTATATCTCTTTTAACCGTTACAGAACCTGTCCATCTGCTTGGCATCATAAAACAATAGCCATCGGTTATGCTGTAATATCCTGTGCTCTTCTTTTCAAAAGAAAGATTTGACGGGTTGAAATCATACCATTCGGTAAGATAGAGTTGTGACGCGACATCTTCATTCTCATAGCCTGTCATAATAACGGGCATCGGGATTTCAACAACGCCGTCGCCGTCAACATCGACGGAATAATATCCCGTCGGTCGCATTGTTTTTACAAGAGTATTCGCCGAGGTATCCGTCTGTAATGCATAGACAGGGTTTTTGACAAAACCGTTCTGTGCATAGATTATCTGGGTTGCTGTCATTCCGTCGGAATAAGAGGTGTCAACATAAAGGGCGTTTCTTCCGTCACGCAGTTTCCCATTTGTAACTCTTGCGTAATCACCCGATGTTCCCGATTCAATATCGGTTTCAAAATTTCTTATTCCCTCTTTATCAACAACGCATACCCTTACTTTATTGTCGGCGGTAAGGAGAGAAATCTCTTTTCCACCGTTGTTGTCAAGGTCGGTTATTTCAAGGTTCATATAACTTTCGTGGAGTTTTTCTGTTAAAACACCGCCAGAATAATTATATGCGGTAAGAACTTTTCCCATATTTCCTGCGAAAGAATATCCGACAAGAACAGTAGGGAAATCTTCATCTCCAAGACGCTCTATTCTCACTCTTTCGACATCAGTTCCCATTCCTGCGCTGTCGTAGACTGCTGTCCATTTATCATCCTTTTTATCGAGGATCGCCATTCGCAGTCTGCCATCGGTATCGGTGATACCTGTTCTTTCATAAAAAACTATCGCTTCTTCGGTTTCCTCTTCATCTATATCAGCAATGAGGAATGCCGAACGATAATCGCCAAGACGCGGATATTTGAGTTTTATATTTTTTCCGACAGTTTCCATAAGTGCTTCTTTTATCTCGGTCTGTTCGGAAGAAAGGTCGGGCGGGGTGAGAAGATTCTCGACATTGCCCATATTCATTGCTGTACACCCTGTCAGAACGAGAGAGCATAACAATACCGAAAGAATTATTCTTTTTTTCACAACGCTCCCTCCCTTTTCCGCGCATACATATACATTATATACTATATCATATATAGGTCTGTTTTGCAAGTGTTTTGAGAGAAGAAAACCCGACAGTAAATAGCAAACTGTCGGGTTTTTATTATCTTTCATTTATAGGAATATATTTTTCTGTCTTTGCAACGGCTTTATATGCAGGTCTTATAATTCTCTTTCCTGTGAGGATTTCTTCGATTCGGTGTGCTGACCATCCTGCTACTCTTGAAAGTGCGAAAAGCGGAGTATAGAGTTCTGAAGGGATACCAAGCATTTTATAGACAAGGCCCGAATACATATCAACATTGGCACACATAGCCTTTCCGTTATGCTTTACCTTGTCAAAAACTTCGGGTGTGAGTCTTTCAATGCGGTCTAAAAGGTCGAATTCTCTTTCGATTTCAGAACCCTTGGCAAGTCTTAAAGCGTTCGCCTTGAGAATTTTCGCTCTGGGGTCAGAAAGTGTATAGACTGCGTGGCCCATACCGTAAACAAGACCTGAATAGTCGTTAGCTTCTCTTTTAATAATCTTTTCGAGATATGATGCTACTTCGTCGTCACTTTCCCAGTCGGAAACATTTTCTTCGATGTTTTCGAGCATCTGGATAACCTTTATGTTAGCACCGCCATGTCTGTGCCCTTTAAGAGAACAGATTGCTGATGCGTATGTAGAATAAGCGTCTGTTCCTGCTGATGTTAAAACTCGGCTTGTAAAGGTTGAGTTATTTCCGCCACCGTGTTCAGCGTGAAGCATAAGCATAAGGTCTAAAAGATGAGCTTCGTCTTCTGTATATTCTCTGTCAGGACGGAGAGTTGAAAGAATTGTCTGTGCTGTGTTTTCTTCAAGGCGTAATGGATGCACAAACATACTTTCCTTATCATAGATACGACGCTTTACCATATATGCGTTTATCATTATGGAAGGAAGACGCGCTATAACAGAAACCGCCTTGTCGATTTCGCTTTCTATCGAGCTGTCTTCTGCATATTCATCATAAGAATAAAGTGCAAGAACGGATCTTGACATTTTATTCATAATATTGGGTGACGGCGCTTTAAAGATCATATCTTCGGCAAAATCCTTGGGAAGTTCTCTTTTAGATGCGATATAATCGCAGAATGAGTCAAGTTCCTTCTGTGTCGGAAGTTCACCGAAAAGAAGAAGATAAACAACTTCTTCATAGCCATATCTTTTATTCTTTACAACATCATCAACAATATCGTTTATGTTGTATCCGCGGTAGATGAGTTCACCCTCTGCCGACTGTTTTTCGCCTTCGTTGATAACATATCCATGAACATTACAGATGTTTGTAATACCTGCCATAACGCCTGTTCCGTCATCATTACGGAGTCCTCTCTTTACTCCGAATTTCGAGTAAAGTTCCTGCGGAATGTTGTTATTTTTCGCTGTCTTTTCGCATATATTCTTTATATCTTCATTAAGTTCTATCAAGACAAGTCCTCCCCTTATAAATTCATAATTATTCATCATACATAATATTACTTTTTTAGCTTTATGTCAATACAACAAGTCAGGCGGATGAATAAATTACGGCATATTAACCAAATATCAGAATAAAAGGAATGTGATTTTATGAAACAATATCTCCCTGTTATGACAATTTTCACTTTTATGCTCATTATTATCCCTTTTGTTTCTGTTATAAGAAACAAAGAGGAAATCCCAAAAGAAACGGTTGTTTCTGTCAGCGAAAACAGAGCTTCTACAAAAATAAATGTTGTAAAAGCGACAGTAACAGAAACTACCACAGAAGAAAAGGAAGAGGATTTTTTTCTTGTGATGGACAAGGACAGCGGCGAAATAATGAAGGTTTCATCAAAGGATTATGTTATAGGTGCTGTTATGGCGGAGATGCCTTCTTCATTTGAAAAAGAGGCTTTGAAAGCACAGGCTGTTGCGGCGCACACTTACGCTGTAAGGCAGAGAGAAAAAGAAAAGATAAAGCCTACCGCATCACTTTGCGGCGCACATTTTTCAAACGACCCGAGATATTATCAGGCATTTTTTACGAAAGAACAGGCAAAGGATTTTTACGGAGATTATTTCGATGTGAGTTATGAAAAGATAGCGTCTGCCGTTGATGAAGTAACAGACGAAATTATCCTTTACGAGAACGAACCTATTGTCGCGGCATTTCATTCTATGTCGGGCGGGATGACGGAAAGTTCAAAGGATATATGGGGAAACGAAACGCCATATCTTATTCCTGTCGAGAGTTTTTCGGATGAAGAAATCGCTACCTATAAAGAAAGTTACACCTTTACTCCCGAAGAAATAAAAGCAAGGATAAGTGCATACTGCGGTGCAGAGTTTCAGGGAAAAGAAGCAGAATGGTTTTGTGTTACAGATAGGACAAAATCAGGTTCTGTAACAGAAATAAGGGCAGGAAACAAAACGCTTTCGGGCGCTGATTTCAGAACAATACTCTCTCTGCGTTCACAGAATTTCACAATAAACTATAACGGTGAGGATTTTATCATCATAACAAAAGGATACGGTCACGGTGTCGGGATGAGTCAGTATGGTGCAAACGCTATGGCGAAAGACGGTGCATCATACAGAGAAATACTTTCTCATTATTACCCCGGAACAGAAATTTCAGAGGTTATATAAATCCCCTGATTGATTTTACTTTTCCGATATGATATAATACTTTCAGTAATCGGAAAAGGGGTGGTTTTTTGCCGAAAAATCTTAAAATGAAAATTGTTGCGTTGTCCGTTGTGGTTGTAGGGATTTTATCTGTTCTTTTTATGGAATTTCTGCGTGTTATAAAACTCAACGGAACGAACTCCGACTCATTCGGAATAGCCGCTCTTATATATTCACTTGTGTCAATAGCGATTATTTTCATCGCTGTTTTAATCATTGTTAAAATGATGCTTTCTTATCAGAAAAATCTTATTCTTCTGAATGAGGGTTTGAGCTCGATAACAGACAATATCCCAGGGGGAATGGTTTGTTGTAAGAACAGTCCGAAATTTGAGGTAAGTTTTGTTTCTGACAGTTTTGTTGAAATGACGGGTTATACAAAAGAAGATATAGACATAAAGTTTGACGGAGAATTTTTCAAGATGGTATTCCCTTCGGACAGAAAAAAGGTCGAGGCGCTTCTGCGTGATAACCCCGATGAATCGATTTTACAGTACCGTATGATAAAGAGTGATGGTGCTACTATATGGATTTATGACAAGGGAAAACTTGTCGGTGATAACAAAAAAGGCGGTTCACTCTATTACAGAGTTTTAACTGACATAACAGACCTTAAAACCGCTGAACAAGCACTTATGAAAAGTAAAGCCGAACTTAATCTTGTAAATGAAAGATACAGAATGGTTTTAGACCAGTCGAACTATATTGTTTTCGACATCGACCTTGTTACAAACGCTGTAACATATTCTTCTAATTATGAAAAGAAATTCGGTTTATCGCCCTCAACAAAGAACTTTCCTGCATCGTTTGTTGATGACGGAATGGTTCATCCCGATGACATAAAACGATTTTTGAGTTTCTTTGAAAAGGTAAAGGATGATTCTTCGGATAAGGAAGAAGAAATCAGAATACGCTCGAAAAACGGCGGATATTCGTGGTTCAATATATGCGTTTCTACAATAAGCGGTGAAAACGGAACTATAACGAGAGCAATAGGCAGAATGGCTGATATAACAAGACAGCGTTCTGACACAGCGAGAATTCTGACAAAAAATCAGATTGACGAAAAGACGGGTCTTATGAATATGCAGACCGCTTTTGACTATATAAAATCACTCACAGAAAACGATAAGGTTACACCTTCTGCATTTATGCTGATAGGAATGTCAAAAGAAGCGTATGAGATAATCCCCGAATTTGCGTCAAGGCTTCGTGACCTTTTCCGTTCAACCGATATTTTAGGATATACCGATGAAGAAAAGTTTGTTGTTTTTATGAAAAACTGCAACAAACAACTCGTCGAAAGACGCTCCTGCGAGATACTTTCAGTTATCGCTGAATTTTCAAAGGAAACAGAAATCAACGGCAATATAGGTATCGCACTTTTCCCGAGGGATTCGGAAGAAATTTCTGAAATCTACAAAAAAGCACAACTCGCACTTGTTCATTCAGAAAACAAAAAACGCTCGGGATATACAATCTACGATGAAATTTAATGCTAAACTCACCGAAGGCGGACTTCTTTCGGTGAGTTTTTTGTGCATTTATACAAAATTACAAAAAATGAAATGACGAGAGAGAACACGAGAGAAAAAGAGTAAAACAGAGAGAAAACAAGAGTTTTAAGGATATATTTTAAAAATTCGGCATTTTACCTATTGACAGCCGTTTTTTCTTTGTGTATAATAACTTTTGCGTGTCGAGGAAATATTCTCCCCTATTGTAATCGTGGGGGACTTGCGAGAATTACTTCCCGATAAGAAATATTATGGAGGAATTAAATATGTCTACATTTATGGCAAATGCGGGAAACATTACTCGCAAATGGTACATCTTAGATGCAGCAGGCAAGCCCCTCGGTAGAGTTGCAGCTCAGGCAGCAGTTCTTCTCAGAGGTAAGCACAAGCCTACATTTACACCCAACGCTGATTGCGGTGACCACGTAATCATCATCAACGCTGAAAAGGCTGTTCTCACAGGTAAGAAGCTTGAACAGAAGAAACTTCAGTGGCACACAGGCTGGATCGGCGGCCTCAAGGAAATCAAATACTCAAAGCTCATGGCTGAAGAACCTGAAAGAGCAATGACAGTTGCTATCGAAGGTATGCTCCCTCACAACACTCTCGGCAGAAACGCTGCTAAGCGTCTCAGAGTTTACAGAGGTGCTGAACACAACAACGCTGCTCAGAAGCCTGAAGTTTATAATGTATAAGGAGGGTGCTTAGAATGTACGAATCAAAAGAAAAATATTGCTACGGCACAGGTAGAAGAAAGCACTCAGTTGCAAGAGTTAGAATGTACAAGGGTACAGGCAACATCACAATCAACGGTAGAAACATTGATGATTACTTTGGTCTTGAAACACTCAAGCTCATCGTAAGACAGCCTCTCGCTGTTACAGAAACAACTGACAAGTTCGACATCGTTTGCACAGTTGCAGGCGGCGGCGTTACAGGTCAGGCAGGTGCTATCCGTCACGGTATTTCAAGAGCACTTCTCGTATTCAACCCCGAACTTCGTCCCGTTCTCAAGAAGGAAGGCTTCCTTACAAGAGACCCCAGAATGAAGGAAAGAAAGAAATACGGTCTCAAGGCTGCTCGTCGTGCACCTCAGTTCTCAAAGAGATAATTGTATTTCTGGAATTATATTTTACAAGAAGTCAAACCCCAGATGCCTTATGGCTTCTGGGGTTTTTATAAAAGTTGTGTCTGATGAAAACAAAATCTGAAATAAGGGAGATTTTTCATATGAAACATATACGCGCAGGGGTATTGGCACTGAGAATAATCGGAGTGATACTGATAGCATTTAACGGTTTTGATATAATCCGATGCATTTTAGGAATAATTGCAGACAATGGCGGTATAGCCTATATAAGTTCGATTATAAGCAGTGGATTGATACTTTTAGTCGGTGTTGCAATGATAATCGCAGCAGGCATTATCAAGAAAAAATTTATTAACTGATATTTATTGTTTTTAATACAAAAACCTCCTGCGTGGTTTCTTTGCAGGAGGTTTATTTTTTATTCTTCGTATTCACCGAAACTATCATCGGAAAATTCTGTATAATCTTCTGTTTCGGCATTTTCTGCTTTCTGTTTTTCAAGTTGTCTGTGAGTCAGTGCCCCGTTGTCGACAAGAAGTTCGATAAGGCCATAATTGTCATATCCTTGTTCCATTATTACATAATCAAGTATTGTATGACCTGATTCATCGATTGCATTTATATCAGCACCGTTTTCAATAAGAAGACTTATGAGCCCGTAATTGTCAGATTCATATTTTACTGCATATTCAAACACTGTCTGACCTGATTCATCAATTGCATTTACATCAGCACCATTCTCAATAAGAAAACTTATGGCTTCGTAATTTTTAGCTTTATAATTTACTGCATATTTAAGTACTGTCTGTCCGTATTTATCGGTTGCATTTACATCAACACCATTCTCAATAAGCAATTCTGCTATAGCGATGATTTCTTCGTCTGTTGGTGATGGTGTGTTTGCATGGATGTTATCCATATTATACAGATACATAAGCAGATTCATGTCGGAACAATCTCTGACATTCACATCAGCGCCATTTTCGATAAGCAGTTTTACCGTTTCAACATGTCCTCCGTTTACAGCATATATAAGGGCTGTGCGTCCGCAACCGCAACCATAATTAAAGCCATAAAGCATATCATCATCCGATTCGTAATGACCGTCTTCGCGGTAGACACGATGGTTGACATCGGCACCATTTTCAATCAGGAATTTTATTCTTTCGATATTCTCATCATCTTCATTACTCAGCCTACAAAGATGCATAAGAAGTGTCTCTTCGTATTCTGTTGCTTTTTCATTTGAATCATATGTGCAATCAACAGAGGCTTTTCCTTCATCGATAAGAATTTTTGCCTGTTCATAACTGTCTGTATCAACACAAAATCTAAGTTCTTTGTAATTTTCATTTATGGTATATGCCGACAGAGCCGATGAAACCAGACTGTATATCGCCAGAGGAGTAATTATGGCAATACCTATAATCATAAGAATAACGGGATATATTTTTTTCTTACGCGGTGTCCCTTTTTTATCCGCTGATTTACCTTTTATCTTCTCTACGATAAAAGTTACAAGACCTGTTCCGAAAAATCCTGCTGAAAGGATAATCGTAGCAATCACAACTATTGCAATTATTATAAGGATCACAAATGCCCATATCATACCCATAAATGCCATAAAAAGCCCCCCTTTTTTTATACACGATATATCCCTTAAATTATATCACATATAATATGTTTGTCAAGAAATCCCCTCCCCTGTAAACAGCCGTTTATCATACCAAAAATTCTTAACCGAAAAAGTACTTGATTTTTTCTGAAAATGTGTTATAATGTCGTTATGGCACGAAAGACATCTTTCGCTGTTATATTCTTAAGGAGGTGCTTTTCAATGGCATACAAAATTACTGATGATTGCATTTCATGCGGCGCTTGTGCTGCTGATTGCCCCGTTGACGCTATCAAGGAAGGCGACGGAAAATACGTAATCGACGAAGCTGCTTGCATTTCATGCGGCGCTTGTGCAGGTTCTTGTCCTGTAAACGCTCCTGTTGAAGCGTAACTTTTAAAACAAGTAAACAGAAATCCCACCTTTTTATCAAGGTGGGATTTTTATTTACTTTGAAAGTCTTTCCATAATTTTATTTACATTATAGTAAACCTTCTCCTCGTCTATTGTGAGGAGTTGTTTTTTTCTCATAACAATTTTTCCATCAATGATTACTGTGTCAACTTCGCTTCCGTTTACTGAATATGAAAGTGCTGAAACGGGGTTGTTATAAGGATTGAGTGAGGGTGAATTCAGATCAAGAAGAATGATATCAGCCTTTTTACCGACTTTAAGTTCGCCCGTATTATAAAGTGAAAGTGCATCCGCACCATTTTTTGTTGCGAAGCGGTAAACTTCTTCTGCCGAAACACACTGTGCTTCTTCATTGACACCCTTATGGATAAGCGCTGTATAGTTCATATCCCTGAAAAGATTGAGTGAATTATTTGAAGCGGCGCTGTCTGTTCCTATACAGATATTCACTCCCTTTTCCATAAGTTTCGGAATGGGTGCAAAACCGTTTCCGAGTTTTAAATTACTGATAGGGTTAGCAGCGACGCTGACTTTATTTTTAGAGAGGATTTCAATATCGTTATCGGTTAAATGAACACAATGTGCAGCGAGTGTTTTCTGTTCGAAAAAGCCTATGCTGTCAAGGTATTCGGTCGGTGTCTTTCCGTAATTTTTTATAGATTCAGAAACCTCATATCTTGTTTCTGAAAGGTGGATATTAAGAGGAATATTCTCGCCTATGGCATGTCCTATTATCTTTTTAAGATATTCTGTATTACAGGTATAGATAGCGTGGGGGGCTAACATAAATGAAATACGGCTGTTATCCTTATAGTTTTCCATTTCTTCAAAGGCTTCATCAAGTCTTTTAGCGCCGCCGAAGTTTTCATCTTCGCCGACAAGCCCTCTTGAAATAACTGCCCTCATCCCTGCGTCATTGGCAGCCTTTGCGGTCATATTCTTGAACATATGCATATCTGTAAAGGTTGTTGTTCCTGTCTTTATCATTTCGATACAGGATAAAAGCGCGCCATAATATGCATCATCGGGAGTTGTTTTATTTTCAAGCGGATCTATCTTTCCGAAAAGCCAGTCACTGAAAGAAAGGTCATCGGCATAGTTTCTGTAAAGTGACATATAACTATGTGTATGGCAGTTTATAAGTCCTGCTGAGGCAAGATATTTTTCACCGTCGATAGTTTCATCGGGAGTAAAATCCGAAGGGATTTCGCCTATTGCAAGGATAATATCATCCTTTATGGCAATATCAACTCTTTTTGTTATATAATGATTTTCTTCTGAAAGTATTGTGAGTGCGTTTTTAATAAGAATATTCATAGTATAAAACCTCCGTCTTTTTAGAGTATATCACAGAGAGATAATCTTTTCAAGATTTGACTTGAAACTCACAATATGATAAAATAACTATTGATAAATATTTTAAGGAGGAATACCACTATGGCAATCCCAACACCTCACATTCAGGCTAAAGAAGGCGAAATTGCAAAAACTGTCCTTATGCCAGGAGATCCTTTAAGAGCGAAATTTATCGCTGATAATTTTCTTACAGATGTAAAGCAGTATAATTTCACAAGAAATATGTTTGGTTTTACAGGAAAATATAATGGCAAGGAAATTTCTGTTCAGGGAAGCGGAATGGGTATTCCCTCAATCGCTATCTATTCCTATGAACTCTATTCTTTCTATGGGGTTGAAAACATCATAAGAATAGGTTCAGCAGGTGCTTATGCAGATGATTTAGACCTCGGTGACATTCTTTTTGCATCGGGTGCATCAACCGATTCTAACTTTATGGAACAGTATAACCTTCCCGGAACATTCGCACCCATAGCAGATTTTTCACTTCTTAGAAAAGGAATTGAATCTGCTGAAAAGCTCGGTATTAAATATAAGGTAGGAAATGTTGTTTCAACCGACGCTTTCTATCATGACCGTTCTGACTGCAACGACAAGTGGAAATCAATGGGCGTTCTCGCTGTTGAAATGGAAGCAGCAGGTCTTTATTGCAACGCTGCAAAACTCGGCAAAAAAGCTCTCTGTATGCTTACAGTTTCTGACCACATCTACAAGGGAACTGCTCTTTCTGCCGATGACAGAGAAAAGACTTTTACCGATATGATGAAGATTGCATTAGAATTTGCTGATAACTAATTGTATAATATTTCGTATTTATTACAATTTGTTATTGACTACATGTAATTGAAAATATAGATTATACTCTTTGTAAAGGAAAATAAAATGAATTTCAAGAAAATACTTTCATTGTCAATATGCGTTTTTATGCTCGGTTTAACGGGATGTGCGTCAACATCCGCAAGACCTGTAAAGGTTGCAACCATTGCAGACACGGCGCCTTATGACTACATTGATGAAAATGATGTTCTTAAAGGGATAGATGTTGACATACTTTCAAAAACATTCCCAAAAAACGAAATAATAATAAACTGTTATTCAAACGAAGAAATTTTCGGAATTTTAGAAAGCGGAAACTGTGATATTATAGCCGCTGCTATTCCGACTGATGATTTTCGCCTTGACGGATTTATCACAACCGACATTTATTCAGAAACAGAGCTTGTTATCGTTGTCAAAGAAGGCTCAAGTATAGTAACACATTACGGACTTGTAGGAAAAAAAGTTGGATGCGTTTCAAATTCTGTTGCGAGAGATTATGTTTCTGAAATAAAGGATGCAACGGGAATGGCTTATGAAAAAGGTTCTGATGCTGTCCGTGAACTTTTAGCAGGAAAAATTGATGCCATTGTTTTCGACTCGTCGGTTGCCGACATATACATCGATGAAAATGTAGGGCTTAAAAAAATCGAAAAGCCGATTTATGAAAAGAGTTATGTTATGATAGTAAATTCCCGCCGTCCTGAAATTTACGATGCTTTACAGGCAAAACTTGCTGAAATGAAAGAAGATGGTTCTTTACAGGAAATCATAGATTCTTACATCACCGCCGAATAGGCGGAGAGCCTCCGCGGGCATATCGTTTCGGAGTTTGTTATGGAAATAAAAAAATCCCCCACAGATGTGGGGGATTTTTATGTGTTTTTAGTCCTTTATAAATCCCTTTCTTATAAAAGGTATAAACATTCCGCCGACAGCGTTTCCGAGCGACATAACGATAAGATACCCGAAAGCCTTTGCTGACCACATTTCTGCTACTGTGAAATAGAACATATTTGCAATACAGTGTTCAAATCCGCTTAAAATAAACACGATAACGGGAAGGAATATAGCAAAAACCTGAGCGGTAGGGTTTTTGATTGTCTTATAACCATCTGCTGCTATGAACATCAACATTCCGCAGAAAAACGCAAGAATAAAAATGCTGAGAAGGTTATCGGAAAGTTTTGTTTCACACATTGTTTTTGCCTTTTCGCTGATACCTGAAATTCTTGTGCAGAGAACAAGAAGGCCTGTTGCGGCTGTTCCTATGAAATTTCCTGCCCATATAATAAGAAGATCTATAATATATGCGGGTTTATTTTCAACGGCATAGCCAACTTTTCCTGTGAAAAGGCTGAGTCCGAATGTGAGTATAACAAAAAGACCTGTGCCGAAAAGTGCTGCGCCTATATATCTGCTTTCGCAGGAAAGACATACAACACCGCCGATGCCTATTGCAAAACCTGTTATTATTGCCCTTAAAAGAATATCAAAATATCGTTTCATAAAATCCCCCTTGAAATAAATTATATTAAAATTCTACCATATCCGACAAGAATAGTCAACAAAAAAACACCGTTCATAAGAGAACGGTGTTTTGATTTTTATAATATTAATATCCGAGCTTTGTTGACATGAAGCTTCTGTCGTTGCAGAATTCAAGTGCTGCCTGACGGTTGATTTTTCCTTCTTTATAAAGGTTGAAGATGTAATCATCCATAATGATCATACCGTTTCTTGCACCCTGCTGCATAGCTGTTTCGAGGTTATGACACTTATCGGCACGGATAAGATTCTTAACAGCGTCTGTTCCGACAAGAACTTCAAGACCGCATACTCGTGTATTTCCGTCTGCTGTAGGAATGAGAACCTGTGAAACTACGCCTTCGAGAGTCTGTGCGATCTGAACGAGCATCTGTGAACGGATCATAGGAGGACAAGCGTCGATAATTCTTCCGACTGTTTCAGCAGCACCCTTTGTATGAAGTGTTGCAAGAACGAGGTGTCCTGTTTCAGCGGCTGTTACAGCAAGCTGGATTGTTTCAAAGTCTCTCATTTCGCCGACGAAGATAACATCGGGGTCTTCACGGAGTGCTGAACGAAGAGCAAGGTCGAATGTCTTTACATCGGCGCCAACTTCTCTCTGATGAATAAGGGCAAGGTCGGGCTTGTAGCGATATTCAACGGGGTCTTCGATTGTAATGATATGACAAGCGCGGTTTTTGTTGATGTAGTCAATCATAGCCGCAAGAGTTGTTGTCTTACCTGAACCTGTAGGTCCTGTAACGAGGATAAGTCCACTCTTTCTCTGTGCAAATTCTGTTAAAACATGAGGAAATCCGAGGTCATCGAGTGACTGAACTTCTGCATTGAGAAGACGGATTGATGCAGCGAGTTTTCCCATCTGGTGAAATACGTTAACACGCTGTCTTGCGCCTGTTGAAATTTCGAAAACGAAGTCAAGGTCTTCGCCTGCGTTGAGGCGCTGTTCCTGTTCTGCTGTAAGCATTGAAAGGATTGTTCTGTTTACAACCTGATCATCCATATCGTTAAGACGAACAAGGTTACCGTTGATTCTGAAGACAGTGGGAGCACCTACTGTCATGTGGATATCGGATGCGCCATTATTTCTGGCAGCCATAATAAATTCTTCAAATGTCATACAAAATACTCCCCTATCTTACTTGATTTTAAACTGAATTCCACTTGCTGAAAGGTAAACGTCTGTGCAGATATTTGCGATACGCTGGTTAACTGTTCCGAGGATTTCTCTGAAAAGTCTCTGTTCTCTCTTTTCGGGGCAAACAGAGAAACCGGGTTCGATTGTTATTATAAGAAGGTCGCCGTTTATTTCCTTAACGGTTTCGATAAGAGAAATAAGCTTATCAATAATGTTCTTTTCGATTTCTTTTTTCTGTTCTTCTGTCATTTCTTCGGGGTTGGGACAAGCCGCATACATTTCTCTTGAAACATAAGCACCAAGGCCATCGAAGATTGTAAACTTATGATTACGGTCGATATACTTTGCGGGATCGTCAACATCCTTGACAATCTCCCATTCGATACCGTTTCTCTTGTTGTTGAATGCTATTCTGTCGGCTATTTCCTTGTCGAGTTCTTTATTTATGCAGAGATAAAGAACATTGTCACAAGCCTGGTAGTATGTAATAGCCCAACGGGTTTTACCACTCGCCGCTCCTCCTGTGATGAACTGAATTTTTGACATAGCTATAACTTCCCTTCGTTATGTTTATGAAGAATAATGTTACATATATTTTAATGATACCATATTTAAAAGGCATTTGCAATATATTTTTTAATAAATTTTGAAAAAAATTTTAACAGAATCACAATTTTTCAATCCCAAAAAATTCCTTGAAGTTTTCCGAGAAGATTTTTCTGTTATCCTCAAATGAAAGGCCTAAAGAGAAGAATCTTTCGAGTTCTTCAGTAGCACTCCACATAGGGAAATCTGTTCCGAAAAACATATTTTCAACACCGTAATAATCTATAAGCCCTTTAGCCATTTCTCTTGAAATCATAGGGAGAGAACTTGATGTATCAAATCTTACATTGGGATGTCTGCCGATACATTCCTTTGCTTCTTCCCAGCAACGATATCCACCGAAATGTGCGGCAAGAACCTTTAAATTCTTGAAATCAGAGAGAACTCTTTTAAGTCTGTGGGGTTTTGAAAAATCGTATCTGTCATCACCCATATGGAAAAGCACGGGCAGTCTTCCCTCTGCGGCTTCATAGATTTTATAAGCGTTTTCGCAGTCAATGTCGAATTTCTGAAAATCGGGATGAAGTTTTATTCCCTTGAATCCCATTTCAACCATTCTGTCTATCTCATCGCCTATGTTTTCGTAGTCGGCGTGCATTGTTCCGAACGGAAAAAATTCACTGTGGAGTTTTGCTTCTTCCATAATAAAATTATTTATACTTTCAACCTGTGATGGAATTGTTGCCGCTGAACAGACAAGATATTTTTTAACTCCTATTCTGCTTCCGTTTTCGATAAGAACATCCGAAGAACCCTTTGAAAACATCTTTATATCATAGAAATCACCTATTGCATCAGAGGCTTTCTGTGATATTTTTTCGGGGTAGATATGGGTGTGCGCGTCGATGATTTCAAATTGTTCTGCTGTAAAAGTTTCCATTTTTTAAAAATCTCTTTTCTATATAAAATATTACCTTTTCAGTTTATTACATCGCACCAAATTTGTCAATAGACTTGCACTTTAAACCGATATGTTATATAATAATTTTGTGGATATTTTAAAATTTATCGGGAGAAAAAATATGTTTTATTGTTATGGTGTTTCGGAAAAGGGCAATACCAGAAAACGAAACGAAGATGCTTTTATGATAAACCGCATTATCCTTTCTCACTCTGAGATAGAGGGAAAAGCGGAAAATCCTTTTATCGTTGCTGTTGCTGACGGTGTAGGCGGAGAAAACAACGGCGAAAAAGCATCAAAGCTTTCTTTACAACTTCTTTCAAACATAAAATACTCCTCGAAAACAAATCTCAAAAAGAAAATATCCGATGTTCATAAAAATATCCTTGCTTACGGAATGGACCACGAAGACAGCCTTAATATGCAGACAACTTTATGTGCACTTGCTGTTGATGAAAACAGTGAGGCAACGCTTATAAACATAGGCGACTCTAAAATGCATAAATTTTCGGACGGAAATCTTATGCAGATTTCAAAAGACCAGACACTTGTCCAGCTTCTTGTTGACCTCGGCGAGATAACCCCCGAACAGGCAAAGGTTCACTCGCAGAAACATGTTATCATTTCATCTCTCGGAAATGTTGAACAAGAACCTGAACCGCAGATTGAAAAAATAGGCATAGTAAATCCCGATGATATGATACTTATCTCAACCGACGGGCTTTCTGATTACCTTTCTGACGATGAGATAAAAGGTGTTTTAAAGAAAAATATCCCACACATAAAAAAACTTAAGGAACTTGTTTCACTTGCTATGAAAAACGGCAGTAAAGATAATCTGACAGCCGTTCTTGTTACGGGAAAGGAGAAGTAATCCATTGAAGAAAAAACGCAGAAGTTATAACTTTCTTATATGGCTTTTATATCTTGCAGCGGTTGTTATTATGATTGCCGTTTTCTTCGGAAATGCCAATCCCGCTATGCTTATTATTTCGGTTTTCTGTATTGCTCTTGGCGGAACTTTGTCGGGTGCACAGTTCAACAGAGAGTTCAACGAACAGGTTGAAGAACGAAGAAGAAAAAATGAAGAGAGAAGACAAAACAGACGCAAAAGAAGATACTGATGTATAAAATATAAAAAAATACAAAAACTACCTCTGAGAAAAATCGGAGGTAGTTTTATTTATGTCTGTTTCAAAAAGAGAATATAAAGAAATGACCGAAAAAGCATCACCGAAATCAAAGTCTTTGAAAGACTGTTTAAAGGCATTTTTAATAGGCGGTGCAATATGCACTTTCGGGGAATTTTTATCAAACCTTTATCTTTATATGGGGCTTACAAAAAACGAAGCATCCGCCTTTGTTTCGATAACGCTTATTGTTATAAGTGCTTTACTAACAGGGCTTGGAATATACGAGAAAATCGCAAAACACGCAGGTGCAGGAACGCTTGTTCCCATAACGGGATTTGCAAATTCGGTTGTATCCCCTGCTTTAGAATTTAAAACCGAAGGGTATATTTTAGGTGTGGGTGCTAAAATTTTTATAATTTCAGGGCCTGTTATCCTCTATGGGATATTGTCATCATCTATTTATGGAATTATTTATTATTTCTTTCTGAAAGGATGATAGGATAACTATCGTCATAAGGTTTTACAATATCAGGATTTTCGTCGGCATAAGAGAAAATCGCAGATGAAAGTTTTTCTGCGGTTTCTCTTATAGTTTTTATCGGAAGAGAGAAAACACTTTCGCATACGGGTGAAAGTGTTATAACTCTTACTCCTTCAAAATTCATAATTCGATAGGGCCATATTTTACAGTCGAAAGGTTTTTCATCACCTAAAGCACAGCCTTTATCAGTAAGAACGGGACAATAATATATTCCGTTTTCATCAGGATTTTCCATTCTGAAAAGATAGCTTTCTCCCTTTTCGATAAACTTTACATCGGGATATTCTTTATTTATTTTTTCTTTGAGAGAAGTTGTTACAACGGGGGTTTCCCATATATCGTATTTATCGAATGTGCAACATAATCTGCAATTAGCGCAGGTTTCTTTTGAGAGTATTTCTTTAAGCATATTTCCTCCATAGAAAATGCCGTTCTTTTTAAGGAACGGCATTCTGTCTTTACAATTAAAGTGTTGTTTCAAAAACTGTTGCTGATGAACCTGCCGAGAAATCTTCTACGGGAGTATTTTCCTTAACAGTATCATCCTTGACTTCACCGTTTTCTGTCTTTGCAGGAGCAGTGAGTTTTACTTCGATAAGTTCAAGGTCCATAACTTCATCGGGGTCTGTGATTTTAGCATCGAGGTAGTCGTTTTCTGTCTTGATAACCATTGTCTGCATAGCTGTATATTTTTCGAAAATTTCTTTCTGAGCCTTGATATCATCCCAATTGAAAGAAAGTGTGCATTTTTCTTTACCTACATTGATTTCAGGCTTTGCTGTAACTTCCTTGCCGTTGATGATAAGAGTCATAGACTTCATTGCTGTATTCCAGTTATAATCTTCATCTGTTTCATAATCTTTGGGTAACTGTCTGTCTCTGTCGAAAACGAATGTAAGCTTAGCATCTTCATATCTTTCAAGCTTACCATTCATTTCGCGAAGAAAATCTGCCTTGCTATCTTCTTTTACATCACGGTAAAGTTTTTCAATATCGCAGTAAGCAACTTCTTCATCTTCAAGGTCAACCTCAACAACATCACGGCACACCTTATTGATGATATATCCTTCGAGTTTGCCTGATGATTCTGCTGCAATATTTGTTCCTATTAAATTTGCACCGTATACATCAATATCACTTTTTTCGATTTTATCATCATCGATTGCTCTGTATTTGAATATCATATCAATTTCACTTGAATCTGATCCGGGAGGTGCCATCACAAGACGGACCATATCTTCGCTTTTTGTCATTTCGACATATCTGTCAAGATTTCCGCCTACATCAGTGATATTACCTGATCTTCTGAAATAAATTCTTGTAACACCCTTGATTAAAAATCTTCCATCGCCGTTTTCACCGCCGTTACGGAAATCAATTATCGTTCTATCCACCCAGTTATCAGCAAGCATAGAAACATGAACTTCGCCTTCAACGATTTCGTCCTCAAACATTGTGCTGTATGAAAGGTCAAGTGCTTCCTGTGCCTTTGCTGAAACTGCTACTGCTGACATAGCAGAAACTGCAACTACACCTGCTGAAAAAGCAGCTAAAAGTTTCTTAAGATTCATTTTTTATCCTCCTTAAAGATAATAAATATCACGCTTAAAGTTTATCACTAATGACATCAGTTGTCAATAGAAACCTTTTTGTTCTTCTCTGCCTGTTCCATAGCGGCAACAAGCGAACGGAGTCTTATCTTTGCAGCACCGAGGTTGCTGATTTCATCGATTTTAAGCTGTGTGTAAAGTTTTCCACCGCTTTCGAGGATAGAACGCACTTCGTCTGTTGTGATAGCGTCTATTCCGCAACCGAATGAAACAAGCTGAACAAGCTGCATATCGTCCTGCTTTGTAACATATTCAGCAGCCTTATAGAGTCTTGCGTGGTATGTCCACTGATTGAGGACTGAAATATTCGGGGTGTGTCCGAGATGAGAAATGCTGTCTTCCGTAATAACTGCAAGACCTAAAGAAGTAATAAGTTTCTGGATACCGTGGTTTATTTCTGGATCGATATGATAAGGTCTTCCCGCGATAACGATAATCTTTCTGCCATCTGCCCTTGCTTCTTCGATAATCTTCTCGCCCTGTGCTATAACATCATCGCGATAGGAATTAAGTGCTTTCCATGCAGAATCGTAAGCTGAAAGAACATCACTCTTTTTAAGGTCATACTTTTTAAGTGACTTCATCATAGCCTCGGCAAAATGCTTTTTAAGGTTGATGTCGATATAAGGATAAAGGAAATTATCTTCTGTGAGTGAAGAAACATTTGCCTTTAAAAGTTCGGGGTAATATGCAACAACGGGACAGTTATAGTGGTTATCACTTCCGCCTTCATCAACATTATAGCTTTCACAAGGATAGAAGATAAAGTCTACTCCTCTTTCGAGAAGACTTTCGATATGTCCGTGTGCTATTTTTGCAGGATAGCATACTGTATCCGAGGGGATTGTATGCTGACCTTTATAATATGTGTTTCTTGTACTTTCTTCAGAACATACAACTTCAAATCCGAGGTCTGTGAAGAATGCGTGCCAGAATGGTAACTGTTCATAGAAACCGAGGCAAAGAGGAAGCCCTACCTTTGCTTTTGCTTCTCCTACGGGTTTACCCTGCATAACAGATAAAAGTCTGTTATATTTATAGTCATAAAGACAAGGGATCTCTTTTTCTCTCTTTATTCCTGCGCCCTTTTCGCAACGGTTTCCTGCGATGAACTTTCTTCCGTCAGAAAATCCGATTACTGTAAGGTTACAGTGTGCGGTACATCCCTGACATACAGCACCCTTTGATGTATATGAAAATTCCTTGAGTTCTTCTTCGGAAAGAAGTGAGGATTTTTTCTCTGTCTGCTGTTCTTTTGCGTATAAAGCAGCACCGAATGCGCCCATAAGTCCTGCTATTGCGGGTCTTGTAACATTTCTGCCGAGCTCCATTTCAAACGAACGGAGAACTGCGTCGTTGAGGAATGTTCCGCCCTGAACAACAATGTTCTGTCCGAGTTCGTCAGCAGAGTTCGCTCTTATTACCTTATAGATAGCGTTCTTGATGATAGACGCTGAAAGACCTGCTGAAATGTCTTCAACCGATGCACCGTCCTTCTGTGCCTGTTTTACATTCGAGTTCATGAATACTGTGCATCTTGAACCGAGGTCAACGGGGTTTTCTGCAAAAAGACCGAGTTTTGAAAATTCGGCAATATCATAACCCATAGCATAGGCAAATGTCTGAATAAACGAACCGCATCCTGATGAACAGGCTTCGTTGAGCATAATGCTGTCTATGGCATTATTCTTGATTTTGAAACACTTGATGTCCTGTCCGCCGATGTCGATGATAAAGTCAACATCAGGGCAGAAGAATGCAGCGGCTTTGAAGTGCGCTACTGTTTCAACGATACCGAAATCACAACGAAGTCCCGCACGGATAAGGTCTTCACCGTAGCCTGTAACGGCACTTCCCTTTATGTTTATTCTGCCTTCTGAAAGCTGATAGATTTCTTCAATCTGCTTTGTGATTATGTCAAGGGGCTGTCCCTTTGAGGCACAATAATGATTATAAAGAAGCTTTCCGTCGGGTGTTATGAGAACGAGTTTTGTAGTTGTTGAACCTGCGTCAATACCGAGGTAAGCATCACCCTCATATCCTCTGATGTCGGCATAGCCTAAATCACAAGCACTATGACGCTTTACAAAATCTGCGTATTCTTCTTTTGTATTAAAAAGTCGCTGTGAGGTTATAATAGTATCTGAAACGGGAGCGTTTTCAATTTTTTCAACTGCATCTGAAAGAAGCATAGGCTCTGTGTTTTCCTTTGCGTAAAGAGCACTACCAAATGCCATAAATACAGGCGCTGTTTCGGGGAAAACGGCTGTTTCTTCGTTGAGAGAAAGAGTTCTTACAAACGCTTTTCGAAGTTCTTTCTGGAAAGATAATGGGCCACCTAAGAAAAGGACATTTCCTTCTATTGTTCTGCCCTGTGCAAGTCCTGAAACTGTCTGGTCAACAACAGCCTGGAAGATTGATGCGGCAATATCCTCTCTCTTAGCACCCTGATTGAGAAGGGGCTGAATATCGGATTTTGCAAAAACTCCGCACCTTGATGCTATCGGGTAGAGTTTTTCTGATTTTGATGCAAGAACATCCATTTCGTCGGTTGTGATACCTAAGAGTGATGACATCTGGTCAATAAATGCACCTGTTCCGCCTGCGCAGGAACCGTTCATTCTCTGTTCAACACCGCCTGTGATGAAGATGATTTTAGCATCTTCACCGCCGAGTTCTATAACAACATCGGTTTCGGGATAGGCTGTTCTTACTGCGATAAAAGCACCGTAAACTTCCTGAACGAAAGGAAGTTCTGCTTTTGTTGCGAGACCGAGGCCTGCCGAACCTGTTATACAGAGACGGAACTTGTCATCAGGATAATCCTTCATTATGAGTTTCAGTTGTTCTTCAACAGTTTCCTTTACTTTAGAAAAGTGTCTTTCGTATTTCGAGAAAAGAATATTGTTGTTATCGTCAATTATGACCGTTTTGACGGTAGTCGAACCAACATCGATACCCAATGAGTATATGTTCATTAAAAAAATTCCTCCAAGCGAAAATATATAAAATTATTATATCACATATTTATAAAAAAGAAAAGACTTTTTTGCTTTTTGACACAAATAAAATATTATGGTAAAATAATGCTGTAAATTTGTATTTAAAGGGGTGATTTGTCTGAACAGGAATTTATTTGAAAGGCTTCTGGGATTTACAGGTCTTTTAGCGCTTACATCCTGGTTTTTCTATGAAAACTATACCCTCGAAACAACAGAGTATGACATCTGTTCAGAAAACCTCCCCGATGAGTTTGAGGGATACAGAATATGCCATCTTTCAGATCTTCACAACCGTTCCTTCGGGTATAATTCAAGAAATATTATACGGAGAGTAAAGAAAATAAACCCTGATATTGTTGTTATGACAGGCGACATGGTAAGCAGACAGGATTATAATTTCAGAGGTTTCTATAATCTTGCGAAGGCTGTTGCGAAGGAATATCCGACATATTACATTATAGGAAATCACGAGCTTGACCTTACCGACAGACAGCTTTCAGAACTTTTTTCTGTACTTCGTGGATATGGTGTTCAGGCGCTTTTAAACGACAAGGTAAGCATTGAGAAAAAAGGAAAGTTTATTGACCTTTACGGAATGTATTGCGGTCTGCATTTTTACAAGGATGAAAAAGGAAATTATCGTTATCCGCAACCTTTTACGAATAACGACCTTAAAATGCTCATAGGCCAAAGGAATAAAAACCGCTTTACTCTACTTTTGGCACACAATCCTCTTTTTCTTGATGTCTATGCAAAATGGAAAGCAGATGTTGTTCTTTGCGGGCACATGCACGGCGGTGCTTTAAGACTTGGCAGGCTGGGCGGAATATTTGCCCCCGGAAAAAGACTTTTCCCGAAATACTATCAAGGTGTTTATAAAAAAGGAAAAACTCAGATGGTGCTGAGCCGTGGGCTTGGTTCGTTAAGACTTTTCAACCGCCCCGAAATAGTTGTTGTCAATCTTTTTAAAGAAAAATAAACCGATATGGATTTTTCTGTATCGGTTTTTCTGTTCCCATTATGAAGAAGAAAATACACAAGGATCAGTTTTTCGATTCAGAGTGCATATTTTCAAGGAAGTTTCCCGACGCTGTATGTTTATACCGCGAGGGGAACTGACACAGAAAAGATGTGCTATTAATCGAAAAAAAGAAAAGCCACCCGAATGGGTGGCTTTATTATGCTTAATCGTCTGCGTCGCGCAATACGCTTTATTCGGTTAAGCCGAATTCTTAATCCTCTGGTTAATAATCTTACTGGAGAAGTGAGAGAACGCCCTGAGGAAGTGAATTTGCCTGAGCGAGCATAGCCTGTGATGCCTGTGAAAGAATCTGGTTCTTTGTGAATGACATCATTTCCTTGGCCATGTCTGTATCACGAATACGAGATTCAGAAGCCTGCATGTTTTCAGCTGATACGTCGAGGTTAGCGATCTTGTGTTCGAGTCTGTTCTGGATAGAACCGAATGTTGCACGAACCATTGAGATCTTGTTGAGAGCGTGGTCGATCTTGTCGATAGCTGCGTTAGCTGAAGCCTGTGTTGAGAGTGTGAGAGCGTTGAGGCCGAGACCTGCTGATGTACAGTTGAGGTCAGCTGTGAGGCTACCAATTGCTGAAGATGATACTAAGTCATCATATTTGAAATCGAATGTCTTGAGGTCAGCTGTTCTAGCGCCTGCCTGGAGCTGAACTGATGTAGCAACGTTGAGGTTGCCACCCTTAGCAACTGATGATGTAGAAAGAACTACAACGCCGTTGAAGTCTGTCTTTGAAATGTCGTCGATTTCATCACAGAGCTGCTGATATTCGAGTTCGATAGCTGCACGGTCAACGTTTTCGTCGTATGTGCCGTTTGCTGACTGTGTTGCGAGAGTCTTCATTCTCTGAAGGATAGCGTCTGTTTCCTGGAGAGCGCCTTCAAAAGTCTGAACCATTGAGATGCCGTCCTGTGAGTTTGTAGATGCCTGGTTAAGACCAGCAATCTGTGAACGCATTTTTTCTGAGATTGCGAGACCTGCAGCGTTGTCGCCAGCACGGTTGATTGAGTAACCTGATGAAAGCTTTTCAAGGTTCTTAGAAAGACCTGACTGGTTAACTCCTAAAAGTCGTGTAGAGTTCATTGCTGAAAGATTGTGTTGTACTACCATACTAATACCTCCTGTATTATTTTTCCGTCGAAATCTTTTCGACTAATTTAATGTAGTAGAAAGTTGGCAAAAACCTTATTGCGCTTCGGCTTTTGCCCCACCGTTTAACCGGTGTGTTTCAACTTCTGTCTATTATATCGACCGAGTTTTTCCAAACTTTAGTCTTTTTTTGAAAAAATTTTAATGTTCACAATTTGTTTACAATTTAAAAAATCCCTGCCGTTATGACAGGGATTTTTATGTTTACAGATGGGATTAATACATTCCACCCATACCGCCTGCGGGCATTGCAGGAGCAGGGTTTTCTTCCTTGATATCTGTTACAAGGCTTTCTGTTGTAAGAACCATAGCTGCAACTGATGCTGCATTCTGGAGTGCTGAACGAGTAACCTTTGTAGGATCAACGATTCCTGCGGGAATCATATCTGTGTAAACTTCGTTGTAAGCATCGAAGCCATAGCCTACCTTTCTTGAACGACGAACCTTATCTATGATAACGCTTCCTTCAAGACCTGCGTTAGCGGCAATCTGACGGAGGGGTTCTTCGAGTGCTTTGAGAACAATCTGTGCGCCTGTCTTTTCGTCGCCTGAAAGTGTTGCTGTGAGTTTTTCAACTGAAGGAATAGCATTGATGAGTGCTGTTCCACCACCTGCAACGATGCCTTCTTCAACGGCTGCCTTTGTTGCTGCGAGAGCGTCTTCGATACGAAGTTTCTTTTCCTTCATTTCGATTTCTGTTGCAGCACCAACTCTGATAACTGCCACACCGCCTGAAAGCTTAGCGAGTCTTTCCTGAAGTTTTTCTCTGTCAAAATCAGATGTTGTTGTTTCGATCTGTGTCTTTATCTGTGCAACTCTTGCCTTGATAGCGTCAGCATCACCTGCACCGTTAACGATGATTGTATTTTCCTTCTGAACAACAACCTTCTGTGCTCTACCGAGCTGTTCGATTGAAGCATCCTTAAGGTCAAGACCGATTTCTTCTGAAATAACCTGACCACCTGTGAGGATTGCAATATCCTGAAGCATTTCTTTTCTTCTGTCACCAAAACCGGGAGCCTTTACAGCAACACAAGTGAATGTTCCTCTGAGCTTATTGACGATGATTGTTGAGAGTGCTTCGCTTTCAACATCTTCAGCAATGATGAGGAGTTTCTTTCCTGACTGAACAATCTGTTCGAGGAGAGGAAGAATTTCCTGAATTGAAGAAATCTTCTTATCTGTGATAAGGATGAGAGCGTCATCGAGAACAGCTTCCATCTTATCTGTATCTGTTACCATATAGGGTGTGATGTATCCACGGTCAAACTGCATACCTTCAACAACTTCTGAATATGTTTCAGCTGTCTTGCTTTCTTCGATTGTGATAACGCCGTCAGCTGTAACCTTATCCATAGCGTCTGCAATGAGTTTACCTACATTTTCATCAGCAGATGAAACTGTTGCTACTCTTGCGATGTCTTCTGTTCCGCTTACTGCCTTTGAATTTGCAACGATAGCAGATACTGCTGTATCAACAGCCTTTGAAATACCCTTTTTAACTATCATAGGGTTAGCACCTGCTGCGATATTCTTCATTCCTTCACGGATAAGTGCCTGTGCGAGAAGTGTTGCTGTTGTTGTACCGTCACCTGCTGCGTCGTTTGTCTTTGTGGCAACTTCTCTTACAAGCTGAGCACCCATATTTTCAAATGCGTTTTCAAGTTCGATTTCCTTTGCGATTGTAACACCGTCATTTGTGATGAGGGGTGCACCGAATTTCTTATCGAGAACTACATTTCTTCCCTTAGGGCCTAATGTGATTTTAACTGTGTCAGCAAGTTTATCAATACCTGCCTGAAGCGACTTTCTCGCTTCTTCACCATAAATAATGTCTTTTGCCATTGTGATTTCTCTCCTTTATATATAATAGTAGATAAAATTTACTTTACAACTGCGAGGATGTCATCCATCTTGACGATGATGTATTCTTCGCCGTCAACCTTGACATTTGTTCCGCTATACTTCTGAATAAGTACCTTATCGCCCTTTTCAACTGTCATTGTAACATCTTTCTTTCCTTCGCCGACTGCGATAACTTCAGCGATTTCAGGCTTTTCTTTAGCGCTTCCTGTAAGGATAATTCCGCTCTTTGTTGTTTCCTCTGCTTCTGTCATCTTTAAAACGACTCTGTCCTGTAAAGGCTTGATTGTCATACCGTTTTCCTCCTGTATTTAAATTGATTATAAACTCTTATTAGCACTCAAAGGGTACGAGTGCTAATAACTATTTTACTTACTTTAATATGAAAATGCAAGTGAAAAGTGTCATTTTTATATTTTTTGTAATTATACACAAAAATTACAAACTGCATTTTATTATATTTGTTATCATATAACTATTTTTACAAGAAGTATTGTTTACAATTTGTTCACAATTAGTAATTATAAATAAAGTATAATGTTATTGTGAATATTTTTAGAGAGGGGAAGGCTTAAATGGCACTCGAAAAGATTCTTGTTGTTGATGATGACATCAACATCTGCGAATTACTCAGAATTTATCTTGAGAAAGAAGGATATACAGTTATTCTCGCACATGACGGCGAAAAAGGTATTGAAAAATTCAATGCAACAAAGCCCGATGTCATTCTTCTTGACATTATGCTTCCCGTTATGGACGGTTGGCAGGTTTGCAGAGAAATCAGAAAAAAATCAAATGTTCCGATACTTATGGTTACTGCAAAATCAGAAACTTTCGATAAGGTTTTAGGTCTTGAACTCGGTGCTGACGACTACATAGTAAAGCCCTTTGATGCAAAGGAAGTTGTTGCAAGAATAAAGGCGGTTTACCGCAGAGCAGGACAGACTGCTCCTGAAACAGAATCAAAAGAAGTTTCTTATGATAAGCTTCAGGTAAATATGACAAGATACGAACTCAAAGTTGACGGAAAAGTTCTCGATACTCCCCCTAAGGAACTTGAACTTCTTTTCTATCTTGCTTCAAATCCCAACAGAGTTTATACAAGAGATCAGCTTCTTGATGAAGTATGGGGCTTTGAATATTACGGCGATTCAAGAACGATTGACGTTCATATAAAGCGCCTTCGCGAAAAGCTCGAAGGGGTATCTGACAAATGGGTACTCAAAACCGTATGGGGCGTAGGTTATAAATTTGAAACTACAGAAGAGCCGATTAAATAATCGGCTCTCTTTAATTAAAACAAGAAAGGTGGCGCAGAAAAATGAAAAACAGAATGATAACAAAATATTTTTCTCTCTGTGCCGCAGTTATACTTTCAAGTATTATATGTATAGGAACAGTTATTGCGATAACTGTTATAAATGTATATAAGAATGACATCAGAATGTCGCTTTCTGAAACAGCAGAGGTTCTTTCGCACAGCATAGAAATATGTATAAACGAAAACAACCTTGAAACAGAAGAAGGCATAACGGCTCTTGATAAACAAACCGAATATCTTGATGTTGTTCCCGATTATGATATGTCTGTCGTTGAGGCGGCAACCGGAAAATGTCTTGTTTCAACAGACAGCGAACAGCTATATAAAATGCTCGATAATTCTGTTATACAGAATACTCCTTCTGAAGGTTCGTTCTCGTCAGGTTCTACTCTTGAAGATTTCTTCGGAAAGAGAGTTTTCTCATTCTCTCTCCCTGTTTACACAGAAAAGGGAGAATTCTTTATAATCATATACACAGCAATAGACGATTATAACAACCTTGTTACAGACATAATCAAAACATTCGTTTCTGTTTTCGTAATATCAACAGCGATAACTTTTGTAATTCTTTATTTTGTTACAAGAGATATGATGAAACCTGTAAGCGATATGATGAAGGCAGCAGAGCGTTTCGGTAAGGGTGATTTTTCAGAAAAACTGAAAATCACAGACAGTGATGAATTCGGTGAACTTGCCGCCGCTATGAACAATATGGCAAACTCTCTTGAAGGGCTTGAAAGTTCGAGAAAGAGTTTTGTTGCGAATGTATCGCACGAACTCAAAACTCCTATGACAAGTATCGGCGGATTTGTTGACGGAATTTTAGACGGAACAATTCCTCCCGAGATGCACAAGCAGTATTTGACAATAGTTTCAGAAGAAATAAACCGTCTTTCGAGAATGGTGCGCTCAATGCTCAACATTTCAAAATATGAGTCGGGCGAAATCAAGATGAAGCAGGAAGAATTTGATATAACTGCACTCACGATAAAGACAGTATTCCTTTTTGAAAAGAGAATCACAGACAGACATGTTGACGTTTTAGGTCTTGACTCTCCCCCGCATTACATCATCGCAGACAGCGACCTTGTTCAGCAGATAATCTATAATCTTATTGAAAACGCGATAAAGTTTGTCGATATAGGTGGATATATAGCCTTTTCTTTCACAAAGGAAGGCGGAAAGACCTATGTTGCTGTAAGAAACAGTGGTGGTGGACTTACCGAAGAAGAAATACCAAAGGTTTTTGAAAGATTCTATAAAACAGACGAATCTCACGGTAAGGATAAAACAGGTGTCGGTTTAGGTCTTGCTATTGTACGCTCGATAGTAAACCTTCACGATGGACACATTATAGTAAAGAGTAAACCCGGCGAATATACAGAATTCTCGTTTGGTCTTAAAACATCAAACAGAAAACCCGACAGAAAGCGTAAAGGAGAAGAAGATGGATTATAATTATAATGGTGAAAATCCCATTCAGAATAATGTTCCTGAAGAAAAGCCACATAAGGATTATTTCGAACAGGAAAGTTTCTATCAGAAATATCCTCTGCCAAGGGATATGAATAATCCTGACGCAGAATCGAAATTTGCAGAGTTTGTTCCGCAGAATCTTGAAACAACAGGCAAAAAGAAAAGAAAAAGCGGAATAATCGCACTCTCTGTTATATCAACTTGCATAATAGGTATTTTTGTATTTCTTTTTGGATTTCTTTCGATAAACGATTCATTCGCAAGTGTTTATGAAGAACCTGAAGAAAGCATTTCGGAATCTGAAGATGACGAAGACAAAGACAACGAAGATGATTCGGATTCAAAGAAAGATTCTGAAGATAAGAAAGACAAAGACAACAAAGATAACAAGGGCTATGGCGATGACATCTATGGATTTGAATTCAAGGATGAACTTCAGCAGGCAGACCCTGATGCAACATCTGATAAACACGAAATTTCAAATTCGGATAAACCCGATTCATATAACCGCTATTACAACGCTAACGGAACATTTACATCAGAGGGTGTTTACAGAGAGATTGTTCCTTCTGTTGTTAGCATAAGAGCGAGTGTTTCAAAGGACGGCAGACAGCAGTCCGCAGGTTCGGGGATTATCCTTACAAACGATGGTTACATAGTTACGAATGAACATGTTATAACGGGTGCTTATGTTATAAAGGCAATGACCACAGACGGTGAAATCTATGACCTTGCGCTTGTCGGAAAGGACACTAAAACAGACCTTGCCGTTCTTAAAATGATTACCGATAAGAAAGATTTTGTTCCTGCACAGCTTGGTAATTCAGATGATATAATCATCGGTGAAAGAGTTTATGCAATAGGATATTCGGGCGGTGTTTTCTCAAACACATTTACGGGCGGATATGTTTCAGGTCTTAACAGAACTTTACAGCTTAATCAGAACAGTTATGAAATGAACTATATCCAGACTGACGCATCTGTAAATCCGGGGAATTCAGGTGGCCCACTTGTAAACGAATATGCTCAGGTTATAGGAATAAACAACTTTAAATACACAGGTATAAATTCAGACCTTGAAAATCTTACATTTGCAATTTCGATAAACGAGGCTATCCCTGTTATAAACGACATAATAAAGACAGGATATGTTACAGGCAGACCGAGAGTTGGTATAACATATACTCCCGTTTCGCCACAGGTTGCAGAACAGAGCGGAAGAATTGCAGGGCTTTATATTGCAGAGGTTGCAGAAGATTGCGACATAGCAAGTAAAGATATTCAACCGGGTGATATAATCATAAAAATAAACGGGGATGAAGTTTACAGTTCACAGACTGTTCTTGACGCCCTTGAAGGATACGGCCCCGGTGATACCGCTACTGCTGTAATCGTAAGATATGATGAAGAAGGAAACAAGTCAACACACACGATTTCCTTTAAACTCGGCGAACTCAAAGAATAAAAAATTCAAGGGTACAAAAAATGTGCCCTTGATTTATTTATAAGGATTTTTATTTATGGAAAAGAAAAACATTCTCAAAAAACCCGTTTTTGTATGCCTTCTGAGCCTTTTCTGCTGTATGTTATGGGGAAGCGCTTTTCCTGCTGTTAAAAAAGGTTTTCATCTATTCGGTATTCCCTCTGACGATATAGGTTCACAACTTCTTTTTGCAGGAATACGCTTTGCAACGGCTGGTATTATGGTTATCATAATAACATCCATTATATCGAAAAAAGTTCTTTATCCGAAGAAAAAAAGTATCGGCAAAGTTTTTATAATTTCACTTTTCCAGACGGTTATACAGTATTTCTTCTATTATATAGGACTCGCGAGAACATCGGGTGTTAAGGCATCTGTTATTATAGGAACAAGCGTTTTTATAACACTTATTCTTTCGGCGGTTATATTTAAACTTGAAAACCTCACCGTTAAGAAAATAGTCGGCTGTATAATAGGATTCATAGGCATTATGATTATCAATATGAACGGATTTTCATATGACTTTTCGTTCACACTCATGGGCGAGGGATTTATTCTTATTTCAACAGTTGCATCGGCTTTTTCATCGGTTATAATGAAGAAATTTTCAAAAGATGACAACCCTATGATGCTCAGCGGATGGCAGTTTTTTATAGGTGGAATTATTCTTGCGACAGTGGGATTTTCTTTAGGCGGACGGATAACTTTCAGCGGTGCTTCATCGGTAATTCTTATGCTTTATCTTGCGTTTATTTCAGCTGCGGCTTATACTTTATGGTCGCTGCTTTTAAAGCACAATCCCGTTTCTGAAATATCTGTATATGGTTTCACAAAACAGATTTTCGGAGTATTGCTTTCGGCGGTTTTCTTAGGAGAAGTTGCCGAGGCTATGAGTATCAACAGTCTTCTTTCTTTAATACTTGTATGCACGGGGATTTTTGTTGTAAACTACCACAAGGATAAATCTTAGAACAAGTAAAAAACAACTCCCATATGGGAGTTGTTTTATTTTATATCACTTATAATAGCAAAAAGATTGCCCGTATTTCAACCACGGAGCCCGTGGAGGCAGATAAACAAAAAGACCGTGCTTTATACAAGGCAAACGAGCGACGGCATACACAGGTATTCCGAGCGAGTTTAACGAAGTAGAAAGCACGGGATTTTTTTATTTCACTTTAAAGCATTTCTGGATTTCTTCTATATCTCCTATCGCGAGGACAATGTCACCGCTTCTCATAATTGTGTTATGGAAGGGCACTTCAACCTTATCGCCACTTTTGACAGCGATTATGTTGACATTGTATTTCTTTCTTATATCAAGGTCGGAAAGACTTTCGCCATCCCATTCCGATGGAACTCTCATCTCATAGATCGAATATTTATCATCAAGTTCGAGAAAATCAAGAATACTCTCAGAAGCATATTTTGTTGCTATTCTCATAGCAGACTGTTTTTCGGGGTATGCTACTTCATCAGCACCGTTACGGAGAAGGAATTTCATCTGAACATCATTTGACGCTCTCGCTATGACCTTTTTCGCTCCGAGTTCTTTTAAAAGCGCTGTTGTTTCTAGAGAATTCTGAAAATTATCTCCTATAGAAACTATGCATACATCATAATTGTTGACACCTAATGATTTAAGAAAATCATCATCTGTACTGTCACCTATCTGTGCGCTTGTAACAAAAGGAAGAATGTCGTTTATGCGTTCTTCGTTTATGTCGATAGCCATAACCTCGCATCCCAGTTCTTCCATTCTTTTTGCTATATGCGAGCCATACTGACCGACGCCTATTATAAGTACGGATACCATACAAAATACTCCTTTTTTATCCTACTGTTATTTTTTCAAGCGGCATTTTTGCTGCTTCTGTCGAACCTGACGGAAGTGCGGCATAAATCATTGTAAGACCACCGAGTCTTCCGAAAAACATAAGAAACATTATTATTATTCTTGATGGTGTTGAAAGAAGGGGTGTAAGCCCTAATGTAAGACCTGCTGTTCCTGTTGCGGAGCCTGTTTCAAAAAGACAGGTCAGAATAGGCAGATTTTCAATTCTGCTTATTATTGCAGCACTTGTTATGAAAAGTGCCATATAGATAAAGAATATCGCGCCCGAGCTTCTTACAACATCTTCGGGTAATCTTCTGTCAAGGCACTTTACATCTTTCTTTCTTCCGAATACGGCAAAAGCCGCCAATATGAGAACTGTTACTGTTGTAACCTTCATTCCGCCCGCGGTTGACCCGGGTGAACCACCGACTAACATCATAGCAATTGTAACAACTTTTCCCGAGTCGCTCATTGCTGAAAAATCGGTTGTCGAAAAGCCTGCTGTTCTCGCTGAAACAGAATGGAAAAGTGAATATAAAACCCTCTTTCCCATTGAAACATCTGTGTATTCAAAAATAAAGAAATACATCGCAGGAATAACTATAAGAACTAATGATGCAATAAGTATAACTTTACTCTGTAAAGAATATTTTTTAAAACGAAATTTATGTTCTCTTATATCTTCCCAAGTGAGAAATCCCATTCCGCCGACAGAAACAAGGGTCATAAAAATTATATTCATATAGACATTGTCGGCAAAAATCATAAGCGAAGAATATTCTCCCCTTACGCCCATAAGGTCAAACCCCGAACTACAGAACGCAGAAATCGAATGAAAGAATGCATACCATATTCCGACAGCACCGAATTCTTTACAGAAAACGGGCAGGAAAAGTAAAGTTCCTATAATTTCTATAACTATCGTTGTTTTTATGATAAAGCCTATAAACTTTACTATTCCGCCAAGCTGAGGGGCAGAAATGGATTCCTGAATGGTGCTTCTCTCGCGAAGGCCTATTTTTTTACCCGTAAGTCCTACAAGTCCTACGCTTATTGTGATAACGCCCATACCGCCTATCTGGACAAGAAGAAGAATTACCGCCTGACCGAAAACTGTCCAGTGAGTTGCGGTATCCTTTACTGTAAGCCCTGTTACGCAGGTTGCCGAAACGGAGGTGAACAGAGCGTCTGAAAAGGTTGTTGTATTCCCCTCTTTCGTTGCAAACGGAAGAAGGAGAAGAAGCGTTCCGACAAGGATGATACACAGAAAGCTTACTATTATCATCTGAAAGGCAGATGTGCTCTGCTTTCCGAACGGATTTTTTATCTTCATAAAATCACTCTTTTAATTACATCTTTGAGCCTTTCGCTCCGAATGAACCGCACTGTGAAAGAATGTTTGTATCATAAGAATAGTTTATTCTTTCGTTTGTTCTGTGTCTTTTAAGGGCGAGGGATACGAGTCTGTCTAAAAGTTCTGTATATTTCATTCCCGTAGGTTCCCAGAGGTAGAATGAAAGTGAACCTGGGATTGTATTGATTTCATTGAACCAGAACTCACCTGTTTTTGTATCCATAAGAAAATCTATTCTTGAAACACCGTTGCATCCGAGATGACAGAATGCGTCAACCGCGATCTTCTTAATCTGTTCTGCTGTTTCATCGGGGATTTCGGCAGGGATTTTTCTCTTTAAGGTTGCCATTCCCTTGCTTCCGCCTGATTTATCGCCTGAAACATATTTGTCTTTATAGCTGAGTATTTTATCAGACTGAACAGGCTCTTCTAAAACAGAAGCCTGTGCTTCATTTACATCGCCCAAAACTGAACAGTTTATTTCCTTTAAGTTCTGAACTGCCCTTTCAACGATTACCGTGTCTGCAAAATCAAAAGCGGTTGTGAGGGCTTCTTCAAGTTCTTTTCTGTTTTCAGCCTTTGAGATACCAACGCTTGAGCCTAAATTTTCAGGCTTTACGATATTGGGGTAGCCTATCTTATTTTCGATTTTATGGATACAGTCGATAAGTTTTTCTGTTTCCTTAAGCCTGAAACGGCAACAGTCAAGCACGGGGAAACCTGCTTCTTTGAGAAGGATTTTCATGACATATTTATTCATTCCGACAGCGGAAGATAAAACATCACATCCGACATAAGGAAGTCCTACCGACTGAAGATAACCCTGTAAAGCGCCGTCTTCAACATTTGTTCCGTGAACAATGGGGAAAGCAACATCTATTTCCTGATTGTATTTTCCTGCAAAGAGTTTTGAGGAAATTTCAGAAAGGAATGTTTTTCCTTCATTAACTACGAATGTAACCTTTCTGCACTTTTTAAGAGTCATGGGAATATCCTTGAAAGCTTCGATTTCTTTTAAGTAATCACCTGTAAAAAACTCTCCCGATTTTGTGATGTAAACGGGAATGATGTTGTATTTTTCGGTATTGAGATTTGTTATAGCCTGAACTGCTGAAATGATTGAAATTTCGTGTTCAACGCTTTTTCCTCCGAAAATTACGGCAAGATTGATTTTCATTTTTTCCACCTCTGATAAAATAATCAATAGTTATCGGGCAAATCGTTCTCTAAAAGAACCATTTTCTTTTTATCCGATATTATACTCTTTATATTTTCAATTGCCTCTGACAAGGTTTCGGCAACAAAAATTTTCTCCTCTGAAAAGCCATTTTCTTTAAGGCCTTTTAAAATAGGCTCTGTTTGTTTTTTACCGACAAGCGCTACATAGTCGCAGGCTGACGCCGCTTCTTTTCCGAATTCAAAATTCAGTTCATCCTGCTTTTCGCCGAGTTCGACCATACCCGGTGTGCAGAGAATTTTCATATAGTCATCAAAGAGAGATAAAACCTTGAGAGCTGCTTTACTTCCCTGAGGATTCGAATTATATGCGTCATCGATATAGCATATCTCTCCGCCGTCTATGAGTTCGAGTCTGTGCTTAACGGATTTTATTCTTCTTACGGGGATAATGAGTGATGAAAGTGAAATTCCCTTTTCGTTACAATAAGAAATCGCACCCAAAAGGTTTAAAACATTATGTTCACCGAGAAGAGATGTTTCATATTCACATTCTTCACCCGATTTTGAAACGACTGTGAATTTAGTCCCCTTATAAGAAACAGAAATATCTTTCGCCTTATAATCGTTATTATCAGAAAAACCATAGGTGATTACATTTTCGTATTTACCCATACCCTTTCGGATATTTTCATCATCGCCACTGACAAGGATTTTTCCCTTGCCGTTTACAGCATCGCCGAGTTCGAATTTTGTTGAGATGATATTTTCTATCTTTCCGAATGTTTCGAGATGCTGAGGCCCTATCGATGTTATTATAGCGTCGTGAGGATGAACTATATCGCAGAGTTCCTTTATATCGCCTACATGACGAGCACCCATTTCGCAGACGAAGATTTCGTGGGTTGATTTCATCATCATACGGATAGTTTTTACAACGCCCATAGGGGTGTTATAGCTTTCGGGAGTAATAAGTGTGTTATACTGTGAATTCAAAAGTTCGCCTAAGTAAAACTTCATACTCGTTTTGCCGTAGCTTCCTGTTATGCCGACAATATCGAGCGACTTCATTCCCGAAAGGATTTTCTTCGCGTCATTTATATACCATCTTCTGATGTATTCTTCAATAGGGTAATTTATGAGATTTGATAAAAGTGACGCTAATGGAGTAAGGCAGAGAATGAAAGCGAGTGTTACATAGGCTGTAACAAAACTTTCATTTAAAAACCCGAAAACTGCAACTATGAGTGGAATGATTGTAAGGATTGTAAAGGTTACTATCATTCGCTTTACTCTTGCTGTATAGACAAATGGCTTTTTGAATTTCTTGGGTCTGTTTATAATCATAGTTACAACAGATGCTACTATGAGAAGTGATTTTATAATAATCCCTAAAACATTCATTTCAAAAAGCGGACTTAACATAAGCCCCGGAACACAAAGAAATATCACATAAGGAAGATAGCTTACATAATGATTCTGTTTTGCTCTGTTAAAATGACTTTTGAACTGATATGAATTCTGCTGTAACATATGAAGTTCGCGGAAGCCGCCCATATATCTTGCGACAGTAACAAAAAGTGTTACTGCTATGAACATTATAATTTCGGTCATGATAAAAACTTAATCTCCTATTTTCAAGAATGAACATATAACACGGTTGAAGATGAATTTTCCCTCAAGGAAAGAATAATGCCCCGCGCCCTTTATTGTGACAAGTCCTGCATCGGGGATAAGTTCTTCCATTCTCTTTCCGTCTGAAAGAGGAGTTGCTGTATCGTTCTCACCCCAGATTAAAAGGGTTGACTGTTTTATTTTGGGAAGAAGCGGTTCAAGGTCTTCATTGACAACAGAAACGAGAATTTTTCTCATAACGGGTGACGCCGCCTTATAATCCGCCGAGCCTGATTTATCCTGAAGCTTTTTGAGAGCATTCGGGAAAAGTGTTTTTATAGGTGGCGAAAGAAGAACTTTCTTCATAAACTTATAGCGTTTCTGTTTTCTTATCTGCTTTGGTGTTTTCTTAGGAAGAATCCCTGCGCTGTCAACAAGGATAATCTTGTCGATTTCAAAGGGAAGCGAAAAACAGGTAGCAAGTTTTATTATAACTCTTCCGCCGAACGAATGACCTAAAAAGGTTGCTTTCTTAACATCAAGCGAAGAAAGAAAATCAATGACAAACTGTGAGTAGTCGCTTACCTGCCAGTTATCATCAGGTTCTTCACTCTTTCCGAAACCCGGCATATCAACCGCGATTACTCTGTATTTCTGTGAGACGAGAGATATAAGGTCAGCGAAAAGAGTAATGTTCGCACCCCAGCCGTGAAGCAGGACAACCGTTTCGCCCTCGCCTTTCATTTCGTAATTTATTTTAAGACCGTTTATTTCGGTAATCAATATAATCTACTCCATTTTCAGATTTTGGTTATACATTTAATAGTATACCACATTTTAGTAATGTGTGCAATAAAAAAACTATGTCAGGATGACCAAAAGAGGCGGTTTCAGGAGGGCTCTTTTTTATCCGTTGGAACGATTTTTGTCGGGTAACAAAAAATATTCCGATTTTAAGGGTTTTAAACATTTTAGTGTGAATTTTATGAAACAGCGTTTCAAGGGTGTTTCTGGGATTTTCTGTAAATGAGTTGACTTCGGTTTTTCAAAGTGAAACATCGTTTTCTATTTTTCTTCTTGTCGAATTTTTGGAAAATCATCTTTCTTCGTGAGTTTACTTGTCAGGGTGTTACAGAATTGTATATTTCTGTAAGTAGTCAAAAAACGGCAGTTCGGAGAATATTTATGGACAGTAAATTTTTAAAAAATCCGAGTTTTTCCCGAAATTCTGGGATTTTTCAAAAAAGTTGCTTTGTCAAGAAAACGGTCAAACGATTATACCATATCGTTTGAATTTGCATTTTTTTGGCGGATGTGGTATAATCAGTCGGTAAAAAATCATTTTTATGAGGAAGTAATGAAAAAATGTCAGAAAAAATTGCTCTGAAAGAAAATCCCAAGTCATTTTTATATGGTCTTAAATGCGGTATTCCTATAGCGCTAGGTTACCTTGCGGTTTCATTCGGTTTCGGAATATCAGCTGTGAATGGTGGACTTTCTGTTTTATCATCGGTTATAATTTCGATGACGAATTTAACCTCTGCGGGTCAGGTTGCGGCGCTGGGAATTATTGCGGCTATGGGTCCATTAGGCGAAATGGCACTCACTCAACTTGTAATAAATTTAAGATATTTTCTCATGTCGATTTCTGTTTCTCAGAAGCTTGACAAATCGTTTACAATACCGCATCGCTTTATAACATCTTTCGGAATAACGGATGAAATATTCGCGGTTGCCTGTTCGCAAAAAGGCGAAATCGGAAAAAGATTTATGTATGGTCTTATCCTCCTCCCGTTTGTAGGGTGGACTTTGGGAACTCTTCTCGGTGCCTCGGCAGGAGAAATCCTGCCGCTTAAAATAAAGGCGGCTTTGGGCATTGCGATATACGGAATGTTCATAGCGATAATAATTCCGCCGGCAAGAAAAGAAAAAAGTATTGCATTTGTTGTAATCATTTCGGCAATACTCAGTTGCCTGCTTTATTATGTTCCCTTTTTCTCAGGAATATCAAGTGGATTTTCAATAATTATATGCGCTGTTATAACATCTGTTTTAGCGGCAGCTTTATTCCCGCATGAAGACGAAAAGGAGGAAGAAAACGATGCTTAGAGATATATTTTTATACATAATCGTTATGGCAGGAGTAACCTACATCATCAGAATGATGCCTATGGTATTATTCAGAAAGAAGATAAAATCAAAGTTTGTAAAAAGTATTCTTCACTACACTCCATATGCGGTACTCGGTGCGATGACATTCCCCGCTATATTCTATTCAACGGGCGATATTTTTTCGGCATCTTTAGGACTTGTGGTTGCGGTTGTTCTTGCGTTCTTCAATCAGTCGATGGTAACTGTCGCTCTGGGGGCTTGTGCCGCGGCATATATTTTAAGTCTGTTTATCTGAAAAAATAAAAGACAGCAGGTATCAGGGAAATGACCGTATAGAAATAATTAAGGGTACCGAGCGATAAACTCGATACCCTTGATTTTTTATTACGGATTGCCCAAAAGGGCTCCTTTTTCCTTGCTGTCTTTTTTATTGAACTTTTAAATTTATACTCCCGTAAAGGCTTTAAACATTATCCAGACTTCAAGGACGATAAATCCTATCGCCATAAGAGTAAAGAATATGAATGCAACGCACTGCATATTAAGAGCGTAATCGGAAGGAATAGGAACCTGACTATAACGATAACTTGAAAAATAAAGCTGAGCAGACCATACTTTTCCGGGGAAAAGACAGAATGCAGTAAGATACGCCATAATGAAAGCAAGAAGAAATCCGCCGATAATAATCTCTCCGTAAGCCATATTCTTGCCCTCGAAAGGATTAGGACAGAATATCAGTACAATTGCTCCTAATGTCATAACAACTGTTACAACAGCCATAATTATTCCGAGAACTTTTCTGAAAGGCGAAACGGGAAGGTCTATTTCTTTTTTCGCAGGTCCGCTGGTCTTTGCTTCTGCAATATCGGCGCTGATTTTTTTGTTTCTCTTTTCGATTTCTTCGCTTAAGTCTTCGGCTTCTTTCTTGCCTATGGCCTCATCGAGTTTTGTTCCGCATGATTCACATTTTTCTGCTCTTTCGCTGTTGAAAATTCCACACTTGGAACAGACTTTTACCAAGATTTCATTTTCCATAACAAATTTCCCCCATTTTAAATTTATGATGTTTTTGCTACCAATTCAATTTGCCCGTGGTGGCTCTGTGATGTCTGGTCAGATAATTAATTTTGTCGTCACCGAGCCTGTATTTAATTTTCAGAACAAAGTTCGTAACGATTTGCCCGTGGCGGCTCGCCACTAACCTGCTGCGTTTGTAAGATAGATTGTCATTCCGTCTGTGAAAGGAGCTGCGTAGTAATCGAGTCTTGCTGACTTTGTATATTCAGCATCGTAATAAGCAAAATATCCTTCATAGGTTTCATACGGACAGAAAACGCTTCCCTTGGGGATGTCAATCATGTATGCCGTAGTGCTGACGCTTCCGTCTGTGGCATAGGTTTCTACATTGAAATTAACTGTTATCTTTTCGCCTTCGAGAACATTCTGTATAAGATCCTTATTCCCGAATTCGCCGTATTCATATTTCGAAACAACGCCGTCATCGAAAGAGAGGAGTCTTAAAGTATCTTTTTCAAATTCAACAAAGACAGGTTCACATTCAAAGATTTCTGAAATTTTCATTTCAACGTTTATTGAATCCTCATCGGCTGTAACGTTTATAACCTTGTATTCATCGAGGAAATAAGCGATACTGAAATCTCCGAATCCGTTTTCTTCCTTATCGATGATATAAGATGAAAGATGCAGGAAATTTTCATCGGGACTGTAATCAAAAACCATACCCTTGTAGTTTCCTGTTGTTACATTATGGTCATCCATATAGCTTACAAAACCGATATTCCCCTCGTTGTCAAGGAAATATTCCGTATAGGAAATTTCATCGTCATACTCATAGATTTCCTTTACAGATTCAGCTGTTTTTAAAAGGTTTGAAATCTTGTTGGCTTCATAGGCAGCCTTTACATCGAATTCAATCTTTTCTTCCGAAACAGTTGTCTGTGAGGTTTCGTTTGTAGGATTTCCTGTTTTCTTTGTGCAACCGGTTACCCCTAATGTGATTGCAAGTGCGAGGACAAGTGTAAGTGCTTTTTTCATCTTTTCTTTCCCCTTTTTAATTTAATTTTTAACAACAACCCTTACCTTTTCGACACGCTGTTCATCAAGTTTTACAGCTGTAACAGTAAACTTTTCGATGTCTATGGTCTGGTTTTCTTCGGGTATTCCCTCGAAAAGTTCAAGTGCCCAACCGGCAACAGTTGTGTATTCCGATTTAATTGTGTTTTCGGGAAGCCCTAACTTTTCAAGCATATCGTTTACTGAAAGTTCGCCCGAAATGAGATATGCGTTATCGCCGAGAGAAATGACAGGCTGTAAAACCTCATCGCTTTCATCATAGATCTCTCCGACAAGTTCTTCTATGATGTCTTCCATTGTAACGATACCCTCAGTTCCACCGAACTGGTCAACAACAACGGCAATATGCTGTTTTGATTTCTGCATTTCCTGCATTATATCGTTTATGGGTTTTAAAGTTGAAACATAAAGCGGTTTCTGGATTATCGACTGGATAGATGTTCCACCCTGTTCCATAAGTCGCATAAAGCTTTTGAAAGTTATTATTCCGACAATGCTGTCGATTGTTTTTTCATAAACAGGAAGTCTTGAATACATTTCTTCGACAAAGACTTTCTTTATCTCTTCAACCGACTGGTTTATCTCAACCGCAACAAGCGATACTCTCGGAACAAGGATGTCTTCTGCGTTCTTTCCGTCAAAAAGAATAGCAGAACGCACAAGGTCGCTTTCGTCTTCATCGAGAGAGCCCTGCTCTTCACCTTCGTTTACTATGTAGAGGAGTTCGTCGGCTGTAACGCCTGTGTTGCTCGAACGGACATTGAAAAGTTTTATTATTCCGTTTTTAAGCAGTGTGAAAAGTGCCGAAAACGGAGTTAAGATAAACATTATGAATTTAAGCGGAACAGACATCCACACAACGCCATCGTCAGCAGTTTCCTTTGCAAGTGATTTGGGGAGAATTTCTCCGAAAATAAGAACGAGGACTGTCATAACGGCAGTTGCTATTCCCGCACCCGCATCACCGAAAAGTGTAACGAAAAGCGTTGTTGCGATTGATGTTGAAGCTATATTTACTATATTGTTTCCTATCAAGATTGTTGTAAGTGTTTTATCGAAAGCGTCTGCGATTTTAAGCGCTCTTTTAGCACCTTTATGTCCCTTTTCGGCAAGAGAACGGAGTTTTATTCTGTTACAGGTTGAAAAGGCTGTTTCAGATGCTGAAAAGAATGCTGAAAATACAAGAAGAACAGTGATTATGATTATACTGGGTAATATGTCTGTGGGCATTGAATATTCTCTCCTATTTAAAATAATATTATTGTTTATGCAAAGATTGTAGCATATTGCAGTAAAAAAATCAAGTATATTGAAAAATACTTATATTTATGTTATACTATCTACATTACTTTTGAAGGAAGTTTATAAAATGAAAAAAATACTTGAACTCTTTAAAAAATACAGAGAGCCGATTATGTATATAATAGTCGGCGGGCTTACAACCGTTGTTTCTTTCGCAACACAGTTTTTAGCTCACCTTATCGGTGCTGACACAAAAACCATTTTTGCCGACGGCATAACTCTTGCCTCAATCCAGGCACTTATGAACGAAGGCTCGACAATGCTCGCAACCGTTATATCATGGATATGCTCGGTTACATTCGCATTCTTTGCGAATAAAATCCTTGTTTTTGAAAGCAAGGAAAAAGGCAAGGGCTTTTTAAGGGAATTCATCTCTTTCTATGCCGCAAGAATTTTTACATTCGGGGTTGAGCTTCTCTCGATGTTCGTTTTCGTTGAAATTCTTCTCTTCAACGAAATGGCGATAAAACTCGGTGTTCAGATTATGATTCTTATTTTAAACTACGTTTTCAGCAAACTCCTCGTTTTCAGAAAGAAAAAGGAGAAAGCGGAAAATGAGTAATATAACAGAAGAAATAAGAGAAAGACTTTTTTCTCTTTCTGATGAAAAATACCGTGATTTTCATTCCGCTTTGATGCCTGCAACCGAAAAGGAAAAGGTAATAGGAGTAAGAGTGCCCGTTGTAAAAAAACTTGCGAAGGAATATTTTTCTCATCCCGATATAAATGAATTTCTTTCCGATCTGCCACATAAATATTATGAGGAAAATAATCTTCATTCGTTTATAATTTCTATGATTAAAGATTATGATGAGTGTCTTTTAAAGTTCCAAAAATTTCTTCCGTTTATAGATAACTGGGCTACTTGTGATGGTGCTAAACCCAAAGTTTTTTTAAAATATCCTCAGAAAATTTATCCGAAGATAAAAGAGTGGCTTTATTCTGAAGAAACATATTCTGTCCGCTTTGCCGTTGTTCTTTTGATGGATAAAGTTTTTTTGGAGGATAATTTTTCTGTCGAACACACAGAAATGATTTCTTCTCTTAAAACCGATGAATATTATGTTCATATGGTTATTGCGTGGTATTTCGCGACAGCACTTGCAAAGCAGTATGACGCGGTTATCCCGTATATTGAGAATAAAGTTCTCGACAGAAAAACGCATAACAAGACGATACAGAAATCAATTGAAAGTTACAGGATTTCAGACGAAAAGAAGGCTTATTTAAAAACGCTTAAATACTAAAAGAGGTGTATTTTAAAATACACCTCTTTTTATTTTGATAAATCTATATTTCTTATTCTTTCACGAAGTTTCAGGACATAAGGCGGAGAAACCGAAAGTTCATCAACACCCATTTTAATAAAGGTTTCTGTTAAAGAAATATCGGCGGCAAGTTCACCGCATATGCCTACCCAGACACCATTTTTATGAGCATTTTTTATTGTCATTTCAATAAGTTTTAAAACCGCCTTATGATGTGTATCACAGAATTTTTCAACAGATAAATTCTGTCGGTCACAAGCAAGAGTATACTGGATAAGGTCGTTTGTTCCTATACTGAAAAACGAAACCTTTTTAGAAAGGTCGTCGCTTATTATGGCTGCCGCAGGGGTTTCAATCATTATTCCGAGTTCTGTTTTTTCGTCAAAAGGTATTCCCTCTTTTTTGAGTTCTTCTCTTACATCTTCACAGAGAGAAAGAATTTCATCAACCTCTTTTTCGCTCGTTATCATTGGGAACATTATGTTTATATTTCCGTATTCAGACGCTCTGTATAAAGCGCGGAGTTGTATTTTAAAAACATCTTTTCTTGAAAGACAAAGTCTTATTCCACGAAGACCTAATGCGGGATTTTCTTCATCAGAAATGCCGAAATAATCCGCCTGTTTATCAGCACCTATATCGAGTGTTCTTATTATTACTTTTTCGCCATTCATTTCTTCAGCAATTTTTTTATAGACAAAAAACTGTTCTTCTTCAGAAGGAAAATCATCACGCCCCAAAAAGATGAATTCGCTTCGAAAAAGACCTATTCCGTCAGCATCGCTTTCTTTGACTTCTTTTATGCTTTCTGCGTTTCCGATATTCGCGAAAACATCTATTCTTCTTCCGTCAATAGTTTTGCTTTCTTTGCCTTTAAGAGATAAAAGAAGGTTGTTCTTTTCTTTGTATTCATCCACCTTTTTCTCATAATAAGAGATAGTTTCTACATCGGGGTTTAAGATGAACTTTCCTGAAAAGCCGTCTGCTATCGCGTAATCTCCGTTTTTTATGAGAGAAAGAAATTCATCACCGACATTCACAACAGCGGGGATATTCATACTTTTAGCGAGAATGGCAGTATGTGAATTCAGAGAACCTTTTGCCGTTACGAAAGAAAGTATTTTTTCTTTATCAAGAAGTATGGTTTCACCGGGGGACAAATCCTTAGCACAGATTATTACCTGTTCGCCATCTATTATATTTTCATTTTCTCCCGAAAGGTGATTTATAAGACGCTCTGAAATTTCTTTTATATCGGCAGCGCGGGATTTCATATAAGCGTTTTCCATAGAGGAAAACAACTCTGAAAATTTTTTGGAAGCAGAAAAGACTGCGTATTCGGCAGACACTTTTTCATCCTTTATCATATTTAAAATAAAGTCGTTATAATCTTCATCCTCAATCATCATTTTATGGATTTCAAATATCGCAGCGCCTTCTTCCCCGACTTTGCTGACTGCTTTTTCTCTTACTGTTTCAAGTTCGGATAAAACTTCATTCTTTGCATTTTCAAATCTTTCGGTTTCGTTTTTTATATCGGTTATATTTTTTCTTTCGATTTCTTTTTTCTGTTTTCTTATGACAGAAATCCTCCCCATAGCGACAGCATCGCATATTCCCTTTCCTTCAAAAATCGTCATAACAAACTCCCTGATTTAAAGATTTTCTTCAAAGAATTTTTTTATTTCAACTGACGCTTTTTCTTCGTCATTTCCTTCAATGGTAACCGTCACTTCATCGCCTTGTTCTACTCCTAAAGACATAACTGCCATAAGTTTTGAGGCAGTAGCTTTCTTTCCGTTTTTCTCGATTGTAATAACGCTTTCAAACTCTTTCGATTTTTTAGCGAGATACCCCGCAGGGCGCGCGTGGATACCAACTTCATCTTTTATTTTATAGGTAAATTTTTTCATAATAAAAATCCTCCGTTTTTATATAATCCGAAAGATAGTTTTTGCAGAAAACAATTCATTATGCAGAATAAAAAATAAAACTGCAACAAATCATATCGTTGCAGTTTCTTCTTTTTCTCTGAGTTCTTTTAAAAGCATAAACATCGCAGGGAGTGATAAAAGTGCTGTCAAAACATCGGCGGCGGACTGTGCTGTCCATAACCCCGCCATTCCGAAAGCAGATGAAAAGATATAGATTATCGGAATAAAGAAAAGTCCTTGTCTTGCCATAGCAAAAAATGATGAAAGGAAAGTTTTTCCCATATTCTGAAGTAGCATATTCGTCATAACGATAATGCCCTGAGTAACCGCCGTTATGCACTGAAAACGAAGCATCGGCGTTCCGTCTGCGATAACTAAAGGGTCATCCCTGAAAACAGAAATGAGATTATCCGACATCATAAATACAATCGCACCGAAAACAAGCATAAATATACTCGAAAAAACAGTACAGAATTTATAGGCATATCTTACTCTGTCATATCTTTTAGCACCGATATTGAATCCACAAACAGGCTGAAAGCCTTGTCCGAAACCGATTATAACCGAAACGCCTATCCAGGTTATTTTCTGGACAATTGATATTGCGGCTATCATAGGTTCGTCATATCCTTTTGCGATATTATTCATACATATTGCAGAAATCCCTATAACTGCCTGACGCATAAGCGAGGGCGTTCCGTATCTGAAAAGTGCCGAAAAAATCGCTTGTGTGAATGAAAGTTCTATCTTTCTTACTTTTACTCTTCCTGTTATAAAAAGAAGGATGATAAAAGAAATTATCTGGCTGACAACAGTTGCTATCGCAGCACCCTTTACCCCCATTTTAAGAATTGTTATGAAGATGGGGTCTAAAATAACATTCAAAAGAGAACCCGCTGCCATTCCTATCATTCCCGAAAGGGCATTTCCTTTGAATCTTATCTGATTATTCATTGTAAATGCTGACATTATGAAAGGAACGCCTATCAGAAGAATTGATATATATTCAGCACTGCTTTTCTTTATAAGTTCTGTTGCACCGAGAAAAAGAACGAAAGGCTCTATAAAAACAAATCCTAAAACAGAAATAAGAACACCGAATGAGAAAGAAAGAACAAGCGATGTATCAGACATTTTTTCAGCGGCTTCTATATCTCCTCTGCCGAGGGCGTGGGATATATAGTTTCCCGAGCCGTGTCCGAAGAAAAATCCTATCGCCTGAACAACATTCATAAGAGGCATCGCAACGCCTACCGCGGCTGTCGCTAAAGTATCATTAAGTTCACCGATAAAGTAGGTATCTGCCATATTATAAAAGGCGGAAATCAGCATTGTTATTATCGTTGGTATCGCAAGTTTTGATACAAGCAAAGGGATATTTGAATTGAGCATCTCATAGCGTTTTTTCTCTGCTTTTGTCATCTTTTCCGCCCCCTTTTCCGAAAAAATATCGTCAGATAAAATTATATCACAAAAAAATGATGCCTTCAATGTGATTTTACACGAATTTTCTTGCATTGAGGCTCAAAATATGGTAGAATAAATCAATATGTGATTTTTTCAGAGAGGAGTTTTTTACGGATGTTTGACACAATAGTCAAGGTCAATAGTGTCATAAACGATTTTGTCTGGGTTAAAATCGGTCTTTTCCTTCTTATCGGAACAGGAATTCTTACAACAGTAATAACAAAATTCTTTCAGATTGTTCATATAAAAGAATGGTGGATGTCGACCATAGGCGGAATATTCAAGAAAGAAAGTAAGGTCCGCGAGAACAACGACAAAGGCGGCGTTTCACAGTTTCAGGCACTCTGCACAGCCCTTGCCGCCACAATAGGAACAGGAAATATAGCAGGTGTTTCGGCGGCTATATGTATGGGTGGCCCAGGCGCTGTATTCTGGATGTGGGTTGCTGCATTTTTCGGAATGATGACAAGTTTTTCAGAAAATGTTTTGGGCATTTATTACCGCAGAAGAAACAAAAACGGCGAATGGTCAGGCGGAGCTATGTATTACCTCAAAGACGGTCTCGGCAATTATAAGGGATGTAAGAAACTCGGCTCTGTTCTTGCAGTTGTCTTTGCGATATGTGCGATCCTTGCTTCATTCGGTATCGGAAATATGGGTCAGATCAATAAGATCGTAATAAATCTTGAAAACGCTTTTTTCACAAATTTCGGTCTTGATTTCGGATATGCTTTCGGAAATGTAAAATGGACATCCCTTATAATAGGAATTATCCTTATGATTATAGGAGGTCTTATCATTTTAGGCGGAATTCAGAGAATAGCCGCTGTTGCCGAAAAGGTTGTTCCCTTTATGGCGATAGCTTATATTATAGGCTGTCTTGCTGTTTTCTTTATGCATATCGATATGGTCGGCGATATTTTCGTTTCAATCTTTAAATTTGCATTCGGAGTTGACGCTGTTATAGGCGGTGCTGTCGGAATTTCAATTAAAGAGGTTGTAACACAAGGCTGTAAAAGAGGGGTTTTCTCAAACGAAGCAGGACTCGGCTCTGCTGTTATGGTAAACGCCTCATCAAATGTAAAAGAACCTGTAAAGCAGGGGATGTGGGGAATACTTCAGGTATTCATCGACACATTCGTTGTCTGCACAATGACCGCTGTCGTTGTTCTTTCATCAGGAAGCATAAATCTTGAAACGGGTATTGTAAACAAGGGTGTTGACGATGCAACGCTTGTTGCAAACGCGTTCGGAAACTCATTCGGAATTATCGGAAATATCTTTATTGCTGTTTCAATCCTTCTTTTCGCCTTCACAACCGTTCTCGGCTGGTCGCACTATGGCTGTAAGGCTTTTGAATACATCTTCGGCGAAAAGGCAACAAAATTCTATCGTGTGTTCTTTGTTCTTATGATAGTTTCAGGCTCGCTTATGACATCTTCTATTGCCTGGGATATTTCGGATACATTCAACGGAATGATGATGATTCCTAATCTTATAGGTGTTGTTTCACTCTCACCTATGGTTATTAAAATCACACAGAACTATGTTGACAGAAAGATAAAGAAAAAAGATGTAGAGCCTGTTCTCTCCTATGATGCAAATATTCAGGCAGAAACCGCAAAGGCTATAAAAGAAGAAAATTAAATCTTGAAAGGCAGGGATTTTATGTCGTTCAGAAATGATTTTATGTGGGGTGCAGCTTCGGCTGCTTATCAGGTTGAGGGCGCTTTTGATGAAGACGGAAAAGGTCTTAATATATGGGACTATTATTCATCTTTAAAAGGAAAAATCGCTCACAACGAAAACGGAAATGTAGCTTGTGACCATTATCATCGCTATAAAGAAGATGTAGCTTTAATGAAAGAAATGGGGCTTAAATTCTACAGATTTTCTATCTCATGGACAAGAATTCTTCCCGATGGTGTCGGAGAGATAAACGAAAAGGGCGTTTTATTTTATAACAACCTTATTGACGAACTCATAAAAAACGGCATCGAGCCTGTTATAACACTCTTTCACTGGGATTATCCCCTTTCGCTTCATAGAAAAGGCGGATGGATGAACGATGAAAGCCCGTTATGGTTTGAAAACTATGCCAAAATCTGCACAGAGCTTTTTTCAGACAGAGTAAAATATTTTATTACGATAAATGAGCCTCAGGTTTTTTTGGGAACAGGTTACAAAGAAGCGAAATTTGCTCCTTTCGTTATCCTTCCCGATACCGACATTATAAAAATGGGGCATAACATTCTTCTTTCGCACGGCAGGGCTGTAAAGGCTATAAGAGAAAATGCAAAGGGCGATGTTAAAATCGGATTTTCTCCGACAGGGCCTTGTGTCGAACCGAAAGATGAAAGAGAAAAAGAACTTGAAAAAGCAAGATTTTTAAGTTTTGATTTTGATGAAGGAAACTATGTTTTTTCAAATTCGTGGTGGTCTGACCCCGTCATACTCGGTAATTATCCCGCTAAGGCATATGAACTTTTCGGTAATATTCTTAAAGATGTAATAAAAGATGGTGACTTTGAAATAATCTCTCAGCCACTTGATTTTTATGGTGTAAACATTTATGAAACAAAGCCTTATTCTATGAAAGGCGATTATCTTTCAAACACATATATCGGCTCGCCGAGAAACGCTATGGACTGGCCGATATGCGAAAACGCACTCTATTATTCGGCGAAGTTTTTATATGACAGATATAAACTTCCCATTATCATAACAGAAAACGGAATGCCCTGTCATGACTGGATTCATCTTGACGGAAAAGTTCACGATGAATCGAGAATCGATTTCGTTCACCGCTATCTCAACGGTCTTAAAAGAGCCGCAGAAGAAGGTGTTGATATTATGGGATATTTCTATTGGTCTGTAATGGATAATTTCGAATGGTCGAGTGGATATGACCGAAGATTTGGTCTTATTTTCGTGGATTACAGAACGGGGGAGAGAACCGTCAAGGAATCTGCGTTGTGGTATAAGAAAGTAATTGAGTCAAACGGTGAAATATTATAAAAAAAGGAGGGGTATGATTTTTAAAATCATACAAGAAAAATTATGGGTTCAATAACAGCAATTCTCATTACAATCGTTCTCTATATGGGAATGATGATTGTAATCGGAGCACTTCATTCAAAGAAAAACAAGGATGTCGGGGATTTTTATCTCGGCGGCAGAAAATTAGGTCCTTTTGTTTCAGCGATGAGTGCTGAAGCATCAGACATGAGCAGCTGGCTTCTTATGGGTCTTCCCGGAGTTGCATACCTTACAGGTGGCGCTGAAGCAGGCTGGACAGCGATAGGTCTTGCAATAGGAACATACTTAAACTGGCTTCTTGTTGCAAAAAGACTTCGTATCTACACAGAAAAATGCAGTAACTCAATCACAATCCCCGATTTCTTCGCTAACCGTTACCGCGATGACAAGGGAATTCTCACACTTATTTCAGCAGTTATCATCTTAGTATTCTTCGTTCCTTATACAGGTTCGGGATTTGCAGCCTGCGGAAAACTTTTCAGCACACTTTTCGGCTGGGAATATCAGGTTGCTATGATTGTCAGCGCAGTTATCATCGTTCTTTATACCTGCCTTGGCGGATTTTTAGCAGCAAGTTTCACAGACTTTATCCAGAGTATCGTTATGACACTCGCTCTTATCAGCATAGTTGGTTTCGGTGTTCATACAGCGGGCGGATTTGACGCTGTTATGGCAAACGCAAACGAACTCGCAGGCTACTTCTCTCTTTCTCACATACATAACACAGAAACATTGGCAGCAGATAAATATTCTTTCCTCACAATAGCATCGCTTCTTGCATGGGGTCTCGGTTATTTCGGTATGCCTCATATCCTTTTAAGATTTATGGCTGTTGAAGATAAGAACAAGATAAAGACATCAAGAAGAGTTGCTACTGTATGGGTTGTAATTTCAATGGCAGTTGCAATCTTCATAGGCTTTATAGGAAACGCTCTTACAGCACAGGGAATTATTCCCGCACTTTCAGGTTCTGATTCAGAAACAATCATTATAAAAGTTGCTATGTTCATGAGTGAAAAGCATATACTTCTCGCTCTCGTTGCAGGACTTGTATTCTCAGGAATTCTCGCTTGTACAATGTCTACTGCCGATTCACAGCTTCTCGCCGCATCATCAAGTATGTCTGAAAATATCCTTAAGGGATTCTTTAAAGTAAAGATGAGCGAAAAGACATCAATGCTCTGCGCAAGAGGAGTTCTCGTTGTTATAGCAATCCTCGGCGTTGTTATCGCATGGAATCCCGACAGCTCGGTATTCAGAGTTGTATCTTTCGCATGGGCAGGTTTCGGTGCTACATTCGGCCCCGTTATGCTTACAGCACTTTTCTGGAAACGTTCAAATAAGTATGGTGCAATTTCAGGAATGGTCGCAGGCGGAGTTATGGTATTCCTCTGGAAATTCGTAATAAGCAAACTCGGTGGAGTTTTTGCAATCTACGAACTTCTCCCCGCTTTCATTGTAGCACTTGTTGTTATCATCGTCGTTTCACTTCTTACAAAGGCTCCCGATGATGAAATCGTTGCAGAATTTGATGAAGTAAATAAAGAAATGAAAGAATAAAAATAAAACTCCCCGTTCCTTTAAAAGAACGGGGAGTTTTTATTTCAAAGCAATAAATCTTTATGTTCCGATGGATTTATAATCTATGAATCATTCACGACCGAGGGTTTTCCATCAACTGTATACTATAAATCCTGCCATCTTCAAAAATAACCAAAACCATGCAATCATCATTTATGCATTTAATAGAATTTTCAGATACTGATTGAATACAGAATCCACATTCTTCTATTTTGGATGTGATTTCTTCTTCGGATGGGTTATCTCCTACTCTGAAACCTGCAAATTCAAGAAAATCAGATGAATATACAGTGATTTTTTCTACAAATCCATTGTTATAAGTTATATGATTGTCCCCGTATATAGCGAAACTGCGTTGTTCGCCTTCATCAAGCTGTTCCTCGGGTTTTCCGCATATCTTTTCTGCATCTTCTTTACTCATGCCGTATAAATCAGATACATCGTTTGTTTTCGAGCCAAAACTTATATCAAAGACCGAATCCGAACCCGAATCTATTTCATCAGTTGAATTTATCATTACGGCAACTACAACCACAACGGCTATGACAGCAAGAATAATTCCTGCTATTAAAGTAATTATTTTCTCTTTACCTTTATTTTCTGACATAACATTTTCCCCCTATGTAAAAATCTTCTCTGATAATTATACATTACTTCTTTTCATAAAACAAGTATTTAAAATAAAAAGAATCCCACTCGTTATGAGTGGGATATTTTTTAAGCCGTAACTGTTCCTGTGATTGTAATGGTTGTAACACCCGATGCGCCTGCTGTCGCCGCAGGGATTGTAAGAGGTGTACTTGTTGCTGCGGGGTTTATTGTGAGAAGGTTTGATTCCGAAACAGTAAAGTCTGTTCCTATTGCATAGAAAACAGATGTTCCGCCGATATCTGCCGTTATAATATTATCTATAACGAAATTATCGGGGAGGTTATCTGTAAGGCTATTTATCTCAACTTCTTCATCGTCAGCATTTGTGAGAGTGAAGGTATAAGTCAGTGTATCGCCCGGATTTACTGTATCGGGAGTTGCCGCCTTTTCGATTGTAACAGCTTCTCTTGTAACTGTCGCTGAATCTGTAAGTGTTAAAACTTCGCCCGTTTCTGTTCCTTCGTTTGCTGTAAATGTCGATGTGTTTGTGATTGTTGTTACAGTGGGTGAAAGTGCCGAGTCAACATCTGCTGAATAGGTTATAACAACAAAATAGCCTTCGGGGATTGTTCCCGAAACTGCAAATGTCGCACCTGTTTCTGTCTGTGTGAGTGTTACTTCAACGGGAGTTGCAACACCGTTTTCAGAATATAAAAATCCCGAAACAGAAGTTTCATCTATTGTAAGTGGAGTGTTCACTCCGCCGAGGTTATCAGAAACAACGGGGTTAAAGAGTGTTCCTGTTCCGTTGTTTGCAATTCTTAATTGATAGATAACATTTCCGCCTGATGAGAAACTTTCATCTGCGGCGGTTTTTGTGAATGTTGCAAGATAGGTTACATTTACATCAGTTTCAACTGTATTTGAAACGATGGTGACTTCTTCGCCGTTACGGATGAAATTTATCGCACCATTATTCGTAATTATCGCCATAGTATTTGTCCTTTCGCTGTAATTCTTCATATTCCGACAAAGCTGTCGGTAATACATATTATTCAGAAAAAGGAATTTTGGTGAGAAAGAAAAAGAGTGGAGAAAATTCTCCACTCTTTAAGATTATTCAGTAACTACTTCTTCAGTTGCAGTTCCGCCGTTTTCGTATTCTTCGAACATTTCGTTGATACGATCGCGTGTTCTGTAACTTACATCAGGAAGTTTTCCTTCTCCGCCGAAAAGGTCTTCAACTTCGCCGAATGCCTGTGATATGGAGTCTTTCATCTTTGCAAGGAGATTTTCATCGTTTCCTGCAAAAGCTATTGCCATATCAAAAATACGCTGTGCTGTCTGTTCAACGCCCCAGTAGCCGTTTTCATCAAACTCACCGAGACCTGCTGCTTCAACATCTTCGCGGTTGAAATGAACCATTCCGTCTTCGCCGACTGTTGCGTTTTCGAGGAGTGCTTCCATTCCTGTCTTTTCTGAAGAAATAACTCCGCCGTTTCTGTCAGCCTGTTTAGCAAGAAGTGTCTGGAGCATTTCTTTGAATGCTGAAATTTTTGAATTTGATTCTGCTATGAGTTTGTCAACTGTTGACTTGTCATAGCTGTAACGCTTGCCTGTGTCGTTTTCTTCGAGTTTTTCAGCCATCTTTGCAGCGGCTTCCTTGCCCGTTGTCTTTGCGAGTGATTCGGGAGAATATGTACCTGCTGTTGCGTCAGAAGAAACTGATTTTGTGAAAGAATCTGTTTCCTTTGTTTCTGTTGCTTCTGCCTTTACCTTTTCGGTTTTAACCTGATTATTGGCATAGGATGTTACGCCCGAATACCCTGTGATAGCATTGATATCCATTAACTGACCTCCCTTTCAATAGTATGTTGGTATTATACCACATAATATATATCGGCAGGAAATTCATTAACTTTAGTTATTTTCAGAAACTTTTTTCGGTTTTAAGAATTCGGGCAGTTGCGCTATGATTACCGCCGCAAAAACGAGAATACAGCCTATAAGTTCCCTTGTGAGAAGCGTTTCGCCAAGAACTACCCATCCCGCTAAAACAGAGAAAACAGATTCAAGGCTCATAACTATTGAAGCAACGGCAGGTTCTGCGTTTTTCTGACCTGCCATCTGTAAGGTATATGCAACTCCGCTTGACATAACGCCTGTAAAGAGAATAGGAAGCCACGCCGCCATAATCCCTTCAAAATCAGGCTTTTCAAATATGAACATAAGAACTGTTGAAATAACACCTACAACCACAAACTGTAAACAGCAAAGAAGAATACTGTCAATATCTGAAAATCTGTCGATGACAAGAATATGTGCTGTAAAACATATTGCGCATAAGAATACGAGAATATCGCCCAGATAAATTCCTTCAAATCCGCCCGAAAGGCAAAGCATATACATTCCTGCAACGCAACCTGCAACCGCTATCCATATAATAGGATGAAGTTTTTTATGAAAGAAAATTCCGCTTATAGCAACCATAACAACGTATGTCGCTGTTATAAAACCTGCTCTTCCCGATGATGCAACGCCCTCGGGATAGATAGTGATGCCGAGTTGCTGAAGGTTTGTTGCAAAGAATAAAACAAGTCCGCATAACGCACCGCCTAAAAGGCTTCGGTTTCTTTGTTTTTTGTCTTCTTTAACATTATTCTTTTTTGTTACAACCTTTTTTATCAGAAGAAAAATTCCTAAAAATCCTGCGCCTATAACAGAACGAAGTGCTGTGAATGTAAATGCGCCGACGCTATCTGATGCTGATGTCTGGGCAACGAAGGCCGTTCCCCATATGAATGCTGCGATAAGAAGAATGATACTTCCCTTTATATTTTTCATAACTGCTCCTTAAAAATAAAATGACCTTATAAATTCTATCACAGAGGGGGTATTTTGTCAAACAAAAATGCCCCGTAAACTGACGGAGCATTCTTGCTTTGGGCTTATGGTATTATTTTATGGGAAGTTACTCGATTTCTTCGATTCTTACATTCTTAAGATAGAATGTTGCTGTTGAGCCACGGTGACCGAGGTTGTATTCGAGTCTGCCGTTGTTATCATCCTTATCCTTCATTTCAAAGTCGAATGTGTATGTTTCCCATTCGGTTGAAATGGTCTGTGTTGTATCGGGAAGGTATCTTATCCAGCCTGCTGTTGGCGCTGAAACGCATACAACGATATCTCTTTCTTCATCCGCTCTTGCATCGAATGTGAGGCGGTATTTCTTGCCCTTTATCATAGGAAGTTCGGGCTGAACAAGCTGAACTGAATAGTCAACATCGCCTTCTGCTTCTGATGTTATTATAAGTGTTTCATCCTTGATTTCAGCGGCACCCTGTCCGTTCTGGAAAAGAAGGAAGAACCAGTTTGTTTCGTCATCGAGTGGTTCTGCGTCTTTAAAATCGCCGTTATAGATAAGGTTTCCGTCTTCTGTAGGTTCTCTGAAATTCTTTTCAGGTTTTGTAACATTTGTATCGTAAGCGTCTTTCTGATAAACTCTTACATAGTCGATTTCAAATTCTGCGTTGTCAAAGTCTGTTGTTTCATCGGGGTTTCCCGGCCAGTTTCCGCCGACAGCGAGGTTCATCTGAACGAAGAAAGGCTGATTGAAAGGTGCAGGATAAGGCTTTTCATCTTCACCGTTTACTGCTGTGAACCAGTCGTTGATTGTGAGATAATGTTCGCCATCGATATAATAACGGAATTCACCAGGTTCCCATTCAACTGAATATTCATGGAATTCACTTGCGAATGTTGAGCCGTCTGTTAAAACTACTGTTCCCTGCTGTTCTGCGTGGGGTTCGCCATAGTGGAGTGTTCCGTAAGCAGTATCAACCTGATTTCCGAGAACTTCCATAATGTCGATTTCACCGCATTTAGGCCACTGACCATAGAACTGTTCATCCTGAGGCATCATCCAGATTGCAGGCCAGAGTCCCTGTCCTTCGGGAACTTTAGCGCTTACAACTACTTTACCATACATAAAATCTCTCTTGTTCTGAGAATTTACTTTTCCTGATGTGTAGTATTCTTTTCCGTCTTTTTCTGTTTTTATCGCTTTAAGAACGAGTTTCCCGTCACGGACGAAAATGTTGTCATCTGAATCTGTATATTCCTGAAGTTCGTTGTTTGTCCAGCCCGGATCGCGAAGTTCTCTGTTCCAGTTTTCTTCGTTTAATGTGTCACCATCGAACTCATCACTCCAGAGAAGGTTATACTCACTAAGCTGTGGTGTTTCTGTTTTTGTTACAGAAGTTTCGGGTGCGGTGTCGGGTGTTTCTTCTTTTGCACATCCTGCAAAGATACCTGAAACCATAACCACTGCCGCTGTAAAGCCAAGCATTTTTTTAAAGTTCATAAAAATTCCTCCATTCATATATTAAAGAAGCTTTATAAGTTTATCCTTGATTTTTTTATAATGTTCATCTATGATACCGAAATCCATTTCCTTATATGTCCATGCACATCTTGCTATACCAAGGTCACAGAAAGCGGCGTTTATTTCTTCAAACCATTTTAAAGTTGCGTCTACGGGTGCTCTGTCGATAACGCCGTATTCTCCGCAATAAAGAGGAATGTCATATTTTTCTGCTACCATAACAGCCTCAAAGAAAAACTTCTTAAAAAATTCTCTGTCGATAGCTGAACTTTCCATTATGTTATAAATCTTCTGATTTTCGCTTTCAAGATATTTTTCCGTTTCTGATTTGGCAACATCAAATTCAATGGGGAAACCGATTGAATAATCAAGAGGCATTCCCTTGACCCAATGCGCTGACTGATGAGTAAAGAGAACAGGTTCATAACAATGGAATGTGAAAACCATATTCTTATCAACGGGTGCTCTTAAATTCTTAACGCAGAAAGCAGCGTTGTGTTTTGCACCACCTATGATAATTCTTACATCCTTTGAAACTTCTCTTATAGCCTTTATTGCTCTGTCGGCAATATCGTTCCATGTTTCAGAAAGGTTTTCATCGACAACTTCGTTTAAAAGTTCGAAACAAAGCATATCGTTATATTTTGAATAGCGTTCTGCAAATTCTCTCCAGAGGTCGACAAATTTATCCTGTAAATCCTTTTCAAAGAAGAATGGGATTTCTTCTTCATCAAAGATATATCCTGCTGTCTTGTGAAGATCTAAAACCATATTGAGATTATATTTTTTGCACCACGAAATGCAGTTGTCAACAAGAGAGAAACCGTCTTCCAATGTGTTTCCGTTCTCGTCTTTGAAGATATAATAGTCAACGGGGACTCTTACATGGTCAACGCCCCAGGAAGAAATATTCTTGATGTCATCTTCTGTGATGAAAGTTTCATGGCGTTCTTTTGTGTGGTCACACTGTGAAAGCCAGCCACCGAGGTTTATTCCTTTTGTAAAGCCTTCAAATTTTTTAAGCATATAAAAGTCCTCCTTATATTTCGTTGACTAAATGATAACATCTGAAAATTCATTATTATATCTTTTTTATTGCTTTTTTATCGTAATTATGATATAATACCGTCAGAAGATATAATTTTTTCAGAGAAAGGTTGAAAAATATGAGCATTTCGGAAGAACTGATCGTCAAGGAATATATAATGCGAGAGGAGAACGAATACCGCGCGCCTTACAGTTCGGAATTTGAGTTTTATCTTCTCGTTAAAAACGGAGAGGTAGAAAAAATAAAGGAATTTTCAAAGAAGGAATTTTCCGAAAAAACAGGATTCGGAAAACTCTGTGAAAACCCTTTACAGAATATAAAATATCATTTTGTCGTAACAGCAGCGCTTATCGCAAGATACTGTATAGACGGCGGAATGGCACACGAAACGGCATATAATTTAAGTGACCTTTATATCAACCGTGCGGACAAGGCGAGGTCTTTCAAAGAAATTTCAGAGCTTCACGCTGAAATGTCTTTAGACTATACAAAGAGAATGAAAAGAATAAGCAAAAGCAGGATTTTCTCAAAGCCGATAATCATAGCCGTTGATTATATCTATGAAAATATCGGGAAAAGAATAACGCTTACAGATTTAGCGGAAGTTACAGAACTCAACGAAAGTTATCTTTCAAGGCTTTTCAAGAAAGAAACAGGCGAAACCGTTACCGATTATATTTTAAGAAAAAAAATCGAAACGGCAGAAAATATGCTGAAATATTCGTCATATCCGCCATCTGAAATCGCATTTATGTTAGGATTTCCCTCACAGAGTTATTTTACGGCTGTTTTTAAAAAGCTAACAGATACAACGCCGAAAAAATACCGTGACCATAATTTCAGAAAGATTGACATAGAATAAAAAAGGGCAGCCTTATGCTGTCCTTTTCTTATTTATATACTTCAACTAACTTATCCCAGTTTTCGATAGCGATTTTAACGACATCAGGGTCATACATAATGCCTGTGTTCTTTTCGATTTCTTCTTTACATGCAGAAAGCGGAAGCGCGTTTCTGTATGCTCTTTTCGAAGCCATAGCATCGATAGAATCACATACTGCAATAATTCTCGCTCCGATAGGAATTTCCTCGCCCTTCGCGCCAAAAGGATAACCTTTTCCGTCCCATCTTTCGTGGTGATGAAGGATAATTGCAGCAAGTCTTGCGAAATGAGGAGATTTCGACAGAATATCAGCGCCTATCTGAGGATGCTGTTTCATCAGTTTCCATTCTTCGTCATCAAGACCGCTTTCTTTAAGAAGAACTTTATCGGGAATACCTATCTTTCCGATATCGTGAAGATGACCTGCGATATGAATTTCTCTCGTTTCATCTTCGGATAACCCCATAAGTTCGCTTATCATACAAGCCATATCGCTGACGCGTTCAGAATGTTTGCCTGTATAGGGGTCGCGTGCGTCAAGCGCAGAGGTTATACATTCGACAAATTCATGATATTCAAAATTAATTCCACAATCGCAGTTCATAAGAGCCTTCTTTCAGAGTTTAAGCAAAGATAAATTTCATATAGTCAATTTCTGTTGTGCTGATTCCTCTTACAGAATCTTCAAGGCTATATGTTACAGAAAGACGATAAACCTGTTCGTTTCCGTTTTCATCGAGGTAGTAATATTTATAGAGGTAAGTTGCTGTATCATCGTTTGAATATGTTACAGAGAGGGGAGAAAGAGAAATGATCTTGTCTGCTTCCTTCTTTGTCATATTGTATGCGATAGTTGTATTGTCGATAGGTTCCGAGACCTTAACACCCTTCCAGTTCTTTTTAAGGGATTTGAAATCATAATAAGTAACAGATGAAATCTTGTCGTTTCCGTCAAGGCTTATAAATACTGCCCATTCGGGAACTTCAACACCGCCGACTTTTACAGTCGAATCAGATTCACATATACGGTCATAATCAATAATTTCTTTAAGCATTATATTCTGTGAATCGAGTTTTACAACAGTGCCTGTATTCTTTTCAGCCATTTCGATGCTTTTTCCGAGTTCGCCTCTTAAATCATCGGCAAGTTTTTTTCCTTCATTGCCTTTGATAAGGCCGACTATAAAGAACACGAGAAGAACTATAAGAATAACTATCAGTGATGCGCCTATCATAATGAGAAGAGGCTTTTTGTTATTCTTCTTCGCTTTTTTATCGGGAGCCTTTTTTGTCGCAACTTCATTCTGGACATTTTCGAGTTCGTTGAATTCCATATTAAAATCCTCCTAAATAACAAGGTTTAACTTATTCTAACAATTTTCGCCATAAAAGTCAAGTTATATAAGGCCCTTGTCTTCCATTCTCTGCATAGCAAGCATAACACCGAGTTTTCCGCTGTGATATGTAAGTCCTCCCTGCATCCATACAGCAAACGGCTCTCTTATCGGGGCATCGGCTGAAAGTTCTATTGAAGCACCGCCTGTGAAAGCCCCTGCCGCCATAATAACCTGACTGTCATAGCCCGGCATATCCCACGCAACAGGAGTTACGAAAGAATCAACGGGTGCGCCCGACTGTATACCCTCGCAGAAAGCGGTTAAGTTTTCTTCGTTCTGAAGTTTTATCGCTGTTATTATATCGCTTCTTGTTTCACTCTTTTTGGGGAATGTTTCAAAACCTAAAAGTGAGAAGAGTTCTGCTGCGAAAGTTGCTGTCTTAACAGCTGCGGCTACTGTCTGGGGCGCTAAGAATACACCCATAAACATCCCTCTTGACTGATTGAGTGTACATCCTACTTCTTTTCCCATTCCGACACAAGTAAGACGATAGGAGCAGAGTTCAACGCATTTTTTAGTTCCGACAATATATCCGCCTGTTTCGGCAATTCCGCCGCCTGCGTTCTTTATAAGTGAGCCTACGCAGACATCAGCACCAACTTCTGTGGGCTCTCTCTTTTCGACAAATTCGCCATAACAGTTATCTACCATAACTATCGCATCGGGGTTTACCTTTTTACATTCCGCTATTATCTCTTCCATCTGTGAAATTGTTATAGCGGGGCGAAGAGAATACCCTCTCGAACGCTGGATATAGATAACCTTTGCCGTGGATGCTTTTTTGAGGATTTCTTCTTTATTGAATGTTCCTTCATCTGTGAGGTCAACCTTATCATATTTAACACCGAAATCAGAAAGCGAGCCGTTGCCCTTTTCTCCTCTTATTCCTATTACTTCTTCCAATGTGTCATAGGGATTTCCTGTTATGCATAAAAGTGTGTCGCCTGTTCGCAAGAGACCGAAAAGCGCGACTGTGAGTGCATGTGTTCCCGAAACGAAATTATGACGGACGAGTGCATCCTCACATCTGAAAATATCGGCATAAACGGCGTCTAAAACATCTCTGCCCATATCGTCATAGCCATAGCCTGTGCTTCCTTTGAAACAAGCCTCGCTTACTTTATTCTTTGAAAAAGCAGAAAGCACCTTGTGGGTATTGTATTCTAAAATATCGTCTATTCCCGAAAAAGTATCCTTTGCTGAAATTTCTGCTTTTTCTGAAAGTTCCTTTACTCTTTCGCTGAGTTTGAAAAATTCGCTCATTTTTTTAAAAATCCTTTCGCCTTATATAAATATAATCTTCGCCTTTTTTTATAAATCCTGCGCCCTCATAAAACGACACTCTTTCGTCCTTTGCAAAAAGGGTGCATTCCCTCTTATACTCATTTTTAAGATGATATAAAAGTTTTCTTGCTTTTCCTTTTCCTCTGTCAGAGGGATGTGTTGCTATCATTCCGAAAAAGGCGTTGTTTTCATCGCAAAACTGCATTGTTGCGGTTGTTTTTCCATAAAGATAAACCTTTGAAACGCCGTGTCTTATCCGATGAGATGTATCTGTCAGCCACTCGGAATAGACATCTTCAATGTCAAATCCCGTTTTTAAAACCGAAAAAACATCGTCAAGTTTAGGGTTACTGTCAACTTCTATTTCTTCATCAGGTGAAACATCCGGGAAAGAGAAAAGTGTTCTTTTTACCTTTTCATAACGGGGGATAAAAATCTCGCTGTCGGTTTCTATTTCAGAGGGGCATAATGTTTCTAAAAAGAACATAAGTTCATTCATATCAAAATTCCCGCTTGATGAAATGACAACTCCGCCATTAAACCTTGAAAGAACCGCATTCTCTCCGATTTTATAGAATTTCATAAAATCATAGTCTGTTCCATAGGCTTTATAATGTGCTTTTATCTTGCTTGAATAATAATCATCACGAAGAACTGGAAGCGCAGAAATTTCTTCTATCATAATTTTCCTACCTCGGATAAAACGGCAAGGCATAAATCATAACAAGCCTTTATATCAGATTTATCGGCAACGCAAGAGGGTGAATGAAGATAACGGCAGGGAATTGATATAGCCATTGTTCTTACTCCGTCGCCTGTTATATGAATAGCACCGCTGTCATTTCCACCTGCTACAACGGATTTTGTCTGAACGGGTATTCCCTTTTCGTTTGCTACTGAAAATGCGAGTTTATAAAGTTCTCTGTCATAAATCGTGCCTCTGTCCATAAATGAAACAACTGCGCCTTTTTTCTGGATACAAACCTTCTTATCCCCTTCTGACAAAGGAATATCCGCCGCCGTTGTTGTTTCTAAAACAATGGCAATATCGGGATTTACAGAGAAAGTTGAGGTTTTAGCACCCCTTGTTCCGATTTCTTCCTGAACGGTAAAGACGAAAGTTGTGTCAAAAGGAATTTCTCCCTTTATCATATCAATCATCATACCACAGCCTGCTCTGTCATCTATTGCTTTACATCTTATTTTTCCGTCGCCAAATTCTATGAATTCAGAATCGAAATATGCCATATCACCGAGGGAAACATATTTTTCTGCCTCTTCTTTATTTTCGGCGCCGATGTCGATATAAAGTGATGACATCTTAGGGTTTTCATCCTTTTCACTTGCCGAAAGATTATGAACAGCGGGCGAGCCTATAACGCCAGGCATTCCGTTTACAGTAACTCTCTTGCCCATAATGGTTGCGGGTTCTATTCCACCGACTGCTGAAAAGACGAGTGAGCCATCAGATTTTACAGATGTTATTATAAGCGCAACTTCATCCATATGCGCCGCTATCATTATCTTTGATTTCGGGGTTTCTTTTCCCTTTTTCTCACAGATGAGGTTTCCTAAATTGTCTACTCTGTAATCACAGTAGTCTTTGATTTCATTTATGATAAATTCGCGGACAGCTTTTTCATCACCTGATCCGCCGTTTAAAAGACAAAGTTCTTTAAGCATTATTTAACCCCCTTTACATACTCTGCTATGAGTTTTGAAACAGAAACTATATCGTCGGTATCGATAATTTCTGTCGGGGTATGCATATATTTAAGAGGAATAGAAAGTGTTGACGCGCAAGCACCCTCGCGGTTTACAGAAAATCTGTCGGCATTTGTTCCTGTTCTGCCGCTCATGACTTCTGTCTGATAGGGGATATTTTTTTCCTTTGCGATTGAAATAAGAGTATGCGAAAGTTCTCTGTCGAGTGACGGAGAAATTCCTATCATAACGCCCTTTCCCATCTTTCCGCATTTATCTTCCTTTTCGCCTGATGCATAAGCAAAACTTACATCAACGGCAATAGCAATATCGGGATTAAGATAGAACGCACCTGTCGTCGCCCCTCTTTCGCCGACTTCTTCTTCTGTCGAGAAAAGAATCTGAAGTTCACAATTAAGGTTCTCATTCTTTAAAAGTTCGAGTGCATAGAGAATTGCTGCAACACCGCTTCTGTCATCAAGCGCCGAGCCTGAAACTCTGTTGCCTAAAAGTTTTTTAAAAGTTGTATCGAAAGAAATTGTATCGCCGAGAGATAATATCTTTTCAAGTTCTTCTTTAGAGTATCCTGTATCTATATACATTTCGTTTACAGCGAGAGGTTTTTCTTCTGACGCGAGATGAGGAGGAACAGAAACAAAAACACCGTCTATTGTTTTATTTCCATAGATTTTAACGGGCAATGCAGGCAGAAGCCTTTTATCAATTCCACCGCAGTTTGCAACCTTTATGAAACCATCATCAGTTATAGATGTAACTATAAAGCCTATTCTGTCGATATGTGCATCGAGAAGGATTTTCTTTCCGCCATTACCTATTTTCCCAAAAACAGAGCCATTTTTTATAAAAGCGTTCTTGTCGTATTCTTTTAAATAAGAAAGGGCAATTTCAGAAGTTTCTGTTTCATCACCGCTTACTCCGCCCGACTTGCAGAGTTTTTCAAGGATTTCTGTAATATCCAAACCTTAACATCTCCTTTATGATATTTCTGATAATATCTGCATAGAATTCAATATAGATTATACCCCTTTTTGAAAAAAATAGCAACATTTTAAAGGTGAGGATTTTTATGAAACAGAAAATCACTGCCGATACAGTAATAATATCGGCGTTTTCTATGGTGCTTCAGCTTCTTTCGATAGCGCTGAATATAGTAATAACAAAAAATATGGGCGAAAGTGCTGTCGGGATTTTATCTCTTGTTTCGCAATTTTTTGTTTTCGCTTTAACTCTTTCAAACGGGAACATCTTTTCTGTTTCAAGCAGATTTATCTCTGAAGAAATAGGCAGAAAAGGAAATGTTGAAAAGGTTATTTCCTACTGTCTTTTTTCAGGCGTCGGGCTTTCACTCGTATTCTCTGTCGCCCTGTTTTTTCTTGCAAAGAAAATCTATAACGAAAATCTTTCTCTTGTCGCGATAAGAATAATGGCGCTGTCTCTTCCTCTTGCGACAACGGGGAGTTGCATAAAAGGATATTTCCACGCAAGGCGGATGGTTATAATACCCTGCATTGCCGATTTTACAGAGTTTTTTGTAAAAGGCGTTTCTCTTATTCTGATGATACTTGCTTTTGCAAAAAACGGCATTATGGATATTCTAACCTGCTCCGCAGTTTCTGTTATGTCGGGCGAAATCGTATCCTGCATTATGCTTTGTATTTTCTATGTAAGAGAAAAATTACCCCATTCAGATGAAAACGCAAAAATCTCTTTCAGACAGTTTATAAAACTTTCTCTGCCGATAACTGTCGGTGCTTATATTTTTGTTCTGCTTTCAGGAGCAAATGAAGCGCTTGTTCCTTTAATGCTAAAAAACTTTTCAGATTCTTATGAAACAGCGCTTTCGCAGTATGGCATTTTTGAGGGAATAATAATCCCCGTTATATTCTTCCCGTCAACACTACTGCAAAGTCTGTCGCTCATTCTTCTTCCCGAAACGGCAAGGGAAACTCAGAGTAAAAACGCTGAGAAGGTAAAGGAACTTTCATCTGACGCTTTAAGAAAAGCATTCTCTATCGCGATTATCTCGGCGTTTTTCATATTCTCGTATGCAGATGAACTCGGCGGGATGTTATCGGATAGTCCTTTGGTTATAAAAACGCTTAAACTAATATGCCCCGTTATTCCTTTTATCTATGTCGAGATAGTAACAGAAAGCATTTTAAAGGGAATGGGAAAACAGACCTTCTGCATAATAAACTCGATGGCTGAATACATAATAAGAATTTCGGCTGTTCTGATTTTTGTTAAGATGATAGGATTCTATGGCGTTATCGTTTCATATTTTTTAAGCAACATAATCTGCAATATAGTAAGAATTTCAGCTCTTATGAAGCTTACATCCATGTCATTCGATTTTGTAGGAAATATTCTTATTCCCGTATTTTCCTCTATGCTTTCAATAAAACTTTCGCGCATATTATGGTCAGTTTTCCCCGCGGGTGTTTTTTCGCTTATAATATCGGGCATTTTCGCTGTCATCCTCTTTATTTTAATAAGCGTTGCACTCGGTAAATTCTGTCTTAAAGAAACAAAAAAGAGTACCTTTGTTTAAGGTACTCTTTTATTTGTTCAGTTCTTCAAAGTGTTCTTTTGTCATAATGTTTGTATGCCCTTTTCTGACTTCGTTCATTAAAGGAACATTAACATCATCGCAGGAATGATGATATACAAAGCCTAACTTTTCCTGAACTCTTTTCGACTTTTCGTTACCGTCGTAATATCCGCACCAGACGGTAGTCATTTTAAGGTCAGAAAATGCTCTTTCAAGAAGTGCTTTCGCCGCTTCGGGAATAAGGCCTCTGCCCCAGAATTCCTTTCCTATCCAGTAGCCGAGTTCACATTCGTCATCGCGGTCGGTCATATCGGTAGCGTCACCCGTCATAAGAGAAATGCTTCCTATCGCGATATTGTCTTCTTTAAGGCAGACGGCATAACATTCGTCACTACTGAAAACCGTTCTTATGATTTCAAGGCTTTCTTGGACTGATTTATGCGGAGGCCAGCCTGCTATGGGGCCTATCGCTTCATCTTTTGCATATTTATAAAGGCTTTCCGCGTCGGATTCTTCCCACTTTCTTAAAATAAGGCGATTGGTTTCTATCTTCATTTTTCACATCTCCTCTTTACTTACTCCCCGTCATAACAAGGGCAAAAATCATAACGAGAACTATCGCAATTCCTATTCCACCTATGATTATTGATGATGCTGCCATTTCTTCGGGGGCAAAATATTCCGTCGGTTTATCTGGATTTATCATAATTTCTTTTTCATCGCCTACTCTTACATCAAGATTATTGCTATAAACATCATCGCAGAGCTTTATCGTTCTTCCATCATAATAAATTTCATAAACGGGACAAGCAAGCATATGTCCGTCATTCGCCATTTCACGAAGTTCAATGCATTTTGCTGTAACCATATACGAACAGCGTTTCTTTCTTCCGAAATATTTTGAAACGGCAACGATAACGAGAATAATTCCGACAATAAGGAAAATTGTCATTAAAATATAAGGCATATTTTTATCAAGAAATGAAATCATAGTTTCGGCTCCAAAATAAAGAATAAGTGTTGCGACTATACCTGCTATACCAACTATTGCAAAAACAAGCGCTATCGGATTGAATTTTTTATTTTTCGCTTCATTGACACCTGCCGCTATTCCGAAAACGAGGAAATACTGTCCTAAAACAGCGGGAACAAGCCCTGCTCTTCCCGTTTTTCCAAAGAAAATCATAACAGCGATAGAAGCTATAAACCATATCACGAATATGACGGATATTATAATCTCAGATGGAGAATATTTTTTGTTGTTCATAAGATCACCTCAACCTTTGATTAACATAGAACTATGGGTATTGACAAGCTCTGATTTAATCTTACTTTTAAAAAATATCAGCTGATAAAATTGCATGGTCGGGGACATAGCCTTTTTCTTTATTGCGCTTCTTTTGGCCATTAACCGAATCCTTCCATTCCCAGTCATAAGTTGTTTTTACTGAAAATCCTTTTGTAAAAATATGATCATATCTATACGGTATTTTTAGTTTATATGAATATTCATTCTCATTTTCAGGGGCAGAATTTTTATAGTCATATTCTTTTTCTGCATAAAGTTTTTTTATCGCCTGAATATTATATTTTCTCTGATTTTTACCATTATAATATTTATCATAATTTTCAATTTCATTTTCATCGCCATAGGATTTATAATTATTGAAGTCGCCGACCATTATTACTCTTTTAGCCTTATTAAGTTCTGGCAATCCGAGTATATTTTTTAATTGTTTCAGTCTGTATTCCTGTTCCTTTTCATCAGATTTTCCCGAATTCCCCCTAATGCGAAGGCCAACAATATAAACTTCTTCGGATCTGATTCTTGTTTTTAAAATCAGATAGTTATATTTATAACCAAAACAAACATCTCCGACTATACTTATGTCATCACTTTCTTTTACAGCAATGAGAATATCTGCATTTCCGTTTCTGCTACTTTTACCGCGCGATTTCAATATGTATCCGTTTTTTGCATTTCTTTTTCGAATTTCCCGCCTTTATTGGCATCTATATTATATTCTGTCAATACTACTATATCCGGTTTTCTGTCATTAATCTCATATGCAAGGCATGACAAACATTTTGTTTGTTTCATGTTTTTCACATTCCACTCAATGATTTTCATTTGTTCTCACTCCTTGATTTCTGATAATGACAATATCGTTCTGATATGATTTATTATCAGAAACATATCAATTAGATTATATCATGATCAAAGCGAAAAATCAATAAATCTGTATAACAGAATCTGAATTTGATTTCAGATAAAAATATTGTGTCAAAAGATTGAAATTGTTAACAATTTGTGATAAAATAATGTCGTGTATAAGTATACATGAAATGTTTATATATTTTTTCAATATTTTCAGAAAGGAATAGGCGTTTTCAAAGCGCAGGTTTGATTGATTATGTTATTCGAAAGCCCTTTTACAATAATCCATTTGGTTCCATTTATTATTTCTTTGGTTTGTTCGGTTGTTTTTTTCATTCTTCCTATAAACAAGGATATTAAAAAAGCTCAGCGGTATCCTTTGTTTTACATGCTTATATGCGAAGTATTTTTATATACAATAATTATATACAATGTTTCTCTTGTGGCATATCCCATCATTTCAAAAGCCGCACTTCCATATCTTCTCATAGTTATGGCCGGGCTTCTGATATTCCATATCCTCTCTCTTGTTGAAATTGTAAGAAAGCTGATAACAACAAAGCCTTCTGAAAAATTATCGCTTTCAGACATGGATAAAAATTCTTCTTTTATCTATACCGATCTTTTAGGAAAGCTCAATAAAAACAACGAAGATGACCGCAGTTTTCTCAAAAGAGTAAGCGTAATAATACTTCCTATGGCATGCATCGGGTTTATGTATCTTGTTTTCGGTGTATATGAACTTTATTTTTCAAACCGCAACGAATTCAAATTCGTTTTCATGGATATATTTCCTATATCTTTGTTGTGTTTTGCGGCGGTATTGCTTCTTTCTTTCCCTATAGCATTTATTTTCAAGGGAAAAAATCTTGATCGTTTGTCTGTTATTCTCGGATCGATATCTGTTTTATCATACATACAGTATGCATTTTTAAACAAAGATACATTCATTACAGGTGAGGTTATCGATACTCCTTTATGGATTGTTCATCTTAACCTCTGGTTCTGGATAGCTGTTCCTGTTGTCATGTGTATTCTTTGCGAAAAAAAGATAGGCAGAGATACCTTCATAAAAGGCGTAATCATAGCATCATCTGCTCTCATTGTTATTCAGGGTGCGGCATTGCCTGTTCTTCTTTCCGACGGATTTTCAGAAAAGCAGAACGAAACCCATAGTGGATATTCCCTTGATGGTTCAGAACAATTTGAAGTTTCTTCAAAAGGAAACGTAATTGTTTTCATTATGGATACATACCATAACGATTATTTTTCTGATTATCTTACCAAAAAGCCTGACAGTTATTCTAAATATTCTGATTTCATCTATTATGATGATATCAATTCCGAAGTAGTATCAACAACTCTTTCTATGCCACATCTTCTCACAGCAACTCCTATCGACTATTCGATACCGATTATGGAATCAAATGCAAACGCATGGAAAGGTGAAAACGCCGAATTATTCTATGGTTCGATGCAGAATGACGGATATAAGGTAAGACTTTATACAGACAGCGAGATATATTGCGGCGGCGTTGAAAATATGCTTGGCAAAATTGATAATGTAAAGGAATTCGAATACAGCTATATCGTTCAGAAAGCCCCGACTTATTTTGCTTTTCTTTCTCTTTCGTTGTTCAGATACAGCCCTGATTTTCTCAAAGAAGCATTCTATCTCAGCGATATCAGATACATAAATCAGTATACAACCTCAACTTCGATTCATGTTCAGGATACAACATCATGGAAAGAAATCACCAAATCGTCAAAAGAAAGAGGTATCGTTTATTATAACGACGATTACTACAGCAGTCTCGAAAAAGGTCTTTCAACTGTCGATGATACAAAACTCTGCATATTCCAGCATATACACGGAATGCACAGCCCATATATCTCTGAAAGCGGAGAAGGTTCTGAATCAGATGCGCTTAACGGTTGCATGAAGATATTTGATACATATATCAACGAACTTAAAGAAATAGGTGTTTATGATAACACCACAATCATCCTTACCGCAGACCATGGATTACATTCTATTGGTGAATCGAGTCCTGTTATGCTTATAAAACCCGCCGGCAGAAAGGCAGACAGACTTATTATCAATTCCGCTCCCGGAAATCTTCAGTCTGACCTTCTTCCTACAATCCTTGACTGCTCGGGATTATCATACGGCCCGATGGAATATTCTCTTCTTGATATGGATGAAAATATGAAAAGAGAACGACTTTTCAGAATAATGAGATTTGATAATGCGTATCCAAGAACTCCCAAGGTGGATTCATATGGATATTCGGTTGCAAATTGCTATGATGAATATGTATTTACTTCTTCTTGTTCTGAATTCACCGGTGAAGGTGTAGAAAAAACAACGCATACCATCACTGACTACTGGTGGTAAGATTTAAAGGAGGAGCACTTTTAAAAAAGTGCGATTAAAAATTATGGAAAAAAGAATATACGGCACCAAAACAAACATAGACACCGAAAAAACAAGAGAACTCTATAACAGAAGAGGCAGACAGCTTGGTGATATGAAGAGCGTTTATACATCTGTCCTTCTGGGAGATCAGAATCCCGATTATGCTGATAAATGGAACGATATAGAGAAAAAAGAAGTTCTTCCTCATCTTAATCTTGATAAGGATTCGTCTGTTCTTGACCTTGGATGCGGAATAGGTCGTTGGGCTGAATGTCTGCTTCCTGTATGCAAAAAATATGTGGGTGTTGATTTTTCATCAGAAATGGTTAAGAACGCCGAAGAAATATGCAAGGAATATACAGGTGAAAACAAGAAATTTGTATGCAGTTCGGTTCAGGATTATCTTAAGCAATCTGATGATTATTCTGATATAGATATATTCATTGTTTCTTATGTATGCATGTATATAAACGACGACGATATAACAGAATGTTTCAGAAAAATCCTTGAAAAATCAAGCAAAAAATCTGTTCTGTATTTTATAGATACAGTAGCACTTGATGACAGACTCACACTGAATGAAATCTATTCTGAGGCGTTGAAATCCGATTACAGTGCGTTATACCGCACAGTAAATGAATACGAAGATTATTTTTCGGTATTCTATAATGCAGGTTTCAGAAAAGAGGCTGACGGATTTATGCCGAAACTCAATAACGAAGTCGGATTTTCAGAAACCGACAGACATTACACTATCATGGTACGGGAGTGATTTTTTTGCAGGCTGTAGTACTTGCTGCGGGAATGGGTTCAAGACTCGGAAAATATACAGAAAACTCAACCAAATGTATGGTAGAGGTAAACGGAAAATCTCTGCTTGAAAGAATCTTTGATTCTCTGCGTAATGCAGGGATAAAAAAGGTAGTTATCGTTACGGGTTATTGTGCCGAACAGCTTAACGATCACGCCCGAGCTATCGGCGGTGATTTTGATATAACTTTTATCAACAACGATCGCTATGCTACTACAAACAATATATATTCTCTCTTTCTCGCTTCTGAGCATATGTCAGAAGAAGACACTATTCTCTTTGAAAGCGATCTTATTTTCGATTCTGAAATTGTTTCGGAACTGATACGTTGTCCTGACCCTAATGTTGTTACTGTAAGTAAGTTTGAAAACTGGATGGACGGCACAGTTACCACATTCGATTCAGAAAACAGAGTAACCGCTTTTATCGAAAAAAGCAAGTTCAACTGGGATAACTGTTCATCGTATTATAAAACGGTAAACATATATAAACTTTCAAAAGAATTTTTCTCAAACTGGTATCTTCCGTTTCTGAAAGCGTATATCCAGACATGCGGAAACAACGCTTATTATGAAATGGTATTGAAAATCATTGCGAATATAAATGATTCAAACCTTAAGGTAATGGATGTTTCAGACAAGAAATGGTATGAAATAGATACCCCTCAGGACCTTCAGGTTGCTCAGACACTTTTCGGAGAAAATAAACTCAGAAGCTTATCAGAACGTTACGGCGGATACTGGAGATTTCAGGATATACGCGACTACTGTTATCTTGTCAATCCATGGTTCCCCGATGAAAAGATGATAAGCGAAATGAAACACAGTTTCACAGAGCTTCTTACTCAGTATCCATCGGGAAGCAGAATAATATCCACAGCTATGGCAAGTCTTCTTGACGTAAGCGAAGATTATGTTGTAACAGGAAACGGTGCGGCAGAACTTATCCGTATAATCATGAGAAATCTCAAGGGAAGTTATTATATAACATCGCCCTCATTCAATGAATACATAAATTCTGCAGAAACAGCATCGGCTGAAATAGGTTTATGTGAAAATGAATCATTTGAATATAACAAAGAATTTATCCTTAAACAATCAGAAAACTGCGATATAGTAATTATCATAAACCCCGATAACCCATCGGGACATTTCATAAGCGAAAACGAAATGTATGAAATACTTGACGCACTTTATGAAAGAAATCAGAAAGTTATTGTTGATGAAAGCTTTGTGGATTTCGCTGACAGCGACATCAGATACACGCTCATCAAAAACGCTACACTTTTAAAATATCCCAACTTATCTGTAATCAAAAGCATAAGCAAGAGTTACGGCGTTCCGGGAATAAGACTGGGAGCGTTATGTTCTTCAGACACCGCTCTTTTAAAATCCGTTGCTCATGATATTCCTATCTGGAATATAAACTCTTTTGCGGAATTCTTTTTACAGATATGCGGAAAATACAAAAAATCGTATATCAATGCTTGTGATATGATTGCTTCTGAGAGAGCGAGATTTTCTTCGCTTCTTGATAAAACAGGATTATTCGTTGTATATCCATCTCAGGCAAATTATATCATGTGCCGTATGAAAAAAGGCACAGCTGAATCATTGTGTGAATTTCTTATAGAAAATAATTTCCTTATAAAAAATCTTAACGGCAAAAACGGATGCGATAATGGAGAATACATAAGAATCGCAATCAAAAAGCCCGAAGAAAACGACGAACTTATAAGCGTTGTTTATGAATATATAAGAAATCTCATATAAATTTACAGGAGGACACGCAGTATATGCGTGGATAGATAACTATAATGGAACTATTGGCAACTGCATTGGGGAAACTATTGGAGATATCATATAATCTCTGCAACAATTATCCTCTTGCGATAATCATATTTACCGCACTGACAAAAATAATCCTTTTTCCGATAAACATAATTGTTCAGAAAAACGGAATAAAAATGGTGAAGATGTCGCCAGAAATAAACAGGATAAAATGTGATTTTTATGGTGACAAGGACAGAATAAACGAAGAGACTTTCAGATTGTATAAAAAAGAAAAATACAGTCCGTTTATCGATGTTATACCTATGATTCTTCAGCTTATTATCCTTATGGGTATAGTTGAAATGATAAGCGTTCCAGATTATTCGGGAATAACAACAAATCTTATGACATCATTCGGAATTGATTTTTCTCTTGTTCCGTTTGAACAAGGCGGATTGTATCTTCTTTTCCCTGTAATCGCAGCTTTATCGGCAATTGTTATGTGCATTGCGCAGAATAAAGCTCAGGTGCTTCAAGCAGAACAGGGAAAATTGAATAAATATGGTATGATGATTTTCTCTGCGGCGTTATCCTTATATCTCGGATTATTTGTAAAATCAGGTATCGCTCTTTACTGGATATTCAGCAACATCTTCAGCACACTGCAGATATTCATACTCAACGCTATTATCAATCCTAAAAAATACATTGATTATGAAGCTCTTGAAAAAAGCAAGAAAAAACTTGAAGAACTTAAAGATTACGGCAGCAATATCTCTTCAGAACTCAAGAAAAGACAGCGTGTTGATTATAAGAAATTCTTTTCGGTTGAAAACAAACATCTGGTATTCTATTCTGAAGCAAGTGGATTCTATAAGTATTTTAAAAGTCTTATTGAATGGCTGTTATCTCATTCAAATATAAAAATCCACTATATAACAAATGATCCCGATGACATAATATTCAGCGTTGCAAAAGAAAACGACAGAATTATCTCCTATTACATAGGCAAGAACAAGCTTATATCTCTTTTCATGAAAATGGATGCCCGCATTGTTGTTATGACAACTCCCGATCTTGAAAAGTATTATTTAAAACGAAGCTATGTATGTAAAGATACCGAATATATCTATATGGACCATGGATTATCAAGTATGAACATGCTTCTGAGAAAGGGCGCTTTAGACCACTTTGATACTGTATTCTGTGCAGGAAAGCATATTGTTGATGAGATAAAGGCAATGGAAAAAACTTATGATCTTCCGCCGAAAAACCTCATAGAATACGGATATGGCATGCTTGATGACATCACAACACAGTATCTTGAATGGAAAAATAATAACCCTGATAACAAGGATGAGAAATATATTCTTATCGCTCCTTCTCATCAAAAAGATAACATACTTGACAGTTGTCTTGATACAGTTGTCAACGGCTTGAAGAAAACCGCAAAGGTTGTTATAAGACCTCATCCGCAGTATATTTTAAGATCACCGCAGAACTGGAACGAAATCTGCAACAGATATAAAGACGACCCTTATGTTTCGGTTGAGGATGATTTTTCATCAAATGAAACAATATATAAAGCGGCGTTTGTAGTTACAGACTGGTCGAACATCGGATATGAATATTCATTCTCTTCGTTGCGCCCTGTTATGTTTGTAAACACACCTGTTAAAATCATCAACGAAGATTATAAAGAAATCGGAGTTGAACCTATTGACTTTACCATAAGAAACAAAATCGGAATTGAAGTTTCGGGAAACGATGAAAATGAAATTGAAACCGCTTCGAAAAAACTTATAGAAAACAATTCCGAATGGGCAGATAATATTTCGAATGTAAGATCAGAAGCTGTTTTTAATTTCGGAGACAGCAGCAGATATGCAGGAAAATATATTCTGTCAAGACTAAAACAAAAAAAATCAGATAAAAAAGATTAAATTTGAATGGAGAATTTATTATGATTACAGTTATTCTTAACAACTTATTCTTTGCCACGCCCGCTTATATAGATGTTTCTGCAACAACATATATTATCCAGATAATCGCCGGGGTTGCTGTTGCGGTAGGTGTAACAGCGGGAGTTGTTATTTCTAAGCTGAAAAAGAAAGCAAAAGAAAAGCTCAACATCGATTTTGACAAAAAGGAAGTTGAAGAAGATGTTGTAGTTTTCGATGATGCCGACGACACAAACGAATAAAGCAAAAAACCTTACGAAGTATATCTTCGTAAGGTTTTTATTTTCATATTCTACCATCCCATTTCTGTCAGATATTCAGGGGTTGTCGCGTCTGTATATTTCTTGGGGTTACAGGTTTCGATTATTTTATCGCCGCAACAGATGATATAATATGGGTCGCCTTTTTTCGCAGACTTATATTCCGATTCTGTAACAGAAATTTTCTGGTCTTCGATTATCAGATAATAACTCCAACCTCCTCTTCGGCTGTAATCAGAATCCGTTTCTGTAATAACAGTTGTTCTGAGGACAGGCTCGTTTGAAAGAGCAGGTATCAGTTCTATTGTTGTTTTGACAATCATAACAGGAACAATAATAAAAGCCATACCTATTATTAAAATCAGTTTCGATTCGGATTTCCCGATATATGCTTTTTGAAACAAAACGCCCAGAAAAGCTATTGTGGTAACTATAAAGGCAACCAGATAGTTCTTGCGTATTGTTGACAGAATATACAGTTCTTTCGCACTTTCAAGAAAACTGCTGTCGATAGTTGTTGATGTCATATCATAAGACATAACTTCTGCTATTATGACAGCAAGTAAAAATGCAATATCGAGAATTAAAAGTACAATAGACAGTATTTTTTGAATTTTCGGACTCATATCTAACTCCTGTTATCATTTATTTTTTTAAAAGAAGAACTACTGTTTCGAATGTTGTTTCTTTAGGTAGGAAATCTACCATGAGTTCGATATATTGGAATTTATATTACACGATTGAAAAACTCTCCGTTTTCAAATCACAATAATATCTTCCACTATCTGCGTTAAATCTCAAAACACAATAGTCAGGGTCAGTAACTCCGCCTTTATAGAACATAGTGTCCCCCTTGCGCCAAATCATGTCTTTCGTCTTTTGGTCGGTTAACACTTCCATTTTACCTTTTAACATAACACCAGTGTACTTAATGAATCCTTTATGATAGAAATAAATGCTGGCATTTGGATTATTCATATACTGTTTAACTCTCATAGAAGAAGTGTTTGTTGAAAAATAAAATTGGTGCAAACCATTGATTTTTCTCGGTTTAAGCATCGCTTTTACATTAGGAAATCCATCTTCATCAACAGAACAGATAAAAGCAACTTTTTGTTTCTTGATAAATTCTGCAATTTTGCTGTTATCCATAATATCTCACCCTCAAATTCTTATTTATTGATCGGTTTGTTTTTAGTCCTTGGTATGAACAGAAATGCGGACATAATCGTCGGCTTTTTTACTGCTCAAAAGAACTACTGTTTCGATATGTTTCGTCATCGGGAACATATCAACGGGCTGGATTTTTGTTATTCTGTAATCCTTTGAAAGATAAGAAAGGTCTCTTGCGAGAGTTTCGGGGTTGCAGGAGATATAGACGATTTTTTCGGGCGCTACATTACGGAGCGCATTCAAAAATCTTCTGTCAGCACCTGCTCTTGCAGGATCCATGAAAACAACGTCAATTTTAACGCCGCTGTTTTCGATTTTCTGCATTATCTCGCCTGAGTCGCCACAGAAAAATTCCGCATTCTGAATGTTATTGAGTTCTGCGTTGATATTGGCATCTCTGACGGCAGAGGCATTCTGTTCTATGCCTATAAGGCGCTTTATTTTATCCGACGCACAGATACCGATTGTTCCTATTCCGCAATAAGCATCGACAACTGTTTCTGTGCCTTTAAGGGACGCGAATTCAATAGCTTTTGAATAGAGAATTTCTGTTCCCACAGGGTTTATCTGATAGAATGACTGCGGAGAAATCCTGAAAGTTTTATTACAGAGAATGTCTGTTATGTATCCTTCGCCGAAAAGGATTTTTTCTTTATTGCCGAATGTCAGAGGAATACCACTTGGGTTGATATTAAGGACAATTGTCTTTATCTCAGGATGTGCTTTTCTTATTCTCGAAACAAAATCCTCGCTCTGAGGAAATCTGTCTGATGTTGAAATGAGAGTAAGCATAACCTCGCCTGTTGCGAATGCATAGCGAAGCGATACACTCTTTAAAAAGCCCTTGCCCTTATAATCACATACAGGGATTGAAAGACGCTTGCAGAGTCTTAAAACAGTTCCCGTAATTTTGTGAAGAAGTTCGTCCTCGATTAAACATTCCTTAGCGGGAATAACGGCATTTCTTGTCGACTGAAAAATTCCTGTATAAGCCCTTTTCGTTCTTGTGTCAAAACGCATTACCGCCTGAACTTTATTGCGGTAATGATAGGGGTTTTCCATAGGGATAATCTTATTTACATGGTCGAACTTTCCTAAAAGTTCTCTTATTGTTTTCTGCTTGAATGCGAGTTGCGACTGATAGTCAAGATTCATCAGCTGACAACCGCTGCATTTTTTATAGATTTCGCATTTTATTTCGTTTTTGTTTTCCATAATTCTTTGAAAATTATTCTCCTACAAATTCTCTTATAAGCGAATCGCTTGGCACATTCACTCTGTCAACGGGTTCGAGTTCATCGAGGAACGAAAGAATGATGTCGTAATCGAAATCACCGAGCATTTCTTCCTTCATACGCTTGAGGTCATCATAAACCGCCCATCTGTAAATTGTGGGTTCAAACGGGATGAACGTGTCGATGTCAAAATCAGCGAGAGGTTTGAATGGCATAATATATGTTTCTTCGCCCCTTGAAACACTCTTGAACATATCAAAGGTTTCTCTCATATCTCTTCCGCGGTAGAGCTTATCTCTACCGAGACGGCGGAGAAGTCTTATAAGGCGGGGATGAAGTCTGTCATTCTGTGAGTTTTCTATTCTTGTTCTTACACTGACATAGATGCAGGTTGCAAAATCCTTGCTGTTTCCTGTTACTTCAGGGTTTAAGGCATGGATACCCTCAAGAATGATAACATCGCCCTTTTTGCGTTCTATGTGAATACTTCCGTCTCTGTCCCTTGTCTTGAAATTGAATATGGGGGAATCAATAGGTGTTCCGTCATTAAGCATTTCAAGATGCTTCTGTAAAAGAGGAATATCTATTCTGTAAGGTGATTCAAGGTCAATGGTTCCGTCAGGATTTCTGGGAAATTCCACTCCGCAATTATCGGGAAGGAAATAGTTATCCATTGATATTGTATAAGCGCCGCAACCGTTTTCCTTTAAAAGTTTTTCAACTCTTCCTGCGGATGTTGTCTTTCCCGATCCTGAAGGACCCGAAACAAGAACTATCGGCTTTTCAGCTGAACTTTCAAGTATTCTCTCTGCTGCTTTTTCTATTTCTTTTTTGTATCTTTCTTCACTTTCACGGATAAATTCTTCTTTGTCGGCAATGATACCTGAATTGATGTCTGCAATTTTAACGATATTAATAATAACCCACTCCTTAAAATATGATAGAGTTTCGCTATTTATCATTATATCACAACTATTACAATAATGCTACCCTTGAACTTGTATAAAACCTATGGTAGAATATTATACAGAATAACAAACGGAGCATTGTTTATGAGGATTTTTGAAAAAGACGGCATAACTTTTATAATGGAAAAGAAAAAGGTTAAAAGGCTTTCTCTTTCTCTGAAAAATAACGGGAATTTTGTTTCTGTTCCATTAAGTGTTTCATACGCAGAGGCAGAAAAATTCGTTTCGGAGAAAACAAAGTGGGTTAAAAAACATCGTGAAAATCTCCCTATTAAAAAAGAAGAAAAATATCTTTCGGGGGATGAGATTTTTATCTTAGGCGAAAAGTTTATTTTAGAAATTTTCTTTTCAGAGAAGAAGAAAAAAGCAGAAATCATAAACGGAAGAATTTTTCTCTATGTAAAAAATCCCGAGGACTATGACGAAAGAAAAAAGGCGTTTTCTGATTTCTGCAAGGATGTTCTTATGAAAGAAGTCCCCGCTATTTTAAGAGAACACGAGGAAAAAACGGGGCTTTCCTCTTCGGGTGTAAGATACAGAACAATGAAATCCCGTTGGGGAAGTTGTAATGTAATGACAAAAGAAATCTGTCTGAATACTGCCATTGCTACGCACCCTAAAAAATGTCTTTCTTATGTTATAATGCACGAAATAATCCATATCGCCGAAGCCTCTCACAATGCGCGTTTCAAAGCGCTTATGACGCATTATATGCCCGACTGGAAAGAGAGAAAAGCAATTCTCAATAAATAAAAACCTGCGTTATAAAGGGCGGTAGCCATAAAAAAGCAACTCCGGAGAAGAAAACGTCTTCTCCGGAGTTTATTTTATAACACTCAAATACTTAATGTTCTGCTAAATACCGCACTGAATATACTTATTAACAAAGCCAAACAAACTACGCCAAAACACACTCCGCCTATTATCAGCAATTTTTTAGATAATTGTGGCTTTGATTTACGCAACACTAACCCTGCAATCGGCAGTGCGATAGCACCGACAATAGCGACAATAATAGGGAGTGTATATATTAATTGAACTATAAAAAAAACAACCCAATGCCCATCCATACAACAACATCCTCCTTCGTCAACTTCAAGTTTATCTGTAAGTTGATTGTAGCATTGTTGATATAAAAAGTCAACATCATAAACAACGCAAAGCCACTTCTGACATCAGAAACGGGATTGTTTTTTCATATTCTTCTCCTTTTGATTTAAGTAAAACTAAAACGAAAAGATTGCTTGTATTTCTAGGAAACGCGACGACGCCGTACTGATGTACTGCTAGGAGTGTTGACGACGAAAGACAGGCAGGATTTTCGTTTTCATCAATCCTTCATAATAAAAACGCTTATCGGATAGCAGTTTGTTCTGTTGGTGAATTCGGTTACAAGTACTGTATACTCTGAAGAGTCGATAGTTTTAAGATATTCCAAAACGCTGTCTTTTTCCTCGAAACCTGTTTCTCTTCCGTAATAAATTGCTATGTTCATTCCACCGCCGTTTTTAAGAAGCGAAAGACCTTTTTCTATTGCCTCTATACTGCTTTCTGCCTCGGTGTGAATATTATGGTCGCCTTTGGGTAACCACCCTAAATTAAAGACAATACAGTCAACCTTTTCTTTGACATACTTATCCATATCGGAATGTGATGCGAGTATTACCTCTGCATTTTTATAGCCTTTTTCAGAAAGGCGTTTTTCTGTGCTTTCTATTGCTTCTTTCTGAATATCAAAAGCATAGACCTTTCCTGTTTCTCCTACTTTAGAACACAAAAATTCTGTATCATATCCTCTGCCCGCAGTGGCGTCTATACAGACAGCACCCTCTTTTGCATAGCGTGACAGAAAATCGTGGGATAAGGCTATTGTGTTGAGTTCGCTCATAAAATCACTCCTTATAAACCTGATTAAAATATAACATATATTTGTCTTTTTGTAAAATCCTATTGACAAAAAGAACAATAAAATCTTTTTTTAAAAGACGATTTTGCAATATTCTGTAAAATAAGGTTACAAGAAAGTTACAAATGGTTTCAATTGTATTACAATAAGCCGAAAACTATTGAAGAAAACGCCGTATTCTGTTATACTGTTGAATGGAAAATAAGATGTTATTTTAAAATGAATTTTCAGAGGATTTTCTCTGATACACATCATCGGTCAAACTTTATTTACGGAGTGTTTTTTATGGAAGAAAAACTTAATCTTTGTCTTGGATGTCTTGAAGAAAAGCACGGTGAGGGGCCTTGTATCTTTTGCGGATACTCTGACGAAACTCCTCATCTCCCTTCATATCTTTCACCGGGAACAACTTTAAACGACAGATATCTTGTCGGAAGACTCCTTCGCTATAACGGCGAAAGTGCAACATATCTCGCTTATGACGCTGTTATGAGAAAGAAAATCTGGATAAAGGAATATATGCCTGACACCCTCTGCGCAAGAGTAAGGGGGTCTTCGCTCATAAGCGTAAATCAGCAGAATCTCGCTCCGTATAAAACATTCATGTCGGAATTTACTGAACTCAACAAACTCCTCTCAAAAATGAGAACTTTAAGCCATGTAAATCCCGCACTTGAACTTTTCGCTGAAAACAATACTACTTATGTTACATTTGATGTAATCGAAGGTGTTACACTCAAAGAATACTTACAGGAAAACGCAGGCGAACTCAGCTGGGATGAAGTTAAATCACTCTTCCCGCCTATCTTCACAACAATAAGTCTTGTCCATAATGCAGGAATTGTCCATAGAGGAATTTCGCCCGATACAATCTGGATTACAGATGAGGGTGAACTTAAAATCTCTGATTTCTGTATTACCGCTTCAAGAACGAACAATACAGAACTCGCACCTGAACTTTTCGCGGGATACGCAGCACCCGAACAGTATGCTTCAAGCAACTGGCAGGGCACTTGGACAGACGTTTACGGAATATGCGCTGTTCTTTACCGCATACTCACAGGTTGTATGCCGACAGAAGCGGTAAGCCGTGTCGGAAACGATAATTTATGTGAACCTTCATCGGTAAACAACAATATACCCGCTAATGTTTCAAAGGTAATTATGGGTGGTCTTATGCTTTCGGGCGATATGAGAATTCAGACAGTAACAGAACTTGTTACAAAGCTTTTTGAACAACCCGAATACCTCACCCCATCAGCAGGAAGAACAGCAACTATCGCTATTCCTCGTCAGTCAATGTCGCCTTCTGTAAACAAAAAAGTAAATGGAAATAACAATCCTCACAAGAAAAAGCCTAACAAAAAGAAAAAGAAGAAAGCAAGTAATATGAGAATCCCGATAATTGTTTTCGTTGTTACTGTCGGTATTCTTCTCGCACTTGCACTTGGTCTTATGGGTTGGGTTGATAATACAGCACCCGATGTTTCATATACAACGCCTTATTATTCAACTCTTTCGACAGATCCCGTTCCTGTTACTACAATAGAAACAACAATGGGATTTGTTCAGACCTATGAAATGTCTGAATTTGTCGGCAAGAACTTTGAACTTATAAAGAACTCTCCGACATATCAGGGTTGGCTTACATTTATTCCTACTTATGTTTATGATGATGAACACGAAAAGGATATTATCATTGAACAGTCTATTCCCGCAAAGGAAACTGTTTATGCGGGAACATCAATTCAGCTTAAGATAAGCCTCGGGCCTTCTCAGGTTGAAATTCCCGACCATTTCGGTCTTACAGAAAAAGAATATATCGAAATTCTTGACAAGGCAGGAATTAAATACGAAATCATAAAACAGCCTGATATAGGATTTATGACGGGTTATGTTATAAAGACAGAACACGACACTCCCGAAACAACTATTGATGTTGAAAAGGGCGAAATCCTCAAAGTTTTCATCTGTGACAACGGCGATGGTGAAGGACTTACTACTGATATTCCTATATCGGATGACGGGCTTGATCAGTTCGGAACAGGTTGGTAAATCATAAAAAATACTTGCATTTATAATTTATATGTGATATAATATCAGGGCGGAAACGCTTTGATATTATGGAAAGATGGCTGAGTGGTCTAAAGCGCACGACTGGAACTCGTGTATGCGTTAATAGCGCATCGAGGGTTCAAATCCCTCTCTTTCCGCCAAAAAATAAAGTGCCCTTTTGGGTGCTTTATTTTTTGTATTTAAGGGATTTGAATGGCGAAAACAAAAAGGGTAGCAGAAAATCTGCTACCCTTTTATTTTGAATATCAAAGTATCTGGTCTAATACACCACTGCTGAAATTACCCGAACTTGCAGACTGTTCTATATAATCGATAACCTGCTTCTGCTTTGTGAGATTTGCAAATTCATCGGCAAGGTCTGACCTTTCATACTGCATTAAAAGTTCAAATTCCTTTTCGAGTTTTTCTGTTATATCGTAAAGGATTTTAAGTGATGAAAGTTTCTTTGCGAGTTCACCGATGTCGCCTTCGTATTCTTTATCAAGTCCACGAAGTCTGAAAATTTCAGAGAGGATTTCTTTTTCTTCGCAGGTTGCTATTATCTTATCTTCTTTTGCGATTACTCCCTTTATTTCAAACATAAGCTTGTTTCTTTCTGTAAGATAAGGGAGAAGCGCATCAAAGCTTTCTTCTGTAAGCGCTGCCGTAGCGTTTTTATAGTCCTGCATTAAATCTATCGATTCGTCAATGAGATTTGATAAGATGATTTTTTCTTCGGCTGTCATTGTGGACTCCTTTTATTTATTTCTGTGAAGGTTTCTTTAAGTTCTCTGAAGAAAGGAATTATCTCCCTTATAATCTCAATATCTTTTTTCATATTAGCCTCAACGAGTCTTTTATACATATAGTCATAAAGTGCGCCGAGACTTTCCGAAATTTCATATTTTGTCTTTAAAGAACTATCAAGTGTAGAGATTATGTTCTGCGCCTTCATAATAGAATTATGCGCTTTGGGAAGATCCTTGTTCTCTATGAAATAAATTGCTTTGTTAAGTTCTGTTTCACCCTTTTCATAAAGAGCGATAAGAAGCTGAGCAGGAGTCATTGTACTGATGCTTTGCTGAACTATTTTCTGATAAGGATTCTGCATCATTTTTAACTACCTCCGAAAATTATGCTTGTGTAAACATTCCTGCTATGGAATTATAGTTTGCTGTATAGGTTTCAAGAGTTGTGAAACGCTTCCAGTATCTGTTAAGGTCGCTCTGATAACGAGTTTTAAGGTCATCAATCATTTCTTTATAATTCTTGAGCTGGTCTGAGATACTGTTCTTTGTTGCGGTTGATGTTCCTTCTATACCCGCAAGGAGAGTGAACTTTCCATAACCCTTTGATTTTGATGTTGAAACAGCGCCGTCGAGAACCTTTTCAACCTTTGCTGCAAGGCCGTTTTCTGCATCTGTAAAGAATTCTGAAACCTTATCGGGATTTTCTTCAAGCGCTGCCTTGAGAGCGTCTGCATCAAGTTCGAGTTTGCCGTTATCACGCCAGTTATCAGATTCCTTGATTCCAAGATTTTTGAGTGAGAAACCATCGGTTGTTCTTAAATTGAGCGCACTTCTCATTGAAGCAAGGAATGAATCAAGGTCCTTATCCTGATAGAGAAGACCTGTCTTTGCTTTCTTGTTCCATTCTTCAATTTCCTTATCGGACATTTCTTCCTTCTGTTCTTCTGTAAGAGGATCGAAATAGCTGCCCTTTGATTTAGGTCTTGAAGTTGAAATTTCCTTGTTGATTTCTTCGATGAGTTTGTTGTATTCATCAACAAATTTAACGATTGCGTCAAATGCCTTTGATGTATCTCTTGTGACATCTGTTGTAACAGCGTTGTCTTCGCTTATAGCTGCTGCTTCAGCGTCTGTGAGGTTTCCGAAATTGATTGTAACGCCGTTTACTTCGATTGAGTTTGTAGCGCTTGTAACGGTTGTTCCGTTTATTGTAGCAACAGCATTCTGACCCGAAATGCTGATTTCGTTTGAAGATGTACCGGCATATGTTGCGGGATCCGAAAGGGTTGCATAATCTGTTCCGAAAATCTTTTCTGCAAATGCTGTATCTGATGATGTTACCGCTTCGTTTGCAATGATAACGCCGTTCTGAAGGTCGAGGCTTCCCACGCCTGCGTTTTCGAGAGCTGATTTTATGTCGCCTAAGGTTGTTGTATCGTCAATAGTAATATCTACTGAACCTACTGTAAAACTTCCTTCGCCGAAAATATTTGCAGCGTTTGTATCTGCTGTTATTTCGTTTGAAGAATTGTTTTCATTGAAGCCTAATGCTGTAATGAAATTGTTGCTTTCTTCGCTTCCTGTTGAAGCGATTGAAACCGAGCCGCCTGATTTTGTCGGAGTAAGGGAAATTTCTCCTGTTTCTTTATTGAGTGTAAATGTTGCCTCGCCCTTTGCTTCTGATACTGCAATACCGTGATTAAGAGCAGCAACGAATTTTTCAGCAGCACTCTTTGCTCCGTCTTTAGACATATCTTCGTCATCAACAAAATTGTATGCTTTTCCTGATGTGTCTGCTGTGGGAACAAAAATTTCAGTTTCTTTTCCGTTTATTGTCAACTTATATGTTGAAGCTCTGAATGAATTGAAATTTGAGCTGTCAACGGGAGTTGCAGAGATTTTACCCTGTTTAAATGATTCTGATGAAACACCGCCACCGCCTACATTGATACCGAATGCAGAAAGAAGGTTACCTGCTGTCTGCTTGATATTGAGAGTTGCGTTTGCGCCTGTTTCTGATGATGAAATAACGAATTTCTGTGAAAATTCATCGAATGACATTTTAGCGCCGACTTTAGCGTCATTAACTGCGTTTACTATGTCATTTATCTTTGCATCCTTATTGAAAGAGAATGTTTTTCCGTTGATTTCAAACGAGAAATTATCTCCTACAAGGGCTGTTTTAAGGTTAAGGTCTGAAAGCTTGTGTGTTCCTCTTATCTTGTTTGAAACGCCGTCGCCTTCAATGCCTATTGCCTTGAGTGCATCTGTCTGTGCTGCGATTCTGTCGCTTGAAGAAAGGTCGTTATAAGCAGATTTAGCTGCCTGAATAACGAACTTATGAGAAATACCATCTCCTGTTTCATAAGCGATGTTTCCGTCTGAATAAGAAAATCCTTCGCCAAAATTCTTTTTGATTTCAGACATAAAGCTTTCTTTGCTGTTGAATGTTATATCCTTAGCGAGTCCATCAAGGCTTACGCTTACTGAATATTCCTTGCTTCCATCAAGATTTTCAAGGTCAATAGCAGCACCTGCAGTAAGTGCTGATGATGACGAGATTTCAGCTTTCTTTGCGAGTTGAGCAATATTTGTGAGTGAAATATTGCCTGACTGTGATGAGTTTGACGCAGTCGCTGTAATCTTCTTATGGCTTGTTTCAGCCGAATAACTCTTGAAGAGTGAGGGCAGTTTGATACAGTTTGTCTTTGAAGCAATATCAAAAAAGTTATTCTGGAAATTGGTCATCTTGGTCATAAGACTTCTGTATGCTTCCTGCTTCCAGCTGAGTGTATCATACTTCTGCTGCTGTCTGTTAAGTCTTGACTTTGATGTTGAAGCCATAGCCTTAACGAGCGATTCTGTATCAAGGCCTGTTGCAAAGCCGCCCATTCTTAATCCCGAAAAGAGAGAAGAAGTTGAATTAGTTGAATCTGACATATTTTATCCTCCTCACTTAGTATTTTTCATTTTAAGAAGCTGTTCCATAACGTCCTTTGAAAGAACTTCTGCCGCAGCAACATTCTGTTTTTCTGTGTTGAAAAGTTCTTCGCGGACAATTCTGACATCCTTGGGGGCTTCTATACCTATCTTTACTCTGTCCTTGCCGACATCGAGAACCTTTATAACGATATTATCGGCAATAACAATGCCTTCATCTGTTTTTCTTGTAACTACTAACATCAGTCATCCTCCCCTTCATTGAAAAGAGGATAGCGGATTTCATAATCTGCATCGAGAATGATCTGTGTCGCTGTCATCTTTGTTTTATTAACAACAATAGGGCTTTTCATATTGACTGTTGTTTTCTTGAATTCTCCGCCGGGGATTGATGCTATAACAACGAGGCAGAGTTCGTCGCCGTCTTCATAAGAAATGATTTCACGGTCTTCTTCGTCAAGGTCAACATTATAATCAGATATAATATCAAACGGATTATAGACGATGAAACAAAGGGATTTCTTTTCAACCGACTGCAACCACATGGGGTAAACGCCTTCGCCTAAAGGGCTTAAAACTACAAACTGTCTTTCTTCTTCGAAAGCATAAATTCCACGGGGGAATGTTATAATGCTGTCTTTTGTTATTTCAGCTGTTCCTAAATCTCTTGTTTCAAGAGTAATAAGCTCTGTACTCATAATGTTTTACCTTTTCCTTTTAGAATAATGTTTTATCCCCTGTCAGTCTTCTTTTCCGATAGGAATAACTATCGGATCACCTACATATTCAATCTTTACTTCGGGGAACTGTTCAACTGTTATATCGATGCTTCCCGGTGTGAATTCAAAACCTACTGTATCGGGTTCAAATTTCATTCCGAGCTGTTCTGCTGAATAGTTAAGATTAAGAGTTCCGTTATTCCATGACATATTGCTTTCTCTTACACTTGCAACCTTCTGCATAACATCGTTTAAATTGCTGTTCTGATAGATTTCTTCAAGTTCGCCTGTTTTTGAAACAAGTTCATTGTTCTGTGAAACGGGAGGTCTTGAAATTTTTGCAACCGCATTATAGGAAAGTTCGATTTTAGAATCGCTCGACTGTACAAAAACATCCGTGTTTCTGGAATTTTCCATCAATGCTCTCATCTCAGCGGGGGATTTTATGGGATTTGCTGTTGCTGATGGAGCGGCGGTTTTATCTATTGGTGATAACTGTGCGTGGTTTACCGATATATCGAGTTTTATCGGGATATTAGTGATTTCAAGTAACTGACCACTCATAAATCATTCTCCTTTCCTTAGTTAAATGAATTTATTTTGTTTATTACATAAAGTCCCAGATGCTGTTGGGAAGTACCTTTGAACTCATCGAAAGAACTGCGTTGTATGAAGCGTCAAGTGAATTCCATTCAGTTATTGCTTTTGCAAGGTCTTCTTCAGACATTCCTTCGAGATTGAGTTGTGCTTCTGAAAGGTTGTAGTTGTATTCTTCAAATCTTGTGATGTTATAATCAACTGTTTCCTGCTTAACGCCGAGTCCTGTAATTCCTTTGAGGATTGTTGACTGATTATCGTGTATAGCATCAAGCATTGCGTTCATCTTGTCAACATTACATTCTTCAGCAGCGTCTGCCGCATCATAAATCATCTGGATAAAGTTGTTTGAGAATGTATACGAATTTCCGTTTGCACTTTCATATACACTTTCACCGCATCCTGTGAGTTCTGCACCGTTAAGTGAAATATCCATCGCTGTATCGGGGTCAACGTTTCCGTCGGCATCGTATTTTATGCCTATTCCTATATCGGAATAGATAGGCTTTGAATACGGGAAATCCTTGGGATTATCGAGTGAATTTACATCTTCTCCGTTATAAAGAACTATTGTTCTTCCGTTTTCTTCTCTTGTTGTAAAAGGAAGAACTCCCTCGCTGTTGTTTGTTCCGCCGAACATTCTTCTGTCGGCATAGTCGCCGTTCATTGTCTTGATAAGGTCATCCGCGATTCCTCTGAGTTCGTGTGCTAAAATCTGTCTTTCTTCAACATTAGCCGAAGGGTCGTTACAAGCCATTTCAACTTTTGTCAGAACATTCTTGCAGACATCGTTGACATCTTCACGAAGAACAGACTCTGCGGTTCTGAAAAACTGCTTTATCGAAGAAAGGTTTGACTGATATGTTTCAACATCCGCCATTGATTTTCTTACTGCAAGCGCTCTTGCTGCTGATATGGGGTCTTCAGATGCTCTTGTGAATTTTCTCTGAGCTGATATTTTGTTCATAATGTCTGTCATAGAACGGAGATTATTGCTGTAGTTTCTGTTATACATTCTATTGACAGTACTGTTAGTTACTCTTGATACCATTTCAATCTCTCCTTAAAGAATTATCTTCCGACAAGTCCCATTCCGTTGATGATCTTATCGAGTGCTTCATCAAGGGCTGTCATCATTCTTGCCGAGGCGTTATACCATTTCTGGAACTGCATCATATTTGCGCCTTCTTCGTCCATATTAACGCCCATAATAGAATCTCTCTGGTTTGAAAGGCTGAATGCCATTGAGTTGTATGTGTCATAAACGCTTGTTGTGTATGAAATATCCTGACCGAGTTTGTTTTCCCAGTATGAAACATATTTGTCGATTGTCATATCGCTCTGGTCAACTGTTGCGTTAGCCGCTGTTGTTCTTGAGAAATCAAGACCTCTGTCTATAACCGCTCTTATCTTGTTGAGGTATTCGTTGCTGAGTTCTTCACCCTCTGCAACCGTTCCGTTTTCGTTCTTTGTTATGAGAAGAGCGTCATTTTTCCAGTCGTCAGCAACCTTGATATTAGCCGCTGTGATTTCGCCGCCGTCTGTTGATGAGAACATATCTCCTGCTACACATGCGTCGTTGAAAGCTTCTGCCATTGTGTTTGCGAGAGCATTTATCATTTCTCTGTAATAAGGAACACCATTACTCATAGAGTCGAATTCATTTCCGAGTTCTGATGCATAAACGCCACCACCGTTATACATATCAAGATAACCTCTCATAGCGCCTGATGCTATTCCCGATTCGGTAGGACGCATTTCGCTTCCGTCATTGAAGAAGAACTTCATTGCGCAGTCCTTAGGGTCAATTCCGCCTTCATCAAGGCTCTTGAGTGTGTCTGCTGTAACATCCTTATTATCTTTATAGTATGCAATATCGAGTGTTGCGTAGGTCTTATCGCCCTTAACGCAGAGATGATTTGCAAATTCAACATCAAATGTTCCGTCGCTGTTTTCTGTGAGATTGACATTTCCGAATGTTGAAAGTTCGTCAACCAATGCGTTGAGCTGGTCTTTGAGTTCGTTAGGGCCATATTCAGAGTTTACCTTATATCCTGTGAACTGTGTGCTGTCAACGATGATGTCACCCGATGTAACATAAGCATCTTTGATCTGGTCATTGAGTTCGTGAATCTGCTTGAAAATGCTGTTTACCTTGTCTGTGCTTGTTTCAGCATCAAGTCTTACCTGATCGTGAATCTTATCAATCTGTGTGTCATAATTCTTTATAGACTGACACATCTGCTTTCCGTATTCGAGTGTAACATTTGCAAGTTCGAGTCGGTCTGTATTATCTGTTCCAAACTGTGAAAGAATATCCTTGAACTTATTATAGATTCCGTAGAAACCTGTTGTATCGAAAACATCAAGTACATTTTCAATATCTCTGAGGTTTTCGTTTGCTATATTTGCAAGTGCTGTTCCTGAGTTAAGGTCACGGTATCTTTTATCGAGAAGTTTATCTCTTATCTGTGTGATACCTGATGTTGCAGCACCCTGACCTGCGAGTGCGCGGCTTGTATTGAAATAAAGGCTGCTTGCACTTACAGATATTGAAACCTGGTCTGCTCTTTGTCTTGAATAGCCTAATGTATTTACATTTGCAATGTTGTTGCCTGTGATGTCAAGTGATTTCTGTGCAGCATACATTGTCTGCTTCATTGATTCTATTCCCATGAATGAAGGTCTTAATGATGACATTCTGTTGTCCTCCTATACATCTTTATTAAGGGTGTTTACTTTTTCCGAACGGAGTTTGTTTCCCTCGTTATCGTATGAACTGATAAATCCCCCTCCGCCTGAAACACCTTCGAGAACGGAAAGTCTTTTAGAGATTATCTCTCTTGCGTTATCGTTTATTTCTTTAATGCGGAAAACAAGTCTTTTAAGTTCTGTATATCCGCTGTTTAACTGTCCCTTATACTTTTCGGGACTTCCTTCTATTATTTCAGGAAAAGATTTGTCTTTATAGTCCTTAAGTATTTCAAATCTTTTCTTTTCATAAACGCCCGATTTCATAATAAGCGCCTGTTCTTTGCTGAGTGATTTATTAAGCGCTTCAACATCGTCTGTTGCAACAAGACGGAACTTCTCCGTTTCAAACGAAAGAAGTTCGCGGTAATGGGCGTTGTATTCATTTATGAATTCAACAAGCTGTTCATAATCAAGCATAATATTCTCCTTCAATAAGGGGTTGGATTATTTTTTTAAGCTTCAACTGAAAGCATAGCTCTTGCTATTGCTTCTGATGATACATTGTATTTTCCTTCCTGTACCTGTGCTTTGAGCGCAGCAATTCTTTCCGCTGATGCAGGTGCGTTAGCACTCTTTACTATCGAAGCCTTGCTGCCTTCGATATTGTTCATAGCAGATGAAAGTTCGAGTTTATCTGTGTTTTTAACCTTTTTGATACCTTCGGCTTTTTTATCCGCAGGTGTGATTTTTGTTTCGCCTATCGACTGATAAGCATTGATAGCATTTGTACATTTTCTGATATCCATAATTGTTCCTCCTTGAAATTATGTCAGCTTGAAAAAATTTCCCTTACTTTCTATATCGGCAGGGAATTGAATAACTTTACTATAAAAGAAAAATTTTTTTGTGTTTTTTGCTATTGTTCACAAAAAGTTTACAATTAAAGAGTGTAAAATATCCCTGATTTTTACAAATCAGGGATATTTTCTGCAATACTTGTTATTTCTTCTTCCTCTCCTTCGGGAAGGATAAGATTTAAATTTTCATCATATTGTGGCTTTTCACCATCGGCATAATAGCCATAGCCATAATAAGCATCTATCAGCTGACGAACCATAAGTTTTGAATATTCGCCTTCTTCAACATAACAGGCGAAAGCGATTTCGGGGTCATCTGCGGGATAATATCCTACAACGGCAGAGTTTACTATATCCTTTGATTTCTGCGGTGTACCTGTCTTGATACAAGCAGGATAAGGCAGGTCTGTGAGTGTATAGTCGGGATAAAGAGTATAATCAACGCCGTAGTATTTTTCAAAAGCAGCTGCTTGTTTCATACCTTCTTCTACATAATAGAATGTATCATCATTCTTTATAGGTATCTGTGAAACGATAACGGGTTCGGTTTTATAAAGTTCGTTCTCAAGGTTATAATCATAAACACCTTCGATTATATATGGCTTATATCTTACGCCTTCGTTGGCGATAGTCATCGCCTGAACAGCCATCTGTAAAGGAGTAACCGCTGTTTCAGACTGTCCTATTGCCGCCTGTAAAACCTGACCTGGAGTCCAGTCCATCTTATAATCGGCCAAAACATCGGGGGATGAAACCCAACCCTTGCTTCCGCCTATTTCAAGGCCTACATTCTCGCCGAGACCGTAATATGCGGCATATTCATCGATTTTATCGATTCCTATCTGTCGTCCTGTGTCATAAAAGAAAATGTTGCAGGAAACCCTTAAAGCCTCTGTAACGGGGATTTTTCCGTGGTGACCGAGGCAGGTAGGTGCTATATCATTATAATAGGTATAAACCTGTGTGCAGTTTACTGTGTCTGTTCCCTCGATTATACCTTCGTTTAAAACCGCTGTTGCGGTAACCGTCTTGAAAGTTGAACCGGGACGATAAAGACCATCTATCGCACGGTTTACGAGAGGCTGATTTTCTCTTCCCAGAACCTCTGAATAGTTGTTTATATAGTCGTATATATCATAAGTCGGAGCGTTTGCAATAGCTTTGACAGCTCCCGTTTTCGCATCGAGAACAACGATAGCACCCGCGTAAGCATTCTTTCCCTTTTCTTCGGTTGAATACATATTAAGCCATTTTATATGGTTTGCGAGAATATTCTGAACATCGCGCTGATATTCACTGTCGACCGTGAGTTTTACTGTATTTCCGGGAACAGCGGGAATAGTATCGGTAACAGAGATAACCTTTCCGCCTGAAATGAGGGTTGTTCTTGTTCCGTCGCTTCCGCGGAGTTCGTTTTCCATAAACTTTTCAATTCCGCTTTTACCTAAAACGTCATTGAGTTTATAGCCTTCTTCTTTGAGCACTTCATATTCTTCTGCATAGATAGGGCCTACTGTTCCTATCGAATGAGAAAGAATATCACTCTGTGCATAGACTCTTACCGCTTCTTCGGCAATGTCAACGCCCTGAATTTTATATGAAAGTTCCTTAATTTTTGAAACTGTGACAACGGGGACATCGACTGCAAAGGTATATCGGTTGCTTACAGAAAATCCACGAAGGAGCATTTCATAGCGCACACCCGCTATAATCCGCTTTTCTTCAGTTGTGTATTTATCCGAAATCTCATAGCGTTCTATAAGGGCATTTATACAGTCATCAGGTGTTGCATAAACATTCAGTCTTAAATGTTCATCATCAAGCATAACCTTTATATCTCTTTCTCTGTCAGGGAGATAGGTATAAGGCTGAGTTTTTGAGATAGGTATACTTTCAACCCTCTCTACATTGTCTTCCATAAGGATTTTTGCTGTTTTAAGGATTATTTCGTTTCCTTCTTCATAGTCTTTAGGGAAGAAAGCGGCCTCTATTATAACATTGAAACCCGCTTTGTTCTTGACAATCTGAATACCATTTGTGTCAACGATTTCTCCTCTCGCCGCTTTTATGAGCTGTGTTCCCTTAGCGGCATATTTTGATTGTTCGAGGTAGGTTTCACCGTCAACTATCTGGATTTTCATGAGGCGGATTCCACAAAGCGCCGTTGCAACAGCGATAAAGACGATAAGTATTATCATTCTCACTCTTATATTCATCGGCGACATTTTAAGAACCCTCCTTCTTTAAAAATTATTCTCTTACTATATCTTCTGACTGTTCAGCCATAAAATGTTCTTTCCTGATACCGAAATAGTGGTGTATGGCTTTGAACAACAACCACATAAGTGGCGAAACCACAATTGTAAGTAGCATAGGGATAAGGATATTGAAAACAAAAATCCTTCCGTTTATGTCGCTTCCCCACATAGCATAGAAGAAAAGGTAATCAAGAAGCCCGAAAACTACTGTCGTTGCAGCATTTACAATAAAATAGTTTACTGTATTGTGTCTTAAAACATACAGAAACAAAAGCGAAACGAACATACAGACAACAGTTAACATAAAACCGTTGAAACCAAAAAGTTTTCCACAGGCAACATCTGTTAAAAGCCCGCATAAAAGTCCCATAAAAGCGGCTGTGAGTTCGTTTTTCTCATAAATGGCAATACATATCGCTATGGGTATATGAAACAGAGGAACGGCTATGTCAAACACCGTCATAAAAAGAAATGACGCAGCCATAACAAGAAGATACAAAAGCCATTTTATAATAAGATTACGGCGTTTTTCCTTTAATGTCTGCGGTCTATTCTTCTTCATAACTTTCTCCCTGTCCGTTGAACGAGGTTATGACAAAAACACTCTGGATTTCCTTTATATCGGCAATAGGCTTTATGATTGCGGTTTTTGAAAGACCGCTTTCTTCGATGTATATTTCCTCGACAGTTCCTATAATTCTGTCTTTAGGGAAAAGTCCGCTATTACCTGATGTCACTATTATATCCCCTGCTTCAAGGTCGCTGTCCTTTTCGATATATTTCATGCGGCATATACCTTCGGCAGCAAGTTCAGCGTCGCATTCAACGATACCTGTTGTATTGTTTCTGATGCAGTATGCCCCGACAGGAACTTCTGGCGAGAGAATTGTTGTCACCCTTGAATATGTTGTCGATGCCTTTGTAACGATTCCTACAAGACCTGTATCTGTTATAACGGGATCGTAAACCGAAATGCCATCGGCTGTTCCTTTATCGATAACGAAAGAACCGAATGGGTCATTCGCTGTCTTTGAAATAATCTGACAAGGGGGCGAAAAAGCAAAATCAGGGAAATCTTCTTTAAGTCCTATAACTCTTCTTAACTGGTCATTTTCGTTCTTTAACTTCTGATAGTCGATAATCTGAACATAGAGTTCATCGAGTTTTTTTCTGAGTTCGATATTTTCATCATAGTTCTGCTTTGAATTTGTTATAACCGAAAGGCTGTTTTCGACGCCGTTCTTTATGCTTGTGGAAAGTTTCTGGAACGGTGCGAAAATCTTTGATATAACTGAATTTGCAGGGTCTGATGAGCTTTCTTTTACCGTATAGAGTGTGATGCCGACAAGAAACGCCAGAACGCAAAGTATTATCTTGAATTTTTTACTGAAAAAGAAATCTCTCATTTTGCCGACACCTCCTTCTTTGAAATCAAAATGAAAAGGGGCAGAAAACTGCCCCCTGAAAAATTATCAGATGCTGTATCTTACTGTATCATCGTTGAGAACATCGTGGAGCTTTTCGATATTTTCGAGAACCTTTCCTGTTCCTTCAGCAACGCAGTCGAGAGGGCTTTCTGCGATGTTTACAGGCATACCTGTTTCCTTGTTGATGAGTCTGTCAAGACCTTTAAGGAGTGCACCGCCACCTGCGAGTGTGATACCCTGGTCGATAATGTCTGCTGAAAGTTCGGGGGGAGTTTTTTCGAGAGTTGTCTTTATTGCTTCGATAATTCTTGCGAGAGGTTCTGAAAGCGCTTCTCTGATTTCGGCAGATGTGATGATGATGTTTTCAGGAAGACCGTTGAGAAGGTTTCTTCCCTTGATTTCCATAGTTGTGTCATCATCGCCGGGGAAAGCAGAGCCTATTCCGATTTTGATGTTTTCGGCTGTTCTTTCGCCTATGAGAAGGTTGTATTTTTTCTTGATGTAGTTGATGATTGAAAGGTCAAATTCATCTCCAGCTACTCTTACTGAACGAGATGTAACGATACCGCCGAGTGAGATAACGGCAACTTCTGATGTTCCGCCACCGATGTCTACGATCATAGAACCTGTAGGTTCTGCAACGGGAAGGTTAGCACCTATTGCCGCTGCCATAGGTTCTTCGATGATAGAAACTCTCTTAGCACCTGCGTTTTCAGCCGCTTCCTTAACAGCACGGCGTTCTACCGCTGTGACACCTGAAGGAATGCAGATGATTACTCTTGCCTTTGCAAAGAGTGAACCTGAAAGTGCTTTCTTTATAAATTCCTGAAGCATTGATGTTGTGATGTCGAAATCTGCGATAACGCCATCCTTAAGAGGACGGACAGCAACGATTGAACCGGGAGTTCTACCAATAACATCTTTCGCTTCTGTTCCTACGCAACGAACCTGGTCTGTTCTTGTGTCAACCGCAACAACTGAAGGTTCACGGATGATAATTCCCTTTCCGCGCATATAAACGAGTGTATTCGCTGTTCCTAAATCTATTCCGATGTCTTTTGTGAACATAACTTTTTCTCCTTTTTAAGATATAAAAATACTTATACATATTATATCACACAAAAGCCCGTTCAACAATAATTTTCAACGATTTTTTCAAATTAGGATAAAATGTCAATTTAGCAAGAAAAAGCTCTTTTTATTTGGTTAATTTATCTAACAGGCGATTTTGAAGGACATATCATCAGGAGTTTAACAACGAAATAGGCCACGGATTTCTTGTTTTAATTCTGCGATAAAATGAAAAGACTGTGCTTTATGCAAGGAAGTTTCCCGAAGTCGTACATAGAGTATTACGAGGGAAACTGACACAGCAGAAAGTGCAGGATTTTTCGTTTTATTACCGGGAAAAGTAAAAGAGAATAAAAAAAGACGGCAGATGCCGTCTTTTTTATTTTATTGCTTTCTTGCTATGCGGTATTCATCACCCAGTGTGAAATAAGGACATTCCTTGCGCTTCGATTCCATAATCCGCCACATATCGTCCTCATCCATATTGACTGTGCAGACATAGTCTTCATAGTCCTCGTCATACGCATAATACGCGCAGAGTTCACATTCCATAAGTATTAGTTAGAGCCGCCGAGTTCAGCCATAAGTCTTGCCATTTCAGCGTCAACCTTGCTGTTGCTCTCAAGTGCTGCAAAAGGGTCCTTTTCAGCAGCAGCCCCTGTCTTTGAAATTTCAGAAAAAGCCTGTGCTTCAGCTTCTTTTCTTGCGATTTTTTCTTCCATCTTATCCATCTTTGCGAAAGCGTTTTCAGATGTGTTCATCCCGCCGAGAGACTGAGCGAGATCTTTCTGTGTATCAGCCATCTGTGAACGAGCGATAAGCATAGCCTGTCTGCTCTTTGCTTCTTCGAGTTTTGACTTGAGTTCTTCAACCTGAGCTCTGATCTGTTCTGTCTGAGCGTGAACAGTTTCATACATCTGTGTGAACTGAGCAACCTTTTCGTCAACCTTGAGCTTTTCTTCAACGGCCTTCTTAGCAAGTTCCTGATCGCCTGCCTGAAGAGCGAGTTTAGCCTTGTTTTCCCAATCGGCTGATTTTGCCTTGGCATCGTTCATCTGCTTTTCGAGCTGACGTTCTGAAGCCATAGCCTTGCCGAGCATCTGAGTTGACTTAACGAGTTCTCTGTCCATATCCTGAATAATCTGCTTAACCATCTTTTCAGGATCTTCTGCCTTGTCGATAAGGTCATTGATGTTTGCTCTGAGTAAATCACCGAGTCTTGTAAAAATTGACATAATGTGTGTCCTCCCCACTGATATATTTTTTAGTTTTATTTTCTAAACTCAATCCCTCTTCCTGAAAAGAGTTCTGAGAAGTAGACCTGTTCCTGCGGCAATAAAGCCGAACATACATATAAATTCAAAAAGGCTTGTTCTTTCAAATGAAATCCTTACGCTCATAAGTATCGAAAGGATAACGATGATAAGACCTATAATGGTTACTATCCAGCCGATGATTCTTTTATCCTCTAAAAAGAAAAGAAGGATAATCCCTAATATAAGCGGAATAAGAACAACGCCCGTAGGTATCATTATATTACCGAAAAGAAGGCCGCCACTGAATATTCCGACAGTTGCCACGGATGTTCTCTGGAAAAGCCAGAAAAGACCTGCGCCAAGAAGAACAAGACCTATGAAGAACATAAGAAGATCGTTTTTTGTCTTGCGGGAAGATGATTTTGTTTCGGTCACACCGAAAATCTCATCGTTTTCTTTCTGCATCTTCTTTATTGAGTCTTCAAGTTCCTTGATTTTCTTTTCGTTCTCTGTCAAATATTCCACCTCCCACCGCAATATAACAAGGAAAATATATCACATTTAACCAAAAATGTCAATAGAATAAAGGTCGGCGTTTGCGAACTGTGCAAAAAGTCTGCCTTGATGTTGTGTAAAATTACCGATTTATTTGTTTTTCATACTATGACTATTGATTTTTTTCACAACTAATGATATAATTTGATGTAAGTATATTATTATAGGGGGTTCCTTATGAATATAGATTTTTCTAAACTCGATCCCAGAAACTGGGATTTGAGAAAAATAAGACGCAGTCTGCGTTTCAAACTGATGGTTTACATCGTCGGAATGGCAATCATAATGGATGTTGTTTTCACCGTTATTTCCGCCGTTTCGCTGACGACGACCAACAAGAATGAACTGAAATCCGAATATACCTCAGAAGGTTCAAAGGCGGCATCGAGAATTTCCTCGGAAATCTCTCTTATGAAAGCCGAAACAGAACTTATTGCGAACGGAAACCTTACTCCCGAAGCACTTGAGGCTGCTGCGGATAAATACGACTGGTGTTCTTATGCTTACATAAAGGATGATAAGGTTGTTTCAGCAACAATGGGCGATAACCTTATTTCTACAAATAAGGAACTTCCATATTTCAAGACAGCAAGTGAAATCGGAAAGTCGGCTGTTTCGGATATTTTCGTAAACAGCGGTGAGGCTTACATAGCGGTTGCTTCCCCTGCGGGACAAAATTCAGTTCTTATAGCGCTCTTTGAAGCAGACACATTCTACGACAGAGTAACCGATATTCTTCACGGAAGCACAGTTACATCGTTCTATATTCTTCTTCCTGACGGAACAAATCCTTATTCAGAAGAAGACGGCCTCAATTTCAACGCACAGTCGGTTACAGGATACAAAAGTCTTGCGAAGTTTGAATCAAAGGCGATAGAAAATCTTGAAGGCTACGGCGAATTCAGAAAAGACGGTGACAAATACATCGCAGGTTACGCAAAAGTTCCAGGAACAGAATGGACAGTAGTTGTTTCAAGCCTTAAAGCACCTCACACAAAATCAGTGAGAACAGGAATCACAGTTACAGTATGCGCAGGACTTTTAATGCTTGTCGGCGTTCTCGTTCTCGTTTCTGTAATCGTAACACAGATTGTTACTCCCCTTACACAGTCAACAGAAAGACTTCGTGCACTTTCAGAAGGCGACCTCAACTCCCCTGTTGAAGTTTCAAACCAGAAGAACGAACTCGGTGTTCTTTCATCATCACTCGAAGAAACAGTATTCTCACTCAAACAGTATATAGACAAAATCTCAGACGCTCTTAACAGAATTGCCGCAGGCGATGTTGCATTCGAAATGGATGGCAACTTCAGAGGCGACTTTGTAAAGATCAAAGACAGTTTCAATCATATCCTTGCACAGCTTCGTGAAACATTCGAACAGATAAACATTTCAGCAGAACAGGTTAACTCGGGAGCTATTCAGTTCTCACTCGCCGCTAACGATATGTTCGATGGTGCTACAAAGCAGTCCGCTGCTATAAGCATCCTTTCAGACCAGCTCGAAGACATTTCAGGACAGGTTCAGGCAAACGCAAAGGCCGCTGAAAAGACAGAAGAACTTATGGATGACATCTCCAATAAGATCAATGTATGTAGCGTTCAGATGAGCCAGATGCTTCTTTCAATGGATGACATCAACGAATCTTCAATGGAAATCCAGAAGATTATCAAGGTTATCGACGAAATCGCATTCCAGACAAATATCCTCGCCCTCAACGCCGCTATCGAAGCCGCAAGAGCGGGTACTGCAGGTAAGGGATTTGCGGTTGTTGCCGATGAAGTAAGAAACCTTGCTGCTAAATCAGCAGACGCCGCACAGAGAACAACACAGCTTATCCAGCATTCAGTTGAAAATGTAAACAAGGGTTACGAATTCGCGAAATACACTGCTATGGCACTTGACGAAATCGTTGAAAGTGCGGACACAATCGGCAGAGAAGTTACTTCAATCACACAGTCCTCACAGGAACAGGCTGACGGAATCGCACAGATCAACGAAGGTGTTGAACAGATTTCAGCCGTTATTCAGGAAAACACAACAACCGCACAGTCAAGTTCTGACTCAGCAGAAATTCTTCTCGCACAGTCAGAAGAACTCACAGACAGAGTTTCAGCATTTGAATATGAAGGAACATTCACAACAACATATTCGGATGACGATGATAATCCTTATCGCAGAAAGAAAGACGATGATGATGACGATTACTTCTCATCATCTTCATCGGATGACGATGATTACTTCTCATCAAACAACAATGATGACGACGGCGACAGCGGTGAGGCTCTCGACTCAGGAAGTCTTAACGACCTCTTTAATTTCAGCGCAGCTCCCGCAGCAGCACCTGTTGTCAACGATAACGATGATGAAGATGACGACAACGATGATGACGATAAGGCAGACAACAGCGAACCTGTTGATGTAAATGACCTCTTTAGTTTCAGTGGTGGCGCACCCGCTTCCGCTGAAAACGACAACGACGAGCCCGAAGACAAGGGCGAACCCGTTGATGTAAATGACCTCTTTAGTTTCAGTGGCCCTGCTCCTTCTGACGATGAAGATAAGGCAGAAGATGATGCTGAACCCACAAACATCGATGACCTCTTCAGTTTCAGCGGAAATAACGAAGATACATCAGAAGATGCTGACAGCGAAGAAAAGTCAAACGAAGATGTAAATGTTGACGACTTATTCAGTTTCAGTGGAAATAACGAAGATACATCGGAAGACGCTGACGAAGAAAAGTCAGATGACGAAGATGTAAGCGTTGATGACCTCTTTAGTTTCAGTGGAAATAACGAAGATACATCGGAAGACGCTGACGAAGAAGAAAAGTCAGATGACGAAGATGTAAGTGTTGATGACCTCTTTAGTTTCAGTGGAAACAACGAAGACACATCAGAAGATGCTGACAACGAAGAAAAGTCAGATGATGTAGATGTAAATGACCTTTTCAGTTTTGACGGCGGAAATGAAGAAGCCGAAGAAACTCCCGCAGAGGAAGAAACAAAGGAAGAAGAGCCTGATAAAGTGACTCCTCCACCTGCCGAACCTCCTAAAAAGCGTGGAAGAAAAAAGAAAACAGATAATTAAGTAAAAAATCCTGCTCATTAAGAGCAGGATTTTTTTATACTATTATAATATGGAAATAAAAAGACAAACAAAAAAGTCCCCCACTATTGCAGGGAACAATTTGATGTGGAGCGGATTACGAGGCTCGAACTCGCTACCTCCACCTTGGCAAGGTGGCGCTCTACCAGATGAGCTAAATCCGCATATTACCCGTATACAGTCGAACCGCATCGGGCTTTGTGGTGCCTCCGATCGGAATCGAACCAATGACACGGGGATTTTCAGTCCCCTGCTCTACCGACTGAGCTACAGAGGCGCATTTGGCGACCTGGATGGGACTCGAACCCACGACCTCCGCCGTGACAGGGCGGCGTTCTAACCAACTGAACTACCAGGCCATATTATTTAGACATAAAATCACATTCCGACTATTCGGAATGTGATCTCGTCTTGGTGGGAACAATAGGGCTCGAACCTATGACCCTCTGCTTGTAAGGCAGATGCTCTCCCAGCTGAGCTATGCTCCCATAATCACGAGAGAACTATTGCTCTCTTGCGACTTAATTATTTTAACACGGAAACTTGTCCGCGTCAAGTGTTTTTTGGGATTTTTTTATATTTTGTCGTTATGCACAACAAAACACACGTTTTGTTGTAGCATTTCGACACTTTGTATTGGTTTACGCCTTATTTGTTTCCTTTAACTTTTCCTTTGCGGTTGAAAGCATAAGTTTAATTCGGTTTTCCTGATTAACCCTTGTAGCACCGGGGTCATAGTCAATAGCAACGATATTGGCGTTCTGGAAAGTTTCTCTTATCTTTCTTATCATTCCCTTGCCTACGATATGGTTAGGAAGGCAACCGAAAGGCTGTGCGCAGACGATATTTTCAACGCCTGAATGAACAAGCTCAACCATTTCAGCGGTAAGAAGCCAGCCTTCACCCATTTTATTAGCGGGCGAAACAAAGGGTGCTGAAAGTGCCTTGGTCTTTTCAAAAGCCTGAGGCGCTCTGAATGAGCTTTCATTACAAACCTTTATAATCTTCTTCTGAACTGATTTGAGGAACTGTTCAAGCGCCCATGAGCCTATGCCCTTTTTATATCTTACATGGTAAAGCTGAGTGTCTACAATGTGGTGGTCACACATAAAGATGATAAAGTCGAGAAGACCGGGAACAACAACTTCTGCACCCTCGCTCTGTAAAAATTCTTCAAGGCAGTTATTGCCGAGAGGAGCATATTTGATATAAATTTCTCCTACAATGCCGACTTTAACCTTGGGAACTTTCTTTATTTCTATCTTTTCAAAATCCTTTATAATCTTACGGCTGTTCTTTTCAAAATCAGCGAAGCCGATTTTTCCGCCGTTACAGAGCTTATTTATCCATTTATCGATAACAGCGTCTGTATCGCCCTTATTCACTTCATAAGGACGCACCTGGTTTCCTATCCACATAAGAACATCGCCGTAGCATACCGACGCTACAAGCTCTACAATGAGCTTTGGTGTGAACTTGAAACCTGGGTTCTTTTCCATATTATGAAGGTTAAACGAAACAACGGGAACATATCCCATTCCATTATTCTTAAGTGCTTTTCTGAGAAGGTTTATATAGTTTGACGCACGGCATCCGCCACCTGTCTGAGTAATCATAAGGGCGGTTTTATGAATATCATATTTACCTGATTTGAGTGCGTCAATCATCTGACCGATAACGAGGAGAGCAGGGTAGCAGGTGTCGTTATGAACGTTTTTAAGACCTTCATCAACAATTCCGCGATGGGTTGTTGTTAAAACCTCAGCCTTATAGCCATGGTTTCTGAAGGTTTTTTCAAGAAATTTGAAATGTATGGGCAACATCTGAGGAATGAGAATAGTATATTCCTTCTTCATTTCTTCTGTGAAAAGAAGTCTGCCCTTGTTGTTATAGATAAGTTCTGCCATAACGCCCTCCGCAAAAAATATTTCAACTAACATTATATCATATTATAAGACTTATTTCAAGAGAAAAGATATCTTGTCAAATAAAGAAATATATGGTATAATTATGTAAATTTATGAAGGGGGATTTTTAAAATGATATGCAAAAATTGCGGTATGGATAATGCAGATAACGTTCAGTTCTGCTCAAATTGCGGTGCTTCTACACAGCAGAACCCTGCGCCAACTTATAACAACGCTCAGAACGGTGGACCTACTTATGTAAATGTTCAGGTTCCAAGCGATACAAGCAACCTTGTTTCGATAGGCGCTTATGTCGGAATGTGGTTCGCTATGTGTGTTCCTATACTTAATATCATTATGATGATTATCTGGGCAACATCAGGCAACAAATCAAAGAAGAATTTTGTTCTCGCTTATCTTGTTATGATTGCGATTTCTGTCGGAATAACAATCATTGCATCTGTTGTTATATTCCTTTTGACAGGCGTAACTATGTTTGCACTTACATCAGAACTTGAAACAATGATTTTCTCAATGCTTTAATTAAAATTGCCTCCTGATTATCAGGAGGTTTATTTTTATGACAAAACAAAAGCTCCACCCAAATGGGTGGAGTTTTTTCAGTTATTAAACAAGCTGAATAATAGCCATTTCTGCTGCGTCACCACGACGGGGACCGATCTTTACGATTCTTGTGTAACCGCCGTTTCTGTCAGCATACTTAGGAGCGATGTCGTCAAAAAGTTTCTTAACAACATCTTCCTTTGTTATATAAGCCAAAGCCTGACGCTTTGAGTGCAGGTCGTTTGTCTTAGCGATTGTGATCATCTTTTCAGCCATAGAGCGAACTTCTTTTGCTCTTGTAACTGTTGTTTCAATCTGACCATTTTCAAGCAGGTATGTTACCATTGCTCTAAGCATTGCTTTTCTGTGGTCACTTGCTCTTCCGAGTTTTCTTGCACCTGGCACTGTGATTCACTCCTTACTTTACGAACAAAAGTTCTTATTCTTCCTCTGAGCTAAGATTATAACCCAAAGAATTGAGTTTTTCCTTAACTTCATCAAAGGATTTCTTACCAAGGTTTCTAACCTTCATCATTTCTTCTTCTGATCTGCTGATGAGATCGTTTACGGTGTTGATTCCCGCTCTCTTAAGGCAATTGAATGAACGAACGGATAAGTCAAGTTCCTCAATGGTCATCTCAAGGATTTTTTCCTTGCCCTTGTCATCCTTTTCAATCATAATCTCTGTGTTTGAAGCCTCTTCTGAGAGGTCAATAAACGAGAGGAGATGCTCGTTGAGGAATTTGGCAGCGAGTGATACAGCGTCCTTAGCGGAGATTGTACCATCTGTCCAAACTTCTAATGTGAGCTTGTCAAAGTCCGTAACATTTCCTACACGGGTGTTATCGACTTTATAGTTAACCTTTAAAACGGGTGTATATATAGAGTCAACTGCTATTGTATCAATGGGGAAATCGTGTCTCTGCTTGTTCTTTTCAGCAGAAACATATCCTCTGCCCTTGTCAATAGTGATTTCCATATATAACTTTGCGTCCTTACCGAGTGTTGCGATATGCATTCCTGGATCAAGGATATCAACTTCAGAATCTGTTTTGATATCGCCCGCAGTAACTTCACATTCGCCTTCAGCTTCGATAACAACTGTTTTAGGTCCGTCACCGTACATTTTTGCCGTAAGTCCCTTTATGTTAAGGATGATTTCTGTAACATCTTCTTTAACATTAGGGATAGTTGACATTTCATGATGTACTCCGTCAATCTTAACAGAAATAACAGCTACACCATAAAGCGAGGAGAGCAGCACTCTTCTTAAGCTGTTGCCAAGAGTAATGCCATAGCCACGCTCAAGGGGAGATACGACGAATTTGCCATATGTTCCGTTGGTCTTGAGTTCAGCAATCTCTATTTCCGGCTTCTTAATTAAATCAACCATTCAAAACCCTCCTATATTCGCAATATTTAATTTTGTGTGAGGCGATTTTGCAACAATATGAAAACATGTTGCAAAATGCCATTCCGATGTGTGAAAGTATATCGCTATTACTTGGAGTAAAGTTCTACGATGAGCTGTTCTTCAACTTCAAGGTCGATATCTTCTCTTGCTGCAAGGCGTGAAACCTTAGCTGAGAGAGCTTCCTTATTGTATTCAAGCCACATAGGAACAGGTCTTGAGCTGTTTGCTTCAACGATAGCCTTCATGCTGTCTGTTGTCTTTGTCTTGTCGCAGATAGCAACTGTGTCGCCTGCTTTAACAAGGTATGAAGGAATGTTTACCTTTCTGCCGTTTACTGTGAAATGACCGTGAACAACGAGCTGTCTAGCCTGAGCTCTTGAAGCTGCAAAGCCGAGTCTGTAAACGATATTGTCAAGGCGTGATTCAAGGATTGTGAGAAGGTTTTCACCAGCCTTACCCTGCATCTTTTCAGCCATTTCAAAGTAATGATGGAACTGGCCTTCAAGAACACCGTAAAACTTCTTTGTCATCTGCTTAGCACGAAGCTGCATGCCGTATTCTGACATCTTCTTGCGTGACTGACCATGCTGACCGGGAGCACCCTGTCTCTTTTCCTTATTTCTTTCGTCTATTGCGCATTTGTCTGAGTAGCAGCGATCGCCCTTGAGGAAAAGCTTCTTTCCTTCACGACGGCACTGTCTGCAAACTGCACCAGTATATCTTGCCATTTCTATTACACCTCCTGAAATTAGACACGTCTTCTCTTGGGAGGACGGCATCCATTGTGGGGGATTGGAGTAACGTCCTTGATAAGACGAACTTCAAGTCCTACTGTCTGTAACGCTCTGATTGCTGCTTCACGTCCAGCACCGGGTCCCTTAACGTAAACTTCTACGTTCTTGAGGCCGTGTTCCATAGCTGCCTTAGCTGCTACTTCTGCTGCTGTCTGAGCTGCAAAAGGAGTTGATTTCTTTGAGCCTCTGAAGCCGAGTCCGCCTGCTGAAGCCCATGAAATAGCGTTACCCTGTGTATCAGTAATTGTTACAATTGTGTTGTTGAAAGTAGACTGGATATGAACAGCACCGTTTTCAATGTTTTTTCTTTCACGGCGGCGTCTGACAGTAGCCTTCTTTCCCTTAGTTACCTGTGCCATTGTTCATTCCCTCCTTACTTCTTCTTGTTAGCGATTGTCTTAACGGGACCCTTACGAGTTCTTGCGTTTGTCTTTGTTCTCTGTCCTCTTACAGGGAGACCCTTTCTATGACGAACGCCTCTGTAACAACCGATTTCAACAAGTCTCTTGATATTGAGAGCGACTTCACGACGAAGATCACCTTCAACTGTATAGTTCTTTTCGATTTCTTCACGCAGTTTGGCAAAATCATCTTCTGTAAGGTCCTTAACTCTTGTATCAGGATTGATGCCTGTTGCTGCGATGATGTTTTCAGCAGATTTGCGACCGATGCCGTAGATGTATGTGAGGCCGATTTCGACTCTCTTATCCTTAGGCATGTCAACACCAGCAATTCTTGCCATTTTTGCTACACCTCCAAAATTTAGGTCTTAATTAGCCCTGACGCTGTTTGTGCTTCGGATTTTCGCAGATAACCATTATTTTGCCTTTGCGCTTTATTACCTTGCACTTTTCACAGATAGGCTTAACCGAAGGTCTTACTTTCATTGAAAATACCTCCTTATGAGTTGTGCGGAATTTTTCCGCTTTTCGTTTTCGTTTGATTTATTGAAGTGCTTTTCATAATTTTAAACAGGTTGCCGCGGAGGCTTCAGCATAAGCCCCAATCCCTGTTTTCAAATCTTACTTCGCTCTCCAAGTAATCCTGCCCTTTGTCAGATCGTAAGGTGACATTTCAACTGTTACCTTATCACCGGGAACTATACGGATATAGTTCATACGGAGTTTACCTGAAACATGAGCAAGTATCTTGTGACCGTTTGAGAGTTCAACCTGGAACATTGCGTTAGGGAGAGCTTCTAAAACGGTTCCTTCAAGCTCGATTACATCTTCTTTAGACATATTTACCTCCCCAGATAAAGTGGTTACGGCAGACTCTTTTTTATTCTTTCAAGAGTCTTTCTTAGTTTTTTGTCTGTTAGATTTTCGTCTGCCAGAGTAATATCGAGTGGTTCTATATGTTTAAAACTTTTCTTTTTGGGATTTAAAGCCCTGTGGCGTTTTCCGTCTGAGATGAAGGCAAAACCTTCTTCACACCTTATAACCGCAAAAAGTTTTCCTTTTTCACCACCCGCCGTCGCTCTGACGACCTGACCTACGGCAAACATACCGCGGATCAATCGACTTTTGTAAGCAGGATTGGTTTATCGCTTGTTATAGCGACTGTATGTTCAAAGTGTGCGGAAGAAGAACCGCTCTTTGTAACTACTGTCCAGTCATCACCGAGAACTCTTACGCCGTCACCTTTGAAATTAATCATAGGCTCTATTGCAATAACCATTCCGGGAACGAGTCTGGGCCCGTGTCCTGCCTTGCCGTAGTTTGGAACTTCAGGTTCTTCGTGGAGTTTTCTTCCGACGCCGTGACCGATATATTCCTTAACTACTCCGAAGCCGAATTTTCTTACATGCTCTTCTATTGCTGCTGAAATATCGCCTATACGGTTTCCCGCTACGGCTTTTTCAATGCCTTTATAAAGACTTTCTTCGGTTACCCTCATTAAATCTTCATCATCTTTCGTTATCTTTCCGACAGCGAAAGTTCTTGCACTGTCTCCGTGAAATCCTCCTATGAAAGCACCGACATCAATGCTGACAATGTCGCCTTCATGGATTTTTCTCTTACCGGGGATACCGTGGATTACTTCGTTGTTGATGGAGATACAGGCACTTGCAGGAAAACCACCATATCCCAAGAAACTCGGAACTGCACCCTGACCTACGATATAATCGTGGATTATTGTGTCGAGTTCTTTTGTTGTCATACCGGGTTTAATGCTTTCCCCTGCGAGTTTTAAAGCCTCGCCTGTTATCCTGCCTGCTATCTTCATCTTTGCAATATCAGATGCGGATTTGATATTTATCATCTTATTTCAAAGCCTCTAAAACAAGCGCTGAAGTTTCTTCTACAGTTTCCTGTCCTTCAACAGTTTTGAGAAGTCCCTTAGCAGCATAATAGTCCTTTAAAGGAGCTGTCTGCTTGTGATATGTTTCAAGTCTTGAAAGTACTGTTTCAGGAGCATCGTCTTTTCTCTGAACTGTCTTTCCGCCACACTTATCGCAGATACCTTCAACCTTTGTAGGCTTGTATTCTGTGTGATAAGAGTTGCCACAGTCTTCGCAGACTCTTCTTCCTGAAAGACGCTGTGTGATTTTTTCATCAGCAACGGCGATTTCAAGAACCATATCAATTTTTACGCCCATTTTATCGAGAGCTTCTGCCTGAGGAACGGTTCTTGGGAATCCATCGAGGATATAACCTTCCTTGCAGTCATCTTCGGCAATTCTGTCTTTAAGAATTCCGATAACAACCTCATCGGGAACAAGCGCTCCGCTGTCCATATAAGACTTTGCTTCAAGACCGCTCTTTGTGCCGTTCTTTACAGCCTCACGAAGCATGTTGCCTGTTGAGATTGCGGGTATTTTAAGATTGTCGCAGATTACTTCTGCCTGTGTGCCTTTTCCCGCACCGGGAGCTCCGAGAAGAATTAAATTCATAATAAACCTCCAAGCTTACTGAAGAAATCCCTTATGATGACGCATCATAAGCTGGGATTCAAGTGTTCTTACTAAATCAAGGGCAACGCTTACAATGATGAGTACTGATGTACCGCCCATTGCGATGTTTACATTTGCAACGCCCATTAATGCGAGAATGTTCTGTGTTACGATAGGAAGAATTGCGATTATTCCGAGGAAGAATGCGCCGACAAGAGTGATGTGTGAAAGAACTCTTGCGATATAGTCTGATGTAGGCTTACCTGGGCGGATTCCGGGTATACCTCCGTTGCTCTGTCTGAGTCCGTTTGCAATTTCAACGGGATTGAATGACATTGAAACATAGAAATAGTTGAATGCTATGATGAGAAGGAAGTATATAACCGCATATCCTATTGTATTTGAGTTGAAGAAATTGATGAATTTAAGGTAAAATTCTTCAAGACCTGTAAGTTCAGGCTTCTGAGCTATTATTCTTGGATCCCAGATGAGCTGAAGTGTCTGAGGGATACTCATAAATGTCATTGCGAAGATGATAGGCATAACGCCTGTTGCCGCAACCTTTATAGGAATATGAGTGCTCTGTCCGCCATACTGTCTTCTTCCTACAACTCTTTTAGCATACTGAATAGGAATTCTTCTTTCCGAACTGTTCATGAAAACAACGAATGCTATCATGAGAACGAAAACAACGATAATTCCGAGAACGAGGAAGATGTTCTGCATATCTGTCTTTACGAGTGTCATAAGTTTAAGAAGTTCTGAAGGACCTCTTGCTATGATACCTGCAAAGAGTATAAGTGATATACCATTTCCAAGTCCGAATTCGTTTATCTGATTTCCGAGCCATACAACGATTGATGAACCAGCAGCGAAACATGCAATGATAACCAACATTGCGAATATTCCTTCAGAACCGCCTACATACTGAACAGCACCGTAGTTCTTCATGATTACATAGTAACCGAAGCCCTGTAAGAGTGCTATACCGATTGCAACGATGTCTGTGATTTTCTGTATACGCTTTCTTCCTGTTTCGCCCTCTTTAGAAATTCTTTCGAGGGGAGGAAGAGCGTATGTCAAAAGCTGCATAATGATCTGTGCGTTGATGATAGGGGTGATTGACAATGCAAATACTGTCGCATTAGCAAGCGAACCACCCGAAAGGATATCCATATAGCTGAGTATAGAACCACCATTCTGTTCGAGCATAAGTTTTAAAACTTCGCCGTCAAGAAAAGGAACAGGAATGAATACGGCACCTATTCTGTAAATAACTATAATGAATATTGTGAAAAGGATTCTTTTTCTGAGGTCTTCGTTTTTCCAAGCGTTTCTGAAAGTTTCAAACACGCTATATCACCTCAGCCTTCCCACCTGCTTTTTCAATCTTTTCCTTAGCGGATTCTGTGAACTTAGCAGCCTTTACTGTAAGGTTCTTTGTAAGATTTCCGTTTCCAAGAATCTTAACTCCGTCAAGTTCCTTCTTGATGATACCTGCTGCGATGAGAAGTTCTGTATCAACAACTGTACCTTCCTTGAACTTTTCAAGTGAAGAAACATTTACTGTTGCATAAGATTTAGCGAAGATATTGTTGAATCCTCTCTTAGGGATTCTTCTTGCCATAGGCATCTGGCCGCCTTCAAATCCTGCTCTGAGTGAACAGCCTGAACGGGCTTTCTGACCTTTATGACCTTTACCTGCTGTCTTTCCGTTACCTGAACCGTGTCCACGGCCCTTACGGAAAGCGTCTTTGCTAGCGCCTGCTGCAGGAGAAAGTTCGTGTAATTTCATTGATTGCACCTCCCAGCTTATTCTACTACTTCAACAAGATGTGAAATCTTTGCGATTTTACCCTTAGTCTGAGCGTTGTCGGGCTGTTCAACAACCTGACCGATTTTCTTGAGACCTAAAGAGTGAGCTGTGGCAATCTGCTTTTCGAGTTTGCCGTTAAGGCTTTTAATGAGCTTGATTTTCATATTGCAAAGCCCCCCTTTAACCTAAAATTTCTTTGATTGTCTTGCCACGCTTAGCAGCAACTTCCTTAGCAGAAGTGCATGATGCAAGACCCTGAATTGTAGCTCTTACTACGTTGCAAGCGTTGTTTGAACGGAGAGATTTTGTTCTGATATCCTTGATACCAGCTACTTCTACAACCGCACGAACAGGGCCGCCTGCGATAACTCCGGTACCGGGTGCAGCGGGTTTCATAAGAACTCTGCCTGCTCCGAATTCACCGATTACTTCGTGAGGAATTGTTGTACCCTTAAGAGAAATCTTTACGAGGTTCTTCTTAGCGTCGTCAATTCCCTTACGGATAGCATCAGGAACTTCTCCTGATTTACCGAGACCGAAACCAACTGTTCCGTTTCCGTCTCCTACTACGACTAAAGCTGCGAATTTGAAGATTCGTCCGCCCTTAACTGTCTTTGAAACTCTGTTAATGCAAACTACTCTTTCAACAAGCTCAAGCTTTGATGCATCTATATTAGCCAAAAGTCATTACCTCCTTATTAGAAATTGAGTCCGCTCTCACGAGCGCCTTCAGCAAGTTCCTTTACTCTTCCGTGATAGAGATAACCGCCTCTGTCGAAAACAACATCGGTGATTCCCTTTTCAGCGGCAGCCTTAGCGATAAGTTCGCCTACCTTGCGAGCGCCTTCGCAGTTTCCGCCGTCAGCGTCGAAACCTTTAACGAGGCTTGATGCTGATGCGAGAGTTACTCCGTTAACATCGTCTATAATCTGAGCATAGATGTGCTTTGTGGAGCGAAATACATTAAGACGAGGACATTCGGGTGTTCCTGAAATTTTACCGCGAACTCTCTTGTGTCTCTGGATTCTGGCTTTCTTTGTGTCAGGCTTTTTAACCATTTGAATTCACTCCCTTTCTTACTTCTTGCCCTTACCGGCTTTACCTTCTTTACGGATGATTCTTTCGCCCTGGTAGCGAATACCCTTGCCCTTGTAAGGTTCGGGAGGACGCTTTTCGCGAACTTCAGCCGCAAACTGACCAACCTTTTCCTTATCGATGCCGTTAACAACGATTGTGTTGGGGTTGGGAACGTCGATTGTGATGCCGTCGATTTCAGGCATAATAACCTGGTGTGAGAAACCAAGGTTCATAACAAGGTTTTTGCCCTGCTTTGCAACACGGTAACCAACGCCTTCTACTTCAAGTGTCTTTGAGTAGCCTGTTGTAACGCCTGTTACCATATTGTTGATGAGTGTTCTTGTAAGACCGTGAAGTGATTTTGTTTCCTTCTGTTCGTCAGCACGCTTAACAGCGAGTGTTCCGTCTTCAAGAGTGATTGTCATCTTATTGTTGAATTCTTTTGTGAGTGTACCCTTGGGGCCCTTGACTGTAACTGTTGTACCGTCAATCTTTACATCCACCCCTGAAGGAACACTGATTAATGCATTACCTATTCTTGACATAAATAGTGTCCTCCTTCTTACCAGATGAATGCAAGGATTTCGCCGCCAACGTTAAGTTCACGAGCCTTCTTGTCTGTCATTATTCCCTTTGATGTTGAAACAATGGCAATTCCAAGGCCCTTCATAACCTTAGGCATATCCTCACAGCTTGAATATATTCTGAGTCCCGGCTTTGAAACTCTTCTGAGGCCTGTGATAACCTGAGATTTGTTTTCGCCGTACTTGAGGGTTACTTTGATTATACCCTGCTTTCCGTCTTCGATAACCTGAAAGCCCTTGATGTATCCTTCATCGAGAAGAATCTGAGCAATTGCTTTCTTTATATTAGAAGCGGGAATGTCAACTGTTGCATGCTTTGCAGAGTTTGCGTTACGGATTCTTGTAAGCATGTCTGCGATTTTATCTGTAATCTGCATGTTGCTAACCTCCTTCTAAACTTTGTTGTTTAGCTTGTTTAAATCGTTCTTCGGTAAATTATTACCAGCTTGCCTTCTTTACTCCGGGAATCTGACCGTCATGAGCAAGTTCTCTGAAACAGATACGGCAAATGCCGAACTTTCTGAGATATGCATGGGGTCTTCCGCAGATTTTACATCTGTTGTATGCACGGGTAGAGAACTTAGGCTTAGCCTGCTGCTTTACCTTCATAGAAGTTTTAGCCATATTTCGTTTCCTCCCTTAGTTTGCGAACGGAGCGCCAAGGAGCTTTAAGAGTTCCTTTGCTTCTTCGTCTGTCTTAGCAGTTGTGATAAAGTTGATATCCATACCACGAACCTTGTCTATCTTATCGTATTCGATTTCAGGGAAAATAAGCTGTTCCTTGATACCTGTTGAGTAGTTTCCTCTGCCGTCGAATGAGTTTCCGTTGATTCCGCGGAAGTCTCTTACACGGGGGAATGCAACATTGAAGAGTCTGTCAACAAACTCATACATTCTGTCGCTTCTGAGTGTAACCTTAACACCGATAGGCATGCCTTCACGGAGTTTAAAGTTAGCAACTGATTTCTTAGCGCGGCAGATAACAGGCTTCTGACCTGTGATTGCTGCGATGTCAGTCATTATAGCGTCGATTACCTTTGCGTTTTCCTTTGCTTCACCAGCACCAACGTTGATTACAACCTTGTCGAGCTTGGGGATCTGCATAACGCTCTTATAACCGAACTTCTTCATCATAGCGGGAGCTACTGTGCTGACATAGTATTCTTTTAATCTTGCCATTTGTATCTCCTCCTATATTAATACTCAGCGCCGCACTTCTTGCAGCATCTTGTCTTCTTGCCGTCGGCAATTTTGTATGAGGGCTTTGTGGGTTTGCCGCACTCAGGGCAAACTGCCATAACCTTGCAAGCATAAACAGGAGCTTCAGTCTTAACGATTGTTCCCTGTTCGCCCATTCTTCTGGGCTTAACATGCTTTGTTACAAAGTTGATGCCTTCAACGATAACTTTGCCTTCCTTGGGTGAAACTTCAAGAACTTTACCTGTCTTGAGAGTTTTCTTATCATCTGAATATTTGTCTGCGAACTTTCCTGTAAGAAGTACTACAGTGTCGCCCTTTTTAACATGTAATGAATTCATCTTAACGACACCTCCTGATTAAAGTACTTCGGGAGCGAGTGAAAGGATCTTCATGTAATCCTTGTCTCTGAGCTCTCTTGCAACAGGCCCAAAAATACGGGTTCCTCTGGGGTTTTTGTCTTCTCTGATAATTACAGCTGCGTTTTCGTCAAAACGGATGTATGTTCCGTCCTCACGACGAAGACCCTTTGCTGAACGAACGATAACTGCTTTTACAACGTCACCTTTTTTAACAACTCCGCCTGGTGTTGCTTTTTTAACGGAAGCTACAACTACATCGCCGATGTTTGCGTATCTTCTTCTTGTACCGCCGAGAACTCTGATGCACATGAGTTCCTTTGCGCCTGTGTTGTCTGCTACCTTAAGGTATGTCTGCATCTGTATCACAGTGCGTTCCTCCTTTCAAAAATCAATAGGCAAGAGGGTTTTTATTTAATATTAAGTTATTAAATTTTCCCTCTTCCCGTTTGTTTAAATTCTTATTACTTAGCCTTTTCGATTATCTGAACAAGACGCCATCTCTTATCCTTTGAAAGAGGACGTGTTTCCATAACTTCAACGAAATCGCCGATATTGCATTCGTTATTTTCGTCATGTGCCTTGAGCTTCATTGTTCTTTTGATGATCTTCTTGTAAAGGGGATGCTTTACATTATCGACAATAGCGACAACGATTGTTTTATCCATCTTATTGGAAACTACCTTGCCTGTTCTTGTCTTTCTGAGGTTTCTTTCTTCAGCCATCGTGAAACTCTCCTCCTTCCATTAAGCGTTCTTCATTTCGTTTTCACGAATGATAGTTTTTACCTTTGCAATGTCCTTCTTGACAGCCTTGATTCTTGTGGGGTTGTCGAGCTGGTTTGCTGCAAGCTGAAATCTGAGTGCGAACAGTTCTTTTTTGAGGTCATCGAGCTTTGTTGTAAGTTCAGCTGCTGACATATCGCGGATTTCTGAAATTTTCATTACTGTTCGCCTCCTTCTTCTTTAGTGATGAATCTACATTTTACAGGGAGTTTGTGCATAGCAAGACGCATAGCTTCTCTTGCTGTTTCTTCGCTTACTCCGCTGATTTCGAACATTACTCTGCCGGGTTTAACTACTGCTACCCAGTATTCGGGAGCACCCTTTCCTGAACCCATACGAACGCCAGCGGGCTTCTGTGTAACGGGCTTATCAGGGAAAATCTTGATGTAAACATTACCACCACGCTTGATATATCTTGTCATAGCGATACGGGCTGCTTCGATCTGATTTGATTTGATCCATGCGGGTTCAAGTGCCTGAAGACCGAATTCGCCGTTTGAAACATAGTTTCCTCTTGTAGCCTTACCGGTCATTCTGCCTCTGTGAACTCTTCTGTACTTAACTCTCTTTGGAAGAAGCATTTGCGTTACCTCCTTCTGCGCGTTTTCTTCTGGGTCTTGCAGGTCTTTCGGGCTTTTCAGCAGCAGGAGCTGTCTGGTTTCTCTTGTCGCCCTTAAGAACTTCACCCTTGTATATCCAAACCTTTACGCCGATACGACCGTATGTTGTAGCAGCTTCTGCTGTACCGTAGTCGATGTCAGCTCTGATTGTCTGAAGGGGAATTGTTCCTTCATGATAGCTTTCTGCACGAGCGATTTCAGCGCCGCCGAGACGACCTGAACATCTGATCTTGATTCCTCTTGCACGGAGCTTCATTGCTCTGCCGATTGACTGCTTCATTGCTCTTCTGAATGAAACACGGTTTTCGAGCTGCTGTGCAACGCTTTCAGCAACAAGCTGAGCGTCGAGGTCAGGCTGCTTAACTTCAACGATGTTGAGTGAAACACTCTTGTTCATCATCTTTTCGATTTCAGCCTTGAGTTTATCAACTGCTTCGCCGCCTCTACCAATTACAAGGCCGGGCTTTGCGCAGAAGATGTTGATTCTTACCTTATCTGCAAATCTTTCGATTTCAACCTTAGGAATTCCTGCTGAATACAGGCTCTTCTTAATATAGTTACGAACGTTATAGTCCTCAACCAGAGTGTCGCCGAAAGTAGCTTTATTTGCAAACCAGCGGGAATCCCAGTCTTTAATTACGCCTACACGAAGACCGTGTGGATTTACTTTCTGTCCCATAGTTAACCTCCCGACTTATTCTTTCTCTTTGAGAACCATTGTGATGTGTGAGGTTCTCTTCATTATACGAAATGCTCTACCCTGTGCTCTGGGCATGATGCGCTTCATTGTAGGTCCGGGGCAAACGAAACATTCAGCTACATAGAGGTTATCTCTATCCATGCCGTTGTTGTTTTCTGCGTTTGCGATAGCGGACTTAAGAAGCTTTGAAAGGCATTCAGAAGCAGCCTTAGGTGTTGCGTCGAGTGTTGCGAGAGCGATCTCAACGGGCTTATTTCTGATAAGGTCGAGAACGATCTGAACCTTTCTGGGCGCTATACGAACATTTCTTAAATATGCTCTTGCTTCCATTTATGAACTCCTCCTTCCGCTATTTACCGTTGTTTGATGTCTTTGAACCAGCGTGGCCCTTGTATGTTCTTGTAGGTGCAAACTCACCGAGCTTATGTCCTACCATATCTTCTGTAACATATACGGGAACATGCTTTCTTCCATCATAAACAGCGAATGTATGACCGACGAATTCAGGGAAAATTGTTGAAGCTCTGCTCCATGTCTTAACAGCCTTCTTTTCGCCTGCTTCGTTCATCTGAACTACTCTTTTGTAGAGGGCTTCTTCTACGTAAGGGCCCTTCTTGATACTTCTACTCATTATTCATCTGCCTCCTTCCATTACTTACCGTTTCTGCGTTTTACGATAAACTTATCGGAGCGATTATGACTCTTACGAGTCTTGTATCCGAGAGCGGGCTTGCCCCAAGGAGTAACAGGTCCGGGACGGCCAACAGGTGATTTACCTTCACCACCACCGTGGGGGTGATCGCAGGGGTTCATTACTGAACCACGAACTGTAGGTCTGATACCGAGGTGTCTTGTCTTACCGGCTTTACCGAGATGTACGTTTTCGTGGTCGATGTTTGAAACCTGACCAACTGTTGCCATACAATTTATCGGAATCTTTCTCATTTCGCCTGAAGGAAGTCTTACTAAAACGTAAGTATCTTCTTTACCCATAAGCTGAGCCATGTTACCAGCTGAACGAACGAGCTGTGCGCCCTTGCCGGGATAAAGTTCGATGTTGTGGATGATTGTACCTACAGGGATTGCTGAGAGAGGAAGTGCGTTACCGGGCTTGATGTCCGCGTCAGCACCTGATGAAACTACATCGCCAACTTTAAGTCCGTTGGGAGCGATGATGTATCTCTTTTCGCCGTCTTCGTACTGAACGAGAGCGATGAATGCGCTTCTGTTAGGATCGTATTCGAGTGTGAGAACTGTTGCGTTACCAATCTTGTTTCTCTTGAAGTCGATGATACGGTATTTACGTCTTGCTCCGCCGCCTCTGTGTCTAACTGTAATTCTGCCGTAGCTGTTTCTGCCGGCATTCTTCTTTACAGGTTCAAGAAGGCTTTTTTCAGGAGCAACCTTTGACAAGCAAGAGTAATCTGTAACTGTCATATTACGTCTTGACGGTGTCGTAGGCTTATATGCTTTAATTGCCATTTGAAATTCACTCCTTATTTGGTTTTGCGAGATTTATTTTAAATCCCATACTTGCCATCCCTCTTGTTAAGGGAATGGTCAGCTGTTTTCTTTTATACTATTATAATAGTATGGTTTACATCATACCATCAAAGAATTCGATTGTCTTTGAGTTTTCTGTAAGTGTAACAACAGCTTTCTTCCAGTCAGGTCTGAAGCCTGTGTATCTGCCCATACGCTTTTCGTGGCCCTTAACGTTCATTGTTCTGACGTCTTCAACTTCTACACCGAAAAGCTCAACGAGAGCATTCTTTATTTCAATTTTGTTAGCGTTCTTCGCTACCTTGAATGTGTACTTTCTTTCCTGAAGAAGGTCCATACTTCTTTCTGTAACGATAGGCTTGATAATGATATCCTGTGCAGCTTTCATTATGCGTACACCTCCTCAATCTTGGCAACGGCATCTGATGCAACGATGAACTTGTCATAGTTGAGAATGTCGTAAACATTGAGTGTATTTACAAGAGCTGTCTTAACTCCGGGGATGTTTGCTGCGCTCTTGATAACCTTGCTGTCTGATTCAGGCATTACGATAAGTGCTTTTCCTTCAACACCGAGTGCTGAGAGCATCTTTACCATATCCTTTGTCTTGTAGTCAGCGAAAGCAATCTTGTCAACAACGATGATGTTGTTATCGATTACCTTTGTTGAAAGAGCTGACTTCATAGCAAGTCTTCTGAGTTTCTTGTTGAGAGAGTAGCTGTAATCACGGGGCTTAGGTCCTAATGCGATACCACCGTGTGTCCACTGAGGAGCTCTGATAGAACCCTGACGAGCGTGGCCTGTACCCTTCTGTCTCCAAGGCTTTCTACCGCCGCCTCTTACTTCTGTTCTTGTAAGAGTTGACTGTGTACCCTGTCTCTGATTTGCAAGATAGTTTACTACCATTGCGTGCATAGCTGATGTATTAGGTTCAATTCCGAAAATTGCATCTGACAGCTCAATGGTGGAAACTTCTTTACCTGTCATATCCAATACTTTTGTGTTAGGCATTATTGCTTCCTCCTTCCGTTAAGCTCTGTTTTTCTTTTTCTTAACGCAGTCTGTGATTACTACAACTGAACCCTTAGGGCCAGGGATAGCACCCTTGATTGCGATGAGATTGTTTTCTGCGTCAACCTTTACTACTTCAAGGTTCTGAACTGTAACTCTTTCAGCACCCATGTGACCAGCAAGGATTTTGCCCTTGTAGATTCTTGAGGGTGATGAACAAGCGCCCATTGAACCAGCCTGTCTGTGAACAGGGCCTGAACCGTGAGTATCCTTAAGACTACGCTGATTGTTTCTCTTCATGGGGCCTGTGTAGCCTTTACCCTTTGAAGTTCCGCAAACATCAACGATGTCGCCTTCTGCAAAGGTGTCAGCCTTGAGAACATCGCCCACGTTGAGAGATTCTGTATCTTCAAGTCTGAATTCCTTGAGAGTTTTCTTTGCTGAAACGTCCGCCTTAGCAAAGTGACCCTTCATAGGTTTGTTTGTGTGCTTTTCGCTGAGGTCGCCGAAACCTAACTGAACAGCAGCGTAACCGTCGTTTTCAACAGTTTTCTTCTGAACAACTACGCAAGGGCCGGCTTCAACTACTGTTACAGGAATGAATTTTCCTGCTTCATCGAAAACCTGTGTCATACCGATTTTCTTGCCGATGATTCCTTTTTGCATGATTTATCCTCCTTTGGTTATTGGTTGAGATTTTCTCAACTTGACCTGCATTGCATATCTTGTAAGAAATCGGGTTACTTAATTTCCATTACGATATCCACGCCTGCAGGAAGTTCAAGGCCCTGAAGGGCTTCTGTTGTCTTTGCTGTGGGTCTGATAACATCGATAAGTCTCTTGTGTGTTCTGAGTTCGAACTGCTCACGGCTGTCCTTATACTTATGAACGGCACGGAGAATTGTTATTACCTCTTTGTCTGTAGGAAGAGGAATAGGACCGCTTACCTTTGCACCAGAACGCTTTGCTGCGTCAACAATCTTTGCAGCTGCTGCGTCAACAGTACCATGTTCATAGCCTTTGATTTTGATTCTGATTTTTTCGTTGACTGCCACTTAAATCGCCTCCTAATAAATTTTCTTTTTGGGGGACGACACTGAAATCTGAACACGCTTCCGTGTGTATCAAGGCGTTAATATAAATAAAACCCGAAGACCTCATTTCTCAATAAGGTTTCCGAGTCCGCCTAAATACGCACATAGTTACGCTCTCTCACCAAAAGCACCGACGAGTAACAAAGCCGATACCCCGCAAGATGGAAAGAAAAGCACACACAGTGTCAATATTACAGCCGCCCGGTTTAAAATCGGACATACTCCACGAAAATTACCTGACATACCGTCAGCAACCTCTCGCTTCAACGCATATCTGTTGCAGTCATGCAAGAATTATTTTAACATAAAAAAACACCGATTTCAAGGGCTTTTAAAGCCTTTTTCAATCGGTGTTCGTAAAACTTTATTAAACATTTAGCAAAGATTTTATGAAAGGTGCACAAAAACCCTAATTTTTGCCCCTTAATTCGTCAAATCTGGCCATTATTTCGCCCGCCTGCTGCATTCTTATAAGTTTCTTTTTCTGACCTCTGAAATCATCACAGGTTGAAACTATCTTTTCACAGCGTTCCTTGTTCTTCGGATTTTCAGAAAAAGCCGAAAGTGCCATCTCTGCCGCATATTCGATAAGAACATCGGGAGTATCCTCGTCACCCTTTGCGAGTGAGAGAAAAGCGATACCCGTTGTTATATCAGAGTTTCTTCCCGCTATTCTTTCGCCCAATGAAAGTTTCGCTGTGTCAGGGATTTTATCCTTATATTTTTTCACACAGTCTGCAAAAAGGCAGACAGACATTTTATCGCTGTCTTCTTTCAAAAGGTCACAGAAAGTTATCAGAACATCCCCCGCAGTACCCTTGTAGGTATGCGTTAAAAGCTCTGTATAACAGACATTTATCTTTTTAAGAATTTTCTCTTCCATATCAATACGCCTTGCCCCAGTAAACCATCTGCTTTGCGGGTTTGCCACAGCATACGCAGGTATCTGAAATGTTTTCCTGATCAAAAGGAATACATCTTGAGCCTACGCCTGTGAGTTCCTTGACCTTGTCTTCACAAGCCTCATCGCCACACCACATAGCCTTTACAAATCCGTCGCCCTTTTCTGTTAAAGCAGCGTTGATTTCATCGATTGTCTTACAAGCATAAGTTCTCTTTTCTCTGTTTTCGAGGGCTCTGTTATAGATACCGTCGTGAACTTCTTTGAGCTTTTCTGCTATAACCTTTTCGATTTCATCGAGCTTAACGAATGTCTTTTCTCTGTTATGTCTTGTAACAACAACGCACTGACCTGCTTCGATGTCACGAGGTCCGAGTTCAACTCTTACAGGAACGCCCTTCATTTCGTATTCAGAGAACTTCCAGCCTGCTGAATTATCGCTGTCATCGAGTTTAACTCTGAACTGCTTTGAAAGAAGATCCTTTACTTCGTTACACTTTTCGAGAACGCCGGGCTTATGCTGAGCCGCAGGAACGATAACTACCTGAATGGGAGCTACTGCAGGCGGAAGAACAAGTCCGCTGTCGTCGCCGTGTGTCATGATGATAGCACCGATAAGTCTTGTTGTAACACCCCATGATGTCTGATGAGGATATGTGAGCTTGTTTTCCTTGTTTGTATACTGAATATCGAATGCTCTTGCGAAACCATCACCGAAGTAGTGTGATGTTCCTGCCTGAAGAGCCTTACCGTCATGCATAAGTGCTTCTATTGCATAAGTAGCTTCAGCACCCGCAAACTTGTCGCTGTCTGTCTTTCTTCCCTTTACAACGGGCATAGCGAGTGATTCTTCACAGAATTTTGCATAGACACCCAGCATCTTTTCTGTTTCGATAACCGCTTCTTCTGCTGTTGCGTGGATTGTATGACCTTCCTGCCATAAAAATTCTCTTGAACGTAAAAAAGGTCTTGTTGTCTTTTCCCATCTTACAACAGATACCCACTGATTGTAGAGTTTGGGAAGGTCGCGGTATGAATGAATGATATTAGCGTAATGTTCACAGAAAAGTGTTTCTGATGTAGGTCTTACGCAGAGTCTGTCTTCAAGCTTTTCACTTCCGCCCATAGTTACCCATGCAACTTCGGGTGCAAAGCCTTCAACGTGGTCCTTTTCCTTCTGTAAAAGGCTTTCGGGAATAAACATAGGCATACATACATTTTCGTGACCTGTTTCCTTAAACATTCCGTCGAGTATTCTCTGGATATTTTCCCAGATAGCATAAGCGTAAGGACGGATAACCATGCATCCCTTAACGCTTGTGTATTCGATAAGTTCCGCTTTTTTAACTATATCTGTATACCATTGTGCGAAATCTTCATCCATAGAAGTAATTTCGCTTACGAGTTTTTTATTGTCAGCCATTTTAATTCACATCTCCGTTTTCATTTGTTTTTTCTTCCTCTTTATCGGAAGGGGAGTCGCCGTCATATATCCCTTTTACATCGGGAAAATTATTATCCTCTACCCTTTCGGGACTTTTTGTCTTCGACGATATCTTGTCGATAAACGCCGCAAGTTTGGGTGTTAAAACCGCTATTACAAAAACAACGAGCAGGATAATAAGTGCATATCCTCCGAAACGGAGCATCATAAGAACACTTTCACTCAAAACGGAAAACCTCCTTCTTTCAAGATATATCAAATTACATTATAACAGTATTGAGAAAAAAATGCAAGAGAAATAAAAATCCTCACGATCGGGTTAAATCGTGAGGAGTCTTTTTGCTTTAACTATTAGAGAGAGTTGAGTTTTGTTGCAAGCTGTGATTTCTTTCTTGCAGCGCAGTTCTTATGCATAAGACCGTGTGCACAAGCCTGGTCAACCTTCTTGATTGCGAGAAGGATTGAATCCTTATCGTTAGCGTTCTTGAGAACTGTCTTGAGGTTTGTCTTTCTAGCCTTGTTGTTTTCTGACTTAACTCTAAGAACCTTTACTCTTTTCTTTGCTGACTTGATGTTTGGCATTTCTTTTTCACCTCTTTGAAATTCGTTTAGTCAGACGGAAATGGGGATAGTATTCCCGTCCTACTGAGAAGTCAATTCATATTTTAACATTTATCGGATAAAATAGCAATAGAAGTCTTTATAAAAATTCAAACGCAAATAAAGCGCCATTTGCTACATTTTGCACAAAAAGGAGCGATTTTATTGATAAGAACAGACCTTGCCGAAGAAAAAATCCCCGAAACAAGCGAAACACCTGAAGGCATATCAAAAGAAGAAAAGACAAAAGGAAACTGTAAAATCATAACTGTTGACATTCTTTCAGACAGGGCATCAGAACAGATAGGAAAGCCGAAAGGACGATATATTACAATAAGGTTTTCTGACATAAATCCCGAAAATTTTGAAAACACAGCAGAACATATTTCCGAAGAAATTTCATCGCTTATGCCTGATGGCAAAGCGCTTATTGCTTGTCTTGGCAACAGAAATATAACCCCCGATGCGATAGGCCCTTTGGCATCTGAAAAGATAATCGCAACAAGACATATTTCAGACGAACTTCCCGAACTGAAAGAGTTTTCATCGCTCCGTCAGGTTTCTGTCATAACAATGGGCGTTTTAGGGCAGACAGGTATTGAATCCGCTGAAATCGTAAAGGCGGTAGCGAATGGCATAAACCCCGATTTTGTCGTTGTTATAGACGCTCTCGCCTGTTCGGATACAGAGCGTCTTTGCAGAACAATCCAGATTTCAACAACAGGAATTTCTCCCGGGTCTGGCGTTCAGAACAGCCGAAAGGAACTTTCAGAAAAAACACTCGGAATCCCCGTTATCGCAATAGGAATTCCTACTGTTGTCGATATGCATACTATTGCTGAAAATCTGACAAATTCGCCTCCCGACGAAAACAAGGAGAATATGATGGTAACGCCCCGTGATATTGACAAGCTTGTTGAAAGAGCGTCAAAACTCATTGCGTTTTCACTTAACAGATCTCTCTTTCCTGAATTTTCTTTCAAGGAGCTTGAAATGCTTTCTTCTTAACAAACAAAAAGACGGACTGAGGGGAGCCCCCTCGGGCACTATCGTAATAAAAAAACAAGGGTATCGAGTTTGTGGCTCGGTACCCCTGTTTGCTTCTATGCGGTCATTACCTTAATAATGTCCGTCTTTTATTTTAAGGAAGTTATCGTTTCCGATACAGATTTGTCGTTTTTATTTTGCGAAAAGATCGCCTGTATTTCTAGGAAATACGACCACACGGTAAAACGAAAAGACACGGCTTAGTTCTAGGCAAACGAGTGAAGGAATACGCGGGTATTTCGAGCGAGTTTAACGACGAAATAAGCCGTGGATTTCTCGCAAAATTAGCGAATGCCGTAGTTCTCGAGGATATAGTCCATATCCTTGTCGCCTCTGCCTGAAAGGTTGATGAGGACTGAACCGTGTTCCATCTGCTTTGCGAG
>JAFTTI010000027.1 GCA_017466865.1 Oscillospiraceae bacterium | reverse complement strand
TAATGTAATTGATAAACCAGAATTATTCGGAACAACTGATGAAGAATATGAGAAAAATAAAGTTGCAGGCCATTTTAAGTTTATAGTTTCTCCAGAAAATCAAAATGTAAATTTAAAAGTTTTAATTAATGATTTTATTAAACGAATTGAAAAGTTATCTGGTTATGAATTGTATTGGCAAGCTTGTATTCATACAGATACGGAACATCCTCACGGTCATATTGTTATTAATAGAAAAGACAAAAATGGAAGAAGAATATATTTTCCCAAACAAATGATTAAAAATACAATGCGTGAAATTCTTTCGGAATCAGCAACTAAATTAGTAGGTCCACGAAGTAAGTTCGAAATTGAGCTTGCTAAAAATAAGATGATAAGTGCAAATAGATGGACTGATTTAGATAAAAAAATAGAAAGCATAAAAGGAGTAATTTATCCAAAAGCATTAGATGTTCCATTACAAAATCGTCTTGCTCACCTTTCTACAATAGGATTAGCCCATTATGAGAATAGCAAAGCAATTTTAAATAAAGATTGGAAAGAAGTTCTTATGGCAACGGCAAGATATAACACATATTTGGAAGAATATTTGAAACAAGATAATTTGCCGTTAAAAATGTATGAAGGCGGTCTTCTGCAAGGAATAGTTGATAGAGTTATTTCTTTTGATAAAGATGAAAGCTGGAATGATGCAATGATTGTAAGAACCCAAACTCACAGAATCTATGTTCCTGTTTATCAACTCCACAAGCAAAATCTCGAAGGAAAAACAGTTTCTATATCTGGTGGAGATGGTGGTATTACACGACAAATTACGGATAGCGATATAAAAGTAGTGTATGATAGAAATATGGAAAGACATTAAAAATGATGTATAAATGTGAAAATTGGCAGTTTTTTAATTTACTGCCGATATTCTTATTGAAGTAATTAGGTTTTTGATGTATATTATTGTAGGTGAGAGTTTCGGCAGTTTTTTAATTTACTGCCAACTTTCTCTTAAAGGAGTATTATGAATACATCTGGAAATGTGAGTAAAACATTTAATTCTAGACAGATTCTCATGGTATTTACAGGCAATGTTCCATCATCAACAGCAGAAATCTACCGTCAGATAAATAAGCTTATTAAATCTGGGGAAATAACTAGGATAGAACGTAATTCATACGCATTGGGAAAAATAGATGTAAGTCCTTATTCATTTGATTATTCTGAAATAGCAGAGTCTGTCTCATCGATGATAGAAACAAATTATACAGATGTGAAATTTACGATTTTTGAGACCCGACAGTTTAATGAATTCATGAATCTTCAGATTGGTAAGAATACAATTATAGTTTCTGTAGAGGCAGGTCTTGAAAATTATATTTTCCAAGAACTCTCAAAAACATATCCAGGAAAAGTTCTCCTGAAACCAGATATAAAAACATTATGGACCTATCTTCAAGAGGATACCATAATTATAGAAAAACTTCCAACAGAGGCTCCTGTATCAGCTGTAAAAAAATGGATGACTGTTCCAGAGAAATTTCTAGTAGATCTTATTGCTGATAAAATCTTGAAAACTTTGATAACTCAGTCACAACTAGAATATATCTTTGAAGGATATCTGAATCATTATCAGATTGACATTAAAAAGATGTTACGTTATGCAAGACGAAGGACTTGCGAGGATGCTTTAAAACTCCAAATCAAAAAATATAAGGAAAAATAAAAATGCTTTCAAAGGATAATTTTTCAAAACAACATATTGATGAACTTAGAGCAAAATATAAAAGGGATCCTGCTCTTATTGAACGTACAATTTATGCGTTTGGAATGTTAGAGGCAATTACACAGGTAAATCTTCCGTTTATTTTCAAGGGAGGAACATGCCTTATGCTACTCCTTAATAATCCTGCAAGACTCTCAACGGATATAGATATCATTGTAAAACCTGGAACTGATATTTCAAAATATGTGGAAGCAGCCTCGAAGATTTTTCCTTTTACTGATTATGAAGAACAAATTCGTAAAGGAAAGAACAACATAGAAAAAAGACATTTCAAGTTCACTTATGTTTCACCTATTACTAATCGAGAGATTTACATTCTATTAGATGTTCTGTTCGAAGAGAATAATTATGCAAAACTGATAAAAAAAGAAATAAAGAATGACCTTTTGATAACGGAAGGAGAAAAAGTTGAAGTTACAATTCCCGATTTGAACTGTATTCTCGGAGACAAGCTGACGGCTTTTGCTCCGCATACAACAGGTATTCCATTGGGAGTTGGAAAAGACGTAGAGGTTCTTAAACAGATGTATGACGTGGTATCACTGATACAGGAAATAGATAACTTTGAACTTGTAAAGGAAACTTATTTCAAAACATTAAAGACAGAAATCGCTTATCGAGGAGAAACTCTAACAGAAAAAGACTGTCTCATTGATACTATTAAAACCGCTCAAAGTATTGCGTCTCACGGAAAACTTGAGGGAGATGAGTACATTAATCTTCTTGAAGGTGCCCGGGGGCTTGGTTCTTTCATCTTTTCAGAAACCTTTAATCCGGAAATAGCGGCAAAACGAGCTCCGATTGTAATGTACTTTGCTTCTTGTATTTTGGAAGGAAAAAACTTTGAAAAATATGACGGAGTACCTCTGACATTAAGAACTTGCACGCATCCAGAGTTCAAGGCTTTTAATTTTTTGAGGAAACTAAGTCCTGAGGCATATTATTATGTTTGTAAGACAGATGAAATCCTAAAAAC
>JAFTTI010000054.1 GCA_017466865.1 Oscillospiraceae bacterium | reverse complement strand
TTTTTTGTTTATTTATTCGTTTTATTATTTGCATGAAAGGACGTGGACCTATGAACACAGAAGGTCAGGTACGAATCCCTTCCGGATGTGCAATTGCTGCAGTTATATCTAAAGAAGGAAATCGCATGACGGGTGAAAAAATAATAGAAGCTATGAAACCTATGCATGACCGCAGCAACGGTCTCGGCGGTGGTTTTGCCGCTTATGGCATATACCCCGAATATAAAGAGTTTTACGCGCTTCACTTTTTCTTTAATGACCGCACCACCCGAAAGGACTGTGAAAAATTTTTAAAGGAAAGATTTGAAATTGTCAAATCTGAAATTCTCCCTACACGGAAAATCCCCCAAATTACGGACGAGCCTGTTATATGGAGATATTTTGTAGCACCATTAAAATCTGTACTTCTCTCCATGCAGCTTGATGAAAACGAGTTCGTTGCAAGAACTGTAATGAAAATAAATACAGAAATGCCCGGAGCATACGTATTTTCAAGCGGTAAAAATATGGGAACATTCAAGGCGGTAGGTTTTCCGGAGGATGTCGGTGTGTTTTATAAGCTTGATGAATACGAAGGCTATTCGTGGACAGCACACGGTCGTTATCCTACCAATACTCCCGGTTGGTGGGGCGGTGCTCATCCGTTTACCCTTCTTGATTATTCAATAGTACATAATGGTGAAATATCATCCTATGATGCTAACCGCCGTTTTATAGAAATGTTTGGATACAAGTGTACACTCCAGACCGATACAGAGGTTATTACATATATAATGGATTATCTGCTCCGCAGACAAGGGCTATCACTTGGCGAAGCCGCAAGTGTTATTGCTGCACCATTCTGGAGCACTATAGAAAATAAGACAGATTTTGAGGATAAAGAAAAACATATTTATCTTCGTACACTGTTTCCGAGTCTCCTGATTACAGGACCGTTTTCTATTGTGTTTGGTTTTAACGGAGGACTTATGGCTCTTAATGACCGCTTGAAGCTCCGCAGTATGGTAGTCGGTGAAAAAGACGACAAAGTATTTATTGCAAGCGAAGAAGCCGCTATCCGTGTAATGGAACCTGATGCTGAAAACATTTGGGCACCTGCCGGCGGAGAACCTGTTATCATCAAAATGGAGGAAGGTGTTAAGTTATGAGCGTAGAATTTATCTATCCTGAATTTGAAGTTATAAGAAATCAGAATCGCTGTATCGGCTGCCGTGTCTGTGAAAGACAATGTGCAAATGAAGTACATACATACGATGAAGAAAACAAAATGCTCATAAGTGACGAAACCAAATGTGTAAACTGTCAGCGTTGTGTTTCTCTTTGCCCTACAAGAGCGTTAAAAATTGTTAAAAGCGACTGCACACTTCGTGAAAATGCAAACTGGCAGAATGATACCATTAAAGAAATATATAAGCAGGCTTCAAGCGGCGGTGTTCTGCTTTCATCTATGGGTAATCCCAAACCACTTCCGGTATATTGGGATAAAATCCTGATTAACGCATCCCAGGTAACAAACCCTCCTATTGATCCGCTCCGTGAACCAATGGAAACCCGTGTTTTCCTTGGCAAAAAGCCCGAAAAGATTCAGCGAGATGAAAACGGGAAGTTAAAGTGCGAGTTACCTCCTCAGCTTGAGCTTTCAATGCCGGTTATGTTCTCCGCAATGAGCTACGGTTCTATCAGCTATAACGCACATGAATCTTTGGCAAGAGCCGCTACCGAGCTTGGTATTTTATATAACACAGGAGAGGGCGGTTTGCACGAGGATTTCTATTGTTACGGAGAAAATACAATTGTTCAGGTAGCCTCCGGTCGTTTCGGTGTTCACAAGGATTACTTAGAGGCAGGTGCAGCCGTTGAAATTAAGATGGGACAAGGTGCAAAGCCGGGTATCGGCGGACATCT
>JAFTTI010000053.1 GCA_017466865.1 Oscillospiraceae bacterium | reverse complement strand
GCCTCATTGTCATGTTCGTTATCGGGTTCTTTTATGAGTTTTATTATTCTTCCGATTTCAAACGGCTTTTTGCCGTAGTAAAAATCAAGCCCTGTGATAGTAACGAAATATGTTTCTTTCATAAAGATACCCCTTTTCTTTCATTTCTTTGATTGTAAAATAAACTTATCAGTCGTCATCCCATTCAAAAGCACACGGAGGTAATCCGTCGGGAGTTATTTTATCAAAATATCCGAGTAAATCTTTTACAGTTGCGTCAGGATTTTTATTGAAATATGTAAGCATTTCAGATTCGTTTTCATATTGTTCGGGCGCTTCTAAAATAAAATAAAAGTCTGCGATTTTCTCATAATCTTCGGGTCCGTTTTCAGTTTCAGGAATATCATCTGCATATCTTTCTATAATTGCTTTCTGATATTCTGTTGTATATTTAGTTTTGAGACTTTCTCTGCTCATTATTTCACCGCCTTATTCATCCTCGGTTTCATCCTCGACAATTTCGACTTCTTCATCTTTGAATATTTCGTCTAATGCCGAATTCAGATTGTCGGAGTTTTCGAGAATATCAAGAATTTCATCCAGTCTGTTCCTTTCATTTCCATACAAAACAGTTGCGATGACGGTTGATTCAAATAACTCTCCTTCGTGATTTTCGTGAGGAAGGGATTTCATTTTCTTTATAATTTTCATTTCGGTATCGCTGAGTTTCATAAAAACCCCACCTTATATTTGTTTATTATCTTAATTATACCACGCGATGTGTGTAAAAGTACGGACAGTAAACGGTCAGAATCACTATCATATCTTGACATATCAAGAATAACTATGTTATGATGCAAATGGCATTTGAAGTAGAGATTGTGCTACTACGCACCCTATGGGTTAAAAGAAATGCGGGAAAGGGCACACCCGCCTTATGCCACCAAAACGCTGTCCGAGGTGGAAGAATCCGTCCCCGTCCACACGCCGATGGCCTGACAGGGTTAACCCGAGAGATTAAAGAGAATGGGACGTCTTCCGGACAGCCCCCGAAAGTGTCTTGCTCCTTTTGGAGCAGGGCACTTTTTGTTTTCATAAACTCTATTGTAGAATGAATTTTTATATATCTGAGGTTCTGATATTATATTTTTCAATAAGTTTTTCGATTTCAGTTTTATACCAGATATCAATTTCATATGCCTTTTTATCTAAAAGCGAATCGCGTCCTTTGGTTTTTACAGGCTGGGGACAGATTTCTTTTATTTTATTCTGATACTTTGCTTTTAATATCTCTATTTCTTCAAAATATGTCATATTATCCCTGCCTTTCAGATTCATCTTAATCATATCTGAACCCTATACTTCTGAAATATTCTTCTTCCTCTTCTGTCAGTGGATTGTTTTCAAGAAATTCAAGATAAGCCATCCCGAAATTCTTGATAAAATATATATCCTTTTCTTCATCCGTCATAGCGCTTATGGGTTTATCGTCCAAAGACACAATAATTACATTATATTTTTCTTTGAATCGTTTTTGTTCTTTAAATTTCCAGGACCCGTTGTCGCTGTTTTCTTTTGCGAAAAGTTTTTTCTGTTCACAAGATTCGTTACCGCTTTTAAGATACTCCCTTATTTTCTCTTCGAGTTCCTTTTCTCTTCTTTTGCATTCTTTTTTGAATATATCAAATTCTTCGTCAAATGTCATACTCTCACTGCCTTTCACTTCTTTGTGTCTTTAAAAAAATCACTGTCGGACAGAATTTACATTTCGGTTATAATCAAGTCATCTGCAACCTCGTTCAGACTTTTTCCGTCTATAAAAGGTGTATTCATAACCGAATCCATATCATATACTGTTGTTTCGTTCCCATCATAATACAATAGAAATTCATACGAATTTGTTTCTGCAATATAACAAGGATCTACATTTCCCTCTTTCCCGTTATATTCAAATCCGAACAGCGAGGCTATTTCAGCGATTTTTTTCTTTATATCCTTTGCTTTCATACATTCACCCCATATTCTTTTTAACAGGTTTTATCCCTATGATTTCCTCAGTTTCGTATTGTATTATATCGGATGTTGTTGCCTTTGGGTGAGACAAGATATACTCAATGATTTTTTCGGCATAACCCTCTCTCTTCTCGGCAGAGCGCATTCCCCCGACAACAAAATCTTCGTATGAGTCCGAAACATTCTCCAAAAGAGTTTTGAGTATTTCAGTTTTATCCATATTCAGTCTCCTTTATATGTATTGATTTCTTTAAAACAAGTCATACTCCCACTACCTTTCAAATTCATCTTTGTGTTGTCTGAAAAAATTATAATACTGTCTGACATTATTGAGTTCGGTCCATTTTCTGACCCTGAACTGACCGTCGTCAAGGTCGTATATCCTCGAATGTGGAATGGAAAGCATAAACGG
>JAFTTI010000052.1 GCA_017466865.1 Oscillospiraceae bacterium | reverse complement strand
CTTATTTGATGTGGTAAATCTAAATTTATCTTTTGAAGTATATGGAACTATAAATGCAAATGCAATGTTTGCAATAGCAAATAAAGCGAAACAATACGGATATCTATAGTTAGTTGTTTTACGTATTGATACTATTAAATGTGGTGTATTTATTTTTACTTGAGCATTTCCTATCGCTACAAATGGCAACTGGCTGTATTTAGTCGTAGAATTTATCCAATCAATAGTCCCTTTGAAATCTGGCAAGTATTGTTTATTGACAACACTGACAACGTATTTGCACAGACATTTATACACATTTTGTGGGATATATTTTAAGGGACTTGTGTTAAGTTGTAACTGCTCTTTAAAGAAGTCCTCAATATCTGTAGGTAGATCTTGATTTAATTGAATCTTTATTGTACCAACACTTGAATCACCTTTTGTTGATTCATCGAGAGATATTTTAAAATTTTCGCCTACAGTTGTTCTAACTCCATTTTTACCATGAATGGAATGAATAGTTAAGAGGAATGAAAGCATATTTGCTATGTCTGGTTCAATTGTTCTACTGAATCGTTCATTACAAATATCACATTCTTCCCGACAAATTATACTTTTATTTCCCAATGATTCGCTGATCGCATGAGAAGTATTCTTAAATGACACTATTGGTATTTGTTTTCCACAGAATCTACAAACACGATTAGACTTGTTTGGCTCTCCTATATAATGTCTTCGTTTTGTATTTCCACTAAAGTTTTGCGTATAATATAATGATGCTATCTCATATTTTGTCTTATCCAAATTGGAGTGGATACCAGTTATACCATTTAATTTGTCCACTTCTTGCCTTAAGTGATAAAGTACAATTGTATCATCAATTTTATTAGGAACAACAAGAAATCTACTATCCTGTGGTATTCCATCAAATACAGATTTCATAGTTAAGCACTCCTTATTTGTTTTGCTTAATTCATCAAATACACTCAGACGAGACTTAAACTCTTTACTCGCTATTTGGACAGTCATAATTTCCCCATTATCATTAGATTCAAATAAGTTAGAGAAAAACTTATAGTCTGTGTATGTTGGTAAATTGATATTTAACACCTGATCCAGTAATGATACTATTGTAATAATCATAAAATATAGTAATTTACTAGCAAAGGTAGTATTTTAATCCTTGATGGTTAAAATATTACGGAATAATCATTACCTTTGTATAGTAACAATTAGTATATGGATAGAAAAGAATTTGCAGAAATATTAAACTCTATAAAAATATCCGAAGGTTGTGATGATAAAATATTACAACAAGAGATGTTGCCAATATCTCATGCCATACTCCAGATGATGCCTAATAGATTATTTCGCTATAGAAGTTGTTCTGATGCAAGTGTTGAGGCTTTTGTAAATGACAAAGTATATGCAGTAACAGCAGATTTGTTTAATGACCCTTATGATACCTTATTAAGATTCGATAAGGATGCTATTAAACAAATGTTTGAGTCTTTATTGTCAAAAGATGTTTTTAATGGGTTTAGGGCAGCTCTTTTGCAAGGAATAGATTTTCCCGATATAGTAAAACAAAATTTTAGTAAGGAATACATTGCGCAGACGAGAGAATACATTTTATCCTTAGCAAAAGAAGAAGATATTGAAACCCTTATTCTAAGCCGGAGAAAAGAAATTAATAATATAGTAGATCTTTTATTTCCGCTACTTGTTAATTATGTTAATAAACGAACCTCAACAATTTCTTGTTTTTCCGAAACAATAGAATCGGTAACGATGTGGAGCCATTATGCAAATTATCATAAGGGGTTTGCATTAGAGTACAATTTAAGGGACACCTTGTTAAACAGCATTCCCAACGTTGGTATATTCCCTGTGATTTACGACAATAAAAGATATGATGGAACACTATATGTAATGTGGGAGTTTCTTAAGTTTATGGGATTTAATACATCCAATCCAGATATACTATCTCACATTAAATGTGTGCTGTATAAGTCTTGTCAATGGGAATATGAGAAGGAGTGGAGATTGATAGATAGTACAATAAGGGGAAATATCATATTAGAGAACAACACATGTGTAACATTGAAACCTACTGCAATTTATTATGGAACAAATATGTCGTTAGATGATAAGAGGAAACTTCATGAGATTGCCCTGAACAAAGGTATCAAGGAATATGATATGTATATAGATTTCGCTTCTGAGAAATATGAAATGTTGTATCGTATATTTTCATAAACATAAACTATTCAACTCCATATTCAAAGCCAATATGAAGCACCGCAAAGTGGCTATCTATCAAGGCTTTATAGATAGAATAAATGCAATTGGGTTATAACAAAATCGGCGTTCACTTGTGAAGGTGAACACCGATTTTATTAAACTATTTTATCAAAATACTTACTATCTCTATTATGAAAAGCAGGATAAGTGCCTTCTAGAATATCAACAATAATTTTGTTGATTGTAGGATTTTCGATTGCTCCAGATTCATATGATACTGTATTGCCATTTTGTTTGTCAATTTTCATTTGTATAATTTGGTCCGCATCACAAACTACAGCTAAATTGGGGTTATGAGTAACCATAATTATCTGACGACGTCTTTTTGCTTCTTTGATAAAATGTACGATATACTTGTAGACGCTCTCATTATCAAGGTTTTCTTCAGGTTGATCTATTATTAATGGTTTGTCATCCATATCAATAAATAGATATAATAGCAATAATAAAGCGCCCCTTTCTCCTGGAGACAGCGAGGATAAAGGCTTACCATTCATCTTTAATTGGAAAAATGGTACTATATAATCCATGCTATAAATGTAATCGTATAAGTCTTGTTTGGTGTGACCTTTCTTTAGCTGAGCTTCTATATTGCGAAGTGCATTATTAGCCCCATCTCGTTTATCATACTGTAATGCTTCATTAATGCTCGATGGAAATTCTATTATAGAATCCAAATCCAACAGATTAATATTTTCTATATTATCTTTTACGCGCATTAATCCTTGTTCTTTGCCATAGAATGAACCTGCAATTTGTTGATTGACAAAATCGAAAAAATAATCTTCAAATCCTCTTATGGCAAATGTTGCATCAAACTCTATCGGATAATCTTTTAAGGCATCCTTATATTCTTCCACAAATTTTACAATAGGAGCAAACAAATTATTATATATTCTAAGGACTTCCGATTTTTTGTTTACTAACTTGTTGATTTCCTGTTTACGAATAACTTTTAAGCTTTCAATATCATTAGCAAGATGACGTTCGATATAATCAAGCTTGCATTGAAGATTTTTAATACTACCTTCTTTTTCTTCTGTTCCCGTAATATCTTCAATGCTTTTTTCCCATTCTAATTTTTGAACAAGATACTTTTGGTATTTTATTTCTGGTTCACTAAGTTCTTGGGAAACGTCAACAAGTGTTTTTTGCTTAGTTTTTATGGTATTTATGAGTCCTTGTTCATTTTCTTCTTCAAATTCTTTATTGATTATTTTTATCCTACTTTCAATTTGTTTTATCTTAATTTCTATAATCTGATGGTTGTATTTAAAGTTAAGTATTTCATCAATATTGATGTCATTTGATGTCAATATTGGATTAATGTCAACTTTCACATTCTCAATATATTCGAATAAACGAGATAAGTTCTCTTTTACTGAAATTAAATCTTGTAACCGCTTTACCAATTGAGTTTGTTCTATCTGTAGTTGTTCTAATTTTTCATTTAATTCGTTTAACTCATTTTGTATCTTTTCTAACTTTGTTTTAGCTTCTTGAGCTTTAGGGTTCCCTGATAAATCTGGTTTCTTAATTTCTATTGGCTTTGCACTTTGTGCATTACTAAGTTGTTCTTGTTTATACTTAAGTTCATTTTCTAGTTTAGTCTTATAATTAGGTTCTAATTGTAACTCTAAATCGACAATAGAAGTGTTGATTTCTCTAATTTTATCTTTAATGTTTTGACAAGAACGTTCATTCTCTGTTGTAAGATATTTAATAAGACTGTCTAAGTCATTTTTACCATATCTTTCTGCTGGATTTAAATATTGAAAAATTATTTTCTTTAATTCCTTCTCAAATTGGCCATCATCCTCAGTCGTACATAAATTTTCTAAAAAATTTTGAGGAATATATTTTACTCGTTCAGGTTGATTAATATCAGGAGATTCATCTAGCGTTTTCTTTTGCGAATGTGATTTATCGGCCCAGCCTATTATTGCCTCAATTTGTTTTGATCTATTATATGGCTTATTCATCCTAAATTTATTGGGTGTCAAAAATGAAAAAGCTTCATTTTTTGTGTTTGCACATAATGCTAAAATATCTGTTAAAGCACTTTTCCCGCTACCTTTATTTCCTATTATAGCAACCAATCCAGGATTAATATCTATACGAATATTATTAAACCATGTTTCTGGCATTGAAGCACCTGCAACTCTGGTTATCTCCAAACTATCAATGAATTTATCAGGATTTCTTTTTATCCTTTGAAGTAGTAATGGCTCCTCGTAACTAATACGCTCTGGTTCAGATATGATTTGCTTTAATCCTTCAAATGCTAAATCTGCTTTTATCCAACAAGGCTTTATTCCTATTTCATTAAGTTCATGTGCATCTGATGCAGTGATTGAAGGTTTGCCAAACTTTTCTAAATAGAATTTTGCTTCATTAGGCTTTTTAATTTCACAGATGTCTATATATCCTTCATTAAATAGTTCTTCTTTTACCGGACCAAGTGAGCATTCAATAGATGTATTACGGACACCACTTCCCTCATGTCTCATTTCTCTATCAATTCCATTCTCTTTAGAACCTGCATGAACTGTTACTATCCCTCCATATTTGTGTATTATATCAGCGGCTTTCTTGAATTCAACTTGAACAAGAAACATACCTTCCTTAAATAAAGTGGTTTCATCACTACTTTGAGAACCAGAATCCTTTGCTTTTTGAATTATTGATGTTCTGGATATCCCTAGCTGATTCAATACATTTTCTTTCAAGAATTCGGGAGATAATTTTATCCCATTATGCTCATCAGGAAATAGTCCTATCATATGAACAGAAGCTTGTCCATATTCTGTGCGAAATTCTATACCAGAAATGACGGTTATATTCATTGGCTTAGCCAATGTTTTCATTTCTTCAATATTATCAATCGTATGATGGTCAGTTACAGCTATACAGGAAATACCTTTTGATTTAACAACTTCTAAAATTTCTTGACATGTCCCTTTGCCATCTGAGGCATTTGTATGTATATGCAAATCCCATAAATTCCATGTAGATCCAATTTTCTTCATTCTTTTGCTATATTTAAATCTGTTAATCCTTCAAACAACCTGTCGGAACAATGTAAATTACATCTCCAAGACGGAGATAAGTATTTTATCAAAGTTTGCCTACAAGTTTGATTTTTACATTTTCAGTAATTTGGTACGGGTTTGTTCGGTGGTTGGACTCTTTACATAATCCTCACTCTTTCTTGCAACTCTCTCATTTTCTGCATAAGTTCATCAAACTCTAAAGATTCACCATAGATG
>JAFTTI010000003.1 GCA_017466865.1 Oscillospiraceae bacterium | reverse complement strand
TTATTACTACAACGGCAAGGAAATGGATATTATCTGTTCCGATGAAATTGACGAAAACGGCAAGGCAGACCTTACATTCACTCACGCTTCTGAATATGTTATCGTTATTGACGATACAGACCACACAGACCTTTCAGCAGGCGAAAGCATTAAGGTAGAAGAGATAGTTCTTCTGTAAATATAACAAAAAATCTCCCGTGAGAAATTACGGGAGATTTTGTTTATAAAACAACCACATTCCTATTATTCTTCATAGCATAACTGTAGACTTTATACGCCCCGCCCGTTTCTCTTTCTATAAAGAAGACAGAAAGGTCGCTTTTGTCTACCATAATCTTATTACATTCATATATTGCCGACTTGAAATGAAACCCGTCAAATATCTCGATGCTGTCAAAGTATTCGGTGAAATATTCTTTTCCGTTTCGGTATTCGGCTGATTCATAAGGAAGATACAGAGTGAGTGATGAATTATCAGAACGATAATTTTTCCTCACTCTTTTTATTACGCTTGAAACAAGAATGTCAAACTCCCCGTGTCTGCCGACAAGAAAGTCTACATATTCTTTCTCATTTAAAAGACTTTTAACCAGTTTTTCTATCTTTTCTTCAAGAGCATAGCCGTTGCTTATCTCTCTATGACCGAAAAACGAAACTGTATAAATATCAAGCATATTATCACCTTTTGCGACATTTGTTTGAAATTCAAACGAATTTCCTTTATTATTATACTTTTGCTTTAAATATTAGTCAAATGCTTTTTAATGAATACAGAAAATAAATCTTGCAAAAAGTATAATAAAATAGAAAGGTTGGTGCTTTGATATGAGTAAAGAAATCAGTTTCAAAAACAGAGACAGATTTATTCAATTAGGTATTGCTATCGCAGCATTAAGAAAAATGCGTGGTATGTTTCAGGAACAACTTGCCGAAAAATCGGGAGTAAGCCGTTCTCATATAAGCGCCATTGAAGCACCGGGAATGGTTATGTCATTTTCGCTTGATGTCTTTTTCAATATTGCAGACGCTCTTGAAATAGATCCATCCGATTTAATAACCGCATCCGTTTTCCCAGATAAGATATTTAAGAATAAAGATTCTGATAAATAACTCTCATCTATAGAACTTTTCCATCCCTATAGAAACTAACCTTAAATTATCTACAGTTATCAAAAAACATCTTATTCAATATATATAACATTATTTTTCAAAAATCCCGACTGGCATATTAAACGAACTTTTCGTTTCGTTTTCGGCAATATTGCAATGAAAATGTTAACGGAACCTTAAAAATACATATCTATAGAAGAAAATCCCTGCTGAATTTAACTTCGGCAGGGAATTTTTTGTTTTTTTAAAAAAATTAAATTAAAATTATTTTTTATTTTTTTATATATTTATAGTGCAACTTTACAAAGGCAATATTCGGATAAAAAGGCATTAGTTAATCAAGAAAACCCGTAAGGGAAGACAGGCTTGGGTCTTCTGTAGACTCACCTTTCAATGAAAAAGTGCTATCGGCACTACATTTAATAATGCAATCCATTCAAGTTTTACGGCTTTTTAGTTGGATTGTATTTACATTCGCTAACTCCACACTTTTTAGAAAAAGCCGTTCTTTTCCCCTGACGGAAGACCGTCAATCGTTGCAGCGACATTAGGTCGACTACGCACAGGCGTAGTATGTGGCAACACTCCGATATCCCCACTCATCATTAGGGAATGATGAGCTGCTCGGCTAACTTACTAACCCTGAACAAACCGCTCCCGTTTATTTCCGATTTGGTGGTCTCGCGGCCACGCGAACCAACCGTTCCCAAGTTCCGTTTCTATTACGTTTAAGGAATAGAAACGGAACCGCTTACACTCACCCAAAAGCGTAAAATCGGAAAATAACGGGAATGCAAATGTGAAAATCAGTGAAATCTTGCGAAAAATCGGAACTTTCGCAAGATACCTGCGCTATGTCTTGAAAGGAGTTTTATCTATGCTGACACTTATCCAACAAGTAGAAAAAATCTACCGAAACTGTAACAGAGGGAGCGTATCTACCCGAAAAAGATACAGGATTTCCACTCTTAAATTCTGCGAGTTTATTGAAAAAAGATTTGGTTTAGAGAAGTTTAAAAATGTAAACGGAAAACATATCAGAGCTTTTGTTGACTCCGAAAGAGCGAATAATGTCCCCGATACAACCATACTGACAGACCTCAACGGCATATACTTTTTCTATGAATTTTCAGGCGGAGAGAATGTCCTGCCCGATAAGAAAGAGTTTAAGTTAAAAAAAGAAGTAAAAACTATAGAAGATATCCTCTGGACTAAAGAAGAAGTCGAAAATGCAATAAGGCTCTCCGAGATACAAGGCAACTCTTTTATAGAAAAAGCTCTTAAAATGTCTTCATATAATAATAAAGGTATAGAGGATATTGCGGTAGCGCTCACAGACAGTATGAGATGCGATACCGATAAGGTAAAAGAAAGAATAAGGAACTGGGTACATAATAATCGAAATAAGTTTTCCGAAAGAAAACTTAAATTCGGTGGATCGAGAGGAGTGTTTTTATATGACAAAGACTGATATTTACAACGGTCTTATCAATCAACTGAATAGTGTAACGAAAAACAACGGAAACGAAAAAGGCTATAATACTGTGTCTACATATTATAATAATGTAACGGATTTCGCTAAATTTGTAGCAGATGAATATTCTCTTCAGAAGTTTGAAAATGTAAAAGCGAAACATATCTTTTCTTATGTCGAAAAACTTAAATCTGAAGGAAAATCTGAAAGCACCATAAGAACAAGGCTTTCTGCGATAAGATACTTTCATAAAGAAGTCGGCGGGAAGAATAATCTTCCCGATAATGACAGACTCAACCTTTCAAAAAGAGAAAGGGGTACTATCAATAAAGCGTGGAATGATACCGAAATCAGAAAAGCCGTTGATATTGCTAAAGCAGAAGGCAAAGAAAGGATTGCTCTTTCTATAAAGGTGTCATCAGAGTTCGGACTGCGAATTGACGAAACGGCAAGTCTTAAAAAAGAGCAGATAAAGGAAAACTCTCTTGAAATAAAGGGCAAGGGCGGAAAAGTAAGGAATGTAGCGATAGAAACCCCTGAACAAAGAAAACTCATAGAAGAACTGAAAGAGTATGCTGATAGGAATGGTGGAAAGTATATTCTTTCAGAATGGAATGTCAAAGCTACCAAAAGAGAGTTGGAAAAATGGATAGAAAGCAGAAGAGAAGAATTTTCGGATAAAGGCAGAGGAAAGAATGTCCCTCAGAACGAAAAGCCTAAAGCAGAAAACCTGACATTCCACGGGTTGCGCTACAGATACGCACAGAATAAGTATGAAAGAGAAATCGGAAAAGGGCATACTGAAAACTATGCGAAAAAGGCTGTTTCGGTTTCGCTCGGACACGAAAGGCTTGAAGTAACGAATATTTATCTTGCGAAGAAATAAGACAGGCGGAAGTGTGTAAAATGCGCACTTCCGTCTTTTATGTATGGTTTTATACACCCGAAAGAAAAAGATTTTTTTCAACAATTTAATTTTTTTTAAAATTTTTTTCAACAAATTGATTTTTTTTAAAAATTTTTTTCAACAATTAAAAATTTTTTTCAACAAATTTGATTTTTGGCGTTTTTTCGCTCAAAAAGTGCCTGTTTTTGTATAAATTTATACATTTGAGTTTTTAAGACCTGAAAAGTTCACCCTGACTCTTTTCAAATCACCTGCAAACGAGATTTTGCAGGTGATTTTTTCTGCCTGAAGCAAGAAAGAAAACATAGGTTGTCTTTCTGTAGAAAAGGGGCATCTTATGATACTTGTTTCCTTTCTGCTATAAAAAGAGAAACACTACCCCAATATAACTATAACATCGTTTTTCGACAAAGAATGCGAAAACCCGAAAAAGTTTCCGCATTTTAATTATCAGTTATCTTCATACAGTTTATTCATAAGTATAGGATAGTCACGCTTTCCGTTTAAAACACGATAGAAGATGATTTTCTTTTCATCTTCGAAAATTCTGTAAAACATAAGATACTTTTCAACTACAATCATACGAAAACCCTGTTTTGACATTTTAGGGTCAGGAACAGTAACGCCTGAATAGGGGAAATGAAGTATCTGTTCAGCGGCTTTGTTTATCTTATCCTTTATACGAATTGCCCCCTGTTTGCTTCCGAGCATAACAAACGATGAAACTATTTCTGTAATATCATTAAGAGCAAGAGGGAGAAATTCAAGAGTGTATTTATCAGATACTTCCATTGATGATTTCCTCCATACGATTATTTACTTCGTCAAGAGAAAATGTTTTCGCACCGCTTAAACGCTGTGCTTCGGCTTCAAGCAACTTTTCACGCAAATCAAGCATTTCCTCACGATAGGTATATGCTTCCATACTCATAACAACAAGGTCGCCCTCGCCGTTTTTTGTAAGAAAAACAGGTTGATTTTCAGTTTTACAGAAATCCGCAATATCATTATAATCGTTTCTTAAACAGGTAGATGGTCTTATCATCATAAAAATCAACTCCTTTAAATAGATTTTATAGAATTATTCTATACATATTATATCATTATTATATACATATTGTCAAGAACTATTCAAAAAAGAAAAACAGCCAAACTTAATAATATATTTAAAATAAAAAAAGATTTACTTTGAGATATTTTCCCCCGAAAATATAAAAGTTGTATAGTTTTATACAAGTTTTGAAAATACCCGAAAAATTTGAAAAAACGATGTTATTACTTCTTTGAACCCGTATAGAAAGGAGTCAATAACAATATGGTTCAAAAAGAATATAATGTTACTCACGAATACGGAGAAAAGGATTTCACTGTCATATTCATAAATTTTCTCTGTAACACTTGCGTAAATGAAAAAGATGCGCTACAATGTGGATGTAATGTACCTCAAATCTGCTCTGAAGAAAAGGAGGATAAAAAATCATGACAGGGCAGGTATATATAGCCGCTGCGTATTGTAGGCTCTCCCGCGATGACGGCGGACTCGAATCAGTATCAATAGAAACGCAGAAAAAGATTATTGCAGACTATTGTAAATCAAATGGCATAATGATTTATGATTATTATTGCGATGATGGTTTTACAGGAACAAACTTCGACAGACCTCATTTTCAGAAGATGATACGGGATATCGAAGAAAAAAAGGTCAATACAGTTATCGTTAAAGACCTTTCAAGAATGGGGCGCGACTCGGCTGAAGTATCTAATTGGGTAGATAAAAGGTTTTTTGAATGTGGAATAAGGTTTATAGCACTTGGAGATAACATAGACAGCGGAATAGCTGAATATGATAGTTTCTATTTTGCTGTAAGGAATGTTTTTAATGAAATGTATCCTCTGGATTGTTCAAAGAAGACTAAAATGGCACTTACCACAAGAGCGAAAAACGGACAGTTTGTAGGTTCAAAAGCTCCCTACGGATACAAGAAATCCGAAACAGACAAGCATATTCTTGAAATTGACGAAAATGTTTCTGATAATGTTAAACTTATCTTTAAACTTGCATCGGAAAATAATTACGGGTTCAATAAGATAGCAAGGGTTCTTTCAGAAATAAGGATTCCAACACCGAAAGAATACGCAGAGAAGAAAGAAAATCCTTCTTGCGACTGGAATCTTACAAGTGTAAAGAAAATTCTTGAAGATGAAGTTTATATAGGAAACCTTACATACGGCAGAAGGCATAAGGTTTCTTTCAAAAGCAAGAAAATCATAAAACAGAGTAAAGACAAATGGATAGTAACAGAGAATACCCATCCTGCAATAATATCAAGGGAAGAATGGGAAAAAGCACATAATAATCTGAAATCAAGAAAAAGAACAAGACAATGCGGTGAACAGAGTATCTTTGCAGGACTTGTCTATTGTGATACCTGCGGATATGCATTGTCTTTATCACCCAGTAAAACGCAGGATGATTTCTATTGTTGCAATACCTATAAGAAAAAGGGCAAAAATCGTTGTTCTATACATTATATAAAGTATTCTGATTTATGCGATATTGTCCTTAAAGACATACAGAAACAGATAAAGCTCTTTACAAAAGACGAAAACAAGTATGCCGAACTTCTGAAATCACGGATAGAAGAAAACTCATCGGAAACTATAGACAAAGCACTTGAATTTGTAAAGAAAGCAGAATCTGAAATAGAAAAGACAGATACTATTATAACAAAGCTTTATGAAGACAGAGTAACAGGGAAACTTCCCGAAGAAACATTTACGATGATACTTACAAAGCAGAATGCTAAAAAAATAGAACTTTATAAAGAACTTGCGAAAGCAAAAGAAAAATACGAAAGAGCGAAAGAATCACAGAAAAATATTGAGTATTTTCTCGATATTATAAGAAGTGTTAAAAAAGTAACTCTTTCAGCAGAACTTCTTAATTCGCTTATTGACAGAATAGAAATAAGCGATAAATATGTGGTCGACGGAAAGACCAGACAAGACGTTAAGATAAAATATAAATTTATATATACACAACTTCTCTAACTACACCAGCGGGTCACTGGTTCGAGTCCAGTTGGGGGAGCCA
>JAFTTI010000026.1 GCA_017466865.1 Oscillospiraceae bacterium | reverse complement strand
GGAGAAAAGAAATAAAAGAAAAACTAAACCTCTGCATCCAAAAAATGCAGAGGTTTAGTTTCAATAGATTTTCGTTATGAAAAAGTCTTCGTCGGGAACGAAAGCCCCTTCAAGCTTGTGGAAACCGTAAAGTTCTTTGCCATTGGCGGTTCTTGAATTGTCGGTCGTTATATCCACATTCCACCAAGTTCCGTCATAGTACACGCGGTTCCAAGTGTGCCGATCTACGTTATTCTTACGGGATATTCCGTCAACAGCGTAACAAGGGATATTTTGACTACGACAAAATGCGGCGAACAAGTGCGCGAAATCAAAACAAATACCTTGTTTGGTTCGCAGTGTCTTGCGAACATCAAAATATTGGAAAAGCGGATAACAGTCGTAGTCATACTCGAAATTGGTTATGATCCAATCATAGAACACTCGCACCTTTTCCTCGTCGGTTTCACAACCGGCGCAAATTTCGTCAGCAAGTTCTTCTGTTTGGGTATCCCACAGGGTATCTCTGCCATTGGAAAGATAAGGAGCCTCCGGTTTGTAGACGAAATTATATGAGAGGATAAGAGCCACGATAATACATACCGAAACTGCCAATACATAAATTTTCGTCAGCAGTTTGTCTTTGCCGGAACTATTATCGACAATACCAAAGTACATCATTTCGATAGCTGTTACCACAAACATCAACATCGGCAGAAGTCTGCGGCAGGAAAGAGCGCTAACAATACTCATTACCATGACCAAAAATAGGACAATCAGCACGACCACCCGCATAGGTGTTGACCGTATTTTCAGGACGAAAAATAAGGTCGGTAATGCTGATAGCAAATACAATGTCATCAACATCGGCGAAAGAACAAAAAAGTCTTTCAGATACACGCCCAACAGCAGATTGTATGCTGCCAGGATAAAAAAGAAAATAAGACCGGATTTCGACTGCAATGTGATTGCAAATAATTTGGATCTCTTCACGATGATTCCTCAATTCATTTGTAAATTCACATTGCAACAGTTCGTTTCCCAAATCTAAAACATAAGATTTTGATGATTTTTGCCCTTGATTTTGCCCTTATAATCTGTCCGGGCGAGGACAAAACGGTATAACACGTAGTGTTGGGATGAAATGAGTTGTTTGCGAAAACTCCTTTATTTTCAATGGTTTTAGAGCATTTTACGGTGTGTTATAAACAGTCTATAACACTACAGAATTTTGTGTTCGACAAATTCCAATTTGTCAAACTGATGCGCTGGCTCGGGAGTACCCAAAGGCTCCCCTTGTCAGGGGAGCTGGCAAAAATCTCTGATTTTTGCCTGAGGGGTAGTCGTCTCTCCCTCCGTCTTCGCCTTACGGCGAATCCACCTCCCTCATCAGAGGGAGGCTTTGGCGCGGCACAAAACTGTTCGATAAATTCCAATTTGTCAACTAATATTTTGTGAAGCATTATCACTTATCGTTGGCAATTAATAAAATCCTCTAAAAGTCCTGTAAATAAAGGGTTTTTCGCAAACAACTCGTTTCAACTTGTTATGACTTATTATTTCGTTTTAACCTTGT
>JAFTTI010000025.1 GCA_017466865.1 Oscillospiraceae bacterium | reverse complement strand
GGGTATATGGCAGGGCGGGAACCTGATAATGTTTCTAAGAATGAAACTTCTGTACAGGAGATTCTGAATGAAGCCATAACCACCGAGGAAGAACCTGTTGAAGAGGTGGTGCAAGAAAAGCCCAAGCCTCGCAAAAAAAAGGAAGAGAACAACTATAGACAGAAGTATTTGATGAATACACCTATGTCGGGGCGTGTTCAAGTGTATCTGAACCGTCAGCTATACGAGCAAATCAAGAACTTTTTGCCCGTGATTGCTCCAGAGACCAGCATTGCAAGCTATCTCAGTAACATTATAGCAGAGCATATAGAACTTAACATTGAGGAGATAACTCAACTTTATAAAGAACGATTTTCACCACCTAAAATTTAACAACTATGACAACAACCATTTTTTATTTATCAGTTAAGGCAGTATCAGCAACCTATATATTATACAAAGTATGGAATATGATTTTCAGTCAGCGAATGTATGACTTCTGGAATATGTTACACAATTGGGCTCGTATTGCCCGTATCAGATTGTGGAAGTATCGAAAGAAACGGATGGAAGAGAAAGCGAGGAAGGACAGGCGAAAAGCCAGAATGCAAAGACCTATGTTGCAGAAGGTACAGTCTGAAGAGCAAGCATTTCAACCTTCATCTTATTCTGATTTGGAAGCTCAAGCAATAGTAGAGGAACTTGCCAAGAGATTTGAAGACACTTCACAAGATGAAACATTGAAGTCACCCGTAGAAGAAAAGCCCAAGCCTAAAATCAAACCTATGGTTTTTGATGATCCGAATGAGGTTATGGGCAAGTCCAATATTATCTATTATGAAGACCCTGAAGTTGCTCGTAAGACTCCGACACGTTCGATAGACCTCAAGCAGATTGAGCTACCTGTTGATGAAGATGTCAATCCGGAAGATGTTGAGGATAATTTTGTACCACAGAAAAGATTGTCGCAAGAGGATATGAAGGCATTGATGTCTTCCGAGTCTATTCCTGATCCGGAATTTTCGGGAGCCTGTACTTTTGAAGAGTTGGGTAATGTAGCAGATGTCTTATTGAATAGGACTACAGATAAGGAAAAGATTATGGATGCCGCAGAGACCTTATATAAACTTCAAGATTCCGACATCTATCATTTTTACACTACTTCTATCAGTACGGAAAAGCAAGTGGATAGATTGCTAAAGGATAATCTTGATGGTGCAGGTCGTAGGCTGAATGGTATGCAATCAGAGCGTATTGCGGTTGATTGGAATAAATTTATGTAATAAACATTCTTTTTTTCATTGTTTATATATTTGGTTAACTAGGCTGGCACTCCGATGTGAATCGTGGTGCCAGCGTTTTTTATGGCTTCCGCTATTCCAATTAACAAGTAAGGCAAGTATCGTAATGCCTTGTGCATTATGATTCTTGCCTTGCTAAATCTTAATGCTATCGAACTCTTAATGAGTGACAAATAGTTCTTTTAGATATGCACTATCAGAAGAGTATTGATTCTCGCATAAATACTTTAATGCCATTTTAAGAGAATGAATTTCGCTGTTATTCCTAATCGCAGCAAACAAAGACTTAAAACGAGGGTCTGAGTTAGAAGATACACTTTTGGATTCTTTCGTGAATTTCATTAATTCACTTGGTAGACCAAAAGCTTTAACATCAACCATTTGCTCTTCCGCACAGTCTAAAACAAACTTATCTACGGCAGGGGCTATTGTAATTAGATATTGATGGCGTTTACGATGCTTCATCAATGTCAAGTGCTCAGTTTGAGCTATGACATCACATTCTTGGATATAACCAAGTTGAACTTTATCCTTGTCAATGATTCCGATAGCAAATTTATCAGCAAAAGTTGACTTTAATTGACCTACAACCTTAGAACAACAATGCTGGTGATTGACTCCTGCGTTCAACAGATATTCTATAAGGTTAGTATCAACGAAGCATTCGGGCATTACATGTAGTAGTTTGTTCTGTTTCATACGTACAACTCGAAATTAAAGAACATATCTACTCCATTGTCATATATCTCATGAATTTCCTCTTTGCTGAGTTGTC
>JAFTTI010000051.1 GCA_017466865.1 Oscillospiraceae bacterium | reverse complement strand
CTACCTTTCAAATTCATCTTTGTGTTGTCTGAAAAAATTATAATACTGTCTGACATTATTGAGTTCGGTCCATTTTCTGACCCTGAACTGACCGTCGTCAAGGTCGTATATCCTCGAATGTGGAATGGAAAGCATAAACGGAGAGTGAGTTGAAATGATAAACTGACATCCGAAAAATCGGGCAGAGTCATTTATATATTCAGCAAGTTTTATCTGATTTTCGGGCGAAAGGCTGTTCTCGGGTTCATCCAAAATATAAAGCCCGTTGTCTGTAAGTCGCTCGATAAAATAATTCAGCGCACTTTCTCCGTTTGAATGTTCACGGATATTATGTATCGTAGTTCTGCTTTTTACATATTGAGAAGTGGATTTCGACTTCGCGTCGTTCATCTTTTTAAGGTTCTCATAATCATCGAGAGAATCAAACTTGTATCTTCTGTGTCTGTATTCGTTATATTCCTCTATGGTGTCATCACGCCTTCTGTCTATCCCCTCGTTTTTATCCCTTATATTGAGGATATAATCAAAAACATCGTCGCTTGTTATAATCTGACTGTCATTCTCTATACGGTTTTCGATAGTAGCATCGCAGTATTCGAGATAATCTCTGAAAAAGCAGGATTTATTGAAAGGTGCGCTTCTTCCGAAACTCCCGCAGGACCTTTTTTTGCGAAGATGTTTTTCCGATTCCTTTATAAGATATTCGGCAATGATATTTAAAATTGTTGTTTTTCCGCTTCCGTTTCCGCCGTGAAGAATTGTTACGGGCATAAAATCGATGTGGTCTATATTCCTCTCGGGGAGAAGCTGAAACGGATAGTAGTTTGTATAACAACTTGCCGATTTTTGCATAAAGAATCCCCATTCATCATCAGCCGACGGAAAACTGAACTCGCTGATATAAATCATAAAAACGCTCCTTTTATTCTACCCAGATTCCTTTTTTATAAGCCTCCCTCGCCTGATTGAGACTCATTTTATTCGCTCCGCCTTCGTAATCGGGATATTTTGACTGCAAATTATCATCTTCCCATCCGCAGACTTCGCAGATATCAAAACAGCCTGAATATTCAAATTCGTATTGTCTGCAAACAGGGCAGGGATGTGGTTTATTATAAGCAAAAATATCAATAACTTCGAATTCTTCGGGCGAAAATAAAAAGTCCTCGCCCGTATCGTCCAATATACGATATGTTCCGTTTTCAATAGCCAAAACCTCATATGGTGTTCCGTTTTTAAGTGAGGCATCGGATTCTCCTTTGTATTCAACCCACATAGCCTCTCTGTCTTCGTCTTTTTTCTTCTTGTTTTTTGTCTGATTTCCGAAAAGGATAAAAGTACAGTCATTCCAGTTTTCCAGAGCAGGAAGTCTTCTCTCTACAAGCAGACCTTCAAGAACTTCCATAAGTTCAGACAAATCGGGAGTAAACATAACATACTGTTTATACTTTCCATCAAATGTATCTATATGAAGTTCTGTGTGATAGGCTTTTTTTCTTCTTGACACCTGAACATATGTGATATTACCAATATCGCACATATGTATGGGAATTGCAAAGTCTATGACAAGGCAATCCCAGTAATCATAACGCATCGAAGAAAGTATATTCTTTAAGGCATGGAGTCTTTTTCTGTCAAAGAATCTCGGCACTTTAAGATGCCAGAAATCGCTGACATAACTTAAATTTTCTTTTGCGTGCTCGTTACGGAATTCTTCCATACACTTATCGCTTATTTTTTCCTTGTATTTCTTTCTCATATGTAACGATATGGGAACGGCAGTTCCGACAAGTGCCACCGCGCCGATAAGTATTGATAAATTCTTTATTTTCATAAAAACCCCACCTTATACTTGTTTATTATTTTAATTATAACACACTATGTGTGTAAAAGTACGGACAGTAAAAAGAAAAACCACCTGAATTTCAGGTAGTTTTATCAATCTTCAATGACGATGCAGTTTACCTTATGAGAAGCAGGAGTAGCGGCGTCGAGCGCTATGATACCATCTGCGTAATACGGGGTGAAATCGGGGTTATCTTCAAATTCGCCACCCTTGTGTTCATATCGGGAATGTCCGAATGAACAATGCCAATGCCCGCAGACAATAGTTTTTCCCGATTCGGTTATTCCACCGTGCGCTGCTTCCATTCCGTTAATCCATCTTGCAGAATTCCACATCTTTTCATCGGCATTACGCCAATCGGGAATAAAAACATACTCCTTACTATAATTTCCGATTTCTATGGCTGTGCAGGGAATCCAGCCGTGTGTGAAAATATAATGTTCTGTTTCATAATAGTCAATCATTTCAGGAATGATTTTCTGTATGTATGGCGTGTTCAGAAATGCTCTGCCGACTTCTTCTGAATTATAATCCATATCGTCAACAGTAAACCCTGTGAGTTGGCACACTGTATTGATAGTCATATTCACATGATGAGAAAAGTCACGATAACTTCCGCGATGCCAGCCGTTCAGAAGTTTTATTGCCAAATCCTCATGATTTCCTCTTATGAGTATAACCTTGTCTTCAGAAATAAGATCAAGGATAAAGTCCTGAAGTTTCAGCGCTTCCTGACCTCTGTCGAACAAGTCGCCACATATAATCAGTTTGTGAGGTTCTTTATCCTCAAAAAATCCAAGAGAAACGAGTTCCTCTTCCAGTTCGCTGAAATATCCGTGAATATCAGCAGTTACATAGTATTTCATAATAATCACTCCGTAATATTCCTGAATTCTTTCAGTAATTCAGGAATATCATTTTTTACAGTATCATAAACAACAGACATATCAACATTTCCGTATTCGTGAACTATTCTGTTTCGCAATCCCTTTACTGCTCTCCATGGGATAACTCTGTGATTTTCCTTGAAATCCTCTGTCAGTCTGTCAGAATTTTCAGATATCTGGATAAGTCTGAACATCATAGAATCAACAAGTATCTCGTTTTCTTCAAGTTCTTCTATAGTCAGATTTTCGGTATGATAAGTAATGAAAACAAGATCGGTTATGATTTTATTGATATAATATCTGTTATCTTTTTTGTTATCCATAAATCTTTACACCGTCTTTCAGTATTTCATTTATCAGATCGGGATTGCCATTCAACTGTTCTGTTTTTAAAAGATCTACTTTTTTATTCAGACCTTCTCGTAAAATTTCAACAAGGTCATAAAATTTCATACCCGAAACAGTTGTCGATATGAGAAGATCAACATCGCTTGATTCTGTGGCTTTGCCCTTGGCGTATGACCCGAAAAGATAACAATATTCAACATCGGTATTTTTGAAAATATCTTTACATATATTTCTGATCTGGCTTGTAGTGAGCACACCATGAGTTTCATCAATAAAACCATACTGTTCCAATTTCTGCATCATAAAATCATATTTCATAGAACCCGCTTTGGTTTCATCTGTTTCATAGTTCTGATAGGTACGCAGTGGTATTCCGAGAAATTTTGCACATTCTACCTGTGTTATTTTTTTACTTTTACGAAGTTCCTTGAGAGTCATTTTTCATCACCTCAATAACTATTATACCACAAAAAAAGAAATATGCAACAAAATTACGCAAATTTTGCGTAATTATTTAAAATATTTTACGCAAGTTTTGCATATTTTTATTTAAAATTTTACGCAACAGAATTTACCTTCCCTATCTTCTGAAACAAAAGCCTTTTCATCCTTACAAAGAATAAAGGTATATCCAATATTATAGAGAAGTTCTGTTGCGTATTAAAGTTTTATCATCATTTAAGTTTTTCTACAAAATCGCTCATCATTTCGCTTATCTTTATATTCTGTGGACAGACAGCCTCACAGGCACGGCAGGAAAGACAAGCCGACGGCTTTTTGTCATCGGGGAGCGAGCCTATCGCCATAGGTGCTAAAAATCCACCGCCCGAATAAACATGTTCGTTATAAAGGTCTATGAGATTTGGTATATCAAGTTCCATAGGGCAATGTGTTGTGCAGTAACGGCAGGCTGTGCAGGGGAGAGTTGTTTTCGATGTCATCGCGTCTGCAACAGAGAAAAGTTTTTCGGTTTCTTTTTCTGAAAGTGGCTTTTCTTCGCCGTATGTTGCTATGTTTTCAATAAGTTGTTTCATATCAGACATTCCCGAAAGGGTAACAACAACTTCGGGGATTGACTGTAAAAATCTGAATGACCATTCGGCAGGTGTCGCATCGGGGCGAAGTGTTTTAAGTTCGTTTGCATACTCTTCTTCAAGTGTCGCAAGTTTACCTCCCCTTACAGGTTCCATAACCCATACGGGAATACCCTGTTCCTTTAACATTTCGACCTTTGCTTTCGCATTCTGCATCTTCCAGTCTATCCAGTTGAGCTGAATCTGACAGAATTCCATATCCTTGCCGTAAGCGTCGATAAAGCGCTTCATTGTGTCTAAAGTTCCGTGAGTAGAGAAACCGAGATGGCGTATTCTTCCGTTTTCCTTTTGTTTCATAAGATAGTCATAGATGCCATACTGCCGGTCGAGATACTCTTCGATATTCGATTCGCATACATTATGGAACATATAAAAATCGAAATAATCAACCCTGCAT
>JAFTTI010000020.1 GCA_017466865.1 Oscillospiraceae bacterium | reverse complement strand
GGCAAAACTACCTGGGCAAAAGCTTTGCAGTTGCTTGTCTCAGGATTAAACCTAAAGAATCCCATTAACAATTTGTACTATGTATTCCCTCTCTGCAATGCCAAAGATTTAGCAATGCGGAGCAAAGGAAACTACAGCGATTGGAGGAACGTAATGCGTTACCAGCTTATGATTGTTGATGACCTGGGAACAGAGCCACGCGAAGTAATGGAGTTTGGGAATGTATATACTCCTTTGATAGATCTCATTACCACGCGTTATGAGGAGCAACTTTACACAATCTTCACTACCAATCTCACCCCGGCGCAACTCGAAGAGAAATATGGCAAACGCATCGTCGATCGCCTCAATGAAATGGTAGAAAAGGTAGTTTTCGAGAATGAATCCTATAGAAGGTGATGTTTTTCTTGTCCCTTAGTTTGATTTTATTCAATAACGACATAAAAATATTATCTTACCTTCCCTTAATATCGCATAATATTTTATAACTTTGTAGTATGATAGTAAATAATAACGAAATGGATAAACCCATGAACCGCATAAAAGAGGTGCTCGAAGAGCGCGGCATCAAACAAACTTGGCTTGCAGAAAAACTAGGTAAGAGTTTCTGTATGGTTAACTCCTACGTTTGTAATCGACGTCAACCGAGCCTCGAAGTGCTATTTGAGATAGCTAAAATATTGAATGTTGATACCAAAGATCTGCTATCGTCTAACAAGTAAAAGCATCAATTATGAAAAATCTAAAGAAAAAAATAGGAATCGATATTTTTTCTGGTGCTGGAGGGCTTAGTCTTGGAGCAGAGATGGCTGGTATATCTGTACGATATGCCATTGAAATAGATTCTGACGCAGCTAAAACATACAAGAAAAATCATTCTGATGCAAAAGTAATTTGCGAAGATATAAGGAAGATTAATCCAATTGACTTAAAAGATGGAGATAGTCCTATTTTTATAATTATGGGAGGCCCTCCATGTCAAGGATTTTCAATGTCCAATACCATTTCAAGAAACATGGAAAATCCTAAAAATTTCTTATTTAAAGAGTTTGTCAGATTCGTTAAGGAATTAAAACCTATTTGGTTTGTTCTGGAAAATGTCAAAGGTATTACAAGTATCAATCAAGGTGATACTCAGCATCTTATTGAAGATTGCTTTAGGGAACTTGGATACAAAGTAAAATCAAAAGTATTATGTGCATCAGATTATGGTGTTCCTCAGAATCGACATCGTTTTTTTATGGTTGGAAATCGCTTAAATATAGATTTTGACTTTCCTAAAGAAGCGGAGATTAAAGTATCTGTTAATGATGCAATATCCGATTTACCATCGTTAACAAACGGTGAAATGCTAGAAAATGCTCCTTATACCAGGCCTATTTCTGAAACGAGTGAGTATATAAAACTCATGAGAGGGGAATCTGTTTTTGCAACACAGAATTATGTTTCAAGAAATAATGATTTAGTAATAGAAAGATACAAGCATATTAAACAGGGAGAAAATTGGAGAGCTATCCCTGAGCATTTGATGCAAAATTATGCAGACAAAGGAAGATGTCATAGCGGCATCTATAAACGATTAATCGCAGATGCTCCATCGGTTGTTATTTCGAATTATCGCAAAAGTATGCTAATACATCCTTTTGAACACCGAGGCATTTCAGTTCGAGAAGCAGCCCGACTACAGAGTTTTCCAGATAATTTTATTTTTGAAGGATGTTTGTCGCATATTCAACAACAAATTGGAAATGCCGTTCCTCCTCTATTGTCCAAAGCTGTTATGCAACAAATTCTAACTTACGAAACTTAAGGCATGAGCACATATAAGCAAAGTATTCCACAAGCAGATACCCTTATGGGTTCTATGCGTTCAATGGGTTACTCCTTTGAAGCCGCTATTGCTGATGTCATTGATAACAGCATTAGTGCAAATTGCAACGTTGTCAAACTATTTTTTCCATCAGAGCCAACAGACGAACTTGTAGTAGGAATTTTAGATGATGGAGAAGGAATGCCAGCTGATGTTCTTTTTGAGGCGATGCGATATGGAAGTACTGACTCTGAACTTGAGAGGCGAGCAAACGATTTAGGTAGATTTGGATTGGGTATGAAATCAGCCTCTCTATCTCAGTGCAGAATTCTAACAGTTATAAGTTTGTACGCAGATAAACTTAGTAGCTACTCATGGGATTTTAATTGCATACAAAAGAGAAAAGAGTGGATTGTAAAGGAACTTTCACAAACAGAAATAAAATCACTCCCATATATAGATTCTCTTCTTGAATTATCACATGGCACATTAGTATTATGGCAAGACTTTGATGTTTTGGAGAAATCAAGCGGTGGCCTTGTTTATGATGCTCTCGTAGATTTAAAAGATATTGTTGCTAACAACTTAGCTCTTATTTTTCATAATTTTTTATCTGCAAAAGGAAAAGAGAATATTAAGATGTATGTGAATAAAGGAAAGATAAAACCTATGGATCCTTTTCTTGAATCACATCCTAAGACAACAACAAAGAAAGAACGTTCAATTGCCATCAGAGATAGCAAAGGTAAAGAGCGTCAAATTTGGGTTAAACCATATATTCTGCCGTTCGCAACAGATTTAAACGAAGAACACCGAAAAATGATCGGTGGAATAGAGACATTAAGAATCAAGCAGGGTTTCTATGTATACCGAAACAAGCGACTAATAATATGGGGAACCTGGTTTGGAATGAAGCCTCGTGGTGAGCTTACTAAAAATGCACGAGTCAGAGTTGATATTCCAAATTCCCTTGACGACATCTGGAGTATTGACATTAAGAAACAAACTGCATCTATTCCTAAGCAAATCCAACGTCAGTTAAGACAAACTGTAGTAGATGCAATGGATATTTCTGTTAAAAAGCAAACTCACCGTGGTCGAAAGGAAAATGTTGACGATATTGATTATATATGGGATAGAATGGAAGGTCGTGGCAAAACTTTCTATTACCAAATTAATCGTGAGAATAAAGTCTTTCAAATGGTTCGAGAACGAATGTCGGAAGAGGATTACACTCTTCTTGAAATACTTCTAAAAGAAATAGAACAAAATGTTCCAACCCAACAAATTTACATTGATAAATCTAACGATGCTATAAGCCATGAAGAACCAGATAATCGTATAGATGAGGTTTATCAACTTGGAGTTTACATGGTAAATATCGCTAAATCATTTGGAAAAAGAACAATATCAGAGATCGTGTCTGACCTGATGAAGACAGAGCCTTTCTGCAAATATGAAGTCATAGAAAAGAAACTCTTAGAGAACTATAAGGATGAAATTGAATAGTGAAGAATATAATAACATGTTGCTCATGATTTCCGCTCATTTGGAACTTATGAAGAAAAATTCTGGCTTTGTTCCAACATTGGACAACATTAAGCCGGCAATTGAACGCACTATAGCTTTCTCTGGTATAGAGTGTGATGAAGAAGACAAAGATAAGTTACTGGAAGAAATAGAGTACAGAGAAAAAATTACACACATATTGGGTGACATTATATACGATGACTATGAATTGAGAAAATGGTACTTCAATGAGGCTATTGAAGATAATTATTTCTGGGAAAGATATTACCGATACTTAAAAGAACTCGGCTCTATAGACGACAAAAGTATCAACCTTTTGCATGAGAAAACATTGCCTGACATTATGAACTGTCTTTATAATCCTAAAGAAGAATTTGATGGCAAACGTTTAAAGAGAGGTTTGATAATTGGTGATGTACAGTCAGGAAAAACAGCAACTTACTCTGGCTTAATTTGCAAAGCTGCTGATGCTGGATATAAAGTTGTCATCCTTTTGGCCGGCATAACAGAAAGTCTTCGTCAACAAACGCAAGAACGTATTGATGAAGGAATTGTCGGTTATACTATTCGCAAAATTGACAAACAAATTTGTGAAGGAAGAGTTGGTGTCGGCAAAGATAATAAACAACGCAGAGCAAGTTCGTTTACGACATGCGTCAAGGACTTTGTCAAAGGTAGTAATTTGATTTCAACAACACTATCAGAACATAACTCTCTTGTGTTATTTGTTGTTAAGAAGAATGTTTCTGTGCTAACAAAATTGCATGATTGGTTGAAAAACCAAAACATGAATATTCGCACAAACAGCATAAACCATCCGATGCTTCTTATCGACGATGAAGCAGATAATGCATCAATAAACACAAAGAAGGACAATACTGATCCGACAAAGACAAATGCAATTATTCGTAAGATTTGCAATCTTTTCCAGACTGCAAACTATATTGGTTTTACTGCAACTCCATTCGCAAACGTCTTTATAGATCCAGACTCTGTGGACAGTATGAAAAATGCAGATTTGTTCCCAGAACATTTCATTTATACATTACCGACACCTTCTTCATACATAGGAGCAGATAAGATTTTCTATAAAGACAAGGAGTACTATCGTAACCTGAGATATATTACAGATATTGAAGAACCTGACTATACGTCTGATGAGTACAGAGAGGATAATAAAGAGAATATTGATAAACTTAATGCGGGGACATTCTACTATCGTCATAGAAAAGAATGGAATGGTATCTTACCAGATTCACTGAAAGAATCCATTTATTGCTATTACCTTGCAAATGTAGTCCGAGATTTAAGAGGACACGTAGCCAAGCCAAGAAGTATGTTAATCAATATGTCTCGCTTCGTTAAGGTGCAAAGTGTGATAAAGGAATATGTATATGAAATTCAGGACAACTTTATCCGAACAATAAAATACAATTTTGACGAAGATGGCTCCAAGAATGTTCATTTATCACTATTTCAAGAGCTAAAACAACTTTGGGACAAGCACTTTAACAACGTAACTGATATTAATTTCGCAGATATAGTAAAGAAAAAAAATCTATTAGGTGCTGTATACGACATTGAAAGAGATATTCCAAAGATGAATATTATTGTTGTCAATGGTAATAGTGCTAGTAAGCTGGATTATAAATCGAACCCCTCATTGAGAGTAATAGCTATCGGGGGACTTGCCCTTTCGCGAGGTCTGACATTAGAAGGCTTACTTGTCAGCTATTTCTATCGCAATACTGCAACTTTTGATGTTTTGATGCAGATGGGTCGCTGGTTTGGATATAGACCACATTATGATGATTTATTCCAAATATGGACAAGCCAAGCAAGTGTTACTTGGTATAGAGAGATTGCAACAGCAGCAGCCGAACTAAAGGCTGATATAAAGAAAATGTTTGAGCAACATCTTACTCCTAAAGACTTCGGAATCAAGGTCCGTGACTATTGCGATGAGTTGCAAATTACAGCAAACAATAAGATGCGAACAGCATACGAACTTCTAATGATGGAATCTTATTATGGCAATATTTGCGATACACCTTATCTTAGCGTAAAAGCAGAACATAATAAGGATAATTGGGAACAGGTAAAATCTTTAGCTGAGCGCTTATTTGAAGAAGGATATAAATTCGACTTTGCAAACATCGACAAATACAAAGACAAAGATGTTCATTCGGACATTGACAAGTCTAGATATTTCGCCGATGTACCAAAAGAAAAAGTTATTGATTTTTTATCCAGTATAAAATGCTCATTGGTCAATATGAAATTTAATAGGCAAAACCTAATAGATTTCATTAACGACGAAGAAACAGAAGGTGTAGACAAATGGGATATTGTATTTGAAGGTGGTGATGGGCAAAGTTTCTATGACATACCAGGACTAGAAATGATTCGTTGTCCGAAACGTCAAGTTGAAGAACACGACCATGTCATTCAAATTTCGAGTCGTCGTAGGATCTTGGGCTTGCGAGAAGGTAAATTTTGTTTAACTCAAAAAGAGATTGAACTGGCTGAAAAGCGATGCAGAGAAGTCTGGGAGAAAGAAGGTTCAAATGTAGAAGGTCGCAACATTCCACTTAAGGCTTATTTTGAATATCTTCCATACAGAAAACCTGTATTAATAATAATGCTCATAGAACCTATTGAGCCTGAAAATAAAGAAGCAAACAAGAAAGCCATTGAATACATAGAGAATCTTAATGGAAATAAGATGATTGCGTTCGCTATTGGATTCCCAGGACTAAAAGATACTGGTAAAACAAAGAAATATAAAGTTAACAAAACATATTATCAGCTCAACATGCTAGATGAGCCAGATGAAATTGTAGACGATGAAGAATAAACTGTCAGCAACTTTCTCACAAGGTTTTCAAAGCGGAGCATTTATCCGTGTTGGTGAAAATCGTGACCTCAGCCTTTTTGTAGGAAAGGATGAAAAGGGTAACTATGCCTTTGATTTTAGAGGCTCGTATCTTCCTGTTAGAATTGCCCAATCAGATGTAATCACTGTGCAACAAGGCAAAAGCGGCGAGAACTACATCCTTCGTTTCTCACTATGTAATAATGAATTGCTAGAGTATTTTAGTACATTCTGCCAGGACTTACTCGATTCCACAGAATCTATCAAGAATGACGAAGATGCCTACAAAACTCTTTGCTCAAGATACTTCTCGTGGAAGAAATTGTTCCGCCCGAATAAAGGAGGAATGAATGATAATGAGGTTATGGGCTTGATTGGTGAGCTCCTCTTTCTGCAGGATTATATGATTCCACACTATGGTGTTGAAATGTCATTAGATAGCTGGATGGGACCTGAAAAAACTCATAAGGATTATTCCACTAAGAATGTTTGGTACGAAATTAAAGCTATAAGTGCCGGTAAGGATTCTGTTAAGATCTCATCACTAGAACAATTAGATGGCGATGACGAGGGATTTCTCGCTGTTTATTGCTTAGAAAAAATGAGTCCTACGTTCAGCGGAATTAAATTGAACGCATTGGTTCAAAATCTGATGACTAAGATGGGAACAGCTCAAAATAGAGAAATATTTATGTCAAAATTAAGTTTATATGACTATGATTTCTCCCCTGAGTATGACAACTACGTGTTTACAAATGTTGGATTCTCTATGTATAATATCGGAGATGATTTCCCTCGTCTTTGCCGAAAAAACACTCCTAACGCAATCAATAAAATCCAATACGAGATCTTCCTTTCAGAATTAGAAGAATATAAACTCTAAATCCTTTGTAATATGGAAATCGAAGAATACAGAGCTCAATTTATTGATCAACTTAGGTTTGATGCAGATCATGAAGGTACTGAACCTGAGACTCAGTTTATTCTAAAGACTTTAGAAGAACTTGAAACAATAGGAGAATTAAACGACCCAATGCCAATGTCTATTGAGATACGTGGTAGACGTGGTCGTATAATGGCATTTGATGCATATGCATACGATGAAGCAGACAGTGCGCTTATACTAATTGCTAGCGATTTTACAAATGAACGCGACACGGCAAACACACTGACTAACACTCGTATTACGGATTTGTATACTCGAATGCGAAATTTCCTAGATGAAGCTATCAACGGAAAAATGAGTGATTATTGCGACGACTCTGATCCTGCTATAATTTTAGCAAAGGAATTCCGTAAAAAAGTTGGTAAGGGAATGTTAGACACTGAAATTCTTAGATTTAAGTTTTATATACTTTCTAATTCAGTCCTTAGTAAGCAAGTTAAAAATGTTGCACAAGAAGATTTTCTTGAGCGACCTGTTGAGCTAAATATCTGGACGCTAGAGCGAATGTTTCAAACATTCACCTCTGATGCAAGTGAGATTGTAGAATTTGACACAAAGGATTTTGATTGTGAAGGAATTCAATATCTGAAAGCAGATTTGGGTGACAATAGTGATTATGATGCATATCTTGGAATTGTTCCTGGAAAATTTCTTGCTGATTTATATCTAAAATATGGAAGCAAATTGTTACAAGGCAATGTGCGTGCATTCCTTAGTGTTCGCGGAAAAGTAAATAAGGGAATTAGAAGTACAATCATCAATAATCCCGAAAACTTTTTTACCTACAATAATGGTATCGCTATTGTAGCACGTTCTATAGGTTTTTCGACAGATAAAACAAAAATAACTCATTTCAAGGATTTGCAAATTATAAATGGAGGACAGACCACAGCTTCTTTGGCTAATGCGATTATCCGCAAGGAAGATAAAAAAGGAATGGGTAATCTGTTTGTTCCGATGAAGTTAACTGTACTGAATGTAGATAATGACATGTCTGAAGAAGATATTGAAAGATACAATGACATAACAAAAACCATTTCAAAATGTGCCAACTGCCAGAATCCTGTATCAGATGCAGATTTCTTTTCTAATCATCCGTTCCATGTGATGATGGAAAAATTATCACAAAAAGTTCTTGCTCCACCAGTTGCAGGGAAACCATACCAAACTCGTTGGTTCTATGAACGATCTCGTGGTAAGTGGGAGCAGGAACAAATGAAATTGACACAAGCACAACGCAAGACCTTCTGTGAGAAAAGCCCAAAGAATCAGGTTATTAAGAAGGAGAAGCTGGCAAAATGTTTAAATACGATCAGGATGAATCCTCATCAAGTATGTCAGAGTTCTGCTATCAACTTCAATCGCTTTGCAGATTATGTTGAAGAACTATACGATAAATCTAAAGATAGCATAAACGAGGAATTCTTTAAGAAAGGTATCTGTTCGGTTATTATGTTCGATGAACTTGATGTGATGATCAATAAGTCGGATTGGTATCCGAAAGGTGGCGATAAAGCTCAGATTGTACCATATACAATTGCAAAATTAATGTCACTCTTACCCAAAGATACAGACCTTGACTGGAAGACGATTTGGAATAAGCAGACAATGTATCCTGATTTAGCAAAGGAATTGATACGTTTGGCTTTAGTAACGCAACGCTATTTAACGGAACAAGCTGGTGGTGGTCTTGTCAGAACTATTTCCAGAACGCATTCCGTTTGGGATACTTATAAAAAAGTGCCATTTGAACTATCTAGTGCTTTTACTTCAACACTTATTTCCAAAGAAGAGACTAAAGCAACAGAAGCTGCAGCAAAACGAGCACACAAATTTAATTTAAATATTGAAGCTAGCGTTGAGATTTTCAATTTGGGAGCCGATTATTGGATGAAGGTTTATAATGAACTTTCGAAAGAAAATATTCTGCCTTATGGTGACTTGGATTTTATCAAGTCGATCGCCACTAGGTTTATCTCAAAAATGGTTCTTCCTTCGGCTGCACAATGCAAACGTCTTTTGAAAATTGTTCACAATGCAGAAGATAAAGGATATATAATGCCATAATAACTATTTATATGCCAGCATTAAGATATTATTATTCAGATACCATTTCAAGATTCTTAACAAAGAATACTGAGGAAATTATTGGCAAACTCACGCTTGCTAGTCAGCATGATATAAATGATGACACTTCAAACTCATGGGTTGAAGAAATTGAAACTTTAAAAGACGTTTTGACTCCTTATAAAGAAAGAGGAAGTGTGTATTTCGAGTATAATATCCCTCGTATGGGAAGACGTGCTGATGTGATACTTGTCATAGATGAACTTATCTTCATTCTTGAATTCAAAACAGCTGGCAGCAAATTTACTCATGATGCAATTACGCAAGTATGGGACTATGCTCTTGACCTGAAAAATTTTCAAGAAGGAAGTTTGAATCGTGTTATTGTTCCAATTTTGGTTGCTCCATCTGAAAAAGATAGGAATTGTAGCTTTGCTCTTAATCATTTTGAAGATAATGTTTATGAACCACTACGGATAAATGCAAATAGACTAAGTGAAGCATTTTCTATTTCGTTAACTCAAATACCTCATGAGGTTATTGACCACTCTGATGATAGAGACGAACAATGGGCTAAAAGTGGATATGAACCAACTCCAACAATAATCGAAGCTGCCATCGCTCTTTATGAGGAAAACACAGTAGAAGATATAACCAAACATGGTGGTGATATCGACAAAGCGTCTACTGAGTTATCTAGAATAATTGACTTTTGTAGAGAGAATAAACGAAAGGCTATTTGTTTTATTACTGGTGTTCCTGGGGCGGGAAAAACACTTATTGGATTAAATACGGCTATTGATCAATTTAATCGGGGTGAAAAAGCAGTTTATCTGTCGGGCAACTTTCCACTTGTAGAAGTGTTGCAAGAGGCTTTAACACGAGATTATGTAAGACGAGAAAAAATTAAGGCTAAAGAAGAAGGCAGAAAAGCTTGCACTAAAGAGGAGGCCAAGAGTAAAGTAAAAGCTTTCATCCAAATGATACACCACTATCGCGACCTTTACCTTGAAGGCACAGAGGTGGTTGGCAATGAAATTAGACCTATTGAAGGTTATTTTCAGAGTCATACTGATAAAGCATACATACCTACTGAACATGTTGCAATCTTTGATGAAGCTCAAAGAGCATGGACAGGTGACGAGTTAAAACGATTCATGAGGGAGAAGAAAGGTATTCGAGATTTCCCTTACAGCGAACCTGAGTATCTAATTTCATGCATGAATAGACAACTTGATTGGGGTGTCGTTGTTTGTTTAGTGGGTAACGGGCAAGCTATCAATAAAGGTGAAGCTGGATTAACAGAATGGATTGAGTCTATAAGCAGAAGTTACAAAGATTGGGATGTTTACATGTCCGAATATCTTCTTCAGTCTGGAGACGTAAACCAAACAGAACTTGCATTAATTAAACAACAATTAAAGCCAAGAGAAGATCTTCACTTGAAGATGTCTATGCGTTCTTTCCGTTCAGAGAAAGTTAGTATCTTCGTAAATCAACTCCTTGCTTTGCAAAAGGGAGAAGCAACAGAGACATTGAAAGAACTTGAAAACTATCCTATTGTTCTCACTCGCTCATTGGATAAAGCAAAACAATGGTTACGCGAGCATGCTAGAGGCAGTGAACGTTTTGGATTATTGGCTAGCAGCAAAGCTGAACGATTGAAAGCTATCAGTATTAATGTTCGTTACCAGCCTGATTTCGTACACTGGTTTCTTGAAGATGACACAGACATACGTTCATCAAATGCACTCGAAGATACCTTAACTGAATTCAAAGTTCAAGGACTGGAAATTGATTGGGCTTGCGTGGCATGGGATGCAGACCTTCGTCTTAATAAAGAACAAACAGCATGGCAGCACCACCAATTGCGTTCAGGAACTAAATGGCAAAATATAAACAAACCGATTAACCAACAATACCAAATCAATGCATATAGAGTGCTATTAACTAGAGCCCGTCAAGGCATGGTGATAGTTGTTCCCAATGGTGATAATGGAGTACCGCCAGATGAAACTAGAAAACCGGAATGGTACGATGGTATTTATAACTATTTAAAAGATATTGGTATAAAAGAAATATAATGAGAGTTATAGAAGTTGTTGCAGCAATTATACAGCGTGACGGAGCATACTTTGCCACGCAAAGAGGATATGGCGAATTTGAAGGGATGTGGGAGTTTCCAGGTGGTAAGATTGAACCAGGCGAAACTCCTGAAGATGCCCTTAAACGAGAGATTCAAGAAGAATTAGGAGTTGATATAGCTATCGAAAATCTACTTTGCACAACAGAGTATGATTATTCCTCATTTCACTTGACGATGCATTGCTATTTATGCAGTATTGCATCGGGTGAGATAGAGTTGCGAGAACATAAATCAGCACGTTGGTTAAGACCAGAAGAACTTGGTAGTGTAGAGTGGCTACCTGCTGATAAAGATGTTATTTCACGGCTGAATAACCTTTAGCATTTGTCCGATGGGTACAAAAAATATTTGTAGGGTTCGGAAATATGGTTATAAGATACCCCTATAACAGAATGGACACCATTTGTCCGAAGCAATTAGAAAAATTTATATACCTTCGGACAAATGGTCAGCAAGAAATTGTCCAATCTTTGCCCCTGCTTGCAATGACCTGGGATTGGCACTCCCAATGCTTGCGAAAGCAACTTGGGGTATTAGGCTCCCCCACCTGCTAAAGATTGGACAATGGGCAAGCCCAATAGAGAAAGAAAAAACAAATAGCGAGGAGCCGTAATGTACAATGTAGATAATGACTAACTTTGAATAAAGGAAATTCTATATGATTGATTTTGATACATACATAAAAATGGGTGAGCCTGGCGGTAAAGAGAGAGCCGAGGCGTGGAAAACTGCGATTGGTTTGCAGGCTGTGGATGGACTCAAGACTTCTGAGTACCTGAACGAAACTGCCGCAAAGCATATTGAGGGGGACATTACCATCGAAGAGGTAAAGGAACTCATCGATACTTATTACCTATCAAAGACTGCAAGAACTCCTGAAGATGATGAAAAAGAGGAGGCAGATAAGGCTGCTGCAAACATTACCAAAATTATTAATGAGCCATCGTTCACATTCTCCCTTCATGGATTGACATCTATTCACAAAAGAATTTTTACAGGGATATTCAAACATGCCGGCATCTTGCGTGACTACGAAATATCTAAGAAAGAATGGGTATTGGATGGAGCATCTGTTTCATATGGATTTGCCTTTGAACTCAAAGGTGCTTTATCACACGACATTCAGAGAGAGCGAGATTTCAAGTATACAGGTATAGATATGACAGAGATCGTTAAGCATATTGCTCAATTTACTTCAGATATCTGGCAGATTCATCCATTCTGTGAAGGTAATACAAGAACAACAGCAGTATTCATCATCAAGTATTTACGCTCACTCGGGTTCGATGTGAATAATACCACTTTTGAGAAGAATTCTTGGTACTTCCGCAATGCTCTTGTGCGTGCCAATTACCAGAATCTTCAGAAAGGGATATATAAGGAAACTATTCATCTAGAACGCTTTTTCCGCAACCTTTTGATGGGCGAAGATAATGTTCTAATGAACAGGCATCTTCATATCAAGGCAAAAGAATTACTTGATGGGACTACCCCAACAAGCACCCCAACAAGCACCCCAACAAGTGTCATCCCAGAGAGCGAAAATGTTAAGCGTTTAATTAGTGCTATTGCGGAGAAACAGGTATCGGTAAAGGAGATGATGGCTGCCGTAGGATTAAAGGATAGACCAAATTTTATCGAATATTCTCTTTCTCCTGCTATGCGGGAAGGATATGTTCGTATGCTTTATCCTGATTCTCCGCGTCACCCACGCCAGAAGTATTTATTAACTGTTAAGGGGTTAGCAGCATATAAGGAACTTTCGAGATAACATACTACTCCAATAGTTTGACATTAAAGAAAGATGTATGGAACTACTTTCTCATATATGGCAAAGTAGCAACCTTGATAACTTCATAAAACTTATTTTCGAAAATACGATAGGCTTCTTCAAATCTCACTCAGAGAGATACGATGCGTAATGAGTGGAGTGGTAAAATGCGAGATCTAAACTCAGCTTGCTGCCAATCTTGATTGGACACTCCTCATATCACGAAGGAGATATGGGGTATTAGGCTACCCCATAGGAATTATATTGGACAACGGGCAAGCCCTTACGA